>JAGXFH010000068.1 GCA_024637315.1 Brevirhabdus sp.
ATCGAAGCCGGTCGTGACGGGCGCGAAAGCGCCGTGAACCTCTCGCTGGCGTAACTGTCTTCGGACACGCTGAAATGGCGCGATCCAGTATCGCGCCATTTTCTTTATCGCCAGACGATTTTCGATAGAGAGGTCTGATTTTTAGGTCTCAAAAAAGTCCGCCGGGCCCTTGGAGAGACCGAGGTTGGGAGGCCGCATACAAGCCTGACGATGACGGCGGTTAGCGCATCATCACAATGACGGAACCGGAACTTTATCGTCATTCTTCCGTTTGTAGTTCGACGGCAGAGATGTAAGTCTGATCGGATAGTCTGACCGGACAGTAACTCTGCGCGGTCAGGTCAACGGGTGGTTGGTGAAGTTGGGCGGGACCAGAGAAGTTCTTAGAATCATTATTTTTTCGGTCGCATTGGTGATCGTGCCGCTGACGTCCGTCGGGTTCGAACTGCAGTTTCGTTCGGACGGCGATGACGCGCTCAACGACGCTCTTCAAAACGGTTCTCTTTTAACGACGGCTCAAAACAACGAAGTCAGGAATTCTCAGGAAATCCTTGCCGGTGCGCGCGCCGATTATCAACAGTTGCTGGGTATATTGTACCGAAATGGCTATTACTCCGGCACGATCAGCATCCTGATAGACGGCCAAGAGGCAGCGACTCTGCCACCATTTTTCAGCCCGAAATCGATCGACAATGTTTCCGTGAGAGTCAGAACCGGCGACCTGTTCAAGTTCGGCCGGATCGGAATCTCGCCACTGGCGGAGGTTACAAATCTTCCAGAGGGGTTCACTCGTGGAGAACCGGCCCGATCAACGGTCATCGTCGAGGCCGTCGAAAGCGCAATAGGTGCATGGCGGGAAGCTGGTCACGCCAAGGCAAAGCCGAGTTCGCAATCCGTGGTCGCCGATCACGCCCGAAAGCGACTGGACGCCTCGGTCACGCTTGAACCGGGGCCCTTGGTCTACTTCGGATCGCTGGATATCGAAGGTGCGCCAAACGTCGACAAGCGGCGCATCCGGCAGATTGCGGGGCTTCGCAGAGGCGCCGTTTTTTCTCCGACGGATCTTGAACGTACTGCAAATAGATTGCGCGCCACTGGCACGTTCCGTTCCGTCGCCTTGTCCGAGGGCGAGACGATCGGCCCAGACGGCGCGATGGACATCGCCGCCCAACTGGTAGAGGAGAAGCCGCGGCGCTTCGGTTTTGGCGCAGAGATCTCTTCGCTGGAAGGCGCCGCACTGTCTGCCTACTGGATGCACCGCAATATTCTGGGCGGCGCCGAGCGACTGCGGTTCGATGCATCCATTGGCGGGCTTGGAAGCTCCACCAGCGGCATAGATCAACGCATTGCCGCGCATTTTTCGCGTCCAGGAACGACGGCACCGGCGAACACGCTAAACATTGATGTCGAATTGGCAAAACTGGACGAGCCTGAATTCACTTCCCGTCAGGGCACGGTTGAAGTCGGAATAATGCGCCGATTGTCAGATCGCGTCGAATATGGCGCAGGTGTTCGGTTTCGTTACTCTGACGTGACCGACGACCTTGGAGACCGCGAGTTCACGCATCTGTCCTTTCCAATCGAAGGACGGGTGGATTCAAGAGATACGCCGCTGAACCCGACCAAAGGGTACTATCTCGCTGCAGAAATCGCCCCCTACCTGGGTTTGAACGACAGTGCGTCCGGCATGCGTATTTTTGGTGATGGCCGGGCCTATCTTTCGTTCGGTGACGACGCCGCGGTCACGCTGGCTGGACGGGCGCAGATCGGATCGGTTGTCGGCTCCGGGCTTAGGAACACACCGCCCGACCTGCTGTTCTTTTCGGGGGGCGGCGGAACGGTTCGGGGCCAACCCTATCAGTCGCTGTCGGTGGACCTTGGCGGCAATGTCAATGTCGGGGGTCGCAGTTTTCTCGGCCTCTCGGGCGAGGCTCGCATCAAGGTGTTCGATCGCGCCAGTGTTGTGGTTTTTGCGGATGCCGGTTTCATCGGCGCCGAGTCGACACCGGGGCGGAACGGCGAGTGGCATAGCGGCGCGGGTCTGGGCATACGGTACGAGACCGGAGTTGGCCCCATTCGGTTAGATGTCGCAGCACCCGTCAGCGGCAATACCGGTGACGGCATCCAAGTCTACGTTGGAATTGGACAAGCGTTTTGAGACTGGTATTCACTATCGCACTTCTTTGCCTCATGCCTGACTTGGCACCGGCACAGGACACCAGCGCGGCGGACGAGGACAAGGGGTTCTTGACCAATTGGCTGGAAACCAATCTGTCAGGCGCGGGCCGCGAGGTCCGGATCGAGGGATTTAAGGGCGCGCTAAGCTCTACCGCCTCGCTCGAGAAGCTCACCATCGCCGACGACCAGGGCATCTGGATCACTCTCGAAGACGCCACGCTAAACTGGGACCGCAGCGCATTGCTGCGCGGAAATCTTGACGTCACAGAGTTGTCCGCGGGATCAATTGAACTCGTGCGCTGGCCGGATACCGAACCGGCCCAACCCAGTCCGGAAGCCAGCGAATTCAAGCTGCCCGATTTACCGGTGGCTATTCAGATTGGCAAGATTGCCGTGGAAAGCGTTACACTTGGCGAAGCAATCTTGGGCGACGAGGCCAGCGTCTCGCTTGATGGCAGTGTTGAACTGGTAAGCGGCGAAGGTCGCGCGGATATCTCGATCGTTCGCATCGACGACAAGAACGGCGCGCTAAACCTCGCGGCCGCATACTCGAATGCGACCGAGGTGCTCGATCTTAGCTTGAATGTCGAGGAAGCGGAGGACGGTATCCTTGTCAATTCTCTGAACATACCAGACAGGCCCTCAGTAAGCCTGACAGTAGAGGGTGCCGGACCAACATCGGATTTGACCACAAATATCGCGCTCAGCACCAATGCCGCGCCACGTGTCACCGGCGCTGTCCGACTGACGAGCGAGGTCACGCCCGACGCAGTCACGACCAAGGCATTCGAGATTGATCTGCTTGGCGATATCGCCCCCCTCCTGGCAGAGCAATATCGCGCGTTTGTTGACGGCCGATCCGAACTGTACGTCTCTGGTGCGCTTCTGCCAGACAAGCGGTTCGAGATTAACAGGTTCCACCTGAAATCGGCGGCAATGGAGCTGTCCGGTACTCTTACGCTGTCCGAAGACGGGTTGCCCGAAGCGTTCAATGTCATAGGCTCAATTGCCCCGGTCGATGGACCGGACGTCGTCTTACCGATCTCGGGCGCCGAAACCCGCATTTCCTCTGCCTTGATCTCGGCGGCGTTCAAGGCCGGCGAAAGCGACAAATGGTCGGTTAACGCCAATTTTCTCGGACTGAAACAGGACGGGATCACGATCGCCGATGGTGTGTTACGGGCGGAAGGGCTTATTCAACGGGTCGGGTCCGGCGCTACCGCCTCCAGAAGGATCACGGCAAAAATCAATTCGGATCTTGTTGGCATTGAACTGTCCGACAGAGCCATGGCCGAGGCGTTGGGCGAGACAGTGACCGCAACGGCGACATTGGATTGGCAGGAAGGCGGCCCCCTGAGACTCGGGTTTCTTGATCTGGTCGCCGGTGACCTCAGCGTCTCCGGATCCGGAACAATTGACGGTTTCGACACCAACTTCCGGATTGCCGGAGACCTGACTGCCGCAGCCCCTTCGCTTGAACGATTTTCAGCCTTTGCCAACCGGCCTCTTGCTGGCGCTGCAGAAGTCCGGGTCGATGGCTGGTTTCAACCACTTGGTGGTGCTTTCGACGGCGAGGTTGAAGGGAACACAATCAATCTTCGGCTTGGGAACGACAAGTTCCTCGATCTGGTCGAAGGCGACGGATCCTTCGCGATCGACGCACGGCGCGATACCGGAGGTTTGCACATCGAGACATTCTCCGCGCAAACGCCCGCGATTTCAGCTGAGATCGACGGGATGCTAAGAACAAATGCCAGTGACCTTCGTGCAAGCCTTTCGCTGGCGGATGTCGCAACTCTGGTCGAGGGCATCAGCGGACCCGCGCAGCTGTCGGGGACTGTCAAGCAAGCTGGCCCGGACTGGACCATAGACCTCGCGGGATCTGGGCCCGGCGGCTCGTCGATCGCAACAAGAGGCATCATCAGGGCGGAACTCGATGCTGTGGATCTGGACATGACCGGATCCATCCCGATCGGTCTGGCGAACACCTTTCTGTCTCCGGCTACCGATATCCAAGGAACCGCCAGCTTCGATCTGGCGATGAGCGGCGTCCCATCCCTCGGCGCGATTTCCGGCACGATCTCGACTTCGAACGCTCGGATATCCGCCCCAACCCTTCGCGCGGCAATCCGCAATATCGATGCCAGTGCCAACATTTCGCAAGGCGTGGCGAATATTGCGGCGACAGGCCGCTTTAGCAGTGGCGGCCGCATTACAGTCGATGGCAGCCTGGGCCTGACACCGTCCTACGCCGCGGATCTGCGCATTGGCCTCGTGAATGCAGAGTTCGCGGATCCCCCGACCTACACAACGACCGCGAACGGCGCTCTGACCCTTCGAGGCCAACTGCTCGGCGCTGCTCGGCTGGAGGGGCGCATCGAACTCGAAGAGACGGAAATCCGGCTGGCGCCGACAACCTTCGCCCAAGGCGTTCCCGACATCAAGCATGTCAATGACAGTTCGGCCGTCATGCGAACCCGAGTGCGAGCGGGCCTTGAGGAGACCAACGGCGACGGCCAGAGGGCCGGTGCCGCGCGCTCAATCGGGCTCGACATTGTCATTGATGCACCCAGCCGGATTTTTATTCGCGGCCGTGGACTTGATGCGGAACTTGGTGGGACGCTTCGGATCACCGGAACCACCACGGACGTCATTCCGATCGGTCAGTTCAACCTCGTGCGCGGCAGGCTCGACATTCTAGGCAAACGACTTGAGATGCGCGAAGCGCTGCTTCAACTGCGGGGGTCCTTTGACCCCACATTTCGCATGGTCGCAAGCACCGAAACGACCAATGCCACCGTCCGGATCATCACGGAGGGAACTCCGCAAGCACCATCGATAACATTTGAATCCGATCCAGATCTTCCAGATGATGAAATCCTGGCCAACCTGTTGTTTGGCAGGGATATCAACTCGATTTCCCCATTGCAGGCCGCTCAGCTTGCCTCAGCGGTCGCAACTCTGGCCGGCAGCGGCGGTGAGGGTATCATTGGCCGCATCCGAAACCAGTTCAATCTCGACGATCTGGATGTGACGACCGATGACGAAGGTGCGGCTGCATTGCGGGTTGGAAAGTACCTTTCAGAAAATATCTACACTGACATCGAGGTTAATTCGGAAGGCCGAAGCGAGATCAATCTGAACCTCGACATTACACCGAACATAACTGCAAAGGGCAGCGTCGGATCGGACGGTGACACCGGGTTGGGTATCTTCTTCGAGAGAGATTACTAGCGTCTGCGCTACATCACGCAGCCGATCTGCCAGGGCACGAATTCATTGTCGCCGAGGTTCAAGGCCTCGCTTTTGGTTTGCTCGCCGGACGCGACGCGCAGGATCATGTCGAATATCTCCTGTCCCTTGTCCCTCATCGGCACGCCCTTGCTGACGATGTCGCCGCAATTGATGTCCATGTCGTCGGTCATCGATGCAAACAGGGCGTCGTTGGTGGCGACCTTGATGGTCGGCGCAGGCTTCGATCCGAACGCCGACCCGCGTCCGGTGGTGAAAACGACGACCTGCGCGCCGGCGGCGATCTGGCCGGTCACCGAGGCGGGGTCATAACCGGGGGAATCCATGAACGCGAAACCCGGTTTCTTTGAGATTTCACCATATGACAGCACATCCGTCAGCGGCGTCGTGCCGCCCTTTGCCGCCGCTCCGAGCGACTTTTCGAGAATGGTCGTAAGACCGCCCGCCTTGTTCCCAGGCGATGGGTTGTTGTCCATCGAACTGCCATTCATCTTTGTGTATTCCTCCCACCATCGAATTCGTTCGATGAGTTTTTCCGCAACCTCCTGGCTTGCCGCACGTCGTAGCAGCAACTGCTCGGCGCCATAGATTTCCGGCGTTTCGGCCAGAATCGCGGTGCCGCCATGTGCCACCAGCAGATCTGACGCGGCCCCGAGCGCAGGATTTGCGGTGATACCCGAGAAGCCGTCAGACCCGCCACATTGCAAGGCAACTTTCAGGGCCGAGGCCGGCATGTCCTCTCGGCGAACATCATTCACCTGGGGCAACAACTCCCTGACTTTCGCGACGATCGCTGCGACGGTTCGGGATGTGCCGCCAGTTTCCTGAATTGTCAGGCCGTGAAATCTGTCCGATCCGGCCTCGTCGAACACTTGTTTCATTCTTGCGATCTGCATCACTTCACATCCGAGCCCCACGAAGATCGCGGCACCAACGTTCGGATGCGTGGCGTGACCCCACAGAACCCTTTGCAGGTTCATGAAACCCGGTCCTTCAGTGTTCATCGCACACCCGGTGCCATGTGCAAAGGCAACGACTCCATCGACATTGGGATAGTCCTGCAAAATGCCAGAGCCGTTGATCTCTTCTGCGGCACGTCGGATCACCGTGGCAGAGCAATTGACGGTGGCGCAGACAGCGATGTAGTTGCGGGTACCCACCTGCCCACCCTCACGACGATAGCCTTTGAACGTCGCTGGGGCGACCTTCGGAATGGCAGCTTGCGCCTTGGCCAGGTCAACTCCGATCCGGTAGTTCTGATCATGGGCGCCAATTTGACAGTTGTGAGTGTGAACATGACAACCCTCGGGAATATCCTCTGTCGCATAGCCGATGATTTGGCCGAACTTCAGAACGGGTTCACCGCTTGGGATGGTCGTCCGCGCGATCTTGTGACCCGACGAGACGCTTTTTTGCAGTGCCTCACCGCTACCCAACGGCTTCGACCCGGCTTCTGTCCGCGCCGTGAGAATGGCTACATTATCGGTCGGATGAAGTATGATCGGATTGGACATGCGATGGCTCCGGCTACAGGGCTGATTGTCGCCAGCTTAGCCTCGTTAACGATGCACTTGAAAGGCCAGACCGGATCAGAACCTGGGACTTTCGGCTTTTCCTCGATCGTCAACCGGCTAATGTCTGCTAGAGATTCCAGAGGGGCATGTTGGTCATGACCAGCTTTCTTGCCATCGGCGAGTGTATGGTGGAATTCGCGCCGACGGGTGACGGGCATTTTTCCATGGCGTTCGCGGGCGATACGTTCAATACGGCCTGGTATCTCAGACGGAGTTTGACGGCCGAACATCAGGTTGGGTATGCAACCGCCATCGGTCTGGACACGACATCTGACGCCATGCTGGAATTCATGAAGCAGGCGGGGCTGGACGTATCCGCTGTGCATCGTGACGCAGATCGGGGCGTCGGTCTCTATCTAATCCAGCTTGTCGATGGTGAAAGAAGTTTCAGCTATTGGCGCAGTCAGTCAGCCGCCCGCGGATTGGCGAGCGACCCTGCGCGATTGCGGTCGCACCTTGTCGGCAAGGACTATCTCTACTTTTCCGGGATCACATTGGCGATCCTGCCAGAAGAGGATCGCGCCGGTTTCCTTGAAACCCTGCTGTTCGCCAGATCAAGCGGTTCGAAGATCGTTTTCGACACCAATCTTCGACCCCGGCTTTGGTCTGACAATCACGCGATGTGTGCGTGGACCAGCCGCGCGGCTGAGATCAGTGACATCGTGATGCCATCATTCGAGGACGAGGCTCTGTTTTTTGGCGACACGACCCCGATGGACACCGCAACGCGATATGGCAAACGCTCAGAGATGGTCATCGTCAAGAACGCGGCGCAACCGGCACTGGCGATGGTGAAGGGAAGGCAATCTCTTGTTCCCGTGGTTCCTGTAGATCGCATCGTCGACACGACAGCGGCGGGGGATTCGTTCAACGCCGGGTTTCTTGCAGCCGTCATCACAGGCCAATCCATCGAGGCTGCCGTCACGGCGGGCGCCGCCCTCGCGGCCAAGGTGGTTGCCGGGCGTGGAGCGTTGGTTCCAGCCTGAAGCCCCCCCTTTGATCCAAAGGTCACGTCAGGCCAGCAGGACATCAAGGCGGGGCAAGCGGGCCGTCGACGCCTTGCCTACCGTCCGGCGATCTTGAATTTCGGGTTTGGCCGGCCAGTTTCCGGCTGCACCTCTGCAATCGCCAATGCACCCTGGATGCCTTTGCCTCCCTTTGATGTCAGGCATAGCAGGTTCAGCCTTGGCCCGGCGAAAGTCGGCTTCGTCGGGTTGGAAAACGGGCAGGTCAATCCAGCCAAATGGTCGCCGTCAGGCGAAAACACGTGAATCAAGCCGCCGTCAACCGCTGCCAGCCAGTAATTGCCCGCGGTGTCCAGATTGGCACCGTCGGGTCGGCCAGAAAAATTGGCCATATCGACAAACAGTCGGCGTGGGCCGACTTCGCCAGTATCGGTGTGCATGTCCATGACCCAGACCTTCTGGACACCGGCACTTGAATCCGACAGGTACAATCGGCCGCGCTCGTCATCGACCGCAAGCCCGTTCGGCGTCGTCAGTCCCTCTATCACAGTGGTTATCTGCAGCAGCGGATCAATCCGCACAAGCGCCCCGATCGGTCGCCGGTTGGCGATGTCCATTGTACCGGCCCAGATGCAGCCATGTGCATCCGTCGTCGCGTCATTGAACCGGATGCCGATGCCAGGCAGAGCAACCAGAAGGCTGAATTTACCGGTTTCGGACCTGAACTCGTATAGTCCGGTTTGCATGCCGACGGCCACACTTTGTTGATCGGTGACGACAACAAAACCAATCTGCTCGGGTGTCTTCCAGTATTGCGTAGACAGATCATCTAGATTTGTCCGCAGCAACAATTTGCCGGTGATATCGACCCACCAAACACAATTGCCCGCAGCGTCATAGACCGGACTCTCGCCCAGTTCCGCCTGACAGGATGTCAGTCGATCAAACGAGATTCTGTTTGCCAAAGCCCGCATTGATTACCGCCTTTCAACGAAAACTCAGGTGTCGTTCATAATTCGCAGGTTCAGATCGCAGTCGAACCGTGCGGCAGCGATCCGGTCGGCATTGAGCAAATCGTTGTGGTGAACCTTCTGGTCAGCGGCGCCACGAGACAGGCCGAGATCAAGCCATCTCTGGATCAATCTCGCTTCGAGCACAGAACGCGGCGAGTCAATATATGCGGTCAGATGCCAGAGTGGCTGCAACTCTCGCCACGGATCTTCGTTGAAACAAAGGTAGTTGCCCTCGACAACCACGACGTGATCGCGCGCATGCACGAGAATAGCGCCGGCGACCGAGATGTCCCGCTGCCGATCAAACTCTGGCAGAACGACATCCGGACAGTCCCGCAACCGTTTGATCGCGTTCACGAAACCGGCAGCATCGAATGTCTCGGGGGCACCTTTGCGATTCAGCAGATCGCGCCGCACAAGCACCTTGTTATCCAGGTGAAAGCCATCCATCGGGATCAGGATCGCAGAACGGCCGGCATCGACCAGCCTTGCAGCCAGTGCCGCGGCAATTGTCGACTTTCCCGACGCCGGCGGGCCGGAAACAGCAACCAGGACGCGTTCGGACGTACGACCTGCGATCTCGTTCACACTATTCGCCAGAAGGTCGATTGCCGCTGCGCTACGGATCTCTCTCATCGGTTTGAACATCAATGTTTTCCAAGATCCTCAAGTATTGGACATTCTGGTCGATGGTCTCCGGCACACGCCTCGATCAGTTTCACCAGCGTATCCCGCATCCCTTACAGCGCGGCGATCTTTTTTCCGATCTTGTCCAGGTGCTTACTGGCAACCTGTTTGACATCGGCACTCGCGCGCGCGTCGTCTTCATACATCGCCAGCAAGGTTCGGCAATCTTCTAAGGTAAAATCAAGTTTCCGCGCGCGGCCAAGAACCGCTAACTTGTGAAGTTCCTTTGTGCTGAATAAGCAATACCCATTGATGCCCGTTGAGGTTTTACGAGTCCGCTACCCTCACAATAGCGAATGGTCTTGGCTGGCATGCCTGAGTTTTCTGCAACATCGCCGATAGGCGTATAGTGGCTTCTTCTGGTCATCGCAACATCCTGAGGCAGGGTGTTGCGACGACCGGTTGAATCCACCTTGGCCGCCTCGACCAACTGTAATACAGGCTCTCAGAGATGCCCTCGCGGCGACACAGCGCCGAGATGCTCTCCTCGCCACGCAAACCGGCCAAGACAATGCGGATCTTCTCTTCCGCAGAGTAGCTCTGGCGGGTCTTGCGGCGGATGGTCTTGACCAGCTTGTCAGCCGCGTCCTTCGATGTTCCGGGCTTCTTGTTCATCTTCGCTCCCTAAAGGCTACGATGAACCAGAAATCCTCCGTTGCTCAAACCCTCAAATCTGTCCCACAGGTGCTGACGTCAGACACTAAGGTCTGCATCCTCGGTAAAGAGCGCGCATGTTAACTATATCGCCCTGGCCCTGCTTAGTACCGCAAGCTCGATCATCGGCAACGCCCGTTGGGCCGCGCCTTGGAATGGCTGGAAAGAACCGCCAATCATCTGGGGGATGTTGGTTGGCGATCCGTCATCGGGAAAAAGCCCGGCCCTTGATGCAGTCCTGGACCCGATCAAAGAAATCGACGCTGAGTTTTCCCGTGAATACGCGGCGGAGCGGAAGGCGTGGGAACACGAGGACGAACTTGCGCGCCTGACCCTGGCCCAATGGAAGACGGACGCAAAAACCTCAATTGGTAACGGCGATGAGGTGCCGGAGAAGCCGAGCGGCGCGGATGCAGGCAAACCACCTGTCCGCAAGCGTGTCCAGATTACGGATGCCACAACAGAAAGCGTTGCCAATCTTCTGGCGACGATCTGGCGCGGATTGCTCTTGTCGCGGGATGAATTGTTCGGCTGGCTGGGGTCGATGGACCGCTACAGCGGAGGTGGAGACCACCCGTTCTGGTTGGAGGCATTCGGGGGCCGCTCATACACGGTTGATCGCAAGGGAAGCCCAGAACCGATCATCGTGGAGCAACTGTCTGTCTCGATATTTGGGGGCACACTGCCTACAAGCACGGCATGCGGTCACAGGAGTGGATTGAAGAGCGCAGTTTCTCAATGAGTTGACAAGGGAAGCGGTGGAGATCGAGCGGCTGATCTGATTGCGAGAATACTGAAGACCGTGTGTGGGCTGTAGTGCACCCCGCAGCGAAGGTCTGCATAGAGCCGATTTTGTTGAAAAACTCGGTGGCCAAGCTCAGAAGTCCAAGTCTGGAGAACATCCTCCCGCCGATTTACCCTTCTGCAAACACCGTTTTCTGAAGGGCGATTTTGGAGAATGATGTTTCAAGATTCTGGGGCGAATTTCGTCTTGCGGAGTTTTTCAACAAAATCAGCCCATACCTGCAGATGCCGCGCTCTCCCCGAATGTCCGGTTGGACAAATCGATCCGCAATCGAAGACGGACGGGCGCTGAAAATCTTAGCTTGATTTCTTACAGTGTAAGGTTTACCGATATGCTCACCTTACACTGTAAGATTCTCTAACATGAAAGGAAGCGACATGTTTCGCACGATACAAGCCTCAGCCATTATTTTCGCTGCCCTGCTGACCCCCGTAATCGCAGAGGAAGTTGACGACGTACATGCCGAGATGACCGCCGCCTTCGGCGGTGTGCCGACTTTTGTGGGCGGCATCGCCGACGCCGCATTGCCCGGCCTGTGGAAAACCGCCAAGGAGTTCCAGTTCAATCCGGATACCGCGCTCGACCCCAAGACCAAGGCGTTGATCTCACTGGCGGTCTCTGCCCAAATCCCCTGCGAATACTGCATTTGGCAGGACACCGGCTCTGCAAAGACGGCAGGTGCCACGGATCAGGAAATTGCCGAGGCCGTCGCCATTGCTGCCATGACTCGGGCGTGGTCCACGATCTTTCACGGGACCCAAACCGATTTCGACACGTTCCAAGCGGAACTAGGCGGCAATTAACGAACTGTCGGCAGAGGGGCAGGGTTGTTCCTGCCCTTCTGACCGGTTAGGCCATCTTGATGCCTCCCCGAAAGTCCCCTCGCAAACGCCAGCAACTGAGCCAAGAGCTCATCGTCGCAGAAGCCATGACGCTGGCGGATGAAGAGGGTGTCGACGCCCTGAGCTTCCGTGCCTTGGGCCGGCGGCTGAGCTGTGAGGCGATGAGCCTCTATCACTACTTTCCGTCCAAGCAGCATCTCATCGACGCCCTGGTCAGCACGTGCCTCGCCGAGACGCCGATCCCGGAACCGGGCGCTTCGCCCCGCGACCGGATGGCGGAGCTTGCCCGTCGCTATCGCGCAACCATCCTGAGGCATCCCGGCTTTTCGCCCATGCTCGTGACCCACCGCCTGAACCATCGCGAGGGCCTCGCCTGGCTTGATCAGGTCGTGGGCCTGCTCGAAAGTGATCGCGTCGGATACGACCGTAAGGCGGTGCTGTTTCGAGTGCTCAGCTATTACCTGACCGGCGCGGGCATCGATGAGGCCATGGGCTATCGCAAGGGGTCAGGAGCCGCGGAGCCTGTGCCGATGGAAACAGCGGCAAAGGAATTCCCTGAGATCATGGGCATCGGTGCGCATTTTGGCGACGAAAACCACGAAGCCTTCTTCGAGAAGGGTTTGGAAGTCATTCTGGACTGGATCGACAGCGAGTTATGACGTCACCGCAAGCGTACTCTGCGGAAGGACTAAGCCGCTCCGCGGCATTGGCGCCTGACCGCGACGTCGGCACACATTTCATGGTTTTTCTTTGTGGCAGGCCCTTCTGGGCTGACGATTGGGGTCTTTCCCACCGTCAGACAGGAGGTTGCCATGAAGGA
>JAGXFH010000069.1 GCA_024637315.1 Brevirhabdus sp.
CTGCGACGGCTCAAAGCCCGAACCTTCGATGCACTATTCCAGTCGGTCGCAAAAACCTGTGAACTCTTCCCGCCCGAGGAGTGTCGCAACTTTTTCAAGGCTGCCGGATACGTTGCAGATTAAATGGACGATGCTCTAGCTCTTCTCGTACAGGATATAAAGTGGCGTCCGGCGGATTTCGTCTAGCGGTACATCCGCCGCCTCGATCGCCTCCAAAATCATCCGGCGTACCTGCGGGATGATCGGGCAAAGGGGCACCAGCAGGTAGTCGGCACTGTCAAAACCGGGCAACCCGCCGTAATACCACGGCGCGCCGCCCTGCAGCGGTTCCAGTGGCCCGAACAGCCAGTGGCTTGAGAACAGGTCCGCGGCCAGCAACCGTTTGCCTTGCGCCAGTCCCGCCCTGTCCAGATCGCTGACGATGGTGTCGAAGTAGGCCGGCAGGCCCAGACTGATCTCGCATTCCGTCAGGGTTTCGCCGCGAAAGGTCACCGGTTCATCCGGCTCGGCGGGTGAAACGGCAGGCGCGAAGGGCGCGCCGGGGTGATCAAGCGGCAGCATGGCCATAACACGCGTGGCCCGAACCGTTGTGGTCTGAAGGTCGGTATGAACGCCTGATTTCGGCAGCAGCGGGCTGTAGGTCTTGACGTCAACCGCAAAGTGCCGGAACGGGCTGTAAGCGAGGTTCAGGAATGACGGCGCGGCCAAGGCCAGGGCCGCCGTGGCCGTGAGAACCAGCGCCGTTCGCATATCCCAGCCGAAGCCGTTCCTGACCGGGCCTGCCGGCACCATCGCCAACAGCAGGACGCCAAGAAGCAGCAGCCATTGCGGATCATTGGCGAAATTCTGGTAGGTTACGTAGAAAAAGCCGGGCACGAGCAGCAGCAGGATCAGCCCGCCCACGCCCTGATCGGCCTGCCGCAACCACACCACCCCAAGGATCAGCACCAGCGACGCGCCGATATAGGCGGGCGCTGCGATCACCACGTTCAGTTCCGCGCTTGGCGCCGAGCGTATCTCTGACCCGGCAACCGCCAGCAGATCACCCAGATAGGCCAGCCAGAATCCGCCCCCCGCGGACAGCGTGATGACCGCCGCCATCGCCGCGCCTGTCAGCAGCGCCACGACCAGCGCCCTTGCTGAACCGCGCAGCACCAGCCCAAGTGCCACGGGCGGCGCGAACGCCGCGAAATAGGTGACTTTCAGCATCAGCAGCGCCGTCATCGCCAGCCCCATGATCACGCCGTCCGAAATCGGCCGGGGGGTGCCTTGCGCGGGCAGGATCGCCAGCGTGATCGCGACAAAGCTGATCGCCCAGGCCCATCGGTTGTAATGCATCGAAAGCGAGAGGCTGGACTGCGCCTCGCCATGCACCAAGGCGGTTGTCTGGACCAGTACGAAAAGCCCGAAGAGATAGGGCAGATACCCCGGCAACCGTGACCACGCCGCCCACCATAGCGGCCCCAAAAGCACAACAGCCACAAGGGCTTGTGCCAGTATAAAGGCAATACCTACGCCAAAACCAAGCTTCACGAAGAAGACCACCGGTGCGGCGGCCAGTGCCCCGATCGGGGTCATGAAATCCAGATGTGGCCACTCACCCGCCGCCATCCGAAAAATGATCTGCAGCATGTGCAGCGTGTCGCCCTCATGCTTGCCGATGTAAAGCCCGCCCTTGAGCAGAGAGACACCACAGATTGCAACGATTACCGCCACAAAAAAGCCAAACAAAATTGTTGGATTGGGTCTGTTCATGTCTGGCCTTTTACATCTTTGGGACACGCTACAGGGTCTGATTGGGCGACGCAAAACCAGTTCGGGGTTTTTGACGACGAATTCACCGCAGGCGGTGGAAATGCAACAAGAACAACGAGAAGAGACAGGTAGATCTATGAACATGCATAATCCGGCCGTTCTGGCCCCGCCCGCCCCCCGCTCGCTTGAGGAGACCGGTCTGACGTTGGTGATGATGCGGGACATCCTGCTGAAGACCATGTTCCGCCAGAACCTCGATCAGGTGACCGAACTGGCTCGCGTGATGTGCCTGCCTGTCAACGTGACGCAGGAACTGGTCGACAAGGCCCGTAGCCAGAAGCTGGTCGAGGCCACCGGCACGCTGCATGCCAATTCGGGTGGAGAGATGGGCTATCAACTGTCGGATGCCGGCAAGGCGCGCGCACTCGATGCGCTGTCGCAGTCGGAATATTACGGCGCGATGCCGATCCCGATGACCGCCTATGCCGAGCAGGTCAAGCGCCAGTCGATCCGCAAAATTCAGGTCACGCGGCAGCAGTTGGTGACCGCCATGGGCCATCTGATCCTGCCGAACGAACTGCTCGACCATCTTGGGCCAGCGGTAAGTGCCGGCCGTTCGATCCTGATGTACGGGCCGCCGGGCAACGGTAAATCCTCGATCTCGAACGGGATCCGAGACGCGTTGGGCGACAATATCTTCGTGCCCCGCGCCATCGAATATTCCGGCCAGGTCATCACCGTCTACGACCCGATCGTCCACACCATCGCCGAAGATCTGGTCGATGATCCCAATTCGCTGCGCCGCACCTCGAACCGCTATGATCGGCGCTACGTTCTGTGCAACCGCCCGACGGTGATCACAGGCGGCGAACTGACGCTCGACATGCTCGATCTGGTCTACAACCCGACCTCGCGCACCTATCAGGCGCCGTTGCAGTTGAAATCGACCGGCGGCGTCTTCATCGTCGACGACCTTGGCCGTCAGTCCGAACCGCCGCAGGCGCTGATCAACCGCTGGATCGTGCCCCTGGAGGAAGCGAAAGATATCCTCGCCCTGCAATCGGGCGAGAAGTTCGAAACCCCTTTCGATACGCTGGTGATCTTCTCGACCAACTTCCATCCGAACGAGATCTTCGACAAGGCCGCCCTGCGCCGGATCTTCTTCAAGATCAAGATCGACGGTCCGCATCAGCAGGATTACCTGAAGATCTTCGCCATGGTCGCGAAAAAGCGCAAGATGCCGCTGAACGAGCCGGCGCTCATCCATCTGATCAAGAAGAAGTACCCGACCATCGACAATGTCTACGCGAACTATCAGCCGATCTTCCTGATCGATCAGATGATCGCGATCTGCGAGTTCGAGGGCATCCCCTACCAGATGACCCCTGAGTTGATCGACCGCGCCTGGGCGAACATGTTCGTCAAGGAAGAGACCATCGTTCACTGACGCTTTGCCTGCGCGGCCGCACCCTTTACTTGTGCTGATGGCGTCATGTAGTTCTGACCCGACATATTTCGGGGCAAGTCAACATGGCGTCCGCAGGCAAGATCCTTGGCATCGGTCTTTCCAAGACCGGCACAACTTCGCTCTATGCGGCGCTGCAGCGTCTGGGTTATCGCACGATAACCTTTGGCCATATGCGCGAACTGGGGCTGGAGGACTGGGTCGACGGCGATTTCAGCCGCGATTATCTAGCCCATGTGGACGCCGCAACGGATCTGCCTATCGGCACTTACTTCAGAGAACTTGACGAGCGCTATCCAGGCTCGAAGTTCATCCTGACCCATCGCGACGCAGAGCCGTGGCTGGCCAGCGTGAAGCAGCAATTCGAAACCAACCCAAATCCGAATCACGCGTTCCACCGAAGCGTCCGGCTTGGTCACTACGGCGTCGGAGTATTCAACGAAGGCCGGTTCCGGCGCCTCCATCAGGACCATATCAATGCGGTCCGCGCGCATTTCGCCGACCACCCCGACCAGTTGTTGGAGATCGACCTGTTTGGCAGCGAGGGCTGGTCGGAACTGTGCGGTTTTCTGGGTCGTGATGTGCCGGACCAGCCGTTTCCCAACACAAAGCCCTGCCAGAGAGAGCCGACCGCCCATCGGTCGCACATGCGAACCAGCTTCGCTATCCCTGTGGGGAATCCCGGCGGCGCGAAGATCGAAAACTACGACACGGTTGAGGAAGTCTTGCGATTGACGCCGACCTCGATCGGCGCCCAACGTGGCGCATCCTGCTCAATTGTCGTGGCGTGCCACCAGGTCCCGGCCCTCGGCCGCGGAAATGGGCGAGCATGCGCATGTCCTAGTCGTTGCAGACCATCCGCAACCATGTCCAGATCGACAAGGGTATGAAATATATGGTCGGTTCGGCATTTGCGCTGAAGGTTTTGCGCGCGGACCATGTCGTGCTTGCTGATGCGGACGATTTCCTCGACCGGGATCTTGCGGCCTATCTGAGCGGAGCCAATGCCCCGATGCCCGGCGCTGATGGCTGGATTCTGACCAAAGGTTACCATCTTGCCTTGCGGAAAGGTGGCGCCGGCCTCGAATTGAATGGCGCCTTTGAAGTAAAGGAATACAATCGCACATGTGGCACATGCGGGATCTTCCTTGGGCCGTCACGGCACCATCACATCGAAGCGTTCTGTCCCGAAGGTTTCGACCTTGCGGCCATGATGGAGGCAAAACCCGCCCAGGTCGTGCCGACTGCGCTGTTGGACAGCGTCGTCAACGCGACTGACCCGATAGAGGCCGAGCACGACAGCCTCGTTCGTTTGTTGGGGCGACATATACGCCAGGCCTCGCTGTTCGTGTTTGCGACGGTTGACAAGCCGCTTGCCGCCAAGGGATGCGGCCACGGAAATCACGATGGGCCGCGTCAGGGCGACATACATTGGCACCGTGTCGTCAAGACCGAACCGCTCGACGGATGTGCAGCGTCGTTTGGGCTGAGCGAAGTGGCCCTCAAGCCAAAGTTAAAGATGCGTCTCAAGGCATTTATTGGCCGGAATAGGCTGATCAAAGGCCGCCGCGACGCCAAACCCTCCAGAAACGCATGAGCGACCTGCCCCGCCGGTTTCATGACTGGTTTTCGGAAAAAGGGTGGGCCCCACATCCGCATCAGCTTGATCTGATCGCGATGCGGAACAACTCCGCGAACCTGCTGATCGCGCCGACGGGCGGTGGCAAGACCCTGGCTGGGTTCCTGCCGACCCTGATCGAATTGGCTGAAGACCCCGCCCCCGGCCTTCATACCCTCTACATTTCGCCGCTCAAGGCACTGGCCGCCGACATTCGCCGCAACCTTTCCACGCCGATCACCGAGATCGGTCTGCCGATCCGGGTCGAGGATCGCACCGGAGACACTTCTGCGACGCAGAAGAAGCGCCAACGCGCCGACCCACCACATATCCTGCTGACCACACCGGAATCGCTCGCACTCTTGCTCAGCTACGAAGACGCGCCGCGCATGTTCGCGGGTCTGCAACGGGTTGTCGTGGATGAGATCCACGCCCTTGCCGAAAGCAAGCGTGGCGATCAGCTGATGCTTGGTCTGGCGCGATTGCAAAGGCTCTGCCCCACCTTGCGCCGCGTCGGTCTTTCGGCGACCGTCGAGGATCCGCAGGCCATCGCACGTTATCTTGCCAGTCACCCCGACCCATGCGCAATTCTGAATGCCGATCCCGGCCCTGATCCCGATATCGCGATGCTGGAAACCGAGGACGATCCGCCATGGCTGGGCGGCGGTGCGAAATACGCGATCCCTGCCGTGCTGGAGGAGATCCGCAAGCATCGCACGACGCTGATCTTCCACAATACCCGCGCCCAAGCCGAGATCTTCTTTCACAACCTTTGGCATGCCAACACCGACAACTTGCCCATCGGCATCCATCACGGCAGCCTCGACCGCACCCAGCGCCAGCGTGTCGAGGCCGCGATGGTGCGCGGCGAGCTGCGCGCGATCGTCTGCACCGGAAGCCTCGATCTTGGCATAGACTGGGGCGACGTCGATCTGGTGATCCAGGTCGGGGCGCCAAAGAACGTCAAACGGCTGGTGCAGCGGATCGGCCGCTCCAATCACCGCTACAATGCGCCGTCAAAAGCGCTTCTGGTTCCGGCCAACCGTTTCGAAGTGGTCGAATGCGTCGCCGCCCTGCAAGCGGTCAAGGAACATGACCTTGACGGTGAACCGCGTGGACCCGGCCCGCGCGACGTGCTGTGCCAGCAGATCATGATCTCCGCCGCTGCCGGCCCGTTCGATGCCGATGATCTTCATGCCGAGGTTACCACCGCCGGCGCTTATGCCGGGCTGACCCGCGCCGGGTTCGATGATTGCCTGAACTTCGTGGCCACCGGTGGTTATGCTTTGCGAGCCTATGACCGTTGGCAACGCCTGATGCAGCGCGCCGACGGGCTTTGGCAACTTCGTGATCCGCGTCTGGCACAGAAGATCCGGATGAATATCGGTACGATCCAGGAGACTGACACGCTGAAGGTCCGGCTGAAGAACCGCAGGGGCGGCCAGCCCCTCGGCGAGGTCGAAGAAGCGTTTGCCGCCACCCTCACCCCCGGCGACACCTTCGTGATCGGGGGACAGGTCGTGCGCTACGAGACCTTGCGCGAAATGACTGTCGAAGTCAGCAAGGATCCCGGCCGCAAGCCGCGATTTGCCACGTTCATGGGCACCAAATTCGCCACCTCGACCCAGCTATCCGAACGCATCCTGCGGGTATTCCAGCAGTCCAGCTGGCCCGATCTGCCGCGCCACACCGCCGAGTGGCTGAGCCTGCAACGCGAGGTCTCGCGGCTGCCCGAACCCGACCGCCTGCTGGTGGAGAGCTTTCCGCATGATGGCAGCGCCCATACCTGCATCTACGGGTTCGCGGGCCGCAACGCGATGCAGACGCTCGGCCTTCTGATCACCCAACGGATGGAGGCTATGGGCCTACATCCGATGGGGTTTGTCGCCACCGATTACGCCACGCTGATCTGGGGACTCGATCCAGTCATTGATCCCGCGCCATTGCTGCAACCAGACGCCCTGCGCGATGCATTCCAGACCTGGCTGCGCGGCAACGCGGTGATGAAGCGCACGTTCCGAACCTCGGCCACCATCGCCGGCCTGATAGACCGCAAGAGTCCGCAGGGCAGGAAATCCGGCCGTCAGGCTGCGTTCTCGTCGGATATTCTTTACGACACGCTGCTGAAATATGACCCGGATCACCTGATGCTCCAAATCACCCGCGAAGAAGCGATGAAGGGGCTTGTCGATTTCGGCCGGATAGAGGACATGTTGCGCCGCACGTCCGGTTGCGTCGATCATGTCACCCTGACCAGACTCACGCCGCTCGCCGCGCCGCTGTTGCTGGAAGTCAGCAAGGTTCCAATTCACGGCGCCGCCACCGAACGCCTGCTGGCCGAAGAGGCGGCAGCGCTGATGGCCTCGGCCGGGCTTTCATGAGAGCTTGCAATCGGAACCTTACGGCGGCAAGAACAAAGAATGAACGGCTACACGTTTTCCTTCGCTGGTACCACTCTGACGGCCTTGCCATCCGGCGCTCTCTGGTGGCCGGCCTGCGGCATTCTGATCGTTTCGGACCTGCACCTGGGGAAATCCGACCGGATGGCCCGCCGCGGCGGGCCGATGCTGCCGCCCTACGAGGTCGAGGATACGCTTTACAGGCTCGATGCAGATATCAACCGCACCGGGGCACGCACGGTCATCTGCCTTGGCGACAGCTTCGACGATCTCGCCTCTGCCGACACACTGGTCGAATCGGCGCGGCTCTGGATCACCCGGATGCAGGCAGGCCGCCGCTGGATCTGGATCGAGGGCAATCACGATGCCGGACCGACCCAACTTGGCGGCACCTATCTGGCAGACCTTTGTGTCAAGGCGCTGGCCTTCCGCCACATCGCGCAACCCAAGGCAACGGCAGAGGTGTCGGGCCACTATCATCCCAAGGCCACGCTTCATGCCCGCGGTCGCACCATCACGCGGGCCTGCTTTCTTCTTGACGAACATCACCTGATCCTGCCGGCCTATGGGACCTATACCGGCGGTCTGCGAAGCACGTCAGAGATTTTAGGCGCGATCATGCGGCCTGATGCCAAGGCCATCCTGACCGGCCCCAATCCGGTCTGCATCCCGATGCCGCGCCGTCAAGGCAACCAAAGCAAAAGCGACTTCGCGCAGCGATCGTCGTCCGAGACTGACCGGAGGAGCGCTTCACCGGCTTGTGGTCCAGATCCGGCAGCACCGCTGCCTGGCAGACCGTCAGATCCTCGCGGAACCCCTGCATGACTTTTCCCTGCCGTTACTTTTTTAACCCTTTCTTATCGCTTATCTTTCCAGCCTGGCATGTCGGGTCGATGGTTTGGAATCTCGACAACGGCTTGAAACAAGGCGACTTTTCGCTGACCATTGCTGCTGAAGGGCAAGTACCGTGCTTGTTCCAGCCATAGGTGCAACATGAAATTCCAGGCCCGCTTTGATGGCTATGCTGACAAGGTTCGCAACAGTTTCGATCAACAAAGCCTGATGCGGACCTTTGGCGCCAAGATGGTTCATATCGAACCAGGGGGCAGCACGATCACCGCGCCGATTCTTCCTGGGCATCGCCAGCAGCACGACTTTGCCCATGCCGGCTTGACCTTCGCGCTTGGCGACAGTGCAGCGGGCTATGCCGCACTTTCGCTGATGGAGGAAGCGGCCGAGGTGTTGACTGTCGAGATGAAGATCAACCTTCTGGCCCCGGCTGAAGGCGACATGCTGGTGGCGAAAGGCCGGGTCATCAAGTCCGGCCGCCGCCTGATCGTTGTCGGGGCCGAGGTACTGGCCATCCGGAACGGTGCAGAGACCGCCGTCGCGCTGTTGCAGGGAACGATGATCCCGATCACCTGATCTGTCGGCTGAACCCGACGCCGAAACCCTCAGGCGGCGCTTGACACTTGCACAGGTGGCAGAATGCAGTCGAGGTGCAGCGGGCCCGAACGCTAGGCGGTCAACCCCTCGGGTTCGTCCAGTCCGTTGGCGCGGCAGGCGGCGGTCAGGGTGTTGGCGAGCAGGCAGGCGATGGTCATCGGACCGACGCCGCCGGGGACCGGGGTGATCGCTCCGGCAACCTTGGCGGCACTGTCAAACTCCACATCCCCCACTAGTTTGCTCTTGCCGTCGCCCTCGACCCGGTTGATGCCCACGTCGATCACCGTCGCGCCGGGCTTCACCCAGTCACCTGTGATCATCTCGGGCCGGCCCACTGCGGCGACCAGAATGTCGGCGCCGCGACAAAGCGCTTCGATCTCTTTCGTGCGGCTATGCGCGATGGTCACCGTACAGCTGTCGCGCAGCAAGAGCTGTGCCATCGGCTTGCCGACGATGTTCGACCGTCCGACGACAACCGCGTTGAGACCCGACAGACTGCCGTGATGATCGCGCAGCATCATCAGGCATCCCAGAGGCGTGCAGGGCACCATCGATTTCTGTCCCGTCGCCAGCAGACCGACATTCGAGATATGGAACCCGTCGACATCCTTGGCCGGGTCGATCGCGTTGATCACCAGATCTTCGTTCAGATGATTGGGCAGCGGCAGTTGCACAAGGATGCCGTGGATCGTCTGGTCCCGGTTCAACCGGTCGATCAGTGCCAGCAGGTCCGCCTCGGACGTGTCGGCGGCCAGCTTGTGCTCGACTGATTTCATTCCGACTTCGACCGTCATCTTGCCCTTAGACCGGACATAGACCTCGCTCGCCGGATCCGCGCCGACCAGAACCACCGCCAATCCCGGCGCCAGGTCGTGATCCGCCGTCAACCGCGCAACATGTTCGGCAACCTTCTGACGCACCTTTGTCGCAAAAGCTTTCCCGTCGATGATCTTGGCGTTCATGCAAGGCACCCTTCTGTTGATCCAAACTATCCCGCCGGAGGCATCCGGCAGATCTAAACCTCTTCCGTTTGCGCAGTTCCAGGAGGTGCAAAGCAACCTGCGTCTGCAGGTCGGACCTGCCGGAACAGCCCTTCGATCTAGCCGCCGGCATTCAGCATGATTGCCTCTGCCGATGGCATCCGGGGCAAGCCCTGTATCGTCTTGATCTCACCGCAGATCACCACCTCAAAGCCCGCACCGGCGCTCAGACGACCGTCCCGGACCTGCACCGAAAGCCCGATTGGTGCGCCGCGCAGATTGGCGTCAGTCAAGAATCTGTACTGGGGGCGTTTCGGCGCTTCCCGCCCGAACTCGATATCGGATATGTGGGTCATCTTCTTCCGCGTTAACGATATTTGACACCTCCCCAGTGTCTAGAGCGGTGAAATGGAAATCACAGTGGCATTTCCGACATATCCCCAGCCGGAACCGTCGAATGCTGCGCCCGATCCGCCGTTCATGTTCTTTAGGGCTGCAAGGCGCATCACGTGCCGCGCCGGGCCTCTTCCAGATGCGGCCAGACGGGCTGATCGGGGATGTGCAAGACAAACGTGTCGCCGACACGAAGCGGGCCTTCACGCTCGACCCAAGCGGTCACGCCGCGCCTGCCTTTGGCAGCGGTCTTGAACGTCTTGCCGAACCCTGCCGCCTCATCCTCGATGACCCGCGCCACCAGATTGCAGGGGCGGTTTTCCATGTCGACCACCAGCGTCGTTCCGACTTCGGTCTGTAA
Source organism: Brevirhabdus sp. (assembly GCA_024637315.1). Classification (GTDB taxonomy): domain Bacteria; phylum Pseudomonadota; class Alphaproteobacteria; order Rhodobacterales; family Rhodobacteraceae; genus JAHEAO01. The sequence continues at coordinate 10,418 of JAGXFH010000069.1, forward strand.
CCGCGACGAGGGTGGCACTTGCGTCAAATCCGGGATCCCCTCGACAACGATCGAAGCGCCCAGCCAGTCCGGAAGGATCTGCTGCAAGCCCATGTCCTGTGCGATGGCAAGAAGATCCTCGGCGCTGACGATCGAGAACTGGCGAACGTTGCGGATTTCGGTATCGCGCGGGTATTGCGACAGAACGCGGCTGTCGGAGGGACGTGTCAGGCCGGCATGCGCCTCGCCCTCGAACCCCGCAAAGCTGGCATAGGCTTCGTCCAGGGTACTCGATTTCAGGCTGTCATCCCGATCACGGACGCGCCCCAACCACCTGATCCGTCCAGTGAATTTCGTGGGCAAGAGCGCGGGCATGACGATCCGTTGACTGTGCTGCGGTCACAGTGTCGCAACTTGAACCGGGCTTCAAGCAGATCGTGATCGCCCCTCGCCGGTCAAGATTACGCCGCCGTTGGTCTGCAGCGGATAAAGGCGCGCCAGCGTCCTGCCATCTTTGTCGATGAACCGGTCGACCTCATCACGGGTCAGTCGCTCGACAACCAGCCACCTCGCCCTGTCAAACATTCTCGCAGCGCAGGTTCTGCGGCACCATCTTCGCACCACAGATCGACTGCGCCGCCGCCTGGCAACTGCGACAGCTCTGCAAGCAGCTCGATTGTCGGTCGAAAACGAAAAGCCCGAAACCTTCAACAGGTTCCGGGCTTCCCGTATAGCGCTCCGGCGCTCAGGCCGTTGGTTCCGGCTCCATTCCGCTGTCGGTTGATTTCGACTTGGATTTGGTCTTCGGGATCGCCGTGACGGAGGGGGCGTCGCCCTGATCCGGCGTGTCATCCTCATCGTCACCACGGTTCAACGGCTCACCTGCAATGACCTTGGTGATCTCGTTGCCGGTCAGCGTCTCGTATTCCAAGAGACCTTTGGCCAGCCGCTCCAGATCATCCTTCTTTTCGGTCAGGATGCGTTTTGCGGTTTCATATCCTTCGTCGACGATCTTCTGAACTTCTTCATCGATCAGCTTCTGCGTCGACTGCGCATGGCCTGTGCCACCGCCATAGGGGCCCAGATAACTTTCCCGCTCATTGGCATAGTCGATGTTGCCAAGCTTTTCCGACATGCCGAACTGCGTCACCATCGCGCGGGCGATCTTGCTGACCTGCTGGATGTCCGAGGCAGCGCCGGATGTGACATTCTCGGGTCCGAAGGTCAGTTCCTCGGCCACCTTGCCACCCATCGCCATCGCGATCTTCGACTTGTACTTGACCATCGTCACCGACAATTGATCGCGTTCAGGCAGTGACAGGACCAAGCCAAGCGCGCGCCCGCGGGGAATGATGGTCGCCTTGTGGATCGGATCATGCTGCGGCACATTCAGCCCGACGATGGCGTGGCCTGCCTCATGATAGGCGGTCAGCTTCTTTTCATCTTCGCTCATGACCATGCTGCGGCGCTCTGCGCCCATCATGACCTTGTCCTTGGCATTCTCGAAATCGTCCATCGTCACGAATCTGCGGCCTATACGGGCGGCGGTCAGTGCAGCCTCGTTCACGAGGTTCGCCAGATCGGCGCCCGAGAAACCGGGCGTACCGCGGGCGATGATGCGCAGGTCCACGTTGGGTCCAAGCGGCACCTTTCGGGCATGGACGCCGAGAATCTTCTCGCGCCCCTTGATGTCGGGGTTGGGCACCTGAACCTGACGGTCGAAGCGACCGGGACGCAGCAGAGCCGGGTCCAGCACGTCGGGCCGGTTGGTCGCCGCAACGATGATGATACCCTCATTGGCCTCGAAGCCGTCCATCTCGACCAAAAGCTGGTTCAACGTCTGCTCCCGTTCATCATTTCCGCCGCCATAGCCGACACCACGACTGCGACCGACAGCGTCGATCTCGTCGATGAAGACGATGCAGGGGGCGTTCTTCTTGGCCTGTTCGAACATGTCACGCACACGACTGGCGCCGACACCCACGAACATCTCGACGAAGTCAGAGCCCGAGATCGTGAAGAACGGCACACCGGCCTCGCCCGCGATTGCCCGTGCCAGCAGGGTCTTACCGGTCCCCGGAGGACCGACAAGTAGCGCGCCTTTGGGAATCTTGCCTCCCAGGCGGCTGAACTTTTGCGGATTACGCAGGAACTCGACGATCTCTTCCAACTCTTCCTTGGCCTCGTCGATGCCAGCCACGTCGTCGAACGTCACCCTGCCATGCTTTTCGGTCAGCAGTTTGGCGCGCGACTTGCCAAATCCCATGGCCCCGCCTCGGCCACCGCCTTGCATCCGGTTCATGAAGTAAATCCAGACGCCGATCAGCAGCAGGAAGGGCAGGAATGTCATCAGGATCGTGGTGAACCCGGACTGTTCCTGCGCCTTGGCGTTCACGGCAACGCCCTGTTCGATCAGGCGGTCGGCAATCTCGCTGCCTTCCGGCTTGATGGTCACGTAGTCCTGACCGTCACGCCCACGGAACATAACCTTCTCGCCGTCAAGCGTAACATTGGTCACATCGCCAGCGTCGACAGCCTCTACGAAATCAGAGTAACTGATAGAGCGAGCCGACATGGCCGACTGGCCGCCGCTGAACAGGTTGAACAGCGCCAGTATCAGCAAGAACAGCACCACCCAGAAGGCAATATTACGCGCGTTACCCAAGGGAAATCTCCTCGAAATTCTTTTGACTGCACAGATTTGTACGGTCCACCTGTTTAAAATAAGGAACAATCCCGGCAGTTCAATGCGATATGACGGATATGGCGAAATGATTTGGCGGGTGGATGAGCGTGGCCGTCCAGCCATTGGACTTCCCTGCGACCGGAGCAGCGATCAACGCGTCGCCGCGCCAGACCGCGGGGCTTGCCAACAGGCTGGCACGCGGGAGTCCGGTATCACGCCAATCGGGGCAGAAAGCCAGCCCCGTTTCCCCCAGAGCGCGGACGGCCAAGCCATTGTTTTCCGGTCCGGAAAGACGCCAGCGTCTGTCCCAGACGGCATCGGGCATGGTTGTCTGATCCTTGACCGCCTGCCACTCTCTGGTGACACGAAACCCGGCTTTCGTCCTGAGCAATCTGCAACCATGCAACGTGCTTTCGCTGCCGCCCAGCAAGTCTCTATGCGCCTGCAACAGCGTTGAACCCCTCGGACCATATTCCGCCGAACTCACCCATTTGATCGCATGAACCAGCAGACGGCGGCAAATTTCGGCCGGTTGCGACAGAAAGCCCGAACCATCGAAGACGACATCGCCGGCCTCCACCAAGGCGACAGATTCGGCGGCGATCCGGGTTTGATGCTCCAATGCGCCGCGTGCGCTTCGCAAGTTGGCCGCAACCGCCGACAGGCCGGACACATCAATGCCGAGAGGCGCAAGGGCCGCAAGCGCATGCCGCGCCCTGACGCGGTCATAGCGCGTATCTTCGTTCGACGGATCGTCAGTCCAGCAAACACCCTTGCTGGTCAAGTACTCCCGCAATTGCTGGCGCCTGACCTGCAAGAGCGGCCTAAGCCAGACAACTCCGTGCGCCTGCCGGCGAATGGCCATGCCGGACAGGCCATCAACCCCCGCCTCCCGGGCCAGGCGCATCAGAAAGGTTTCTGCCTGGTCATCTGCCGTATGGCCAAGGGCGATCGCCCCAATGCCCTCTGCCAAGGCCCAGTCCGCCATCAGGCGATAGCGGGCCCGGCGGGCCTGATCTTGCAGATTGCCGGAACTGTCCCAGCCCTGCCATTTCTGGGTTGCGTGATCGACCCCCAGCAATTTGCAGATCCCAGCGACCGATCGCGCCTCTGCCGCGGATTCAGGGCGCAGGCCATGATCAATGGTGACCGCCTTTATCCTTACACCCCTGCGCTCTGACCACTGGTCCGCCAAATGCAGCAGACCGAGCGAGTCGCTGCCGCCGGAGACGGCGATGCCGAGGATGTCGAAGGTTTCTTCGCCAAGGGCGCTGTCGAGAGCATCAGACAGCCGAGCTTCGATGTCGCTCAAATGCATCCCAGCGATTGCATGGTTGCCTGCGCCTGTCCCACCGCCGCAGTGCCCGGATAGAGGTTGGCGACCTGCGCAAGCGTGACGCAGGCGTCGCTGACCTGTCCCAATGCCCCAAGGCTGGCACCAAGCCTGAACAATGCATCGGGCGCACGATTGCCGTCCGGCGAGCCCGAATAGCTTTCGAGGTACGCACGCGCAGCATTGGTGGTATCGCCCAACGCCGCCAGCGCCTCGCCCCGCAGGAAATGCGCCTCTCCGGTCAGCGGGCCGCCGGTATAGGTCTGGGTAAAGGTCGCAAAGAGGTCCGCGGCGCTGCGAAAGTCACCAGAATCAAGCGCCGCCTTCGCGCGATCGAAATCTGCCTGCTCGCCGACAGCCAATTCGGCGCCGCCAGCACCTGTCGACGGCGTGATCACCGCCGTCCCTGAATTGGTGGCAGGCATGGCGCCGCCGCCAAGCGTGGTCGTCTCGCCCAGCTTGCTGACATCACCGCCTTCCAGCTCGACAAGCCGGAATTCCAGGTCGCCGATCCGGTTGGTGCCGTCGGTGACCACTTGGTTGATTCGGTTTTCCAGTTCTTCGGTTTTCGAGGTCAACCGCACCAGTTCCGCTTCGATCGAATTCATCCGATCAAGAACCGTCGAACCGCCGGTATTGGGATTGGCGGCACCGGTGGTCGACAGTTCCCGCTTCAGGCGTTCGACGTCGACATAGAGAAACTGCAGTTCCTGACGAATGTCCGCAAGGGTCTGGTCCTGCGTCCGCGCGGACGTGCTGGCCCCGAAGGCCAGCACCACTACCAGGAAGAAAGCCGGAATGCGCATCCTTACACCCGCTATCAGCTTAGACCGCTAGCCGCGATGACCGTCACTGCCCTGCGGTTTTGCGAGTAGCACGCCTCGTCCGAACAAATCGCCAGCGGCCGCTCCTTGCCGTAGGTGATGGTCTTCAGTCGGGCCGGAGAAACACCCTGCGACACCAGATATTCCATCACTGAATTGGCCCGGCGCGCGCCAAGGGCAAGGTTGTATTCGCGGGTTCCTTGCTCGTCGGCATGGCCCTCGATCAAGGCGGTGAATTCTGGGTTGTTGGCCAGCCAGCGAGCCTGTTGCGTCAGCACTTGGGTGGCGTCGGCCGACAGTGAGCTCTGATCGACTGCGAACAACACGCGATCGCCGATTGACTGCTGGAAGTAGGCTGGCGATGACGGATCGTTCACGCCGCCAAGACCAGCGGCGTCAATGCCGCTTCCGCCAGCACCGCCGGCACCGCCCGCGCCGAACCGGCCGGGATTGGTACAGGCGGCAAGGCCAAGCGCCAGCACCAACAGGATTGCTTTGGAGTGAAGTTTCATGTGGAGTTTTCCATTCTCTTATTGGCTCGATTGCTGACAGTTTAACACTGCGCTGCGGATTTGGGAATGCACTGCTATTTCAAGAGCGGTGACCATGCCGGATCGCTCGCGGGCCCTTCGGTCGGCACCCTCCGCAGGTTCCGCCCCGAGATATCGACCGAGTAGAGCGCAGGTTCCCCACCCGCTCCCTGGGTGCCGCGAGTGAACATGATCACGCGGCCGTTCGGCGCCCAGGTCGGGCCCTCATCAAGAAAGGACGCCGTCAGCAACCGTTCTTCCGAACCGTCGGTGCGCATGACGCCGATGTGAAAACGGCCATTGTTCTGCTTGGTAAAGGCAATCAGATCGCCACGCGGCGACCAGACCGGCGTTCCGTATCGGCCCTGCCCGAAGCTGATCCGTGACGGTTCGCCGCCGCCGGCGGGCATGACGTAAAGCTGCTGCGTGCCGCTTCTGTCGCTTTCGAAAACGATCCGGCTGCCATCCGGCGAAAAATCCGGCGCGGTCTCGATAGACGGGGCGGATGTCAGGCGCTGGAGCCCTCCGCCATTCACATTCATAGAATAGAGGTCCGAGTTTCCGCCTTCGCTCAACGAAAACAGGACGGTCTGTCCATCCGGGCCGAAGCGCGGCGCAAACGTCATCGATTCCGCCGGGACATCCAGCGCCCGGCGCTGAACGGTACCGACATCCAGCACGAAAACGCGAGGCGAGCCTGTCTCGTAACTCGTGTAGAGTACCCGATCGCCGGTCGGCGAAAACCGCGGCGCCAGCACAATCGAGGAGCTGTCGGTCAGGTACTGCACATTCGCGCCGTCGTAATCCATGACGCCGAGCCGTTTCAGCCGGGCATCCTTCGGGCCGCTTTCCGAGACAAACACCACTCGGCTGTCAAAATATCCACCCTCACCGGTAATCCGGCTGTAGACCGCATCGGCCACCTTGTGCGCCATTCGCCGCCAGCTGGCCGACGACCCGCCAAATTGCAGACCATCCCCAAGCGGGGCATCTGCAAAGACGTCGAAGGCCCGAAACTTGACCGTGATCCGCCCATCGCCCGCCGCGCTGACGGCGCCGGTCACGACCGCCTGCGCGTTGATCGCTTTCCAGTCGGAATACTGGATGGTGCTGTCAAAGCTGGTGACTTGCGAAATGAACGCGTCGCGGGGAATTTCCCGGAACAGGCCGGTTCCGGCCAGATCGGCGGCAATCACGCGCGTGATGCTCTCGGCAAATTCCTGCGCTGCCGGATTTTCGGCGATGAAGGTCGGAACCGCGACGGGCAAGGGCTCGATCACACCCTCGGTGATTTCAATCCGCAGCGGGCCGCTGCGCTCTTGCGCGACGGCGGGAAATGCGGCGCCCAAGCACAGCACGGCGAGGGTCATGGCTTTGATCAGTCTCATTTGATCCTCATTCTCTCCGGATTAAAGGTCATTTCAATGTTTTGCCACTGTCCATACTTCTCGACGGGCAGATTGTAGCCGCTTGCGCCGCAGCGGATGATCGCGCGTCGGGCGGCTTCATAGGCTTGGCTGGCGGAGGCTGCGCTTCCGCCCTCGAAGGACAGCATGCGGATACTGCCCGAGTCAGGTCTTGCGTCGCGTGTCATGTTCACTGTGACAACCACTGTCGTCCGCAGTGCGTCGGTGGACAGCGAGCCGACATTCCAGCATTGCTGGACCGCGACGCGCAACGCATCCTTTTCACCTCCGGTCAACGGCGGGCCAGAAGGCGCGGCCGGTGCCTCTGCGATCGTGGGTGCCGTGCTTGTCGCGGCCTCGGCAAGTGCCGCAGCGACTGCATCTACCACCGCGTCCGATTGAGGTCGCGCCGGCTCCTCGGCCACGGGTGTTTCTGCCACGCGCGCTGGCGGCGCCGGTCGGCTTCTAGGCCGCACGGAGGCAGTGGGGGCAGAGGGTTTATCGGCCTCGGTCACGATTTCTGTTGTCGCTTCCTCGGGCGCCGTCGCAGGTTTCTCTTCAGCCACGACCTCGGCTTCGGCATCAGGCGTCACCTCGGGCGTCACGGTTTCGCTGACTTCGGCCTCTGGCTCTGGCTCGGGGGCTGCTTCTGGTGCCACGCGGGGCGCGGATGCGGGTTGCGGCTCGGCATCGGGCTTGGTCGCCTCGGCGTTGGACGCCTGTTCCGACGGCGGCTCTGGCAGCATCGGCGCCTCTTCCGGGGCTTCCACGACCGGAGCCGGTTCCGGCTGAGGCTGTTCCGGCGCGGATTCAGCCTCGGGTTCCGGAGCGGGCGCCGGCTCGACGGTTGCCGGTGCGGCCTCGATCGTCGGCGCGACCTCGGGCTCGGAGTCTCCCGGTTCAGGGGCAACGACCTGGGGCGCTTCGCTTGGAACGGTCGGGCTGGCATCAGGCACGGACAGGGCCGCGAATTCCGCGCTGGTCAGCAACGACACTTCGGTCGATTGCAGCGGCAACGGGTCATTGGCGCGCAGGAAGAAACCGCCGATCAGCGCCCACAGGATCATCACCCCATGGCCGATGCCAGAGACATATATGCCGGTATTCGGCGTCACCGCATCTACCCGTCGCGCCCGTCCAGCGTCGGCCCGCCGGTATCCGTCACCAACCCGATATTGCGAAAGCCGCCGGCATTCAATGCACCCATGACCTGCATCACACGGTCATATGGTATGGCCCCGTCCGCCCTCAGGAACACCTTGTCGTCCGAACGCTCCGCTGCAATCGCGCGCAGTTTCGGGATCAACTCTTCGCTGGCTGTTTCCGTGGTCTGGATCAGCATCATACCATCCGCGGTCAAGGTGATCGTCAGCGGCTCTTCCTGTTCCGTCGGCATTGCGCTGGCGGCCGTCTTTGGCAGCTCGACCGGAACCCCGACGGTGAGAAGAGGCGCTGCGACCATGAAGATGATCAGCAGCACCAGCATCACATCGACCATCGGCGTGATATTGATTTCGGACATCGCCTGGGCTTTGCCCCGCCGCCGTCCGCGCCGCCCGCCGCTGGATTTCTGCAAAACGCCTCCACCCATCTCAGCTGTCCAACTGGCGGCTGAGAATTGTGGCGAACTCGTCGGCGAACGCCTCGTATCCCGAAACGATCTGGTCGCTGTCCGATGAAAGCTTGTTGTAGAAGATCACTGCCGGGATTGCGGCCAGCAGGCCAAGACCCGTGGCCAGAAGTGCCTCGGCGATGCCTGGAGCGACAACTGCGAGGTTGGTGTTCTGCTGGATCGCGATCTCCTCGAACGCGGTCTTGATGCCCCAGACGGTCCCGAACAGACCAACGAAGGGGGCTGTGGATCCTACGGTTGCAAGGAACGACAGGCCCTTGTTCAGATCTTCGGACTCCTTGGCGATCGCCACATCCATCGACCGGTCGATTCGCGCCTGCGCCCCGGCGATCAGCCCGCCATCCTGGCGATGACTGCGGCGCCATTCCAGCATTCCGGCCGAGAAGATCTTCTGTGACGCGCCGGTGGGTTGTCCGCCGATAGTGTCGAACAACTCGTCCAGCGGTTCGCCAGACCAGAAAGCCCGGTCGAACACAGTGGACTCAGAGCGCGCCCGGCGGAAGTTGATGTGTTTCTGAATGATGATCGCCCATGCCCAGAACGACGCGACGATCAGCAAGATCATCACCAGCTGGACCGTGAAGCTGGCACGCACAAACAGCGCAAGGAAGGAGAAGTCGATCTCCTGCGCCATCGCAAGGGTTTCCGTTTCCATTTAACCTGCTCTTGTTTAGACCACCTTCTGGCGGCTCTGATTGCCTGTAAATTAACGGATGTTTAAGAGGAAAGCCAACACAAGCGCGTCATCGGTGCGAAATTGTGAATTCAGTGCAGAAGTCGGCGAATATTCGCTGGCATTCGGGCTGGTCGCCCGGCCCCGTCCAGCGCCACCAGCGTGACCAGTGCCGAAAACAAAACCACGCCGGAACGTACGACCTCTTGTTTCAGAATGACGCGGGCGGCCGTCAACTTCTGGGTCGTCGTAACAACCTGCAGTTCGTCATCGAACTTCGCGGGCAAGATATAGTCGGCTTCGATGCGGCGAACTGCAAAGACCACCCCTTCTTGCGCTTTCAGCGCCGTTTGATCGATGCCGATCGAGCGCACATATTCAGTTCTTCCGCGCTCGATGAACTTGAGATAATTGGCATAGTAGACAATGCCTGCAAGATCGGTGTCCTCATAGTAGACACGCAACGCGAATTCATGGCGCATGCTGTCCCCCAATCCTCGCCAAGAGCCGCAAGGCATGCGAAGGGTCGGTGGCCGCCACCGGCATCGACGGATCGTAGGCCGCTCGGATCAAGGCTGAAATCTCGGGTTTCAGGATCGTCGTGCCACCGTCGGGCAAATGGGCGAGGGGCGACATTCCTGCAAACGCCCGCTCTCCCCAAGCCAGGATGGCCAAAACCATCTGAGCAAGTGCCAGAATGTCGGCCGGTTGCTCTTGCATCCCGGCATCCATTCTCAGGAAAACAAAGCAGGCCTTTATGCCGCCCTGTTCATCAAACCGGAAAAGACGGTACTGATTGGCTCCTGCGGCTTCCAGACGAGCGACGAGATCGGGCAGACCGGGCAACAGCCTGTCCAGATTTGGAACGTCGGGCAGTTCGCGCCAGTTCCGGACAAAGAACAGCATAAGATTTGCGCCCAGTTCCGGATCGGTTTCGGCCATCTGATGACCAGCGACCGAAACGACCGCCTCGGCAGCGCCCTTCACGATGCCGAGTGTTTCATCCTGCACCCCGAAGACGACTGGGACGATCGGCCTTCCCCAACGGGCAAAGTGATAGCTGCCGTCGCCGCGGGTAAAAAGGGCCTGAACCTCGTCTGGCGTCACTTTTGCCTCTCACTTCTGGTCAATACGAATGTCCGAAGGATCTAACGGATTCAGCACGTTCGCGCCACCAACGGCCCTACTTGGCGAACAAGTCCGATTGACCCGGACCCTTCGGGGCCGCCAATCCCAGATGCGTCCAGGCCTTCGGCGCCAGCATCCGGCCGCGCGGGGTTCGCTGAATCAGGCCCTGCTGCAACAGAAACGGCTCGATCACCTCCTCAAGGGAATCCCGGCTTTCAGACAAGGCCGCGGACATCGTTTCTATGCCGACCGGGCCACCAGCATAGTTTTCCGCAATCAGACCGAGATAGCGCCGATCCGCCCCGTCCAGTCCCAAGTGATCGACACCCAGCCGGGTCAGGGCACTGTCAGCAATGGAGCGGGTCAGACGGCCATCGCCCTCGACCACGGCAAAATCCACCACACGCCGCAACAGGCGACCCGCGATCCGGGGCGTCCCGCGGGCGCGCTTGGCGATTTCCATCGCGCCATCCGGTTCTGCCGGAATCCCCAGAAGTCGTGCCCCACGGCTGACGATTTCGTGCAGTTCGTCGACCGTGTAGAACAACAGCCTCGACGGGATACCGAAGCGATCCCGCAACGGGGTGGTCAGCAACCCCAGCCGGGTCGTCGCCCCGACCAGCGTGAACGGCTGCAATTCGATCCGAACCGTCCGCGCGGCGGGGCCCTCGCCGATCACCAGGTCAAGCTCGAAATCTTCCAGCGCCGGGTAAAGCACTTCCTCCACGGCGGGGTTCAACCGGTGAATCTCGTCGATGAACAAGACGTCGCGGGCTTCCAGATTTGTCAGGATCGCGGCCAGATCACCCGCCTTCACCAGCACCGGCCCAGACGTCATGCGGAAGTTGACGCCAAGTTCGCGCGCCATGATCTGCGCAAGGGTTGTTTTGCCCAATCCTGGTGGGCCATGAAACAGTGTATGATCCATGGCCTCGCCACGGCGGCGGGCGGATTCGATGAACACCTTGAGGTTCGCCCGAAGCTCCTGCTGGCCAATGAACTCGTCCAGTACCTGTGGACGCAAAGCGCGGTCGCCGTCCTCGGGCTGCGGAAAGGGGCGAAGAGTCGGATCCGGCTCGCTCATATCCTCACCCTTTCGGCGCCAACAGTCTCAACGCGGTACGGATCAGAGCCGGGGTTTCGGCCTCGGGGGTCGCGGTTGCGGCCTCTGCGACTGCGCGCGCCGCGTCCCCCGGGCCATATCCAAGGTTTTGAAGCGCCGACAAGGCCTCGGACTGCGCCGAGGAATTTGCCGCTGCGGCCACTCGCGCCACGGGTTCGATCACATCACTTGCGGAGGCCGATCGCTCATCCATCCGTGCCTCGAGAGCACTGCCCATCGCCATTACGGCGGGAGCCTTTTCCTTAAGCTCATTGACGACCCTTTGCGCGATTTTCGGGCCAACGCCGGGTGCCGCCTTGACTGCGTTCCAGTCGCCCATGGCAATCGCACGCGACACGCCATCTGCGCCAAGCGTGCCTAGAATCGCCATCGACGCCTTCGCACCGATGCCTTGAACGCTCATCAAAAGCCGGTGCCATTCCTTCTCGACCAGCGTTGTAAAGCCGAAAAGTTGCAGCAAATCCTCACGCACCAGCAGGTCGGTATAAAGCGCGGCCACCTCTCCCAAAGCTGGCAGCGCGGCCAGCGTTCGGTCGGATACATGAATGATGTAACCCACGCCTTTCACGTCGATCAGCACGTGGTCGCTGCCGCGATAGTCAACCCGCCCTGCGATCTTGCCGATCATGCGCTTGCCTTTTTCAGCGCAGCCTGCAAACGACCGGCGGATTGCGTGTGATGCGAATGGCAAATCGCGATGGCAAGCGCGTCCGCCGCATCCGGGCCCGCGATCTCGACCCCCGGCAATTGCAACCGCACCATGTGGCCGATTTGCCTCTTGTCGGCATGGCCGACCCCGACGACCGCTTTCTTGACCGCGTTAGGCGCGTATTCCCCGACCGGTATGCCCGCCTGCGCCGGCACCAGCATCGCAATGCCACGGGCCTGGCCCAGTTTCAGCGTCCCGGCGCCGTCCTTGTTGACAAAGGTCTGCTCTACTGCCGCCCTGTCCGGGCGGTATTGCACAAAGATCGCGGTCAGTTGCTGGTGCAAACTCAGCAGGCGTAGGGCAAGATCTTCCCCGACCGAGCGGCAGATTCCATTGGCGACATGCGCGACTCGCGAGCCCTCGACATCGATCAGACCCCAACCGAGGGTCCGAAGACCGGGATCGATCCCGATTACGCGCATGAAACAGCCCTGCTCTTTGTTGCTTATTTGTCGATTAGCACGAAAGGCGAACATCCGCCAGCCTTTGCTGCGTCATAGGCGTTTGCCGCGATCTTGCCACAAAGCCGGCTCAACCGGTCTGAAATCGCCATTCCGCAGCTTCAAAGCGACATTTAGGTATGGCTTTTTTCGTAGCTTTGGTAATCGGTTAACCATCGCACTCTGACATGCAATGCGTGCATGGTTGCCATGCAAAAGTGATGCTTGTCCGCGCCGGATGTCGAGACTAACTGCCGATCAAGACGCTTCCAGGCGCAGCCCCGAAACACCGCTTCAAGGACCACTGAAATGACCACGATCGACACAACCCGCCCGATGTATGGCTCCCGTATCGGCGGTATCTTTGCATCCACGATCAACGCCTTCGTTGATTGGAATGACGCCCGCGTGACCCGCAAGGCCCTCGACAAGCTCACCGACCGTGAGTTGGACGATATCGGGCTTTGCCGCGGCGACATCGATTACATCGCCCGCTAGGTCGATTTTACGGATCAAGATCGGAAAAGGCCGCTCTGAATGGAGCGGCCTTTTTCTATGTCCAGACACGTACGAAAACCGTCACGCGAAGCGGAACCACCGATGAGATTCAGCGCAGGAAGGGCCGAATCTGATCGGACACCCACAACGTGACCGGATCGGCCTTCATCGCATAGGCGCCCATCTTCTCGACCACGGTGCCGCTTTCCAGCAATGCCACGCGATCAGCGTAGGCTGTCGGACCCAGATGGGCGTACAGAAAACCCTTGAACGCCAGAAGGATCAAAAGGCACAGGAACAGGCCGCGCAATGGAAACAAGGATGTTTGCCGACGCGGGCGCGCAATGATCAAGCCATCGTGATTGACCGTGGTGACATAACCGCGCGCGAGTTTCCGATGATGGCGATCAATACGCCGCAAGCGTTGACCGAACTGGATCTGTTTTGCGTCTGCCATTGCAGCCTCGGTATCATGGCCCCCACCAATTGATCGAAGTATCCGGCCAAATATGGCGGGAATATGGCGAACCATCCAAATCGGCCCGAAATCAGTCGGTTAGACTGGTTTTCGACAAAGTGTCAGCGTCGTCCACTCAACAATTTCCTCTCGATGGACAAGATTGTATCCAACTTGGCGATAAACGGCCAGGAGCTCGTCGGCCTGTTCATTCAGAATACCCGACAGAATAACGAATCCTCCGGCGGCGCTGGCGAAGGCCATGTCCGGAGCCAGATCGATCAGCGGTCCCTTCAGGATGTTGGCGAAGATCAGGTCGAAGCGCCCCTGCTCGTGCAACGCCTCTTGACTGAACCCGGTGGCCTTGATGCACCGCACCCGACCGGCCAGGCCGTTGGCGGCGACGTTTGCCTCTGCAACCTCGACGGCGACTTCATCTATATCGCTGGCCAGGACGGTTCCGGGAAAAACACGCGCGGCGGCCATAGCAAGCACAGCGGTGCCGCAGCCGATATCGGCAACATTCCGGCCGGTGAATCCCGTTGAAATCAAGCGCTCCAGCGCGCGCAGGCATCCCAGAGTTGTGCCGTGATGGCCAGTGCCAAAGGCCATGGCGGCTTCGATCAGCAGTGGAATCGCGCCATCGGGTATGTTTTCGGCATCATGGCTGCCATAAACGAAAAACCGCCCGGCCCTGACCGGCGACAATTCGCGTCTGACCTGCGCGACCCAATCAACTTCCGGCAACTCCGAGACAGTGAACGGCTTGGCGCCATGAACGACCGCCAGCAAGGCAAGGCCAGCCTGGTCAGGCGGATCGGTGAAATAACCGCCGACCTCCCACCGGTCAGAGCCATCCTCGATCATGAGGACGCCGACCCCGGTGGGTTCGGGATCGAGGCGTTCCATCGCCTCGGCCAGCGCATTTGCGGCGTCAGGTCCGGGTAGGGTCGTAAGGGCGGTGTAGGTGGGCATGGCAGTCTTTTCTATTCAGCGGCGGCCGGGAGGATTGTCGAGAAAATCGTTTCGTTGCCCGGCTCCGGGTGGCGCGGGATCAACAGTGACAGGCCCAGCGAAACGGCAGCCATGGCCGCCGCCAGACCGAAGACACTTCCCGGAGACGTGACCCAGAGGTAGCCCAACAGCGCCGGAAGAAAGACCGCCGCGATGTGGTTTATGGTGAAGGCCACCGCGGCGGTGGGCGCGATGTCCCGCGGGTCGGCTATTTTCTGGAAGTAGGTCTTTAGCGCAAATGCCAAAGCAAAAAACAGGTGGTCCAGCACATAGAGCACTGCCGCCAGCACGACGCCCCACCCAAAATAATAGATACCCCCATACGACAGGAAGACAATGATCAAGCCGAGATACTCAAAACTAAGCGCACGCCTTTCACCCCATCGGGCAACGGCTTGCCCCATGAGCGGCGCAAAGATCATGTTGGCAATGAAGTTTATCAAGAAAAGTGATGTAATTTCATGCACTTCAAATCCAAATTTCTCTACCATCATGAAGGCGGCAAAGACCACGAAAATCTGACGCCGAGCACCTGACATGAACTGCAACGCATAGTATAGCCAATAGCGTTTGCGCAGCACAAAAGTTTTGAACTGGGGATGCGGAGCCTCGTACTGCGGATAAGCGAAGAAACAAAAAACTGCGACCAGCGCGGTAAACCCACCGGAAACCAGATAGACGATGTTATAAGACAGATCGAAACTTTTCCACGTCACGACCAGCAGGCCATAGGACAACAGCGAAGCAGCAGAGCCGATGCCGACGATCCAGCCCAGCGTCTGCGGGGCGCGTTTCTTGTCGATCCATTGAAGTTGCAGCGATTGATTGACGGTCTCGAAATAGTGGAATCCGATCGAAGAGATCATCGTCACCGTCAGCAGTCCCTCGAATGACGGGAACCATGCGGTAACCGCCGTGGCCGCGCCAAGCATGAGAAGCGATACGATTCCAAGGACCTGCTCTCGCATAAAAATGATCAGGGCGATCACGCCGACAGCGAGGAAGCCGGGAATTTCGCGCACTGTATGCAACCAGCCGATCTCGACCCCGGTAAAGCCCGCAGCATCAATGACGAAATTATTCAGAAGGGCCGACCAGGTGTTGAAGGCGATCGGCATGGCGAAGGCAAAGAGGAACAGCAAAGCGACCGGACGGCGCCATGCGGGCATCTCGTGGGCTGTGTCCGTGCCAATAATCCGCATGGATCGGACATAATCCCAAATTTGGAAAGTGACGAGGGGAAAAAATCGGGCTCTTCACACCATCTTTGGTTCCTGACACCACTTCGCCCGAAGGTTTTCAAGTCTTGGCCACGTCACCGCCTGTTGGCTTTGCCGTCAGGCGCGGCCTCGTGCTCGGGCCCAAGGCGTCTTGACCGAAGTTTCACTCCCGGTACTGATCCGTAATTCGGCCGCATCAGGTCAGCATGTAGCGGGCAAGCGGATCGTGGACCGCCCCGCCACGCCCCACCTCCGAGCGGTAGAGCGTGACATGGTCGACCCGGAACGGCTCGGCCACGAAATCGGCATTTGCCAGCAGCCAGCGCCGCAGCCTCTCCATCTCGGGAGCGGTCACCCGGGCCGGAAACCTCGCCAGCGTCACATGCGGGCGAAACCGCTGTCGATCGAGCATCAAGCCGCTGCCATGCAATAGCGAACGGATCTTGGCATGTAGCCGGTCAAGCGCTGGATTCGGCCCTGCACCGACGAACAGCACTTTCGGGGCATTGCCGCCGAATGTGTCGGTGCCTGCAAGTTGCAGATCGAAGGCCGGCAGATCGAGCGTGGTCAGCGCGGCATGAGCATCCTCGAGCAGTTCAACCGGCTGCTCGCCCAGAAAGGCAAGCGTCAGATGCAGGTTGTCGGGCGGCGCCAGACGACCGGTAGGCAGGTCGGACTGCAGCTTCGACAAGACGTCACACGCCAAGTCCGGCATGTCGATGGCGATGAAGGCACGCATAGGGATCCCGCTCCTTTTGCAATGACGCGACTCGCGCCCCTGCCACCTTGCGCCGCGCCCAAGCTGCACAGGGTCGGACTATTTCAATCAAGAAGAATTGGCGGTACGCGCTGCTTCTTCTTCGGCAAGATATTCCCGCCATAGGCCCGTCCGAAAGTCCTCAGGGGCGACCGTATTGATCATGTCATGCGCCACAATCGCATCGTCCAACCAGTTGGTTTCAGTAAAAGCTTTGCGGGTCTATGTCGATTTGCAGGCGCAGATTGGCAGGCAGTCTAAACTGGGCGATCCATTTTTGCAGCGCGGCCTGCAACGGCGCGGATTTCTCGGCCTTGACCAGCAAGCGCACTCGGTGGCGGCCGCGGATTCGGGCGATGGGCGCGGGCGCGGGTCCGAAGACCTGTGCCCCGATCTGGCGCAGAGGGGCGTCACGGCGGGCCATTTCGCCACCGAGATCGAACACTTCCTGCACGTTTGGAGAGGACAGGACGATGCCCGCAAGTCGACCATAGGGCGGCACGCCGGCGGCCTGCCGTTCGGCGGCCTCGGCGCGCCAGAAACCCTCTTCATCGCCGGCAAGGATCGCGCGGATCACCGGGTGCTCGGGCTGGTAGGTTTGCAAAAGTGCCACGCCCTTGTCGGAGGTGCGTCCGGCGCGGCCCGCCACCTGGCGCATCAGTTGGAACGTGCGTTCGGCCGCGCGCAGGTCTGACCCCTGCAGGCCGAGATCGGCGTCGATCACGCCGACGAGGGTCAGCAGCGGGAAATTGTGGCCCTTTGCCACCAGTTGGGTACCGATGATGATGTCGGCGGCACCCTCGGTGATGGCGACGATCTGTTCCTTGAGCGCGCGCGCCGAGCCGTAAAGGTCCGACGACAGCACCGCGATGCGCGCCTCGGGGAATAGCGCGGTGACCTCTTCGGCCAACCGCTCGACACCGGGGCCGACGGGGGCAAGGCGGTCCTCGGCCTCGCAATGCGGGCATGTCGTGGGCATCGGCTTGGTCTCGCCACACTGGTGGCAAACGAGGCGCTTGAGAAACCGGTGTTCGACCATGCGGGCGTCGCAGTGGTCACAGCCGATCTGGTGACCACAGGCGCGGCAGATGGTGACCGGCGCGTAGCCGCGACGATTGAGAAACAGCAGAGATTGTTCTTTCAGATCAATGCGCTTGGTGACTTCGGCTTGCAGGCTCGGCGAGATCCAGCGATTGCCGGGCAGGGCTTCATTGCGCATGTCGATGGCCGCCATTTGCGGCAATTCGGCTGCGCCGAAGCGGCTGGTCAGTTCGAGTTTCTCATACTTGCCAGCCTCGGCATTCGCCCAGCTTTCAAGGCTGGGTGTGGCAGAGGCAAGGATGACCTGGGCGGCGTTGATCGAGGCGCGCAACACCGCCATGTCACGGGCTGAATACACAACGCCGTCTTCCTGCTTGTAGGAGGTGTCGTGTTCCTCGTCCACGACGATCAACCCAAGATCGCGAAACGGCAGGTAGAGCGCCGAGCGCGCGCCGATCACCATCTGCGCACCACCCTCGCCGACCATGCGCCAGACCCGTCGGCGCTCGGTCAAGGTGACACCGGAATGCCATTCGGCGGGGCGCGCGCCAAAGCGCTGTTCGACGCGCGTGAGGAATTCGGCGGTAAGGGCGATCTCCGGCAACAAGACGAGGGCCTGGCGGTTTTGCATGAGGCATTCAGCGACGGCTTCGAGATAGACCTCGGTCTTGCCCGACCCCGTCACACCCTTGAGCAGAGTCGTGCCGTAGGTCCGGCCGGCGACGCGCGCGCGCAGGCGCGCAGCGGCGAGGGCCTGATCCACGGCAAGTTCCTTGCCTCCGTGATCGCCATCCATCCGGGGGTAAGGCAGGTCGCGGGGGCTGGCCTCTTCCGCGACGACGCCCTGTTTGACGAGACCCTTGATGACGGAGGTAGAAACTCCAGCCATCTCGGCCAGTTCGCCTAGAGTGAACGAGAGCCCGCAATAGTCGCCGAGTACCGCCAGAACCCGGCGACGGGCATCGGTTTCGCGGTCGGGCTGGCCGCGCCCCAGCCGGTAGACGGTTCGCATCGCGGGCGGGTCGCCCAACCCCGGAGAGCGGGTGGCCAGCCGCAACATGGCGGGCATCGGCGTCAACGTGTAATCCGCCACACGGGTCAGGAAGGTCTGCATTTCCTCGCGCATTGGCACTGCGTCGAGCACCCGGATCACCGAACGGATCTTCGAGCGGTCGTAATCTCCCTGCCCCGCCCCCCAGACAACGCCCAGCACCTTGCGCGGGCCAAGCGGCACCTCGACGAAAGCGCCGCTCATGCAGCCACCTTCGGGCGCCTTGTAGTCAAGGGTCCGGTCAAGCGGCTGGGTGGTCAGCACACCGACCAGTTCGCCTTCGTCAAAGAATCCCGGAGCGCCCATGCCGTCACATTTGCCCGTTTGGGCTTTCGGGGCCAAGCCCCCTGCGGTAGAAGAACCGCAAATGATTACCCAAAGGGGATGCAAGACATGAGATTCTTCGTAGACACCGCCGATGTGGACGCGATCCGCGAACTGAACGACCTTGGCATGGTCGACGGCGTGACCACCAATCCGTCGCTGATCATGAAATCGGGACGCGACATCAAGGAAGTCACCAAAGAGATCTGCAACATGGTCGACGGCCCGGTTTCGGCAGAGACCGTGGCGCTCGACGCCGAGGGGATGATCGCCGAAGGCCGCGAGCTTGCCAAGATCGCCGACAACATCGCGATCAAGGTGCCGCTGACCTGGGCGGGCTTGAAGGCCTGCAAGGTGCTGACGGACGAGAACCGGATGGTCAATGTGACGCTGTGTTTTTCCGCCAACCAGGCGCTGCTGGCGGCGAAGGCGGGGGCGACTTTCATCTCTCCGTTCATCGGGCGTTTGGACGATCTCAACCTCGACGGCATGGACCTGATCGCCGAGATCCGCCAGATCTACGACAATTACGGCTTTGAAACGGCTATCCTTGCCGCATCGATCCGGTCGGCCAATCACATGAGCCAGGCAGCGCTGATCGGCGCAGATGTGGCGACTGCGCCACCAAACGTGATTAAAGCCATGGCAAACCACGTTCTGACCGACAAAGGACTGGACGCCTTCCTCGAGGATTGGAAAAAGACTGGTCAGAAGATCCTGTAAAGCCGGAGCAACCGGCATGGACGAAGGAACAGGCATGACGAGCACAGCAGCGATGATCGACGATCTGCGTGAAAAGATCATCGCCGACCCGGACGTCATTCTGGAAGATCGCGATGTAATGCGGGCACTGATCGCGGCCGGTGAGAGCGGTCTTGGCAACAATATCGTCGATCTGCGCGGTATCGCCCTGGAGCGTCTGGAATCTCGACTCGACCGGTTGGAGGATACCCATCGCAGCGTGATTGCGGCGGCGTACGAGAATCTGGCAGGGACCAACCAGGTACATCGCGCCCTGTTGCGACTGCTGGATCCGACCGATTTCGCGAGCTTCCTGCGCGATCTAGGCGGCGAGGTTGCCGAGATCCTGCGGGTCGATGCCGCGCGACTGGTCCTCGAAACGGTCAGCGACGAGGACAGAAAGGATGTTGCACAGCTTGAAAAGGTACTGGTCACGGCAGAGCCCGGTTTCATCGACAGCTACCTGACGCAGGGACGCAACGTGCCGGTGCGGCAGGTGGTGTTGCGGCAGGTTCAGCCGGACACCGATGTGATCTACGGCGAGACTCGCGACTGGATCCGGTCCGAGGCGTGCCTGAAACTCGATTTCGGCCCCGGCAGACTGCCCGGAATGCTGGTTCTGGGCGCGGAAGACCCGCATCAATTCAAGCCGACGCAAGGCACCGATCTCCTGGCATTCTTCGCAGGAGTGTTCGAGCGGGTCATGCGGCGCTGGCTGGCGTGATTGACATATCTCCGGCGGCACGTGATGCGCTGGAAGCCTGGCTGTCCGGACACAAGGCGCTGAACGCCGCCGCCGAGAATACCCTGACCGCCTATCGCACCGATCTGTTGTCCTATTTGGTATTCATGACTCGACATTTCGGCGATGCGACGGGGCTGGCGCCGCTTAAGAAAGCGTCAACATCCGATATGCGGGCCTGGATGGCGCATGAGCGCGGGCGCGGCGTGTCGGCGCGGTCCCTGGCGCGGTCGCTGTCTGCGGTGAAATCGTTCTACCGCTGGCTGTCCGAGCGCGAGGATTTCGATCCGACCGCGATTCTGTCGATTCGGTCACCGAAGTTCCAGCGAAAGTTGCCGCGACCGCTGGCAGTCGATGCTGCACGGGCGATGATCGATACCGTCGAGTTGCAGACCAGCAAGGATTGGATCGCGGCGCGGGATGCTGCGGTTGTGACGTTGCTTTACGGCTGCGGCTTGCGGATCTCCGAGGCGTTGGGGCTGACCGGTGCGGTCGTGCCACTGCCCGAGAGCCTGCGGATCCGCGGCAAGGGCGGCAAGGAGCGGATGGTGCCGGTGCTGCCTGCCGCGCGGGACGCTGTGGCGCGCTATGTCGCAGCCTGCCCCTACCCGATCGAGGCCGAGACGCCGCTGTTTCTGGGCGCCCGCGGCGCCAAGCTGAACCCAAGGCTCATCGCCAAGGTGATGGAGCAGGCGCGGATGCAGCTTGGCCTGCCCGCCACCGCTACGCCGCATGCGATGCGGCACAGCTTCGCCACCCACCTCTTGGCCGCCGGTGGTGATCTGCGTTCAATCCAGGAACTGCTGGGCCACGCCTCGCTGTCGACGACGCAGGCCTACACGGCAGTGGATACCGCGCGGTTGATGGAAGTCTATGAAAAGACCCATCCGAGGGCGTGAGCGTCTGGCTTCAAGCGCAAACCTGCCGGCCCGTGCGGATCTGTTCGGTCTGGTATCGCCCGCCAAACCCGGCCGCTACAGGTCCTGGCTTTGTTCGCTTGCCATGCCCGTGCGGTGTTTTCGAGTGCGGTTCATCACCAGATAAAACAGGGCGACTCCGCAGATGAAAGCGGCGAGGCCGATCATCGAGTATAGCGTGGCTGGAGACCAGCCCATCAGATTTTCCATTTCGATTCCTTTCGATTTGCAAAGATTTCTCGGTATTTAGGTGGAGAATCGGGCTTTTTTGCGTCAATGGGCCGGAAGCGCTCATGTCCCCAAGGGAATGCGCGGATGCAAAGGGTACACGGTACGATTCCAAAACCGGGCATGGCAAGGCGGTTTGCCGACGCGCTGGTCGCGACCTGTAACTGATTGCGCGCACAATCGGTTGCGTAACCGGCAAAGTTCCGCCTAGAAGAACAAATGACCATTCAGACACGCGCGCTTCTTGTCCATCTTCTTACCGCTTCGGGGGCCGTCTTCGCCATGCTGGCGATGCTGGCGGCAGTCGAGCATGATTGGGCGCTGATGTTTCTGTGGCTGGTTGTAGCGTTTTTCGTCGACGGGATCGACGGACCGCTGGCGCGGAAATACCAGGTCAAAGTCAATTCCCCGAACTTTGACGGTGTACTTCTGGACCTGATCATCGACTATCTGACATATGTCTTCGTTCCGGCTTATGCCTTGTTCAAGTCAGGGCTTCTGCCCGGCTGGACGGGTTGGATAGCGATCATTGTGATCACCTTCACAAGCGCGCTGTATTTCGCTGATTCACGAATGAAAACAATGGACAATTCATTTTCCGGCTTTCCTGGTTGCTGGAACATGGTGGCGCTGGTCCTGTTCGCACTTGCGCCGAATTTTTGGGTGACCTTGGCGATCGTCGTTGTTCTGGCGGCGGCGATGTTCATGCCGCTCAAGTTCATTCACCCGGTGCGGACCGAGCGCTGGCGCAGCCTGTCGCTGCCGATCGCCTTTGCCTGGACATTTTTTGCGGGCTGGGCCGCCTGGGTTGATTTCGATCCACAGAGCCTCGCGCATTGGGGGCTGGTGCTGACCTCGGTTTACCTGATCTTTGCCGGGATCGTGCAGCAAATGTTCCCGGCGAGCGAAGGCGACGCGGTCTAGAGACGGGTCAGGATGACGCCGCCTACGATAAGGCTGGCGGCGATGGCCTTGCCCCGATCCATCCGGTCGCCGAAGACCAGCCAGCCGATCAGCACCGCGAACAGGATCGACGTTTCACGCAACGCCGCGACCAGCGCGATCGGGGCTTTCGTCATCGCCCAGACGGCGATGGCATAGGCAGCGTAAGAGCCAAGCGCCGCCAGCGCTCCCAACATCCAGGCTCGGCGGTTGGCGAGCATGACCCCAGGGCCGCGCATCGCAAGACAGCTTGGGATCAGGATTGCGGCGTCGAAAACGAAGAGCCAGGCGACGTAGGTGACGGCATCGCCCGCAACCCGCGCGCCAAGGCCATCGACCAGTGAATAGCCCGCCGTCGCTATTGCCGAGCCCAGCGCCAGCGGCACCAGGCGCCGCGACTCGTCCGACCGGAAGACACCGCGCGCCATCAGGATGATGCCCGCGCCCAGCACCACGATCCCGGCATATTCCAGCGCTGCGATGCGATCGGTCAGGATCGCAGCACCGATCACCAGCACGATCAGCGGTGCGGCACCCCGGGCGATCGGATAGACGCGCGACAGGTCGCCATTGTCGTAGGCGAAGGCGAGGAAGAGCTTGTAGACCGCGTGAAAGACGCCCGAGGCAATGAGCCAAAGCCAGACATCGCTATCGGGCAGAGCGCGGGTGGCGGCAATAAAAGCACCGACGCCGCCCTGCACCAGTGTCAGGATGAGCATCGACGTCAGCTTCGACGTTCCAAGCTTGATCAGGGCGTTCCAACCTGCGTGCAGGAACGCGGCGAACAGCACTGCCAGAAAGACGCCGATGGTCATGCCCTGCACCCTTCAATGCTAAAGAGCACAGAAAGGTGGGGTCCGGAAGGCCCTCAGATCAACAGCGAACCGGCACCTTCCAGCCTCAGAAGCGCGACCTTGGTCTCGACCCCGCCAAGGCCGGAATATCCGCCCAGGCCATCGGCGGCCAGCACGCGGTGACAGGGGATCAGGATGGCAATGGGATTGGCGCCGCAGGCCTGACCTGCAGCTTGGGCCGAGATGCCCAGCGCACGGGCAAGATCGCCATAGGTACGGGTCTCGCCATATGGAATCGCCAGGAGCGCGTCGAGAAAGCGTTGTTGTCCGTGACTGACCTCGGGGCCGAGCGGCAGCTCGAATTGCTGGCGCTTGCCGGCGAAATATTCCGCCAGCTGGTCGGCTGCGGCGCGGAGAGCCGGGGTGCCATCCTTGCCGGTGCCAGCCCATTGCAGGTGAATGATCCGCCCGTCCCGCTCGCACAGGGTCAGCGGGCCAACCGGACTTGCCACGGTCAGGCTGGCCGTCTGGCTCATCCCAGTGCAGCGTCGCAGCGGGCGCAGACGCCGTCATGCCCATGGCTGCCGACATCGGGCAGGATCTTCCAGCACCGCTGGCATTTCTCGCCCTCCGCCTTTTCGAAGACCACGCCGATGCCGTCGATTTCTGGCAAACGAAACGCTTCGGATGGACTGGGATCTGCGGTGAGGGTGATCGCAGAGGTGATGCAGAGATCGGCGAAGGGGACAGATCGTGCTGCCTTGAGGGCGTCCGCATCTTCGACATGCACCACCGGGGCGGCTTCCAGGGAAGCGCCGATCACCTTGTCCTGACGCTGGATTTCCAGCGCCGCCGTCACGACGCGGCGGATGCGGCGGATGCCAGACCACTTCGCTGCGAGCGGCTCGTCCAGCCAGTCGGCGGGGGTGGCCGGCATGTCGATCAGGTGAACCGAACTTTGATCGCCGGGGAAGCGTTCGAGCCAGACCTCTTCCATCGTGAAGACAAGGATCGGGGCGAGCCAGGTGGTCAGGCGGTGGAAGAGGATGTCGAGCACAGTGCGGGCGGCACGGCGTTCAGGGGTGTCGCCGTCGCAGTAAAGCACGTCCTTGCGGATGTCGAAGTAGAAGGCCGAAAGGTCCACAGTGGCGAAGGTGAAGAGTTCCTTGAAGACGCCCTGAAAGTCGTAGGCCGCGTAACCGGTGCGGACCTTGTGGTTGAGTTGTGCCAGCCGGTGCAGCACCCAGCGTTCCAGTTCCGGCATTTCGGTCGGTTCGACCCGGTCAGCCTCGGTAAACTGCGCCAGCGATCCCAACAGGAAGCGCATGGTGTTGCGCAGTCGGCGATAGCTGTCAGCGGTACCTTTCAGTATCTCGTCCCCGATCCGCAGGTCTCCGGTGTAGTCCGACTGCGCCACCCAAAGACGCAGGATGTCGGCGCCATATTGCTGCACGACCTTGTCCGGCGCCACGGTGTTTCCGAGCGATTTGGACATCTTGTTACCCTTGGCATCCAGCGTGAAACCATGGGTCAGCACACCGCGATAGGGCGCGCGGCCGATTGTGCCGCAGGCTTGCAGCATCGACGAATGGAACCAGCCGCGGTGCTGGTCAGTGCCTTCGAGATAGAGGTCGGCAAGGCCATCCTCTGACCCGTCGGGACGATCGCGCAGGACAAAGGCGTGGGTCGATCCTGAATCGAACCAGACATCGAGAATGTCGAAGACCTGTTCATAGCCGGCCGGATCGTGGAGGCCGCCCAGGATCTTTTCCTTGAAACCTACAGTGTACCAGACATCCGCGCCATCCGCCTCGAAAGCCTCGACGATACGAGCGTTCACCGCCTCGTCGCGCAGCAGGAAATCACCGTCCTCGGGCCTGGCCCCTGCCTTGACGAAACAGGTCAGCGGCACGCCCCAGGCGCGTTGGCGGGACAACACCCAATCGGGGCGCGCCTCGATCATCGAATAGAGCCGGTTGCGCCCGGTCTGCGGCGTCCAGGTGACAAGTTTGTCGATCGAGGTCAGGGCACGCGCGCGAATCGTTGTGCCGTAGTCGTCCTGGCCGTCCCCCACGGGCTCGTCGATGGCGGCGAACCATTGCGGCGTGTTGCGGTAGATCAGCGGCGCCTTGGAGCGCCAGGAATGCGGGTAGCTGTGGGTGATCCGGCCGCGGGCCAACAGCTTGCCCGCTTCGACCAGCTTGTCGATCACCGCCTTGTTGGCACCGCCTTCCTTACCCTTGGGGGTGATGATGACTTCGCCGCCGAAAAGCGGCAGGTCGGGGCGGAAAGAGCCATCTTCCACCACGTTATAGGTCATGACCAGCCCGTATTTCAGGCCAATCTGGTAGTCGTCATCGCCGTGGCTGGGGGCAGTGTGGACAAAGCCGGTGCCGGCATCCTCGGTCACATGATCGCCGGGAAACATCGGCACTTCATAGTCCCATTCGCCGTTCTCGGCCTGGCCGCGCAGGGGATGCGCCAGCACCAGTCCGGCCAGTTCCTGCGCCGAAACGTGGCGGATCTGGCGGAAGCCGGTGACGCGCGCCTGTGCGAATATCTGGTCGGCAAGGGTCTCGGCCATCAGAAGCTTGTCGCCGACAGCTGCCCAGCATTGTTCGGGCGTTTCGGTGACTTCGTAAAGGCCATACGTGATCTCGGGACCGAAGCAGACCGCGCGGTTCTGCGGGATGGTCCAGGGCGTGGTGGTCCAGATCACCACCTCGGATTCGTGCAGGTCGTCGGCCAGCAGCGCCTGATCGGCGCCGGAATATTCGTCGATGTCGTCCTCGGCCAAAAGCACGTTGCCACCTCGGATCACCGGGAACCGCACCCAGATCGTGTGGCTTTGATGGTCGTGATATTCGACCTCGGCCTCGGCCAGGGCGGTCTTTTCCACCGGCGACCACATCACTGGCTTGGAACCGCGATAGAGGGTGCCGTTCATCAGAAACTTCATGAACTCTTCGGCGATCACGCGCTCGGCGTGGTAATTCATCGTGAGGTAGGGATCGGCCCAATTGCCGGTGACGCCGAGGCGCTTGAATTCGTCGCGCTGGATGTCGATCCAGCCTTCGGCGAATTTACGGCATTCCTGCCGGAATGCGACTGTATCGACGGCGTCTTTGTCCTGACCCTTGGCGCGGTACTGTTCCTCGATCTTCCATTCAATGGGCAGACCATGGCAGTCCCAGCCCGGAACATAGCGGGCATCCTTGCCCATCATCTGCTGGGACCGCACCACCATATCCTTGAGGATCTTGTTCAGGGCGTGGCCGATATGCAGGTGGCCATTGGCGTAGGGTGGGCCGTCATGCAGCGTGAAGGGCGTGCGGCCCTCATTCTCGCGTAGACGATCGTAGATGCCGATCTTCTCCCACCTCTCCAGCCAGCCGGGTTCGCGGTTGGGCAGGCCGGCGCGCATTGGGAAATCGGTCACAGGCAGGTTCAGCGTGGCTTTGTAGTCGGGCGTATCGGCGCACATTTCGGGCGTCCTTGTCAGAATTCATCATGTCAGCGGAAGGGTCGGCGCGGTGGGTCATGCGCCTTTTCCCGGCGGCCTGATCGGGTCAGATCGCCGGGGTCGTAATTCGAAGGATGTTCGCCGTTATCCGCATAATGGCGGCTTATAGGCGTGGGGGGCGGGCAGGTAAAGGCGGCTGAGGTCCGCGCTTTTCGACGAAGCGGGATTTGGGTATCTGAATCAAGGCAAATGCGTGCGTGGCCGGGATACGGTCCGGCGTTGAACCGTCAGCAGACGGGCTGGTGGCGGCGGTGCAGTCGCGGCTGGCCTGCGGCGATCCGGCGCGGTCCCGTGCAGGGCTGGCCGGCTAGGCTCTGCCCCGCCCGAACAGCCCGGTCAGCGCACGTTGAACGAGGCTGGTGACACCGGGGCGCTTGAGGCGGGCGAAGGGCAGCGGGCGGCAGACCTCGATTGCGGCGATGCCGACGCGGGCGGTAAGCGCGCCGTTGATCACGCCTTCGCCGAAGCGGCGCGACACCTTCGACAGCATCCCGCCGCCGGCGACCGAGCCGATCAGATCGTCGCCGACTGCAACAGCGCCGGTGGCGACGAGGTGGGTCATGACGGTGCGGGTCAGCCGCCAACTGCCGAGGGTTCCGGCGCGCCCGCCGTAGATTTCGGCGATTCGGCGAATCATGCGGATATTGGCGGTCAGCGCGGTCAGGACATCGGCCAGCGCCAACGGCACGATGGCGGTGACGGTGGCGACCTGACGGGCGGCGGCCTCGATCTCTTGCCGTGCGGCGGCGTCGAGGGGGGCAAGAAGTTCGGTTTCGGCAATGCCAAGCAGGCCGTCGGCGTCGAACACGTCACGTTGCCGTTCGCTCAGGCGTACAAGCGGCCATTTCATTTCGGCACGACCCTTGTAGAGGTCTGCAATGCGGTCAGTCACGCGGCGGGCGGCGGCAAGATCGCCCGAAACAATGGCTGCCTCGGCCGCGCGTTGGACATCGTCGAGCCGTTTCAGCCGTGCAAACGCGGACCATTCGCGCAGGATGATGCCAAGGCAGACCAACAGGAATGCGCCCAGAAGGCCCATCGCGCCATAGCCGAGCATGGTGTTGCGGGCGATCAGACCCGTGACGAAATCCCATGCCCAGAGTGAGAGGGCGAACAGGATGATCGCGCCCAGCAGCCGCCAGAACCAACGAGCAAGCGTCGAGGGCGGGCGGGCGGCCAGCACCGCCACGGTTTGCATGGCGTGGCCCGACGGACGGTCGGACAAGTCGGGCACCGGTGGGGCGCTGGCGGGAGTCGCCTTGGGCGCATCGTCGAGTTCGATCAGGACCGGACCGTTCTTGTCGTTCATGCCATCCCCCTTGCCCAGACCAAATGCACATCGGGCAGTTTCTCGTCATTGGCTTCGCCATTTGTCAGGCGGTTCTCGTAAAAGCCCTGCTGCGCATAGAAGTTGCGGGCGCCGGTATTGGCCTGATGGGTCCAGAGGTCGAGCCGGCGGTGCCGCGCCTTGGCGAGGTCAAGCAGGCGGCGGCCGATGCCCTGCCCGCGCGCCCGCGGCGCGAGGTACAGCGAATGGATTATGCCGTGGCGCAGGGCGATGAAGCCGACCGGGCGGTGGCGGTGGCGGGCCAATGTGACCTCGGTCCGGTCCAGAAGCAAGCAGGCTTGGGCGCGAAAGCGCCGTGGATCGTCGCGGTTCGGCATCCAGTCCGCCTCTTCGCTCCAGTCCGCGAGTATTGCGGCGATGGGACGGGCGTGACGCCTTGCGGCAGGTGTGAAGACCACCGTCACAGCCGATCCCCCAGCAGGAATTCGGCCGCCTTATCGAGTCTGATATGCGGCGGACCTTCGGCGGGCTTCAATGTCAGATGCGCGGGGGCAAAGTTCATGATCCGGTAATCCTGATCAAGCCAGCTCTCGGCCCCCTCGCGCGCCGGGCCGAGGAGATGGCTGGGATCTTCGGGCAGTTCGCCGGGATAGAACGCCGCCTGCTTGCCTGTGATCAGCGTGCCGCGCACGCAATCGAGCGACCGACCCTTGTGGTCGATGGTCTCCTCGACGGTCGCGCGTAATGCTGCGATCGACATCGCGGCAGTCTGCGCACCCGAGAAGTCGGCTCGAGATTTCGCGTCCTTGACCAGCGCCTCCATGATCGCGGTCAGGCGGGGATGCTGGCTGTGATGTAGATGATCGGCCTTGGTGGCGGCGAAAAGGATCTTTTCGACCCGTTTGCCAAGGAATAGCTGCGACAGGAAGGCGTTGCGGCCGGGGCGGAAGGCGCCGAGGATCTCGGCCATGGCGCGGCGCAGGTCTTCGGTCGCTTTCGGACCGGAATGGATTGCGCCCAAGGCGTCGACCAGCACGATCTGCCGGTCGATGCGGGCGAAATGATCGCGAAAGAAGGGTTTCACGACTTCGCGCTTGTAAGCCTCAAAGCGCCGCTCCATCTCGCGCCAGAGCGTTCCTCGGCGGGTCTGATCGGGTTTGGGCAGCGGCGCAAAGGTCAGGACCGGTGATCCGGCAAGATCCCCGGGCAGAAGGAACCGGCCCGGCGTGCAGTCAGAGTAACCGGCGGCGCGGGCAGCTTTGAGGTAATCGGCGAAGGCAGTGGCCAAGGCTTTGGCGACAGGTTCGTCAAGCTTCGCCGTGGCGTCGGTCGCCTGCGCCAATGCCCGGAATTCATCGCCCAGGGCACGGCGTTCAAGGCGCTGCAACGTGGCCTCTGACCAGTCGGTGTAGCCTTTGTCCAATAACGCAAGATCAAGCAGCCACTCGCCGGGATAGTCGATGATATCGAGATGGACAGTGCGTGGGCCGGAGACAAACCCCATCAGGCCCGAGGGCTGGATCCGAAACGAAAGTCTGAGTTCGCTGACGGCCCGCGTGGAGTCGGGCCAGTGCGGTTCGGAAGCGGTCAGCGCACCCAGATGCGCTTCGTAGTCGAATCGTGGAACGGTGTCGTCGGGTTGGGGTTGCAGATAGGCGGTGCGGATGCGGCCATTCGCGGCGGCCACAAGCTGAGGCATCCGACCCCGGTCGATCAGGTTGGCGACGAGCGAGGTGATGAACACCGTCTTGCCGGCGCGCGAGAGCCCAGTGACGCCGAGCCGGATGACGGGTTCGAAAAACGCCTCGCTGATCGTGTCTTGCGCGGACTCGACGCCGCGCGTCAGCCGGTCTGCGATTTCAATGAAAACCAAGTGATCCGCCCTCTTTTCTTGCTTAGGAACATAGGCAGCACGGGGTCGGACCGCCAGAGGGCAGAAAAATTGCTCGCCTTCGGCGCAAGCGATCAATCCTCGCGGACATTTTCAGATCCGCGAGCGCCTCCGGCGGGGATATTTCGGCTGAAAAGAACCCCAGGACCGGTGTTCCATGTTCTTGCAAAACTGCCCCGCGCCGGGCGCGTACGCGATCGGGGCGAAACATGCGGCGCAAATCCTCGGATCATCGGATACCGGGTAGATTGCCAAGCCCGGCGCCGCGCGGTAAGCCCGCGCCATGCCGCGCTACGCCCTGAAGATTGAATATGACGGCGGTCCGTTTGCCGGGTGGCAACGGCAGAAAGATCAGCCGTCGGTTCAGCAGGCGCTTGAAGAGGCGTTGCGACGGCTGGAGCCGGATCTACCCTCGATCGCGGCTGCCGGGCGGACGGATGCAGGAGTGCATGCGCTGGGTCAAGTGGCGCATTGCGACATGGCGCGACACTGGGATCCGTTTCGCCTGTCCGAAGCTCTGAACTATCACCTGAAGCCGTTGCCCGTGGCGATCGTTGCCGCAGCGGCGGTCGACGATGGGTTTCATGCGCGGTTCTCGGCGGTCCGTCGGTCATATCTTTTCCGACTGGTGTCGCGTCGGGCCCCGGTGGTGCAGGATCGCGGTCGGGTCTGGCAAGTAGGGCACAAGCTGGACCTCGCCTCGATGCGAGACGCGGCGCGATTTTTGCTGGGGCGGCATGATTTCACGACGTTTCGTTCGTCACTGTGCCAGGCCGCCAGCCCGGTGAAAACGCTCGACGAGTTGCGTATCGAGGAGTTGCATTATCCGGTGGGGCGCGAGTTTCGGTTTCACCTCCAGGCGCGGAGTTTCCTGCACAATCAGGTCCGCAGCTTCGTCGGTACGCTGGAGCGGGTAGGCGCCGGAGCCTGGGCGCCGGACGATGTGCGCCGGGCGCTCGAAGCGCGGGACCGGTCCGCCTGCGGACCGGTCTGTCCACCGCAAGGATTGTACCTTGCAGAAGTTCGCTACGAGGTCGATCCGTTCGGTTGATCGGCACAGATTTCTCTATCAGAAACAATGCGTTTCCAGAAAATCGGTTCGCAGTCGACGAATAAGGCAGAGTGACCCCGCGTCATTTCGCAAAGGTCCCGATTGCGCCATTTTTGTGCCCAGAATCGCTGGGAAAAGGAAGCAACTCGAACACGGGAGAGACCCAGATGGAATTCACCGCGCTGACCTTTGACCAGATCGCCTTGGCCGCGATGGCCTGTATCGCCCTGCGTGAGGCGATGATTGTGTTTCTGCCCGACGAGATCGCCGGCCCCGGCGGCTGGCTGATCGACACCGGCGAGGAAGAGGTCTGAGCCTTCCGGCTCATTTCCCATGCCTCATTGCCCGACCAACGTCACCAAACGCGACCAAGCGACTTGAAACTCGGCCAGCTGCCGGGTTTTTGTATTTTGGGTTTACCGGCCCTATTCCAGGCGCGAGGGAAAACCCGCCGCGCGCAGATCGGCACCCAGCACATCTTCAAGGAGTTTCACGATCTGCGTCGACTGCGCCTGCCCGCCATAGGCGGCGCGACCCTTGACGAACGTCTGGTTGGTCAGCCCGGCGAGATCAAGCGGTACGCCGAATTCGCGGCCGAACCCCATCGCAAAGCCAAGGTCCTTGAGTGCCAGATCCATCGTGAAGGCGATGTCGTAGCTGCCGTTCAGGATCAGCTGGCCCTCGGTTTCATGGACAAAGCTGGAGCCGGAACTGGCCGCGATGGCTTTCCAAGCCTGCGCAAGGTCAAGGCCGCCCTTTTTGGCCAGCATCAGCGCCTCGCCATCGGCAACAAGGTGGATGAACGCGAGCATGTTGGTGATGACCTTGATGATCGCAGCCGATCCCAGCGGACCCATATGGAAGATCTGGCCGCCCATCGCCTCAAGTGCAGGGTGGTGCAGGTCGAATAGATCTGTGTCACCACCCGCGAGTACGGTGATCTTGCCCTGCGCGGCAAGGTGGACGCCGCCGGTGACCGGTGCCTCCATAACGCGGATGCCCTTGGATTGCGCGATTTCGGCAAGGCGCAGGATGTCGTCGCGGCCGAGGGTCGAGGTCTCGATCCAGGTGCTGCCGGGCTTGAGGGTGGTGAGGACTTCGCCCAGGACGGCTTCGGACACGGCGGGGGATGGCAGGCAGGTAATGACGGCATCAACTTGCGCCGCCAGATCGGCGGCGCTGTCGGCCCAGGCCCCGCCCGCCTCCAGGTGACGCTCGCCAAGCGCGGGGTCGCTGTCATGGACGGTGACGTCGAAACCTTTGCGAAGCAGCGAGGCGGCAAGATGCCCGCCGAGATTGCCGAGGCCGATATATCCGTAGCGCATCTGCCGCTCCTAGAAATGGATGTTGTATTTGGCGCGGATTGCGCGGTCAGTGATCGGATCGATGGTCGGCGTCCATTCAGCAAGGATTCTCGCCATTCGGTCGCGGGCGCGGGGCAGCAGTTCGGGCTTACCGACCTCGGCCCATTCCTTGGGTGACAGGCGGTCGGCGACGGCAGGGTAAATGTATTCTGTCTGCATCAGACTCAGCGTCTGGTCCGAGCCAAGGTAGTGACCGGGACCACCCAAGCAGACGGCCTTCATCGCTTCGATGCTGACGCTGTCCTCGGTAACGTCGATGCCGCGTACGCAACGTAACGCCTGACCAAGAAGATCGTCGCCGAGCACCAGCGACTCCATGCAGAACCCGAGAAGCGAGGCATGCATGCCGACGGCCTCGTAGATCATGTTTAGGCCGGAAAGGCCGGCAAGGACGTTGGAAATCGCCTGTTCCCAGCCCGCCTGCATATCGGGCATCTTGGCATCAGCGATACCAGCGGCAGCGCCGCCGGGCAGGCCGTAGAAATGGTGCATCTGGGCGCATCCCGCGGTCAGCAGCGCCTGTTCACCCGAGCCGCCGGACATCGCGCCAGAGCGCAGATCGCTGACGAAGGGCCATGTGCCGAAGATCGCGGGGTGACCGGGGGCCATGGCATTCACGTAGACCACCCCCATGAGGCACTCGGCGACGGCCTGTACGATGGCGAGGGCCAGCGGCGCCGGAGCGGTTGCGCCCGCCTGCCCTGCCGATAACAAAAGCACTGGCATTCCGGCGCGAATGCAATGCTCCATCGTCTCGCAACTTTCCTCGGCGAATTTCATTGGCGGGACGACAAAGCAATTGGAGTTCGAGACGAAGGGCCGAGCGCGCCATGCCGCCTCATCCCCCGCGACCATGTGGATCAGCTCTATGCAGCCCGCGACGTGATGGGGTTCCGAGAAGGATGTCCCGACATGCTTGGTCGTGCCCGCAAGCGAACCGTACAGCGTGTTGATATCCATGTCGAAATTGTCGCTCACATCGCGACAGACCATTGGACGCTGGAAGAAATGCACATTGTCCAGATGCTGGACCAGCTTGGCGGCCATATGCAGGTCTTTCGCGGTCGACTCTCGGTATTCGTTCTTCTCGGTTTCGACGATATGCACCGCGGCACCTGCGGTGCCGTAGTGGACGCGGGTGCCCGAGAGCAGCATGTCATGCCTCGGGTCACGCCCGAACAAGGTAAGGTCGCGGCAGGCGACGGCCAACATATCCTCGACCAGCGCACGCGGAACGCGGATCCGGCGATCTTCGCCCATGATGCAGCCGGCCCCGGTCAAGATCTTTTCGCCCGTCGGCGGGACAGAGCCGAAACCGATGGTTTCCAGCGCATCGAGCGCGGCTTCGTGGATGCGCTGCACCGAGGCGTCGGACAGCGGCTTGTACTGGCCGCCTTCAAGCCCCGCGCGAACCGGCCGCTTGTCTTGGGTCAACGGGGCTGCGCGCATCGCACGGCGAGCTTCGCGGCCACCCGAACGGCGGGATTTCTGGTCTGGTTCGATGTTCATCTGCGGTCTCCCGGTCAGGCATGCACCCGCTCGGACTTCGGGTCGTAGAGCGGTTTGAGCGATGCCTCTGCCGGGAAGCGCCGGCCCGCGATTTCTATCTCGTAAATGCTGTTCAGAACGTCCTGAGCGGTTTCGCCACTGCACGGCACGTAGCCCATGCCGATCGCGCCACCGAGCGCGTGGCCGTAATTGCCCGAGGTGATGATCGAGACGATCTTGCCGTCGCGCACCAGCGCCTCGTTGTGGAAAAGGAACCGGTCGGGGTTTTTCAGGCGGAACTGGACCATGCGGCGGGTCAGGCCTTCGTCTTTCTTGCGCAGGACGGCGTTCCGCCCGATGAAATCGCCTTTTTCCGGTTTCACAGCGAAGCCAAGACCCGCTTCCAGCACATGATCCTCGTCGGTGATGTCATGACCGAAATGTCGGTACGCCTTCTCGATGCGACAGCTGTCCAGTGTATGCAGGCCGGCAAGGGTCAGGCCGTAATGCTCGCCCGCCTCCATAAGCGTTTCGAACACATGGGCTGCCTGGTCGGTGGCGACATAGATTTCCCAGCCAAGCTCGCCGACATAGGTGACCCGATGCGCCCGCGCGATGCCCATGCCGATCTCGATTTCGCGGGCTTGACCAAAGGGATGCGCGTCATTTGAGAAGTCGTTGGGACTGACGGATTGCATCAGGGCGCGGGCGTTCGGCCCCATGACGCAAAGAACGGATTCTGCGGCGGACATGTCGGTAATGACTGCGAAGGCTTCGCCCAGATGACGGCGCAGCCACGCAAGGTCGCGTTGCAGGGACGCGGCGGGCACGACCAGCAGATAGGCGGTTTCTGAAAGGCGCGTGACGGTCAGATCGGATTCGATGCCGCCCCTGGGATTCAGCATCTGGGTATAGGTGATCTGGCCCACCGCCGTATTGATATCGTTGGCGCAGACCTTCTGCAGGAAAGCGGTGGCGTCGCGGCCCTCGACGCGGATCTTGCCGAACGAGGTCATGTCGAAAAGGCCCACTTTTTCACGCACGGCCATATGTTCGGCGCGCTGGTTGTGGAACCAGTTCTGACCGTGCCAGTCGTATTTGTACTCGCGCTCCTGCCCCGGTTCGGCGAACCAGTTGGCGCGTTCCCAGCCTGCGAGTTCGCCAAAGACCGCACCCCGGTCGGCCAAGTGCTGATGGATCGGCGAACGGCGGAGGCCGCGTGCCGTTTCGACTTGCCGATAGGGGTAGTGGTCAGCGTAAAGCAGGCCGAGGGTTTCGGTGACACGCTCTTTCAGGTAGCGGCGGTTCTTCTGGAACGGCTGCGCGCGGCGAATGTCGACCTCCCATAGGTCGAACGGTGCTTCGCCATCGTTCAGCCATTGCGCCAGTGCAAAACCCGCACCGCCTGACGAGACGATGCCGATCGAGTTGTAGCCGGCGGCGATCCAATAGCCGGAGAGTTCCGGCGCTTCGCCGAGGTAATAGCGGTCATCGGGCGTAAAGCTTTCCGGGCCGTTGAAGAACGTGTGGATACCGGTATCGGCGAGGAACGGCATTCGGTTGACGGCCGCTTCGAGGATCGGCTCGAAATGGTCGAAATCCTCGGGCAGCTGATCAAAACAGAAATCTTCGGGAATGCCGGACATGCCCCAGGGCTTGGCTTTGGGCTCGAATGCGCCCAGCATCATCTTGCCCGCGTCTTCCTTGTAGTATGCGCATTCGTCGGGCACCCGAAGGACCGGAAGCTGCCGTAAGCCTTCGACAGGTTCCGTGACAATATAGAAATGCTCGCAGGCATGCAGCGGCAGGGTGACGCCGGATTGCGCAGCCAGGTCCCGGCCCCACATACCGGCGCAGTTCACCACGATATCGGCGGCGATGTGACCGGTGGCTTCACCCATTTCCCAATCGATGCCGGTGACCGTGCCGCTCGCGGTTGTCACCTTCGCGACCTTGATGCCCTCGATGATCGTCGCACCCTTCTGGCGCGCGCCCTTGGCCAGTGCCATCGCGATGTTGGCCGGGTCGCATTGGCCGTCCAGCGGCAGGTGTACGGCGGCGATCACGTCCTCTATATTGAGATGCGGATACATCGCCTTTGCTTCAGGCGGACTGATTTCCTGCACGTCGATATCAAAGGCGCGGGCAAGCGTGGCCTGACGCAGAATTTCGTCGCGCCGGTGTTCGGTCAGCGCGACCGTAATCGAGCCGTTCTGTTTCATCCCCGTCGAAATGCCGGTTTCGGCTTCCAGCTTGACATAGAGTTCGGCGGAATACTTGGCGAGACGGGTCATGTTCTGGCTGGCACGCAGCTGTCCGATCAGCCCGGCCGCATGCCAAGTGGTGCCACAGGTCAATTGCTTGCGCTCCAGCAGAACGATGTCTGTCCAGCCGAGCTTCGCCAGATGATAGGCGACCGAACAACCCGACACGCCGCCACCGATTATGACGACGCGGGCCTGAGCGGGAATGTTGGATGTGGACATCTCAGACAACCTTGTGTCCTGCGACTGTCAGCGCGCGGGAAAGTTCGGCGATATGGGCGGGGCCAACCTCGCAGCAACCACCAACGATGGTAGCGCCCTGTTCTACCCAGCCGAGCGCGTATCTGGCATAGGCTTCCGGCCCAAGGTCGCGGCGGGCTTGCAGCGCGTCGACCGTCGGGCGGTCGGCCAGGAATTCCTTGGTGATCTGCTGAAAGCCGTTCGCATAGGCGCCGAATGGCAGGCCGGATCTGGCGAGGGCGCTGATCGCGGCGGGCATCGCCTCGGGGGCAGAGCAGTTGGCGAGGACCGCGGCCGCCCCGTTTGCCGCGATGGAAATGATCTCGGCGACCGGTTCGCCCGAGCGGAGTTTCGCGCCGTCCTCGTCGTCCACCGTGACAGCCAGCCAGACGGGCATGCCTGCGGTCAGCGCCCCTTCCAGCACGGCGCGTGCATGGGCCAGCGAGGCGACGGTCTCGCAAAGGATCAGATCAACATCCGGCCCGAGGAGTTGCGCCACTTACGCGTATTTGGCAACCGCTTCGTGATGCGGCGGATGCGTGTCGGGACGGTAAGACGCCACGAGCGGGCCGATCGAGCCTGCGATCCGGCCAGACCCATGCGCGGCGCGGGCCGCCTTCGCCTCGGTCAGCGCGTTCCGGTGCAGGGTGGTGAACTGGTCGTCAAGACCGTCCTTGGTCAACCGGTCATGGTGAATTGCATAGGTGTTCGTCGTGGCGATGGTCGCGCCGGCCTTGAAGTAATCCGCATGGATCGCCTCGACCATGCCGGGATGATCAAGCATCACGCGAGTGGCCCAAAGGCTTGTCGGCATGTCGCCCGAGCGATGTACCAGTTCCTGCCCCATGCCGCCGTCAAGAAGGGTGATGTCGGTCATTGCCGGGCCTCCTGCGCTAGGCCGTGCGAGGTCGGGCGCGCGGTGACGGTCATCTGAAGGACGTCGGCAGCGATGTCTGCGGCCCCGGTCGCAAGGCTGCGCCGTGCCCCTTGGCGCAGGCTGTCGGAGATGATCGACAGTTTTCTGGTATCCGGTGGTGTCGCCGAAAACGCCGGCAGAACCTCGAGATAAGGCAGGTAGGGTTCCAGCGTCATGAACGGATTCGCTCGTTCTGAGGATCCCAGAGCGGAGCGTCGGGCTGAACGGTGGCCCGGAACCGTTCGCCGAAGATCTCGACCTCCAGTTCAGTGCCGGGATCGGCAAGATCGGCGCGGAGCATACCCAGAGCGACGCAGGCATTGACGCGGTAGCCCCAGCCGCCCGAGGTTGTTTCCCCTACGACATCGCCGTCATGCCAAAGCGTAGACATATAGGGCGGATCGGCCTCGCCGGCATCGACCTTGAGGGTCACGAAGCGTTTTGAAACCCCATGTTGTCGCTCGGTCTGCAACGCAGCCTTACCGGGAAAATCCAAGGGCTTGTCAAGTTTCACGAACCGGTCGAGACCGCCTTGAAATAGCGTGTAATCGGTCGAAAGATCGCCCTTCCAGGCGCGGTAACCCTTTTCCAGACGCAGCCTGTTCAGCGCGAACATGCCGAATGGCTTGGCCCCTGCCCGCGTCACTGCATCCCAGACCGCAGGGGCATCGGCAGGATCGCAATGAACCTCCCAGCCAAGTTCGCCGGCGAAGGAGACGCGGATGAGGGCGCATGGCTTGCCAGCGACGTGACCCTCGAAACTGACCGACAGCCACGGGGCGGTCAGGTCGTGATCGGTCAGCGGGCCCAGGATTTCCCGCGCTTTCGGACCTGTAACCAGCAGGCATTCGACCTTGTCGGAGTGGTCGGTGACGGCGATCGCTTCAGGTGCTCTCAGAGACAGCAGTTCGCCGTCATGCCATTGCGCCACTGCGGCGGTGATCAGGCCGACATCGTCGGGGCCGTGCACGATCACCGACATTTCGGTGACGATCCGACCCCGGTCGTCGGAAAAATAGATCAGGCCGATCTTGCCTTCGGGTGGCAAGCGCGAAGCGGTAAGACCATCGACAAAGTCCCGCGCGCCTGGGCCTTCGACCTTGAGCCGGGTGAACCCCGAGATCGCGAGGATGCCGCAGCCATCGCGGACGGCTTCACATTCCTCCTTGATCCGAGCCTCCCACGGGCCGTTGCGGTCCCAAGTCTGGGACCCTTCCCAACTGGTATCGTCGCCGGGTTTCGCGAACCAGTCGGCGCGTTCCCAGCCGCTATAGGCACCGAAGACCGCGCCCGAACCCTGCAAGCGGGAATGCAAGGTCGAGAGGCGCTGGTCCTTGCCGGCGGGCCAACGGGCATACGGGAAGTGCATGCCGTATTCGTGGCCATAGACCTCCATTCCCTTGGCAATACAGTAACCTTGGTCGGCATAGCCGGTGAAGCGGCGCGGGTCGCAGGACCACATGTCCCATTCGGTCTGACCCTGGGTCACCCATTCCGCCAGCACCTTGCCGGCACCGCCGCCCTGACAGATGCCGAAGGTGAAGACACAGGCCTCGAACGCATTGGGGACGCCGGGCATCGGACCGATCAGAGGATTGCCGTCGGGGGTATAGGGGATCGGACCGTTGATAACCTTGGTCAGCCCCGCCGTGCCCAGGATCGGCACCCGCGCCACCGCGTCGTTGATATACCATTCCAGCCGGTCAAGATCATCGGGATAAAGCTGAAAGGAAAAGTCGTCAGGCATCGGATCGTCGGGGGTGATCCAGTGCGCCTTGCAGTTCCGCTCATAGGGTCCGAGGTTCATGCCGTTCTTTTCCTGCCGGAGATAGTAGCTGGAATCGACATCGCGCAAGAGCGGCAGTTTGCTTTTGGTTTCCTTGGAATAGGCCGCAATTTCCGGAATCTCGTCGAACAGCATGTACTGATGGCTCATCACCATCATCGGCACGTCGCGGCCGAACCATTTGCCGACCTCGCGGGCATAATACCCCGCTGCGTTCACGACATACTCGCACCGGATCTCGCCCTTCGGGGTCGAGATGATCCATTCGCTGCCGGTCCATTCCGCAGCCGTCGCGGGACAGAACCGAATGATCTTTGCACCCATGTCGCGGGCGCCCTTGGCCAGCGCGTTGGTAAGCTGCGCGGGATCGATATCGCCATCATGGGGGTCGTAAAGAGCGCCGCTCAGATCGTGGGTTTCCAGAAACGGATAGCGCGAGGCGATTTCATCGGGGGCAAGGATATCGAGGTCCATCCCCTGATAGCGGCCCATACCCTTGACCCGCTGGAATTCCTGCATCCGCTCGCGGCTGTGTGCCAGCCGGATCGAGCCGGTTACATGGTAGTTCATCGGGTAGTCGACAGCTTCTCCCAAACCACGATAAAGCTCGGCCGAATAGCGCTGCATGTTCATGATCGACCACGAACTCGAGAAGGTCGGTACGTTGCCTGCGGCGTGCCAGGTCGAGCCTGCGGTCAACTCGTTCTTCTCCAACAAGACGCAATCGGTCCAACCCGCCTTGGCCAGGTGATAAAGCGCCGAGACCCCGACGACTCCGCCGCCGATGATGATCACGCGCGCCTGATCCGGAAAATCCGCCATGATGCCTCCCGCAGATATGCAGACGAGAGCGTATCCGGGCGCAAAAGAAATGCAATTCAGCAAACCTTGGGTTATTAATCGCAAAAAGCGATTAGATATCTTGGAAGAACAGCGGAGCGACCGATCATGAATATCGACCAAGTGCTGACCTTTCTCGATCTGATCGAAAGCAACAGCTTCAACGCCACCGCCGAACGGCTGGGCGTGACTCAATCGACGGTTTCGGGCCGGGTGCAATCGCTGGAAGCAGCCCTTGGCAAGCGGCTCTTCAGTCGCAGCAAGGCGGGAACCCGGCTGACGGTGGCGGGCGCGCGGTTCGCGCATCATGCCCGGACGCTGCAACAGGAATGGAACGAGGCGCAACGCTCGGTGCAGAGCTCTGACAATTTCACCCGGTCTTTGAGGATCGGCGTTCAGATGGACATCGCCGCCGACGCGGCGGGCCGTTGGGTGCAGGCATTTCGCGCGGCGATGCCGGATGCATCGTTTTATATCGAGCCCGATTATTCCGTCCAGATGAGTGCCGACCTGCTGGCGGGCGGGCTGGATATCG
The DNA here is from genome assembly GCA_024637315.1 of Brevirhabdus sp. Classification (GTDB taxonomy): domain Bacteria; phylum Pseudomonadota; class Alphaproteobacteria; order Rhodobacterales; family Rhodobacteraceae; genus JAHEAO01. The sequence goes on from JAGXFH010000069.1 coordinate 50,794, forward strand.
GCATCATGTTCGCGCCCCGCCATTTTCCCGATCTGCACAATGAACGTATCGGCGATGTGACTTACCGGATGGTCAGCACGCTGACGGATCGGCTCGCAGAGGTCACACCGGACCGCTACATCTACGGCAACTACACGCCCGCCTTCGACCAGACGCATCGCAGGCTGCTGCCGGATCATGCCCGCGCGGCGCCCGTGGCTTGCGGCCAGTCGAGCGTGGTCGCGACGCTGTTGTCCGCCCTTGGCGGCTCTGCATATCTCTTGCAGGAAACCGCTCGGGATCTGGTCGCCGCCGGACGCTGCCGCATTGTCGAGGATGCCGAACCGATCATCCAGTCGGTCTATCTGGCGGTTCATATCCGGCATCGCCACAGCCAGCCGACGCAGAAGATCGTGCGGATCGTGCGCAGCGAATTCGGCTTCTCCTGACCGGCCGCGGCTGGCAGGGTGATGCATGCAAGAAGAGGGATGCCATGGGACCGCAGGAGATCGAAGAAATCGAGGATATGGGCATTGTGATGCCCGATGGATGTCGGCTGTCGACGCGGGCCTGGAGGCCCAAGGATGCAGCCGGCGCCCCGGTTCCAGCCATTCTGGAATACCTGCCCTACCGCAAGCGCGACGGCACCTGCGCGCGGGATGCCCTGACACATCCTTACCTTGCCAGTCATGGCTATGCCTGTCTGCGCGTCGACAGTCGCGGCAACGGCGACAGTGAAGGGGTGATGGCCGATGAGTATACACCGCAGGAACTGGCCGACGCGGTCGAGGTGATCAAGTGGATCGCGGCACAGGACTGGTGTTCCGGCGATGTGGGGATGATGGGGATCAGTTGGGGCGGCTTCAATGCGCTGCAGGTCGCCGCCCTGCAGCCACCGGCGCTCAAGGCGATCATCACCCTGTGTTCCACGGTGGACCGGTTTGCCGATGATATCCACTACAAGGGTGGCTGCCTGCTGAACGAAAACCTAGGCTGGGCGGGAACAATGCTGTCCTATTCCTCACGTCCACCGGACCCCGCCCTCGTGGGCGAGGGATGGCGCGAGATGTGGATGCAGCGGTTGCGCGCCGAACCGCATCTGGCCGAGATCTGGCTATCGCATCAGCACCGGGACGACTATTGGAAACACGGTTCGGTCTGCGAGGATTATGCCGCGATCAAGGCGGCCGTACTGGCCGTCGGCGGCTGGGGCGACGCTTACAAGAACGCGGTGCAAGCCCTGGTCGAGAATGTCGAGGCTCCGGTCAAGGGGATTGTCGGGCCCTGGATCCACAAATACCCGCATTTTGCCATGCCAGAGCCGCGGATCGGGTTTCTGCAAGAGGCGCTGCGGTGGTGGGATCGCTGGCTGAAGGGTGTCGAAACCGGCGTCGAGGACGATCCTGATCTGCGGCTTTTCGTGATCGAGAGCGAAGCGCCGAAGCCCGATTATGAAAGACGCGCGGGGCGTTGGATCGCCCAGGATTTCCGTCAGGCGCCCCAGCGGATATTCCATCTGAGCGGTGACCGTCTGCGCGATCAGCCGGGACCGGTCGACGCACTGGTCGACAGCCCCGCCGATACCGGCATGGCGGCGGGCGAATATTGCGCGATCTGGCTGGGGCGAGAACTGCCGGGCGATCAGCGCCGCGATGATGCACTGTCTGTCTGTTTCGACAGTGCGGCATTGGATCAGCCGATCGACCTCGCGGGAGCGCCGGAGGTGGCGCTGACGATCGAGAGTAACGCGCCGGTCGGGCAGATCGCTGTCCGGCTGAACGATGTACGGCCAGACGGCAAGGTCGCCAGGATCACCTATGGCATGCTGAACCTGACCCATCGCGACAACGCGGAACACCCCGAAGCGATGCCGGTGGCCGAGTCGGTGACGGTGCGGCTCAGGCTCGATCAGATCGCTTACCGGATTCCGGAAGGGCATAAGCTTCGGTTGTCGATCTCGAATGCCTACTGGCCGCTGATCTGGCCCGCTCCACAGGCTGCAACCCTGCGATTGACCGCAGGCACCCTAGCCTTGCCGCTTGTCCGCGAGGTCGGGAAGGTCGCGTTTCCTGCGCCCGAAATGGCAGCGCCCTGGTCGACCGAAGAGATGCGGCCCCCGGATCACCTGCGCGAGACCGTGTTCGACCAGCGGTCCGGCGTCACCCGTTTGCGGATAGTCGATGATTTCGGACTGGTGCGGGATCCGGCGACCGGACTCGAGATCGGGTCAATGGCGCGCGAATGGTGGGACATCCACCCCGATGATCCCTTGTCGGCGCGCGGACGGACGCACTGGACAAGTACGCTCGGTCGCGATGAATGGCAGGTCCGGACCGAAACTTTCTCTGAGATGTGGGCAGACCTCGGGGCATTTCACCTGATCGCCCGGATCGAGGCTTATGAGGGTGACAGGCTGATTTTCGAGCGAGATTTCGAGAAGGCTATCGCCCGCGATCTGGTTTAGGCTTCGGGAGACGTCGGAACCGAGATCTGCGGCATCTCGTTGCGTTCGAACGCGCATTCCGATGCCTTAGTGTCAAGTATGTCCGACTCGCTGAAGGCACGGCCAGACCGAGACCTGTGCCGGCCCAGAACAGGTTTTGCGCCCGTTGCGCGCCCGCGCAGTCTTCGGCGAGGGTAACTTGCAGCGAAAGGCGGGTCAGGGGGCAAGATCTGGCGCTGTCGGCATCTGGCCCTGGCCCAGAAGGGCGATGGCGCGTGTCATGCGGGCAAAGCTGGTGCGGGCGCGTGTCACGCTGTGGCGGGCACGCAGGTAGCCATGCACGAGGCCGGGTTCGGTGATCGCGAGGGCGCGCCCTCGCGCCTCGGCTATGCGGTCCGCATAGTTATCCGCGTCATCCGCTAGCGGATCGCATTCGGCGGCGACCGCGATTGTGGGCGGCAGGTTGGTGAAGTCGGTGTCGTGCAGCGGCGCATAGGTCGGGTCGCCTTTCGGGACTGCGCCTTCCGTGCGGATGTTTTCGTAGAACAGGACATCGTCACGGGTCAGCATCGGGGCATTGGCATGGGTCAGGTAAGAGCCTTTGCCACTTTCGCCGCCCAGCACGGGATAGATCAGAACCTGACCAAGGATGTTGCTGTCGCGGTTGGCATGGGCGAGCGCCGCGGCAAGGTTGCCGCCAGCGCTGTCGCCCGCAAGCACCAGTGGTTTGCCGAACTGGGCTTGCGTCCAGCCCAGGGCTGTCTGGCAATCGTCGAAGGCAGCGGGGTGGCGGTGTTCGGGGGACAGGCGATAATCGACCGAGATCACATCCAGTCCGGTGGCGCCGCAAATCTCGGCGCATACATCGTCATGGCTGTCCAGCCCGCCAACAACGAACCCACCGCCATGCATGTAGAGGACCAAGGCCCTCTTCCGCGCCACAGACGATCGGTAGCGCCGGATCGGCACGCCGTTCGCATCGTGGTTCACTGCCGTTACGCCCGGCGGATATCCCGCGAAGAAGGCGCGGCACATGGCATCGTAGATCCGGCGCTGCTCGTCGATCGTCCGGTTCACCGCATCGGGCGGATACCAGCGTTCTGTCTCGCGGATGAAAGTCCAGGTTTCGGCGTCGACCAGCGCGTCATAATCAGGCATCTCAGTCGGCAGTCAGAAAGGGCTGTACCGCCATCGTGGAGGGTATTTCAGCCCCCATCCGTGTCAGGAGTGTCGGTGCGAGCGCCAACTGATCGAGCACCGCGCCCGCCTCCGGACCCTCGCCGCCGCCGAACCAGTAAAAGGCCACATCCTGCTGATCTTCGCCACGCCCGCCATGATGCCCGCGGTCGCTTTGCCCGTGATCGGCAGTCACCGCGACCTCGTAGCCGGCAGCACGCCAGAGCGGCAGGAAATGCGCCAGCATCCCGTCGATCAACACGCAGGCATTGTCCATCTCGATGCAGTCCTGCCCGAAGCGGTGGCCCATGCTGTCCAACGTGCAGGTATGCAGGATGCCATAGTCAATGCCGAACCGCTCGGTCAGCATGGTGAGCGTAGCGAACAGATCGGCATCTGACGGCGTCATCTGATTGTTCGTGCCGTAGCCAGCCATCGTGTGAAACCGGCCATGGGTAATCGGTCCGTCGGGATCGTCATATTCGATGTCGCGAACGAAATCCCAAGGAGCTCGGTTAAAGAAGATCGACCAGAAGGAATGCGTCACCGCCCCGGTATTGCCGCCCGCCGCTTTCACCTGGCCGAATATGTCGGGCTGCTTCACCCGAAACAGGCTTTCGTTGGAGACCACGCCATGCACCTGAGGGCTGACCCCGGTATGGATCGAGGCATAGCAGCTGGCCGAGGTCGAGGGCAGGACCGAGCGCATCTTCCAGACCCGCGCCTCTCCGGAATGCACCCAACCTTCCAGATTTCCGTTCAGCCGACGGGCGACCCGCCAAGGCTGGCCATCAAGAATGACCAGCAGAACCTTGTTCTTCATCTTTCGTTCTCAAACATTTCAGCCGAGGGCTCCCGTACCGTCACGGCCGACACCGCGATGCGGGCGGCCCGCAGCGCAAAGCCTCAGTTCCCCGCGCTTTCCATCGTTCGATGTTCCAGCACCTCTTCCAGCCAACCGATCTTCATCTCGGGAACCGAGGACAGCAGAAGATCGGTATAATCGTCGAAGGGTGGCGTCAGAACCTCCGTTTTCGGGCCGTAGCGCACCAGCGATCCTTGATACATGACCGCTATTGAATCCGCGATGGCCTTCACCGTCGCAAGGTCGTGGGTTATGAAAAGATAGGCTACGTCCTCAGCCTTCTGCAACCGCAACAACAGCTTCAAGATACCATCGGCGACCAGCGGATCAAGCGCACTCGTCACTTCGTCGCAGATGATCAGCTTGGGTTTTGCGGCCAGCGCGCGAGCGATACAGACGCGTTGTTTCTGCCCCCCTGAAAGTTCGGCCGGGTAGCGATCGAGAAATTCCGCACCCATCTCGATCTCTTCCAGAAGTTCCATCACCCGCTCGCGTTTCTTGCGGCCCTTGAGGCCGAAGTAGAAATCCAGGGGCCTGCCGATGATGGTTTCCACGGTCTGGCGCGGGTTCATCGCGGTGTCGGCCATCTGGTAGATCATCTGCAACTCGCGCAGGTCTTCCTTGCTGCGCTTCGCCAGCGCCCGGCTGAAGGTGCGCCCGGCAAAGGTCACAGTACCCTCAAACGGTGGCAGGAGACCGGTGATAACGCGGGCAAGCGTCGATTTTCCGGATCCGCTTTCGCCGACGACGGCGAGGGTCTGGCCCGGATGCACCTCGATCGACACATCCTTCAGCACCTGAATGGCATTGCCGTAGGCGGCCGAGATATCGCGCGCCACCAGAACCGGATCGGCCGTAGGCTTCTTTTCCTCGTGTTCGATCGATCGGACCGAGACCAGAGCGCGGGTATATTCCTCTTGTGGATTGTTGATGATGTTTTCGGCGGTGTTGCGCTCGACCTTGCGGCCGCCGCGCAGCACCATGATCTCGTCCGCGACCTGCGCCACCACGGCGAGGTCGTGGGTTATATAGAGCGCGGCCACGCCGGTATCGCGGATCGCCCTCTTGATCGCCGCCAGCACGTCGATCTGGGTGGTCACGTCCAGCGCCGTGGTCGGCTCGTCGAAGACGATCAGATCCGGTTCCGGCACCAGAGCCATCACCGTCATCGCGCGCTGCAACTGGCCGCCCGACACCTGATGCGGATAGCGGCTTCCAAAATTATTGGGGTCGGGTAGGCCGAGATGGGTGAACAGATCGACGGCACGCGCTTCGGCCTGTTTCTGACTGGCCATGCCGTGGGCAAGCGCCGCCTCGGTGATCTGCTCCATCAGTTTCTTGGCCGGGTTGAAGGCAGCGGCGGCGGATTGCGCGACATAGGTCACCTCCTTGCCGCGCAGCTTGCGGAACCCGCGCATGCCACCCTTCATGATGTCGCGACCGTTCAACCAGACCTCTCCGCCCGCGATGCGCACTCCGCCGCGGCCATAGCCCATCGCCGAAAGGCCAATAGTGGATTTGCCGGCCCCGGATTCGCCGATCAGGCCCAGCACCTTGCCCTTTTCCAGCGTCAGCGACACATCCTCGACGATGATGATGTCATGCGCCGGCTCGCCCGGAGGATAGACCGTCGCCTCGATCCGAAGGTTGCGGATGTCCAGAAGCATGTCAGCCACCACGTCCTCCTTTCAGATCGGATGTGCGGTTCAGCACCCAATCCGCTACCAGGTTGACCGAGATCGCCAGCGCCGCGATAGCGGCAGCAGGTACAAGCGCCGCGCCGATACCGAAGACGATTCCTTCCTTATTCTCCTTCACCATCCCGCCCCAGTCTGAGGCCGGCGGTTGCACGCCCAGCCCGAGGAAGGAGAGGGTTGAAAGAAAGAGAACCGCAAAGATGAAACGCAGGCCAAGTTCCGCAACCAGCGGTGACAAGGCGTTGGGCAGGATTTCTCGGAATATGATCCAGGTCCGCTTTTCGCCGCGCAGCTTCGCCGCTTCCACGAAATCCTGCACATTGATATCGACCGCGACGGCGCGCGACAGGCGGTAGACCCGAGTCGAATCGAGCAGGCCCATTACCAGGATCAGGACCGTCATGCTGACCGGCATCACCGACAGGACGACCAGCGCGAAGATCAGGGTGGGGATCGACATCATGAGATCGACGAAACGTGACATAAGCTGATCGATCCAGCCGCCGATGACCGCAGCGGTGAAGCCCATAAACGCCCCCAGCGTGAATGACAGGATCGTCGCCAGCGTGGCGATGACAATGGTCGTCCGGCCACCATAGATCATCCTGCTGAGAAGATCGCGGCCAATATTGTCGGTGCCAAGCCAGTGCTCGGCCGAGCGCGGCTGCCAAACGTCGCCAACAATCTCAGCCATGCCGTAGGGGGCGATCCAGGGCGCGAACGCCGCCATCGCGAAGAAACCGGCAGTGAGGATCATCCCAATCAGGGCGGAAACGGGTATCCTCATTTCGGATGCCTCAACCTGGGATTGGTGACGATCGAGACGATATCGGCAACCAGGTTCAGCCCGATATAGACGGCCGCGAAGATCAGCCCGCAGGCCTGAACCACTGGCACGTCGCGTTTAGATACGTGGTCAACCAGATATTGGCCCATGCCGGGATAGACGAAGATCACCTCGACCACGACAACGCCGACGACGAGATAGGCAAGGTTCAGCATCACAACGTTGACGATCGGCGCGACGGCGTTCGGGAAGGCGTGGCGGAAGATTACCTTGAATGGGCTGAGGCCCTTGAGTTCGGCAGTTTCGATGTAGGCTGATTGCATCACGTTCAGGATCGCGGCACGGGTCATCCGCATCATGTGAGCCAACACGACCATCACGAGAACCGCAATCGGCAGCGCGATGGCGTTGAGTTTTTCCAACAGCGACATGCTGTCGTAAACGGTTGCAACCGAGGGAAACCAGCGCAACTTCACTGCAAAGAAGAAGATCAGCACATAGCCGGTGAAGAATTCGGGCAGCGAGATCGAGGCCAGCGTCAGCCCCGAGATCAGCTTGTCCGGCCAGCGATTGCGGTAACGCACCGCTAGAAGTCCCAACAAGATCGCCAGCGGCACAGCCACGACTGCGGCCCAGAAGGCTAGGAACAGCGTGTTGCCAAGGCGCAGGCCAATCTGGGTGGTGATGTCCTGCCCGTTCGACAGTGCGGTACCCAGATCGCCGGTCAATACGCCGCCCAGCCAACTGAGATACCGCAATGGGGCAGGCTCGTTCAGGCCAAGTTCTTCACGCAGATTGGCCAGTGACGTCGGCGTAGCTGCCTGCCCGAGGATACTTTGCGCCACATCCCCGGGAAGGATCTCGGTTCCGACAAAAACCAGAAGCGATACCAGCAGCAGAAGCAGCAGGCCCAGCGCAATGCGCTGGACCAATAGCTTGAGTACTTGGCCCATCTCGAACTACGATTCCACCCAGCACTTTACGATCGCGCGGTTATTCATGAACCCGAAGTTCGGGTCCTTGAACCAACCGCCGACGCGTGGGCCGGTCGCCTCGACGAAATCGTTGAACATCGGGACGATGACACCGCCTTCGTCGCGCACGATCATCGCCGCCTCGCGGTAGATCTCGCGCCGCTTGTCGTTGTCCAGTTCGGCCCGTGCCGACAGGATCAGTTGGTCGAAATCGTCGCGGAAGAACCTCGTGTCGTTCCAGTCTGCGGATGACAGATAGGCAGTGGAATACATCTGGTCCTGAACCGGACGACCGCTCCAGTACGAAGCGCTGAACGGCTGCACATTCCAGACATCCGACCAGTAGCCATCGCCCGGTTCGCGCTTGACCTCGATGTTGATGCCGGCCGCTGCGGCGCTTTGCTGGAACAACTGCGTGGCATCCACGGCGCCGGGGAAAGCGACATCCGAGGTGCGCAGCACGATCGGCCCGTCATGGCCCGACTGCTTGTAGTGGAACGCGGCCTTGTCCGGATCGTAAGTGCGCTGCTCGATGTCGTCCGAAAAAAGCGGATAGGAGCCGTTGATTGGGAAGTCATTGCCCATCGAGCCGTAGCCCTGAAGGATCTTGTCTACCAACTCCTGCCGGTTGATCGCATATTTCAGCGCCAGCCGCAGGTCGTTGTTGGCGAACGGCTCTGTGTTGCAATGCATGATGAACACATAATGGCCGCGCCCGGCAACGTTCTGCACGGTGATGCCCGGGACGCGCTTGATCAAGTCCACGACCTTCGGTTCGACCCGGTTGATCATGTCGACCTGACCGGATTGCAGGGCGGCCAGACGCGCGGTCGGGTCATTCAGTGCAATCGTTTCCACCTGATCCGCATGACCGCGATTGTCGCCGTCCCAGTAGTTGGCGAATTTCTCTCCGACAGCCCGCACACCGACCTGATCCTCGACCAGACGATAAGGGCCGGTGCCGATACCCGCTGCCGGGTCATCCTTTCCGCCACCCGGCTGGATGACAAGGTGGAAATCGGAAATCAGGTAGGGAAGGTCGGCATTCGGCGTGCTGAGTTCGAAAATCACGTTCTGACCGTCAGCGACGACCCTGTCGATGCCTGTCATGATCCCCAGCGCACCCGACTTCGACTCTTCGTTCGAGTGGCGCTCCATCGTTGCAACGACATCATCCGCCGTCAGGGTCTTGCCGTTGTGGAATTCAACACCGTCGCGGATCCGGAAACTCCAGGTCTTTGCATCGGCCGAAGCCTCGACACTCTCGGCCAGCCGGGGTTCGATTTCGCCCGTCGGATCGACCTCGACCAGACACTCGCCCCAGATATGGCCAAGATTGGTGGTGTAATCCGACGCCCACGTCCCTGGATCCTGGCTGTCCGATGACGATGCGCCTTGCAGACCCGCCTTCAGGATGCCGCCCTTGACCGGTCCTTGCGCATGAACGGCGGTGGCCAAGATGCCGGTCGCCATCGTGGAAGAAACGCCAAGTGCTGCCGCCCGCCCCATGAAAGCACGCCGATCCATTAACCCGCGTGCTACCTTCTTGCTGAAATATTCTAGTTCTTTCGACATCTTATTCTCCCTATCAACTTTGGTGACCGTGGCCGGCCGTCCGATTCTTCCTTCCTAGAATACACGTCGGAACGCGATGTGCATCATCGGTCGGACCTTTCCCATCTTGGGTTGATCCACGGCTCTGCGTTTTCAGGTGGCAGTGGGTCTTTCCCAAGGATGTGATCTGCGATTTTCTCGCCCACCATGATTGATGGGGCGTTGAGGCTTCCATTGGTGATACGCGGAAAGATCGACGAGTCGACCACACGCAGCGCATCGACGCCAATCACCCGCCCGTGCGGATCGACCACCGCCGACGGGTCGCTGCGGCGCCCCATCTTGCAGGTGCCGCAGGGATGATAGGCGCTTTCGGCGTGCTGCCGGATGAAATCGTCGATCTGGTCGTCGGTCTGGACATCCTCGCCCGGCTGGATCTCCTTGCCGCGATAAGGGGCGAAGGCGGGTTGGGCGAAGATCTGCCGCGTGGCGCGGATGCAGGCGCGGAAGTCGATCCAGTCCTGATCTTCGGCCATGTAGTTGAAGCGGATGACCGGCGCATCGCACGGCTGCGGCGAACGCAGCGTGATCGTCCCGCGGGAAGCCGCGCGCATCGGGCCAGTATGGGCCTGATAGCCATGGCCCTCTGCCACTGCCTTGCCGTCATAGCGCACCGCCATCGGCAGAAAGTGGAACTGGATATCCGGGTAATCGATGCCGGCGCGCGAGCGGATGAAGCCGGCGGATTCGAAATGGTTCGAAGCGCCAAGGCCGGTGCCAGTCAGCAGCCATTGCAGCCCCGACCAGCCTTTGCCCATCAGGTTCCAGTGCTTGAAGAGCGTGATCGGCTGGGTGCTGGCCTGCTGGAAATAGACCTCGAGATGATCCTGAAGGTTGGCGCCGACGCCGGGACGGTCAGCGACCACATCGACCCCGTGATCCTTGAGATGCGCGGCAGGGCCGATGCCCGAAAGCATCAGCAGTTTCGGGGAGTTGATCGACGAGGCGGCGAGGATGACCTCTTTTCGCGCCGTCAGCGTTTCGGTGCGGCTGCCGCGGCGGATCTCGATACCGGTCGCACGGCCCTCGGTGATGACGACCTTCTGGGCCAGCCCGCGGACGATCCGCAGGTTCGACCGTTTCAGGGCCGGGCGCAGATAGGCATTGGCGGCGGACCAGCGGCGGCCCTTCCAGATCGTCGCCTCCATTGCGCCGAATCCTTCCTGCTTCTGGCCGTTGTAGTCCTCTGTTAGCTCATATCCGGCCTCTGCCCCCGCCTTGACGAAGGCATGATAAAGCGGGTTCAGCCGGGGTCCGCGCGAAACATGGACCGGCCCGTCATGGCCGCGCCAGTCGGGATCGCCGCCATGGCCGCCATCGTGCCAGTTTTCCATCCGCTTGAAATAGGGCAGCACGTCGGCAAATGCCCAGCCATCGGCACCAGTCTCGGCCCAATGGTCGAAATCGCGTGCATGGCCGCGAACATAGACCATGCCGTTGATCGAAGACGACCCACCCAGCACCTTGCCGCGCGGCACGACCAGCCGGCGGTTGTTCAGATGCGGCTCTGGCTCGGTGACGAAGCCCCAGTCATAAAGCGCCATGTTCATCGGATAGGACAGGGCAGCGGGCATCTGGATGAACGGTCCGGCATCGGTGCCGCCATATTCGACGACCAGCACCGAATGCCTGCCATCCTCGGACAGCCGATAGGCCAGCGCCGATCCAGCCGAGCCGGAGCCAACGATGATGTAGTCGGCTTCGGTCATGCGGCCTCGACCTTCAAGACATCGCAGGGCGCCAGGGCATGATCGCGATGCGCGGGGCGTTCGGTCGGCCTGTAGATGCCCCACTTCACCAGCTGAACATTGCAAGAGTTGGCGCGGATGCAAGCGATGATCATTCCTGAACTCCGCGCGGGTACCGGGCGTTTTCCTCGACCACGTTCAGGTCCATGTGGTTGCGCATGTAGCGTTCCGAAGCCTTTTGCAGCGGCTGGTAGTCCCAAGGGTAGTAGCTGCCGTTGCGCAGCGCCTCGTAGACCACCCAGCGGCGCGCCTGGCTGGCGCGTACGTCTGCGTCGAAGCGTGCCAGATCCCAGCGCTGGCGGACCTTTTCGGCCATTACCCCAGCCGTGCCTGCATGGGCTGGATCATTGGCGAGATTGATCAGTTCCTGCGGGTCGGCGTCGAGGTCGTAAAGCTGCGGCGGATCCAGCTCACAGTGGATGTATTTCCATTTGCCGTAGCGCAGGCCCACCAGCGGCGCATTCGAGGCTTCGGCGGCGTATTCCATCACGACAGGTGCGTCGCGAGCGGTGCCGTTGGCAAGGGAGACCAGTGATTGGCCGTCGGTCCAGGGCATGACATCGGTCATATCGACGCCCGCCAGATCGGCGAGCGTGGGCAGCACGTCGAGAGTGGACACCGGCGTGTCGATGCGGCCTGCGGGCAGACCTGGCGCGGCGATCATCAGCGGCACGCGGGCGGAGCCTTCGAAGAAGTTCATCTTGAACCATAGGCCGCGCTCGCCCAGCATGTCGCCGTGATCCGATAGGAAGAGGATGATCGGCGCTTGCCCGGTGCCTTCCAGTGCCTCC
>JAGXFH010000009.1 GCA_024637315.1 Brevirhabdus sp.
GCCGCGTCCGCCCAGGACCGCCGGCCCAGCCATTGCATAGCGCTCGCCGATGCCGCGCCCGGCATCGAGTTCGTCCATCGCGCCGCCTACACCGATCCGGTGCCGCAATATTCCGTCCGCATCTCCTATCTCGACCACTCGATGTTCCTGATCCAGACACCGGGCGGGCTGAGCGCCGCGACCGACTATACCGGCCCCGCTTCGTTTCTGCCGACGGCCGTGACGATGAATCACGCCCATTCCAGCCACTGGACCGCATTCGTCGATCCCGGCATTCGCCACGTCCTGCGTGGCTGGGGCGAATTCGGCGAGGGCATCGAGCACCACCTCGACCTTGGTGAAATGCTGATCCGCAATGTCTCGACCGATATCCGCTCGGGATTTGGCGGTGTCGAGCCATCCGGCAACTCGATCTTCGTTTTCGAGGTCGAGGGGCTGTGCATCGGCCATCTCGGCCATCTGCATCACGAACCGAACGACGATCAGTACGCGGCGCTGGGGCGGCTTGACGTGGTGATGGCGGCGGTCGATGGCGGGCTGACCGTGCCGATCCCGGTGATGACCCGGATCCTGAAACGGCTCAGATCCTCGATCGTGATCCCGATGCACTGGTTCGGGCGCGGTACGCTTGACCGGTTTCTTGTCGACATGTCGGATGAGTTCGAGATCCTGCGCACTGGCGAAAGCGGTCTGGAGGTCTCGCTTCGCACGCTGCCGTCCCGACCCACCATCATGGTGCTTGAACCGCGTTTCCTTGATTGAATTCCGGCCTTGCGGCCCGTCGCCCGGTTGTGCTTCATCGCGCCAAAGGGGGCGACATGACGCTTAACCCGGTCACCGAGGACTTCATCGGCCAGTTGCGGGCGAAACTGCCGGCCGCCGCTTTCCGTCCGGCAGCAGCGCATTACCTCGACGATCCGCGTGGGCTGGTCGGCGGCACTGCCGGCCTTGTCCTCGCCCCCGCCAGCACCGCTGAGGTCGCGACCGTCGTCAGGGCCGCGAATGCGGCGCGGATCGGTATCGTTCCCTATGGCGGCGGCACCGGCCTTGTGGCCGGGCAACTGCTGCCCGATGGGCCCGCGCCGATTGTGCTGTCGCTTGAACGAATGACCGCGATCCGCGCCGTCCATCCGGTCGAGAACGTGATGATCGCCGAGGCCGGGGTGATCCTGCACGACATCCACGCCGCCGCCGAAGCCGCCAACCGCCTGTTCCCGCTCTGGCTCGCGTCAGAGGGATCCTGCCGGATCGGCGGCAATCTGGCGACCAATGCCGGCGGCGTGAACGTGATCCGCTACGGCAGTGCCCGCGACCTTTGCCTCGGCCTCGAAGTGGTGCTGCCCTCGGGCGAGATCTGGAACGGTCTCAGGCGCCTGCGCAAGGACAATACCGGCTACGACCTCAGGCACCTGATGATCGGCTCCGAGGGCACGCTCGGCATCATTACCGCCGCCGCCCTGCGGCTCCACCCGCGCCCGGCGACGCGCGGCACGGCGCTGATCGTGGTGGCCAGCCCCGCGGCCGCTCTCGACCTGCTTCGGATCACTTCGGACCGCGCCGCCGAAGGGCTCTCTGCCTTCGAACTGATCGACGGCACCGGGCTGCACTTCCTGGCAGAGACCATGCCGCATGTCCGCCAGCCATTTGCCGATCCGCCGAAATGGCTGGCCCTCGTCGACCTCGGCCTGGCACAGGGCCAGGACCCGACCGTGATGCTTTCCGACGTCTTCGCCGAGGCCGCCGACCGCGATCTTGCGACCGACGGTCTGATCGCCCAGTCAGAGGCGCAGCGGCAGGAGTTCTGGAGCCTGCGCGAGTCGATCCCCGCCGCCAACAAGCGCATCGGCGCCGTCGCCTCGCACGACATCTCTTTGCCGCTGGGCGCGATCCCGGATTTCATCGCCAGCGCCACCGACGCCCTCGGCGACATTGGCGCGCTCCGGATCAATTGCTTCGGCCATCTCGGCGACGGCAACCTGCATTTCAACGTCTTCCCGGCAAAGGGTCGAACCAGAGCCGACGACCCGGACGCCGCCGCCAGGATTCGCCGCATCGTGCACGACCTGGTCGCCGCGTTCGACGGCTCGTTCAGCGCCGAACATGGCATCGGCCGAACCAAGGTCGCCGAGCTTGAACGCTATGGTGATCCCGCCAAACTCGCGGCGATGCGCGCCATCAAGCAGGCGCTCGACCCGAACGGGATCCTCAATCCCGGCGCCGTCCTGCGCGTCTGACGCTGGCCTTATTGCCCGAAAGACATCCCCGCTAGGCGCAATCTCTCACGCGCCCTCGAAATCGCACAGCGCATGAACCTCGTAGCCCAGCCCCTCCAGCAACCGCCGCCCGCCAAGCTCGGGCAGGTCGATCACGAAGGCGCAGCCGATGATCTCTCCGCCCAGCCGCTCGACCAGCTTGATCCCCGCCTCGGCGGTGCCACCGGTGGCCAGCAGGTCATCGACCAGCAGGATCTTCTCGCCGGCCTCGATCGCGTCGTCATGGATCTCGACGATCGCCTCGCCATATTCCAGCTTGTAGTCCTGAGAGATCGTTCGCCCCGGCAACTTGCCCTTCTTCCTGATCGGCACGAAACCGACCGTCAGCTGATGCGCAATCGCGCCGCCAAGGATGAAGCCGCGCGCCTCCAGCCCGACCACCTTGTCGATCTCCATCCCCGCATAGGGGTGCAGCAACTGGTCGATGGCCATGCGAAACCCGCGAGGATCGGCGAACAGCGTGGTCACGTCGCGGAACAGGATCCCGTCATGCGGGAAATCGACGATGGTGCGGACGTAGTCCTTGACGGTTTGGTGTTTCTTCATCATCGGGCGTCCCTGTTGCGTGACTGGCCTATCTAGGCCAAGGAAAGCCGGGCAATCAAGAGCCGCGCGCGCCGCCCAGCACCCGCCCCGCCACCGCATCGAGCCTCGCCACCAGGGCCGGATCGCGCGCTTCGGGCGCAGTCAGAACCGCAAAGTCCAGCGCCCGGTCGCAGCCTTGCGGGCAGGGCTCGCGGCGCGATCCCAGCAGGCCCGGCAGGCGCCGGACCAGCCCGCGTGCCTTGTCGGCATTGCCGGTGAGCGTCTTGATGATCTCGGTCACGTCGACCTCGCCATGATCGGGATGCCAGCTGTCGTAATCGGTGATCATCGCGACGGATGCATAACAAAGCTCTGCCTCGCGGGCCAGCTTGGCCTCGGGCATGTTGGTCATGCCGATCACGTCGCAGCCCCAGACCTCGCGGTACATCCTCGATTCCGCGAGGCTGGAAAACTGCGGCCCCTCCATCGCCAGGTAGGTGCCCCCCGGATGCACCTTGATCCCGTCCGCCTCCGCCGCCTCGATGCAGGCCGAAGACAGCCGCGTGCAGGTTGGATGCGCGACACTGACATGCGCCACCAGACCCCTGCCGAAGAACGACTTTTCGCGTGCGAACGTGCGGTCGATGAACTGATCGACCAGCACGAAATCGCCCGGCGCCATGTCCTCGCGGAACGAACCGCAGGCCGAGACAGAGATCACGTCCGTCACCCCCAGCCGCTTCAGCGCGTCGATATTGGCGCGGTAGGGAACGGTCGAGGGCGAATGCACATGGCCGCGTCCGTGACGTGGCAGAAACGCCATCGGCACCCCGTCCAGCACTCCGGTCAGGATCTCGTCCGACGGCGTACCCCAGGGGCTTTCCACCGCCTGCCAGCACGCCTCTTGCAGTCCGTCGATGTCGTATACGCCCGATCCGCCAATGACGCCGATCACAGTGTCCATGCTTGCCTCCGGTTCCAGCCTGTTCAGTGCCCAAAGTATCCGAGGTGGTCAAGCCAACCTCCAGGTCCGTTTGCGGTCTGCCCTGACAAGGGTATCCGTCTGCCTACTGCCCCGGCCGCTTCAGGCTGAAAAGGTTGTCGACGCAGCAATAGTCGAAATAGCCCAGCCGCGCCATTGGCCGGTAAGTGGTGACGTCGAACCGCCCGTCGACGAGGCAATCGTCGCGCATGTAGACCCCCGTCACCTCGCCGAAGACGCAGTAATTCTTCTCGCCGCTCAGCGTCAGAATCTGCGTCAGCCGGCATTCCAGCGCCGCCGGGGCTGCGGCCACCCGCGAACAGGGGATGGTCTGGCATTCGGCGCGCTCGATCCCGGCCAGATCGAACTCGTCGACCTCGGCCCCGTAAGCTCCCGAAGTGGCGTTCATCGCGTCGCGCATCGCATATTCCACGATGTTCACGCAAAAGACGCCGCTGTCCTTGATGTTGGCCACCGAATCCTTGCCCATCTCGCGGTCCGGCTTGCCGCTGGTCGACGCGAACATCACCTGCGGCGGCACGTAGGCCACCGCGTTGAAGAACGAATAGGGCGCCAGGTTCTCGCGCCCGTCGCTGCCGCGCGTGGAAATCCAGCCGATCGGCCGCGGCGTCACGATCGCGTTGAACGGATTGTGCGGCAGACCGTGACCGTCTTCGGGGCGATAAAACATGGGGGCTCCTGGTTCGTTGCCCCTGACCTAACGCCGTGTTAGCAGGCTTTCCAGTCCTGAATGGGAAATTGCGGGGGCAGGTTTGTATCGCCTCGAAGAGGAAACACCAGACGATTGGTGGGAAGTAGAGGCGCTGATGGACCTGTGTTTTGCACCGGGCCGAGAGGCGCTTTCTTCCTACCGTCTGCGCGACAACGTCCCACCGGTCAAGGCTCTGTGCACCGTCGCCCGCGATCCTGACGGCACATTGGCCGCTGCGATCCGCTACTGGCCGGTCATGGTTGGCGAACATCCGGCCTTGCTCTTGGGTCCCATAGCCGTCCACCCGACGCGGCAGGGCGAGGGGCTGGGGGCGTTCCTGATCGTCGAAAGCATGGCCGAGGCCCTGCGCGAAGGTTGGCGCCGCGTGCTCTTGGTCGGCGACGCGCCCTATTACCGCCGCTTCGGATTCGCCAAGCTGCCAGATGTGACGATGCCGCCGCCCACCAACCCCGACCGGGTGCTGGGGCACGAACTGGTGGACCAGGCGTGGGCGGGGGTTACGGGGCAGGTCAGGAAATGGACCGCGGACGCGGCCGGCCCGTCGGACCCATCCCGGCCGGCCCAGGGCAAGGATTGAACTGCCCTGCGCTGCCTGTCGCGGCGCGCGCCGTCCAGATCACCCCAGCCCGCGCAGATACTCCATCACCGCAAGCCGCACCGATTGCGCCCCCGAATCGCATGCAGTGTCGATGACAGTCCGCAGGTCCCGCAGATCAACCCTTCGGATCAAGGACTTGACGGGCCCGATCGAGGCAGGTCGCATCGACAGGGATCGCAGGCCCAAGGCTGCGAAGCAGACCGCCTCGATCGGCCGTCCGGCATCCTCGCCGCAGAACGACAGCGGCGTGCCCGCCGCCTCGCAGCGTTCGATGATCTGACGGATGATCGCCAGGAACGACACGTTCAGCGTGTCGTAGCGTCGTCGCACACGCTCGTTCTCGCGGTCGGCTGCATAGAAGAACTGCTTCAGATCGTTGCCCCCGATCGAGATGAAGTCGCATTCCTCGAAGAACTGGCGTGGTGCGAAGGCCATGCTGGGGGTTTCCAGCATCGCGCCGATTTCCAGCTTGAACGGCACCGGATGGCCCAGCCGCTTCTCGCGCTCGACCTCGGCCAGCATATGCGCGCGCGCCTCGCGGAATTCGTCGGTCTGCGCGATGAACGGGAACATCACGGTCAGGGGCCGCCCCGCCGCGGCGCGCAAGAGCGCCTGCAACTGCATCCGCATCACGCCCTTCTTGTCCAGCCCGACCCGGATCGCCCGCCAGCCCATCGCCGGGTTCGGCTCGTCCTGCGGCTTCATATAGGGCAGCACCTTGTCCGATCCGATATCGAGCGTCCGGAACGCCACCCGCTTGCCATCGGCGGCCTGCAGCACCCGTGCGTAAAGCACCGCCAGTTCGGCCCGCTTCGGCATCTGGTTGCGGATCAGGAACTGCAACTCGGTGCGGAACAGGCCCACGCCGTCGGCGCCAGAGCCCTCCAGCGAGGGCAGATCGGCCATCAGCCCGGCATTCATGTGCAAAGAGATGACGCTGCCGCAAAGCGCCTGGGCCGGCTTGTCGCGCAGACCGGCATAGCGTTCCTGCGCCGCCGCCTGCATCGCGATCTTGTCGCGGAAGGCCGACGCGACATTATCCTCGGGGCGCAGGTGCACGATGCCCTGTTCGCCATCGACCAGAATGTGATCGCCGTTCAGCGCCTCGGTGGTGATCCGCTCGGCATGGATGATCAGTGGGATCGCCAGCGCGCGGGCGACAATGGCGGCATGGCTGCCGACCGACCCCTGTTCCAGCACGATCCCCTTGAGCTTGCGGTTGTATTCCAGCAATTCGCCGGGGCCGATGTTGCGGGCGACGAGGATCGGGTCCTCGGGCAGCTGCGCGCCGGTATCCTTGCCCTGGCCGGTCAGGATGCGCAGCAGCCGGTTCGACAGGTCGTCAAGATCGTGCAGCCGCTCGCGCAGATAGGCGTCGGGCACCTGCGCCATGCGCGTGCGCGCCGCCGTCTGCTCCTTTTCCACCGCCGCTTCCGCCGACAGGCCGCTGGCGATGTCTTCCTCCATCCGCGCGATCCAGCTGCGCGAATTGGCGAACATCCGGTAGGCCTGCAGCACCTCGCGCTGTTCCTTGTCGCCGGTATCGGCGACCGACAGCATGTCATCGACCGAAACCCGCAGCGCGTTGGCCGCTTCCTGCAGACGAACCATTTCCACCTTGGGATCGTCGGCCACCGGGTTGGCAACCACCACCCGCGGCTCGTGCAGCCAGACATGCCCCTCGGCCACGCCCTCCTGTCCGATGCCGCCGCGAAACACCACCGGCTGCTGGTGCAGCGCCGACAGCGCCGCCCCTTCGCCGACAAACGCGCCCAGCTCGGCCATCTCGGCCAGCACCATCGCCACGACTTCCAGCGCGTAGACCTCGTCCTCCGAGAATTCGCGCGCATCCTTGGACTGCACCACCAGCACGCCAAGCGTTTCCCCCAGCCGCTGCACCGGCACCCCAAGGAAGGACGAGAACAACTCCTCGCCAGTCTCCGGCATGAAGCGGAATCCCTTGGTTTGCGGCGCATTCGCGGTGTTGATCGGGGTTCCGCGCCGGGCCACCCGGCCCACCAGACCCTCGCCGATCCGCATCCTGGTCATATGCACCGCATCGGGATTCAACCCCTCCGTCGCGCACAGTTCCAGCGTGTCGTCATCGCGGAACAGGTAGATCGAGCACACCTCTGTCCGCATCGAATCCGCGATCAGATTGGTGATCCGGTCCAGCCGGGTCTGGCCGGCGCTGTGCTCTGCCAGCGCATCGCGCAGCCGCCCCAGCAGCTTGCGGCTTTCACTTTCGCTGCGTTCCGTCATGACAATCCCGCTGCTTCCCTCAGACCCTCTCTATAGGCGAGTTGCCCGGCGAATGGCAGTGCCGATTGTCACTCCGCCAGCCGCGCCGCAGCCTTGCCGCGGGATCGCCCGAACCGCAAAGCGACTGCCCTCGAAACCGGCACTCCGCGTACCCGGCAAGACCGGTTTGCGCGCCGAAACCCGGCCTGACAGCTGCAAAAATGCGAAAACCGCCCCGCCTGACCAAGCGCGGCTTACAAATTCGAGTCCGCGACCCCATGTAAGGTATCAGGCGGCCCGATATTCTCCGCCAAAGAAAGGCATCACTCGATGACCATGTTTTCCATGAAGCCAAAGTTCAACCTTGCCGAATTCCTTGCGGTGCCCGCCCCTGTAGGCGCGGCCAGATCCAATGCCGCACGTCGCCGCGGAATGCAGTTCCGCCCCGGTGCGACGTCGGAAGATACAACCAAGCCCGCGCCGTCCAAGGATCCCGGTTCGGCCGACGACCCCAAGAAATGATCGGTGCGGCCCGCGCAGACGCCTCTGCCCGAGTCGCTTTCAGATGCCGTGCCCGTCTTGCGATCGCGGGAAGATCTCTCTTGATGTCGGGTCAGACCGCGCGCGCCGCGGAAGGCACCGACGCTGCGCGGATCAACGGCCCCTCATGGCCGCGCAAGGTCCGCCGGGCGGCTGGCATGTTCGGCCTTGCCACGTCAAGTTCAGGCAAGAGCGCTGCGATCTCGGCGCGCAGCGCGATGGTTTCGTGGCAAAGGTACTCGCCAAACAGAAAGCTCTCGCTTGCCAGTCCGTCGGCGTAGACGATTTCATGCGCATCGAACATGAAATGCACATAGGTGACTTGCGGGCAGGGCGCGCGGCAGATCGTATCGCCGTTGACCAGCATATGGGCCGGGCACAGCACTTCGTCCTCGCCCAGATAGAACTGCGCGCGCCAGTCGTCGAGCAAGATGCGGTGCTGCGGCGACACGCTAAGCGCGACGTGATCGCCGAGGGCGCCCGCGGAAATGCGGACCGGCGCAAATGCCCCGCGGCCCGCAACCGTGCGGCACCGACCCAGCGGATCGGCCGTGCGCCGTGATCGCGTGTCTCGACAAGATCGCCGATCGTCAGTTCCTCGACCCGCACCTGCCCGCCCGGCACCTTGATCATGGTGCCCGCGACGAAACAGGGCGGGCCGAAATTTCCGACCGGGAAATGCGTGCTCTGGTTCACCCAGGTTTTCGCCGTGATCACGCCATCCGTCAGCACGGACCCGTCGCTCGGCGTGAAGTAGCGACCGCCATTGGCGGTGTAGAACGTGACACCCCTGATCAAGACGCCGTTCAAGGTGATCGTATCGCCGACCCAGACGCGGGTGACATTGCTGCCGTTTATCTGGTCGAGGCCATTCGCTTGGATAAAGCCATCATTGTTGGCATCGTTGATCTGCATCGTGATGATGGTGGCGGTGAACGGAACCGCCGTGGTGCCGGGATTGAAGTTCCCCGCAATCGTCTGATCGGTATAAATCGCCATTAGCCCTGCCCCTGTACTGGTACACTGAACCGATTTCGGCGATTCTATCCCATGATCTATAATAAACCACAAATGTGGTCGGAGCAGGGCGAAGATGCAGAAAACCGGTGCCGTTCATTCATATTTCGTGGTCAGACCATACCCCAGCCCACCTTCCGCCAGCCTACCGCACTGGTCCCGGTCATGCGATTCGGTCAGGGCAGGGTCTTGCGGCAGCAGGAACTGCCGTTTGCGACAGTCTCGAAATTGGACTTCCATGGCGAACCGCAAGTAACATGTCAAGCTGTAGGCATCGCCGGTGCATGTGAGGCTTTCGAAATGAATGATGTTGGAGGAACGGATTTCTTGGAGGCCGGGGCCGGGTCCAAGGTGATTCTCATTCATTCAAGCGTCGCAGGCGCACGGCAGTGGCGAAGTCTGATGGATGCGCTTGCGGATCGGTTTCACCTGGTGGCAATCAATCTGTTCGGCTACGGCAAGACAAGGGCCTGGCATGATAGGGAACCACAGACACTCGGGGATCAGGCAAGGCTCGTGGAACCACACCTGCCTGCCGATGGCAGCAAGGTTTCGATCGTCGGACATTCATTCGGTGGCAGCGTGGCCATGAAAGCGGCGGCGCTTTACAAGGATCGAACGCATCGCCTCGTATTGATTGAACCCAACCCGTTTTACCTTCTCGAACAACACGGACGGTACGCGGCCTTCAAAGAAGCGGTGCGCCTGCGCGATGCAATCAAGCAAACCGAAGAGCACAACACCGGGCCGAGCGCTGCCGAACTGTTCGCGGATTACTGGACGGGCGAAGGCAGCTGGGATGCCATGTCGGATGATCGCAAGTCCAGGTTCACGCAGGCATTGAAGCCGAACGTTTTTGAATGGGATGGTGTGATGAATGAAGCCACACCGCTTTGCGAATGGGCAGAGGTATTGCCCGGCGATACGACCGTGATATCGGCCGCCGACACGGTTCGAACGATCGACGAAATCGTTTCCCTGATGAAAGAGAACATCCCGGACTGGACGTTCGAAAGGATCGAGCGTGGTGGTCACATGGCCGCCGTGACGAAGCCCGATCTGATCAATCCGTTAGTGAAAAAAGCACTGGAATGACCCTTTGACCTTGGGCTCGGATCGGCCATCCGTGGTCGGCGCGCCAGTGGGTTGGCGTGACCACGCGTATTGAAGGCCCGCGCACCCGGTCGCCGGTCTTGTCGATCCCTCAAGCCTGGCATGGTCGCGAACTCGCGTCGAACTCTGCTGTCTGCATTCAGACGAAGCGCTCGCCACCGCAGGTCCGACAGCGGGCGGTTCGTGTGCCCAGGCACCCTTCGCAGCGTCCGAACTGGGGCCGGCCCATCGCGTCGTTGCCTTTTGCAACCTGGCCCGACCCGCCACAGATGCTGCAAGCTGCAAGGCCAGTGCCGTGGCAGCGATGACAGGTCCGCTTCGGGATTGGTGGCGGTTTCTTTCGGCCCGTGGGTCTTTCCATCTGTCAGGTCTATCCATGTCGAATGCATCAGGCTCCTTCGATTACATGCCAATCCTTGCCAGAAGTCGATCTGATTTTGGCGGGTTCTGAACACCACGCCGGGGACGGACGCCTTCCACGGTGCGAAAACTGGTGGATTCAGGACGCCCCCCACCGCCACCGGTCCGCATCGGATCTGGCCAGCCTGCCCGATCACCGTTCGCCGCGCCGGGCTGGTCGCGGATCTGGTGACGCACCCGCGCGGTATCTTGCGTCAAGCCCCACCGCGCGGCACAAGGAAAGGCTTAAGAAAGTCTGAACGGCGCAGGCTCTAATCTTGTCTTTTCAAGGGCTTGGCGTTTTGTCCACATGTGGACACCCCGCTAGCCCGCCTTCTCCAGCTCGAACGTATCATGCAGCGCCTGCACGGCCAGCTCCATGTATTTCCGGTCGATCAGCACCGAGATCTTGATCTCGGATGTGGTGATGACCTTGATATTGATCCCCTCGGCACTGAGCGCCCTGAACATCTGAGCCGCAACCCCGGCATGCGACCGCATTCCGATTCCCACGACCGAGACCTTGGCCACGTCGGTATCGGTGACCAGATCGTGGAAGTTGATCGCCTGGCTTTCCTTCGCGGCCTGCATCGCCTTTTCCGCCCGCGCCACCTGAGCGACCGGCAGCGAGAACGTCATGTCGGTGCGGCCTTCCTCCGAGATGTTCTGAACGATCATGTCCACATTCACCCCCGCATCGGCCAGCGGCCCGAATATGGCCGCTGCGATGCCGGGGCGGTCGGCCACCGAAATCAGCGTCATCTTGGCCTCGTCGCGGGAATAGGCGACGCCTGCGACAGCTTTGCTTTCCACGATATCCTCCTCGTCGCAGACCAGCGTGCCTGCATGTTCATCATTGTCATCGAAGCTCGACAGCACCCTCAGCCTGACCTTGAACCGCATCGCCAGTTCCACGGACCGCGTCTGCAGCACCTTGGCCCCCAGAGAGGCCAGTTCCAGCATTTCCTCAAATGCGATCTTTTCCAGCTTGCGGGCCTTGGCGCTGATCCGGGGATCGGTCGTGTAGACGCCATCGACATCGGTATAGATGTCGCAGCGCTCGGCCCCGAATGCCGCCGCAAAGGCCACCGCCGTCGTGTCCGACCCGCCGCGTCCCAGCGTGGTGATCCGCCCCTCGGGGCTGATCCCCTGAAAGCCCGCCACCACCGCCACCTTCATGCCTTGCGCGAACTTGGCGCCGATATTGGCGGTCGGGATCTCGTCGATCCGGGCCGCGCTATGGGCCGAGTTGGTCTTCAGCGGCACCTGCCAACCCTGCCAACTGCGCGCCGGAATATCCATCTCCTGCAACCGCAATGCCATCAGCCCGGCGGTCACATTCTCGCCCGACGATACCACCGCGTCATATTCCCGCGCATCGTAGAATTTCGAGGTTTCGTCGACCCAGCCAACCAATTCGTTGGTCCTGCCCGCCATCGCCGACACCACCACGATCACATCATATCCATTCGCAACTTCCCGCGCGACCCGCTTCGATGCGCGGTGAATGCGATCAAGGCTGGCAACCGAAGTGCCCCCGAATTTCATGACAAGAATTGGCATCGTTGCGCCTGTCGTCCCCCGGTTCGTCGCGCGCTTCTTATGCGGCGGCTCGGCGAAGGGCAAGGTGGGATGAAAGGCGCGCGAGGCTGGTCGGAATGGCGGTCATGCGCGACGGTCCTGTCCTTTACCTGCTGCAAAAGCGTTGCTGCCGAGAATTTCACTTTGACGTAACTTCGACCTAACAATGACCCATATCCCCACCCTGGCAACCTCCCGGCTGATAGTGCGCCCGTTGATCTTCAAAGACTGGGGACCATATGCGCGCCTCATGCTGTCAGATCGGGCGCGATACACGGGCGAACGTCTCGGTGCCGTTCTCTACCTTCGGGCCGCCAGCAAAGAAACTACCGACCTCGTCCTCAGCCATTTTGGTGGTCCTTCGTCCGAGTAAACGACGCCTCCGAGCCCGAAGCAGGTAATGGGCCACCCGGCGGCCCCTCAAAACGGATGCGCCCGCCCGTCCCATGTCTCGAAACACCCTGTCGTGGCGACCGATAATGCGTCGAACCGAGCCATCAGCCCTTCGGCCGACGCGTCGGGCGTGATCGAGGCTCCCGGCCCGCCCATATCGGACTGTACCGAGCCGGGATGATAGATGCCCACGGCAATCCGTTCGGGTTTCAGATCGACGGCCAGATTGCGTCCCAGGTTCAGCGCAGCCGCCTTGGACGCGCGGTAGATCAGCGATCCGCCCGGCGCCAGTTCATCACTGGCCATCTGTGACGAGATAATCGCGATCTTCGGCGTCTGCGCCCGCCGCAGATGCGGCAACAGCGCCTGAATGCACAGGAACACGCCCGTCACATTGGTGGCGAAACCCTTGGCCCACATTTCGGGCGGGTATCCATCCTCAAAGCTCTGGCCCTTGTCGGGATAGATCCCGGCATTGCAGACTAGCAGGTCGATCGGTCTGCCCGCCAGTTTCGCGGCCAGGGTGGTGACGGATTCGGGCTCGGTCACATCCAGCGGTAACAGGGTTTCCATCGCGGCCCGCGCCGTGCCCAGCACCTCGCTGCCACGCAAGCGGTAGCCATCGAGAAGGGCCTTGCCTATACCCCTGTTCGCCCCGGTGATCAGGACTGTCATGGGCGGTCCTCAGTTGGTCTTGCGTGATGGAAAGAATGGCAACGGGGCGACGGGCACCCCATCCTCGGCCAGTTGCCGAGCCTCGTCATTCGATGCCTCGCCATAGATCGAACGCTCTGGCGCATCTCCATGATGGATCTTGCGCGCTTCGCTAGCAAATTCCGGGCCGACATATTCCGAATGTTCCTGAATCTTTCGGCGCAACTCTTTGATCGCCGCCTCCGCGGGCGAAGCGGGAGCGGTCAAAGCATGCATCGGACGCGACTCTTGCAGGCTGTCCTGCGCCGCCTTGGCGTCCTGGTGGAGCCGCGGTGCCATCATCGCCTTTTCGACGGTTTCGGATCCGCAATCCGGACACGAAAGCATCCCGGCGGCATGCAACTTGTCGAAGGCGCCAGCCGACTGGAACCAGCTTTCGAACTTGTGGTTGATTTCGCATTTCAGCGTGTAGCGGATCATCATGACCTCGAAAACCGTGAATGATCGGAAAATATAGATGCGGCGTCAAAATTCAACCAAAGACTCCGTGTGCCGGCCGCAGCCAAGATTGTATTGCCGTCGGGCATTGGTCCGATCATCGGTGGTATGGTCGGCGGGTTGCTCATGTCACCTGGAGGTGAACCGCGATCCGGATCAGCTGATCGCGCGCGGGTCGAAGTCCTTCAGAATCTGACGAAGCTCTGGCTGGTCGATCAACCCGGCCGCTTTCTTCAGGCTGACCCACTTTCGCTTGCGTTGCGATCTCTCTGGAAAATCGCGTTCAAGCCGCATCACCCGAACCGGGTATAGGGCCACAACGCAAGGTAATTCGTCCTGGCCGGTCAGAGGCTTGACGTAGGAGTATATGCCAACGCAATGGCCGGTTACCTTGCCTTCGACGCCGGCCTCCTCATAGGCTTCGCGCAAAACGGCCTCTACGGGCGTCGCACCGTCCATCGGCCAGCCTTTCGGCACGATCCAGCGCTTGCTGCCGCGACTTGTGATCAGCAGGATCTGCACCTTATCTCGTTGAATGCGATAGCAAATTGCACCAAACTGCGTCCGCAGAGCAGTCTTTTCCGCCCCCGGCAGACTGATCGGTTTCTGCTTCAGTTTCATTTTGCCCTTGCCGCGCTTTCCGATGACCAGCGATTTGCCTCATGATATTCGTTTTCGTCAGGATAACCGGCGGGGCCGAAATGGAAAGTGCTTTCAGTTGTGCCCTTGGCCGCCAAAGCATTTCGGAAAGGATCGCATCGGGGCTTGGCTGCCTCTCGCTGCACTCTAATCCGAAATCCGATGCCTTGTGTCTCAACTCTTTCCTGAAACGCTTGATGTCCCCGTCAGATCAGCCAAACGCTCGACAAATTGTGTAATCCCGCGTGACTCCGCCCGAAGCGGGGCCAGGCATTCGGCGGCGCTGCGGGCAACCTTCGCCCGACGCTCGACATCCGCAAGGTTCAGGATCGCTTGCGCGACGGCCGCCGTATCCGGCGCCAACACGGCCCCGCCCGCCGCGTCCAAAGTGGCAAATGCCTGTGCATGATTGTGAACGCTCGGCCCGTGAACGATTGCGCTGCCGAACTGGGCCGGTTCGAACGGTGTGTGCCCTCCCTTCTCGACCCAGGTTCCGCCGACCAAGGTTGTCCCGGCCAGACTGTACCAAAGTGCCATCTCACCAAGGGTGTCGGCCAGCAATATCAATGTGTCCGGCGCGATCGGTCGCGGTTGCGACCTTTGCTGACAGGGCAGCGAATGGTTTGAAATCAGCCGCAGAATATCCGGGGCGCGGTCGGGGTGCCTTGGCGCAAGGATCAACCGAAGATCCGGCCGCTTTGCGCGCGCTACGCAGAAGGCGTTCAGGATCAGTGCATCTTCGCCGTCATGGGTCGAGGCGGCGAGGACGGTCTGGGCGCGATCGAACCGCTTGCGCAGCTCTGACAGCGTTGTCGGGTCGGGATTGGGCAGGGCAACGCCCGATTTCAACAGCAGGGCCGGGCCGATCCTGCCGCTGTCGACGCCGAAGTCGCGGAACCTGCCGGCAGCCTTTTCATCAAGCGGTGCGATATAGGTGAGGGCGGCGGCAACATCCCTTGAGAGAGCTGGAAACCGTGCCCACATCGACGTCGCGCGCGCTGACAGGCGACCGCCGGCGACCAGCACCGGAATACCTGCTGACCGGCAAGCCGACATCCTGCTGGGCCAGAGTTCATTTTCCAGAACCACCAACGCAATCGGTGACCAAAACTTTAGAAACAATTTCAGAAACACGGGGTAATCAAGTGGCGCCATCCGTGGCTGAAGCCGCGGGTTGCCCCATCGCGCAACCATCTGGCGGGCAGAGTAGGAATTCATCGTCACCACGATCCCGACCGCCGGGTCGCGGGCCAGAATGTTATCCAGGAGGGGGCGGGCGGCGGTCAGTTCACCGAGGCTGGCGCCATGGACCCAGACGGTTTTTTTCGAACGCGACTGCGCGGACGTCAACGCCATGCGCTCGGCCAGACCTGTCCGAGTTTCCTTGCCGCGCAGCCAACGCAGGGTGAAAAGTGCGGCCAGCACCGGCGCCAGAACAACGAGAGTGATACGATAAAGGATCAAGCCACGCCCCATTCCGTCTGGCCGGGAGAACCTACGAAGCGGACGGGCACGTTACAAGGGCGCAGCCAGGTCAGGATGGCCTGGAAAGAGCCCGAATAATGTGGAGGCGAGTACCGGAATCGAACCGGTCTTCACGGATTTGCAATCCGGTGCGTAACCACTCCGCCAACTCGCCGAAGCCTCGGGCGGTCTATACCATGGCCAGAGTCCACGCAAGACGGATCATCGGTCGGCTGCGATGTTGCCGCCCCGAATGTTCTGTGCCACAAGGTTGCGGAAGAATCTGAACAGAAGAGTCCAGTCCATGGCCGACTATCAATCCCGGCGCACGATGATGGTTGACACCCAGGTTCGGCCATCCGACGTCACCAAGTTTCCGATCATAAATGCAATGCTATCCGTTCCCCGAGAGGCCTTCGTACCCGACAGCAAACGAGAGGCGGCCTACGTCGGCGAGAACGTCGATCTTGGCAATGGACGGGTGATTCTGGAGCCGCGGACGCTGGCCAAGATGCTGGATGCACTGGACATTCAACCGAACGAAATGGTGCTCGATATCGGCTGCGGGCTTGGTTACTCCAGCGCCGTCATCGCGCGGCTGGCCGAAGCGGTGGTCGCGGTCGAGGAAGAGCCGGAACTTGCCGCGGACGCGCAATCACTTTTGGCGGAACACAGTGCCGACAATGTCGCCGTTATCGAGGGATCTCTGTTCGACGGTTCTGCGAAGCACGGGCCTTTTGACGTGATCATTCTGCAGGGCGCAGTCGAAGATGTGCCGCCGGCCTTGCTGGATCAGTTGAATGAAGGCGGCCGTATCGCTGCGTTGTTCATGGATGGGGACCTTGGGTCTGTTCGGATCGGCTACAAGATCGACAACGACATGACGTGGCGATTTGCGTTCAATGCCAGTGCACCGATCCTGCCGGGTTTTGAACGCCATCATGCGTTCGTTCTCTAGGGTGACGTTTGCAGCATGGAGGCCTCGCAATAGCTCGTTTCAGGTCAGGAACAGGGATGCCAAGGTGATCAGGAAAACGGTTTACATTGGTGTGATCTCCATGGTGTTGGCGCTGACACTGGGTGCGGCAGCGCGGGCGGAAACCCTGACCGATGCCCTGATATCAGCCTACAAGACCTCCGGGCTTCTGGATCAGAACAGGGCGCTGCTGCGGGCTGCCGATGAAGATGTTGCGCAAGCCGTTGCGGGGTTGCGCCCGGTCCTGAACTACATTGTAAGTTCCAGCTATTCTTCGATCGCAGATCAGGTTCCGATGAACGACGGCATCTCCGCCAACCTGGAGTTATCGACGAGCTTTCTGCTTTATGATTTCGGACGGTCACGGTTGGGCATCGACATCGCCAAGGAGAACGTGCTGGCTCTGAGAGAGGCCCTTGTCGGGGTTGAACAGAACGTTCTCTTGCGCGCGGTCGCAGCCTATGTGGGCGTGCAAAGGGACATTTCAATCGTCGATCTGCGCAACAATAACGTGCGGCTGATCACGCAGGAATTGCGCGCCGCCAGAGATCGTTTTGAAGTCGGCGAGATTACCCGCACGGATGTCTCGCTTGCCCAGGCACGGCTGGCGGCCGCGGAAAGTGGATTGGCCGTCGCGAACGGCAATCTGGCGATCTCGCGCGAGGAATATCGTGCTGTGGTCGGTCGCTATCCGGGCAATCTGGCGCCGCTGCCAACACCACCGGCGACGGCCGGGACATTGGATGGCGTCATAGCTTCTGCGCGAAAGCAACACCCTGATATCCTGCAGGCACAGCGCAACGTCACAGTGGCAGAATTGGGGATCGCGTCGGCCAACGCCTCGCGTCGGCCCAGTCTATCGGGCAGTGCCAATGTCGGGATTGATCGCGATGGCGAGGATTCGCACCGGTTGGGTTTGACGCTGTCCGGCCCGATTTATTCTGGTGGCGCGATCGCGTCTGCCGAACGCAGGGCGGCAGCCCAACGCGACGCATCGCTTGCAAATCTGCACTTGGCCCGCATCGCCATAGACCAGAATGCCAGCAATGCGTGGGCACGTCTGAACGTTGCAAACGCGGCTATCCAGGCAAGCGACCAGCAGATTCGCGCTGCGACGGTGGCTTTTGAGGGTGTCCGGGAGGAAGCTGCGTTGGGCGCACGCACAACGCTCGACGTGCTGGATGCCGAGCAGGAACTGCTGGATGCCGCCGCCAGCCGGATTTCGGCCGTGTCCGACCGTTACATCGCGATTTATGATCTGTTGGCGGCGATGGGACTCTTGACAGTGGATCACCTGAATCTCGGAATAGCGACCTACGACGCTTCCGCATATTACAATGCTGTCAAGTCGGCACCCTCCTACCGGGTCAGCCCGCAGGGCGACAAGCTGGACCGTGTCCTGCAAGGCATCGGAAAAAACTAGGCATATGGCACAACAGGTTGTGTCGAAGCCCGTGTATGGCTACTGTACCTGCGGGGGCCGATGGTGATTCATAATGTCCGACCCAGTAACGAACCTTGAAATTGAAGACGTGCTCAGCTCGATCCGGCGCCTGATTTCGGAAGATGTAGCGCCAAAGCGCAAACCGGTGACGAAAATGACTGATCGATTCGTGCTGACCCCCGCCTTGCGAGTTCTGGACGGTACTCCGCCGAACCAGGCAGAAGCAGCAGTGAACGCAGCTTCCAACGATAATCCTGATACGATACCTGCCGACGACGACCCCGAGCTGGAATTTGTTCGGGCACGGCAAGAGGAATCGCCGCCTCAAGTCACCGAAGCGGCGTGGGAAAGGATTACCGAAAGCGATACGAAATCCACCGCAGAACTAAGTTCCTCGCGCGGCGAGCTAGAGGCGCGAATTGCTGAACTGGAAGCCGCCGTCGCACGCAGTCGGGAAGAATGGGAACCGGATGGCAGCGAACCCGATGCCGGGAAACTGCCAGAACGTCATATCTTCGCGCATGGCGATCCAGAGAACCAAATCGCAGCGGAAGCCATCGAGACGGTGTTTGGCGCGGACTCACAAACGGAAGTGGATACGACGACATCGGATGGTACGGTGACAGAGACACCCCGAACCCAAGCGACGATGCGTGAAAGGGAAGACGGTCCGCTGCCGACAGTCGCAGACGTACCCGAAGAGCAGGTGCTGGATGAGGACACATTGCGGGATTTGGTGACCGAGATCGTGAAGTCCGAGTTGCATGGCGCCTTGGGCGAAAGAATCACGCGCAACGTTCGGCGGATGGTGCGGCGGGAAATCCAACAGGCGCTGGCGTTGAAGAATTTCGAATAGTCAGTCGATTGTTGCGGCCAGTTCCAACAGCAGATCCAGATCCATGTGTCGTTCGAGGTGAATCGAAAGTTCATCGAGGGTTTTTTCGACGGAGTTCTGATGACTCGCAAGTCCGCTCGCCCCCCCGATTTCGGCGAGGATGGTTGCACGAAAGGCGTCGGCGCTGAAAAGCCCGTGCAAATAGCAGCCGCGGACCAAACCATCAGGGCTTTGCGCACCGCTCGGCTGCCCGGAGACCGACAGCCAGCTGCGCTTGCAGTCGGGACCGGCGGTGTCGCCAATGTGGATCTCGTAGCCCGTTACGGGATCGCCGGTCAGGGTGTATTCGGCTGACGACAGGGCAAGTCGCTTCTCGGGCTTCATGACGGTTGATACATCCAGCAGGCCCAGACCTTCGACGGTTTGGTCCGACCCTTCGATGCCGTCGGGATCCGAGATGGTCCTGCCGAGCATCTGGTAACCGCCACATATTCCCAATACCTGACCACCGCGACGAACATGGGCGATAAGATCAATGTCCCAACCATTGGCTCGGAAAGTCGCCAGGTCGGCGATCGTGGACTTCGATCCTGGTATCAGCACAAGCGCCGCATCGCCCGGCAATGGGCGTCCAGGCTGGATAATGTCGACGGTGACGCCAGGCTCGCTCGAAAGAGGGTCTAAGTCGTTGAAGTTGGCGATTCGGCCAAGTCGTGGCACGGCGATCTTGAGGCTGCCACCGGGGCGGGTGGCGATATCCATCACGTCCTCAGCCGGAAGGCGCCAGGCATCCGCGAACCACGGCACCACTCCAAGACATGGCCATTGGGTGTGGCGTGTAACCTCCTTCACGCCGTCATCGAACAGGCTGGGGTCCCCGCGGAACTTGTTGACCAGGAATCCAACGATTCGCTCACGATCCGGTTTCGGCAAGACGGCAAAGGTGCCCACGAGTTGGGCGATCACTCCGCCTCGGTCGATATCCCCGACGAGAATGACCGGCAGATTTGCCGCCTCGGCAAAGCCCATATTTGCGATGTCGCCGCAACGCAGATTGACTTCGGCAGGGCTACCGGCCCCTTCGACCAGAAGAAGATCGGCGTTTAGCGCCAGCCGTCCGAAACTTTCAATCACCTTCGGCATAAGCAAATGTTTTTGCTTGCCATAGTCCCGCGCTTTCAATGTTGCAAAACGCTGCCCTTGGACAATGATCTGCGCTCCGGTTTCGGATTCGGGCTTCAACAGGACGGGGTTCATGTCCACGACCGGATCAAGGCCGGCGGCCATCGCCTGAAGGGCCTGAGCGCGGCCGATCTCTCCGCCATCAACCGTAACTGCGGCGTTGTTGGACATGTTCTGCGGTTTGAAGGGTGCCACGCTCAGTCCACGTCTGGTAAAGGCGCGGGCAAGACCTGCGACAATCATCGACTTGCCGACGTTGGAGCCCGCGCCCTGGATCATGATCGCTTTTGTCATGCCGCCCCTGAATGAATGCATGTTCGGGATAGCTTTACCTGCGCGGAGGGAAAAGGGCCGAATGAGATAAGAGGCACCTGAACCCGTGCGCGGACCCAGCAGCGCCGCGCGGCTACGCACATGGCGCAGAGGCTTGGACACCCAAACGAACCACGCAACGAAAAACACGCCCTCGAGGGGGCGTGTTTTCGACAATTCGCAGAGTGTCGGTGCCTAGGCGGCCTCGGCCTCTTGTGCTGCGGCATGGCGGCGCTCGCTTTCCTCGCGCGAGAGCGCGACCGATGTACGAACACCTTTGGAAACGAATTCCATCAATCCCGACACGACCCGCTCGTTCGGATCGATTCCGGCGCAGGACAGAACCTCGCGGCCATCGCGCGACCGTGCCCACCGGGCGATCTGTTCCGGCCCATTGCCGTACTTTTTGTCGTCTGCTATGGCATCATCCAGTGCAGCGAGAACAACGGCCGCGAAGAGCTTTCGAGCCCGCGCACCTTGTTCGTAATTGAATGCTGTACCGTCAACGAAATCGACCATCTCGTCGTCCTTATATTCTTGCTCTTGCGTTTTTGGCGTGGCGTCCCTTATGACAGGTTCAGACTGATTCGGATATCCCGTTTGCGAATACCTCCTATGCATATAATGCATAGCTAAGACCGGGTTAACACCGCATTTAGTCATATTGCCAGACCACCACTACGCAGATATAGGTCTCGGCAACTTTCGATCAACCTTTTGCCATGGTTTTGTCACATGCCTAAAATCAACGGAAACGAGATCCGCCCCGGAAACGTCCTGGAACATGACGGCGGGCTATGGGCTGCCGTAAAGGTTGACCACGTGAAGCCGGGCAAGGGCGGCGCCTTTGCCCAGGTCGAGTTGAAGAACCTGCGCGACGGGCACAAGTTGAACGAACGTTTCCGGTCTGCCGACAAAGTCGAACAGGTGCGGCTGGAACAGAAAGATCAGCAGTTCCTTTTCGAATCCGACGACATGCTGACCTTCATGGACTCCCAGACCTACGAGCAGATTGCGCTGCCGGCCGATCTGTTGGGCGAACGACGGCCATTCCTGCAGGACGGGATGACCGTCACGGTCGAGTATTACGGCGATGAAGCGCTGCACGTGTCACTGCCGCAAAAGGTAACCTGCCGCATCGTCGAGACCGAACCGGTGGTCAAGGGTCAGACCGCGGCAAACAGTTTCAAGCCTGCCGTGCTGGACAATGGCGTCCGAGTAATGGTGCCGCCGTTTGTCGGTTCCGACGAAGACATCATCGTCAATACAGAGACGATGGAATATTCCGAACGCGCCTGATCTTGGCCGCGATCGCAGAGACCTGCGGTTGATGCGACGATTGTAGCGCGGTGCCCCGGACTAAGGTTTGCAAGCGGTTCGGTATCGCGGGACTGGTGACGCCGGCGGATATGACCCGCATATCGGGCCGCAGGTCTGACCCATCGTCAGAATTCTTCGACACTGACCAGTGCGTCGCCGGCGGTCATCCCTTGTCCAGCGCGATCAAACCGCAAGTAGGCGATGGCCCTTCCGGCCGCTTGCGTGAAGAGCCTGCCCGCGACTCTGCCGCCAGCGATGATTTCGGTACCAACAGGTGCACTGCCCTCTACCGAGACAGTCGCAAGGCCTTTTCGCAGTTCCGCCTTGTGTTTCATCCGGGCCGTGACCTCTTGCCCGACATAGCAGCCTTTCTTAAAGTCGACGCCGTTAAGGTGTTCGAAACCTGCTTCGAGAATGAAGGTCTCGTTCGGTATCAACTCGATCCCGGCCTCCGGTATGCAATGACGTACCCGGATCACGTCCCAGTCGACCGTGGTCGAACTGATCTTGTCGCCGTCATAGCTTCGCCAACCCATCTCCGGATGGCGCGGGTCGGGATGGGCGCCCGGTGGCGCATCGCCGCGGCCGCGGCGCACACAAAGATCGGTTGGCTCGATCGTCACATCGGCACGAAGTTTGTACAGCTTGAGGCGTTGCAGAAGGCTCTGCGCTTGTTCGGCAGCGCAATCGAGCAGGATCGCGTCACCATCAGTCATCAGGAAAAAGTCGGCGAGATATTTGCCTTGCGGCGTCAGAATCGCCGCATAGACCAAGCCGTCCTTGAGTTTGCCGACATCGTTGGTGGCCAGACCCTGAAGGAACTTTATCCGGTCGCCACCGGTAATCCTGAGAACTTTTCTGTTCTCCGTGTTGTCGTCGGTCATCCGCCATTTCCCCTTTGTGCTGTGTGCAGTATAGACCCGAGGAGCCTTAGCGAAAGGTCGATATGCGCGCGCCAGTCTCGATCGTGATTCCGACCCTTGATGCGGCGGAGCAACTGCCGGCTACGCTGGCCAGCCTGATCGAGGGGCTTTCGGCAGGGTTGGTGCGCGAATTGGTGATTTCCGACGGCGGGTCGCGGGATGAAACGCAGGCTATCGCGGATGCGGCTGGCGCTGTAATCGTGACAGGGCCTTCGGGCCGCGGTGGTCAACTGGCACGTGGCGCCGCCGCAGCGACAGGAGAGTGGCTGTTGTTCTTGCATGCCGACACGCATTTGTCGGCCGGATGGGCGCAAGTGGTGGATGAGCACCTGCAGATCCCTGATGCTGCCGGCTGGTTCCCGCTCCGGTTTCGCGCCGGGGGTTTCATGCCGCGTCTGGTGGCAGGCTGGGCAAATATGCGAAGCTCGTTTGGGTTGCCGTATGGCGATCAGGGGTTGCTGATCCACCGGGCGCTGTACGCAGAGGTCGGCGGGTATCCCGCCATCGCGTTGATGGAGGATGTCGCTCTTGCGCGATTATTGCATGGGCGGATGAAGCGGCTCGCGAGCCCGGTCAGCACAAGCGCCGAACGGTATTTGCGGGATGGTTGGCTGCGCCGCGGCGCGGGCAATCTGTGGAACCTTGCCTGTTACTTCTCGGGAGTGCCAACCGAAACCCTGGCCAGACGGTATGAGCGGCGGGGCGGCAGCTGATCGGAATCGGGGCAACCTAGTCCGGGGGGCGGCGGGCATCGAACGATGCCTGCAGACGCTTTCGATTGTAGCGGCTTAGCAGCCAGTCGCGAATGGATATTTTATCGGCCTTGCTGTCGGCGGCGTAGGCCGCAAGCATATGATCCAGAACGCCGGTTTTCGAGGCCCGGATATGGACGTATTTGAAACTCAATTGCTTTCTTGCCTCTTCGACGGGAGCCCCTTCAATGTGAAGCAGATAAAGCGCGGCGGCGAGGCCGGCTCGGTCCGCGCCGGACTTGCAATGCATCACAAAGGGTTTCTGGATCGTCTCGAAGGTGTCCAGAAGCGAAAGCAACTCTGCCTTCCGGGCGAGAGAGCGGGCAGAAAGCTTGTGATTGACCATCGACATCCCGAGCTCATGGCATGCCTCTTTCTCGAAAAGGTATGGGCTGCGATCCGTCACGCCACGAAGGTTCAGCACCGTCTTGATGCCCATCGCCTTGTACTTCCCGAGCCGACCTTGAGAGGGCTGGTTCGACCGCCAGACACCCGGAGCGATCTCGAAGAGATTGGTCCAGAACGTCCTGAGGATGCCGTGGTCGACTACGTGGAAGTGAAATCTGGCCCGCCGCCGCGCCCGATCCGTCGAGATATCCTTGCCAAGAGCATGATCCAGAGAGTTCTCGATCGACTTCAGCCAGGCAGACAGCCGTCCAAACATCTTTAGCCTTTCGGGGTTTTCGGGCTGATTGCGCATCGGAAGCAGGATGTAGCGATGAAACGGCCCTCGGGCAAGATGCGGCGCGAATTGACGGCGGGTCGAGGTCGGATTAGGCATTGGCGGCTGAACTTCGGAAAGGTGCAGAATGTCGCTTGCCAATGGCCGTCACTACCTTGCGATCCCAGGCCCGTCGGTGATTCCCGACCGGGTGCTGCAGGCGATGCATCGGGCGGCACCAAACATCTATACTGGCGCTTTGGTCGACCTGACGACCACCCTGGTCCCTGACCTTTGTTCGGTGGCCAGAACCACGGGCAAGGTGGCGATGTACGTGGCCAACGGTCATGGCGTCTGGGAAGCCGCAGTGTCCAACGTTCTTAACGCGGGCGACACCGCTTTGGTTCTGGCGACAGGCCGCTTTGCCGTGGGATGGAGCGAGATGGCCGCGCAGCTGGGAATCAATCTCCGGATCATCGATTTCGGACTGCGCTCGGCAATTGATCCGGACCGGGTCGCCGAGGTCTTGACCGCCGACAAGGGTCACCAGATCAAGGCGGTCATGGCCGTGCACGTGGACACGGCCACCAGCGCCCGCAATGACATCGCTGCCCTCAGGAGGGTGTTGGAGGATGCGGGTCATCCGGCGCTCTTGATGGTTGATTGCATTGCCTCGCTGGGCTGCGACCGCTTTGAAATGGATGGCTGGGGCGTCGACGTGATGGTTGCGGGCTCCCAGAAGGGCCTGATGACCCCGCCGGGCATGGGATTCGTCTTTTTCAATGAAAAGGCGGACTCGATCCGGGATACCTGTTCCAACGTCACGCATTACTGGGATTGGCGACCGCGCGCCGTGCCAGAGGACTTTTATCAATACTGGGATGGAACTGCCCCGACGCATCACCTCTACGGCTTGCGCGAAGCCCTTGATATGATCAATGAAGAGGGCCTTGAGCATGTTTGGCATCGTCACGAAGTGCTGGCGCAAGCCTATTGGGCAGCGCTGGAATCGTGGTCGACGGATGGGCCGATCGAGATCAACATGAGTGACCGCGAAAGCCGTTCGCACGCTGTCACGGCGGTCCGCATTGGGGCGCCAAACGGGACCGCCTTGCGGGATTGGATGACCGCCAAGGCTGGCGTGACGCTTGGTATCGGTTTGGGCATGGCGCCAGCAGGGGATCCGGCTTGGCACGGATTCTTTCGCATCGGCCATATGGGACACGTCAATGCGCATATGGTTCTGGGCGTTGTCGGCGCGCTTCAGGCCGGGCTCGTCGCCTTAGGTATTCCCCATGGCAAGGGCGGACTGGAGGCTGCCGTTGAGGTTTGCGCAACAGCCTAGCAGCGGCTGATCAGACGGTCGGCCAGATATGCGCTGAACAGTGTTGCAGGCAGTCCGAAAACGGCCCAGAGAACCAGTAGCCCCACATAGCATAAGACTCCGCTGACGATCAGGAATGGTGTCGTGTAGTTCTCGACTTGCCTCGCGCCCGGCCGGTGGGAGTCGTGTTCGATGGGACGGGGCAGCGGCATGGCCGAGCTTTCATGTACTCAAGATCGCGTCTGGTCGCGGTAATGTTCCACTACAAACCGCGCCGGATCAATGGGCATCGTCGCGGCAGGCCGGATCTCGCAAGAAGTCGGCTCTTTCTTGGGGGGGGCGACGGCGCGGTCACGACGCCTTTGCAAGCGCCTTCGGCAGGGCGGCGGCAAAGGCATCGAGATCGCTCTCGGTTCCCGCCGAGATACGGATACAGCGGTCTTGCGGCGCTACGAGGGGCATTCGCACGAAGATGCCGCCTGCAATGAGTCCCTGCAGCACCTTGCGGGCGAAGTCGCCATCGCGGCCGCAATCAACGGCGACGAAATTTGTGCCCGAGGGCAGGGTGGCCAGACCGTTCTTGGCGGCAATCGCGGCGATCCGGTTCCGAGCGGTGGCAACGCCTTCGATCACGTTGCTCAGGTAGGTCCGGTCCTGAAATGCGGCCAGTGCGCCGGCCTGCGATATCCGGCCGACAGCGAAATGGTTCCTGATCTTGTTGAACGCGGAAATCAGGTCCTCATGCCCGATCGCATAGCCGATCCGGGCACCCGCCATGCCGTAAGCCTTCGAGAATGTGCGCATCCGGATGATCGCCGGATCACCGATATCCAGCGGCGGGGCGGCGCCGGTAGGGGCGAATTCGACATAGGCCTCGTCCAGCACCATAAGGCAGCCATCGGGCAGACGGCGTGCGGCGTCGCTGACCGTCGCGGCGGGATGCCAACTGCCCATCGGATTATCTGGATTGGCGAGATAGACAAGTTTGGCGTCGACCTCGGCGGCCTTGTCGACAAGTGCGCGCGGGTCTTCGGCATCGTCGCGATAAGGTACGGTGTGAAGTTCGCCGCCATGGCCCGCGACGTGGAAGTTGAATGTGGGATAGGCGCCGAGCGAGGTCACGGCGCGGTCACCGGACGCAATCAAAAGTCGTACCAGATACCCCAGAAGCGCGTCGATCCCTTCGCCTATCAATATGTTTTCATGCGGAATACCATGATGATCGGCAAGGGCGTGGCGCAGGTCGTGATTCTCGGGGTCGCCGTATTTCCACACATCCGATGCGGCTTTTTCCATCGCCGCGATTGCGTGGGGCGAGGGTCCGAAGACGTTTTCATTCGCGCCGAGGCGGGCGACGAAGGGCTGCGCACGCGCGCGTTCCTGGGCTTCGGGGCCGACGAACGGGACCGAGGCGGGGAGCGTTTGAACCAGGCTGGTGTATCTCGGCCCGCGCATCGGGTCAGACCAAGGCTGCAAGGCGATCAACGGCGGCCCTCAGTTTGCTCGCCTCGTCCTCTTTCTGGGCCAGCTGGTCGCGGGTTTCCTCGACCACGTCGTCGGGCGCGCTTTCAACGAATTTTGGATTGTTCAGACGACCGCGCAGGCCACCCAGATCCTTGGACAGCTTCTCGAGGGTCTTTTCCAAGCGCAATTTTTCTTCGGCAATATCAATAATATCGGCGAGCGGAAGCGCAAACAGACCGCCCTCCACAGCGATGGTTATAGCGCCTTTGGGAACATCAGCGACGGTCATATCCTCGATCCGGGCGAGGCGCTGGATGAGGTCGAGATTGCGCCGCAAGGCGGCCTTGCCGGCGTCGTCAAGCTCGACCTGAACCATCGGGATCTTGAGACCGGCCGGGACGTGCATCTGGGCGCGTGCAGATCGGATTTCGTCGATCAGGGAAATCACCCAATTCATTTCTCTATCCGCATTCTCATCAGCAAGATCAGAGGCCTGGTAGGTCGGCCAGTCGGTGTGGACCAACATCTTTTCGTGGTTTCCGGTCAGCGACCACAGCTCTTCGGTGATGAACGGCATGATCGGGTGCAGCAGAATCAGGCACTGGTCCAGCGCCCAGCCCATGACCTGGCGGGTTTCATCAGCGATGTCAGTGTCTTCCGAGGCAAGAAGCGGTTTGGAAAACTCGACATACCAATCGCAGAACGTGCCCCAGACGAAGGCGTAAAGCGCGTTGGCAGCGTCGTTGAAGCGGAAGGCCGCGAGGGCGGTATCGACCTCTTCGCGGACGCGTGCGACCTCTCCGATGATCCAGCGGTTTAGAGTGGATCTGGCCAGCCCGCTGAGTCGTTTGTCAAAGTCCGTGGGGTCACCTTTCACGCGTTTGTCAAAGGTTTCGGACTCGAAGACGCCGTTCATCTCGGCAAAGCGGGCGGCGTTCCAGAGCTTGGTGGTAAAATTCCGGTAGCCTTGAATCCGGGCGGTCGAAAGTTTCAGGTCGCGCCCCATCGCGGCCATGGCTGTGAGCGTGAAGCGGACGGCATCGGCACCGTATTCGTCGATCAGTTCGAGGGGGTCGAGGACGTTGCCCAAGGACTTCGACATCTTCTTGCCCTTCTCGTCGCGCACGAGGGCGTGGACGTAAACCGTATCGAAAGGTCTTTGGCCCACGACTGCGTACTGCATCATCATCATCCGGGCGACCCAGAAGAAGATGATGTCGAAACCGGTTATCAGGACGGAAGTCGGGAAATACTTTTTCAGTTCGGGCGTCTCTTCTGGCCAGCCGAGCGTGCCGATCGGCCAGAGGCCGGAGGAAAACCATGTATCGAGGACGTCGGGGTCGCGCCAAACAGGATAGACCAGATGGGTTGGATCCTCGCTGGTCGCGTAGTCGGCGAGACTGCGGGCCAGATGCTCGATGGCCGCGTGCTTGTCGGCAACCTCGACGATGGCCGCATGGCTGAGCGGTTGCGGTATGTCCAGAATTTCCGCCCGGAAGGCATCCTGCACCTCGTCGAAACTGCTGGCGCAATGCATGACATGGCCGGCATGCAGCATGCCGCCCTCGTTCAGAAGGCCCAGAAGATGCGCTTGGTCAAGGGTGCCGTCGCCGGTATTGAACGAGCCGTCGGAACCCAGGTCGAGGCCATACCAAACCGGGATCTGGTGCCCCCACCAAAGTTGGCGCGAGATGCACCACGGCTCGATATTCTCCAGCCAGTTGAAATAGACCTTGCGGTCCTGTTCCGGCAGGATTTCAACTTCGCCGGAGCGCACCGCGTCGATGGCGGGCTGGACGATCCGGGCGGTGTCGACGAACCATTGGTCGGTCAGCATCGGCTCGATCACCACCTTCGAGCGGTCGCCGAAGGGCTGCATGATCTTCTTCGGCTCGACAAGGGGAACCAGTGCCGCTTCGGGCGCTGTTCCGCCATCCTCGAACGAGTCGCTGGGCCGGCCTTCCTGCGCTTCCGCGCCGCGGGGGGCAGCGGAAGACGCCGAAAGACGGCCCAGGCGAAGATCGGATTCGGGGACCATCACGGCCAGACCCTCGGCGGTGATGTCCGCGATGATGCGTTTGCGAGCGTCGAACCGGTCGAGGCCGCGCAGATCGTCGGGGACGAGGTTGATCGCGTCTGTCTCTGCCTCGGTCAGATTACGGGCGCCGCAGGCCACTGCCATCGCGATGGCAGCCGCCTCTGTATAGGGAGCGCCGTCGTCGCGCAAACGGGCCCTGGTGTCCATCAGCCGGTAGCAGGGGATGCCGCCGCGTTTGGCGACGGCATAGTCGTTGAAGTCATGCGCGCCGGTGATCTTGACCGCACCCGAGCCGAAATCGGGATCGGGATAGTCGTCGGTGATGATCGGGATCATCCGGCGGTGCTCCTTCGGCCCGACCGGGATTTCGCAGAGCTTGCCAACGATTGGGGCATAGCGCGCATCGGTGGGATGCACCGCCACCGCGCCGTCGCCCAGCATGGTTTCAGGCCGGGTGGTGGCGATCGAGATGTAGTCGCGAGTTTCCTCGAACAGGACGTTCCCGTCCTCGTCCTTCTCGGTGTAGGTATAGGTCTCGCCGTCCGCGAGCGGGTATCTGAAGTGCCACATATGGCCGTCGACCTCGATGTTCTCTACCTCGAGGTCGGAAATCGCGGTTTCGAAATGCGGATCCCAGTTGACCAGCCGCTTGCCGCGATAGATCAGGTCCTTGTCATGCATATCCACGAAGACCTTAATCACGGCGTCGTGGAAATTTCCCTCTTCGCCTTCGGGCGCACCGGGCGCACCGGACATGGTGAAGGCGTTGCGCGACCAATCGCAGGAGGCGCCGAGGCGCCGCAGCTGGTTGATGATCGTGTCGCCGGATTTCTCTTTCTGCTGCCAGACAAGCTGGACGAAATCCTCGCGACTCATGTCGGTGCGGCGGCGATTGGTGAGCGCCAATTCGCGTTCGACGACCATCTGGGTGGCAATCCCGGCATGGTCTTGGCCCGGCTGCCAGAGCGTGTCGAAGCCGCGCATCCGGTGCCAGCGGGTCAGGATGTCCTGCAGCGTGTTGTTGAATGCGTGCCCCATGTGCAGCGAGCCCGTGACGTTGGGCGGCGGGATCATGATGCAGAAGGTGTCATGCCGGCTGGCATTGGCCCCGGCCTTGAAGGCGCCGGCCTGTTCCCAGGCGGCATAGAGCCGCGCCTCGGCCTCGGTGGCGTCGAAAGTCTTTTCCATCGGCATGCAATTGGTCCCGTCGCTGGTGTCCGTGATGATCTACCGAAAGGGTGCGGGAAGGGAAAGGGGCGCGGCGGATTTGCGCCCCCCTGCCGGGGCCGCAAGCCTTCGGCGAGGATATTTGGAGACGAATGATTAGACGGGGCGGGTCAGACGGCTCGGTCGAATTTGGTCGTGAGATGGATCAGGCTTTCAGAACCCTTGACCCCGGTGATGCCGCCGACCTTGTCGAGGACCTCGTCCAGATCGGATGTCGAATCGGCGGCGATCTGCAGGATCAGGTCGAAGCGGCCGGTGGTGGTATGGGCGATCTCGACT
Organism: Brevirhabdus sp.; assembly: GCA_024637315.1. GTDB lineage: Bacteria > Pseudomonadota > Alphaproteobacteria > Rhodobacterales > Rhodobacteraceae > JAHEAO01. The sequence goes on from JAGXFH010000009.1 coordinate 30,388, forward strand.
TCGGGGATCGCCTTCAGGCGCTGCAGCACGGCCGCCGTGGCGCGGGGCTCGACCTGCACCAGCACCGTGGCCTTGATCCGGCGTGCCAGCGCCACATCGCCAAGCTTGACGGTGTAGCCGGCGATGATCCCGGAATTCTCCATCCGTTCGATCCGCGCCTGCACTGTCGAGCGCGCCACCTTGAAACGGCGGCCGAGGCGCGACGTCGAGGTGCTTGAATCGGCCGCGAGGGCCGCGAGGATTTTCTGGTCGAGATCGTCCATCTTGGAGATGTTTCGTCAAAATTACCGACAGTTTAGTAAATATGCCGACAGTTCTGCACAAATCAACTATTTTCATCGGTGAAAACAACATTCATATGAGGCTTACTCGTTTTCAGGATCAAAGGGCGGCGGAAGCTTCGTACCTGGCCTGGTTAGGTTAATCGCGGAAAGCGCGTTCCCAACCGGACAACCCGGGCAAGAGGTGGCTGCCAAAACATTGGCGAAAGGACTCCAATGGGACTCTCGAAAACGATCTGGGCGAAGCCATCCGACTATCTGCGCCACAGCAAACCGCAAAATCCGGTTCTGTTCTTTGCGCCGGCGATTTTGCAAGCGACGGCGCGCAAGTTCATCGAAGGATTTCCGGGGCTTGTCACCTATGCGGTGAAGTCGAACCCGGAAGAGGAAGTGCTGTCGAACCTGGCCACCGCGGGGATCCGTGGCTTCGATGTCGCCTCGCCCTTCGAGATGGACCTGATCGCCCGCATAGCCCCGAGTGCGGCGATGCACTACAATAATCCGGTGCGGAGCCGCGAAGAGATCCTGCATGCTGTGCGGCTGGGCGTGAAATCCTATTCCGTCGACAGCCATTCCGAGCTGGAGAAGCTGGCCGAACTGGTTCCTGCCGAGGGCGTCGAGATCTCGGTGCGCTTCAAACTGCCGGTCAACGGTGCGGCCTATAATTTCGGCGCCAAATTTGGCGCGACCGCAGAGAAGGCGACCGAGCTGCTGGCGCGTGTGGCCGAGTTGGGGTTCATCCCGTCGTTGACCTTCCATCCGGGCACGCAATGCATCGATCCGATGGCCTGGGACAGCTATATCCGCATGGCCGCCGAGATTGCAGAGAATGCGAGTGTCACGATAGCCCGGCTGAATGTCGGCGGCGGGTTCCCCGGCCATCGGTTGAACGAGGTTGTGCCGGCGCTGACCGAGATCTTCGCGGTTATCGAACAATCCACGTCCGAAGCCTTCGGCGAGAACCGTCCTGCGCTGGTTTGCGAGCCGGGTCGCGGCCTTGTGTCGGAAAGCTATGCCTTCGCTGCGCGGGTCAAGGCGATCCGCGACGAAGAGCACGTGTTCATGAACGATGGCATGTATGGCGCCTTGGCTGAACTGCCGCTGATCGGCAATATCGACCGGATCGAGGTCCGCTCGCCCGAAGGTGTGATCCGCAACGGCGAACCGGTGGGCCGGATCGTCTTCGGCCCGACCTGTGACAGCGTCGACCGGCTTCCCGGCGACGTGATGCTGCCCGCCGACATGGAGGAAGGTGATTTCGTCATCTTCAACGGCATGGGCGCCTATTCGACCGTAACTGCGACCCGGTTTAACGGCTTCGGCCAGATCGGGATCGAAACGGTCTGTTCGCTGGTCGCCTGAACCCCGCGTGCAAGGCTGGACACTGACGCTTCCCCCGCTAATGTCGCCCCCGGAACAGAACTTCGGAGGGCGGCATGGACAAGTTCGGAAAAAGCCAGCCGGTCAAACGTGTTGAAGATGTCCGCCTGCTGACCGGCGCGGGGCGCTACATCGATGATGTGGCGCCGAAAGATGCGTTGCACGCGTATTTCTTTCGCTCACCTGTGGCCCATGCAGCGATCACCGGGCTGGTTCTGGATGCGGCCCGCGCGGCTGATGGCGTTCATCTGGTGCTGACCTTCGAGGATCTGGTCAACGGCGGGATGGATCCACATCTGGGGGCGACGCTGATCGACAATCTGGACGGCAGCAAAGCTGCGGCACCGAAGCGCCCCGCCCTTGCCAATGGACGGGTGCGCCATGTCGGCGAGGCGGTGGCCTGCATCATCGCCGACAGTCTGACCGAGGCCAAGGACGCCGCCGAACTGATCGGGTTCGACTACGACGATCTGGATGTGCATGTCGAACCCAGGCCGGGCGGCACGGCGATCCATCCCGAAGCGCCGGATAATCTGGCCTTCGACTGGGGGCAGGGGGACCGCGAGGGCACCGATGCCGCGTTCAAGGCCGCGGCGCATCACGTGACGCTGGAGATCGCCGATAACCGGATCATCGTCAATTCGATGGAGCCCCGTGGCGCTTATGCCGAATGGGACGGCGACCGGGTGCATCTGGCCTTTGGCGGCCAAGGTGTGTGGGACATGAAGGTGCTGCTGGCGGCCGCCTACGGCTTCGACCCTGCACGGGTGCGGATCACCAACCCCGATGTCGGCGGCGGGTTCGGCATGAAGGGCATGCCTTATCCGGAATATTACGTGCTGCCAGAAGCCGCCCGGCAGCTGGGCCGTCCGGTGCGCTGGATGTCGGAACGGATGGAGGCGATGCTGACCGACAACAGTGGCCGCGATCTGGTGTCGCTCTGCGAGATGGCGTTCGACGAAAGCCTGAAGATGACCGCCTACCGGGTGAACTCGATTTGCAATCTGGGGGCCTATAATTCGGACTACGCGCAGAATATCCAGACAACCCTGTTCGCCAAGGTTCTGATGGGCACCTATGACGTGCAGACGGTCTGGCTTGGTTGCAAGGGCGTGTTCACCAACACCACTTGCGTCGACGCCTATCGCGGTGCCGGTCGGCCAGAGGCGATCTATGTGCTGGAACGCATGATGGACTTTGCCGCCCGGCACTTCGGCGTCGACCCGCTGGAACTGCGGCGGAGGAACTTCATCCCGGCGGACAAATTCCCCTATCAGACCGCTACAGGAGAACTTTATGATGTCGGCGATTTCAACAAGGTGCTGTCTCGAGGGCTGATCGAAGCGGATGCGGATGGGTTTGCCGCCCGCAAGGCTGCCAGCGCGGAGGCCGGCAGGCTGCTCGGCTGGGGTCTGTGCTATTATATCGAATCCATACTGGGTGATCCGTCCGAGGGCGCCGAGGTCGAGTTCCGCGAGGATGGCGCGGTGAACATCTATGTCGGAACGCAGTCGAACGGGCAGGGGCACGAGACAGTTTATGCGCAGTTTCTGTCCGACCAGACCGGCATTCCTGCGGATCGCATTTTCGTCGTGCAAGGTGACAGCGACCGTATCGCGCAGGGTGGCGGCACCGGCGGTTCTCGCTCGGTCACGGTGCAGAACAATGCGACCCTGGCGACGGTCGCCACGATCATCCGGCAGTTCACCGACTTTTTGGCCGCACAACTGGACATGTCGGCCGAAGATATAAGCTTCGACGATGCGAGCTTCCGCGCCAAGGGATCGAACCAGCATCCCACGATGCTGGAAGTCGCCAAGATGGCGCGGGCGAAAGGTCGAGAGGATCTGCTGCGTGTGCGGGAGCGGGCCGAATTGCCCGGCCGCTCCTATCCCAATGGCGCCCATATTGCCGAGGTCGAAATCGATCCCGAGACCGGCGTCACGCGCGTCGTGAAGTATTCGGTGACCGATGATTTCGGCAATCTGATCAACCCGATGCTGGCCGAAGGACAGGTGCATGGCGGGGTGGCGCAGGGGCTGGGCCAGGCGTTGACCGAGCGCGTCGTCCATGACGAGGATGGCCAGCTTCTGACCGCGAGTTTCATGGATTACGGAATGCCGCGCGCCGATGACATGCCCTGAATCAAGTTCACCAGCGAGCCGGTGCCCTCGACCGCCAACGTCATGGGCATGAAAGGCTGCGGCGAGGCCGGGACGGTGGGCGCACTGGCCGCCGTGACAAACGCAGTGATGGATGCAGTCTGGGAGAGAGGCGTTCGGCAGGTGGACATGCCCCTGACGCCACATCGTGTGTGGCAGATGCTGAACGAAGTGAAAGTTGCGGCTGAGTGACAGGATAAGGGGGTGGCTGCGGCTACCTCCACGGGTTCAGACGACGACCTCTCCGCTCAGGCGCGGGTCGGTCGACCACATCGTCATTCTCGATGGCACGATGTCGTCGCTGGCGCCGGGCGAAGAGACCAATGCGGGGATGACCTACAAGCTGTTGCGCGAATCGGCTGGTCGGGCTCAGACGTCATTGCGCTACGAGGAAGGTGTGCAGTTCCTGCGCTGGCGCGACGCGCTCGATGTGATCGAGGGGCGCGGCATCGACCGGCAGATCCGGCGCGCTTACGGTTTCATCGCGTCGCGCTACCGGCCCGGCGACCGGATCTTTCTATTGGGCTATTCGCGGGGGGCATATGCGGCGCGCTCGCTGGCCGGGGTCATTGACGGGATCGGGCTGTTGAAGGCCGAGCATGCGACCGTACGCAACATCCGGCAGGCCTACCGGCACTACGAGATGAACGGCAAGAGCCTGGCGGCTACCGCCTTTACCGAGAAGTTCTGCCATCCCGAGATCGAGATCGAGATGATCGGGGTATGGGATACCGTGAAGGCGCTGGGCATCCGCGCGCCATTCCTGTGGCGGTTTTCCAAGGTGGAGCATGCGTTTCACAACCACACGCTGGGCGATGCGGTCCGGCACGGCTATCACGCGCTGGCCAAGGACGAGACGCGGCAGGCCTATGCACCGGTGATGTGGGAGTCGCGCGAAGGGAGGGACGGCGTGCTGGAACAGGTCTGGTTCCGTGGTACGCATGGCGATGTCGGCGGTCATCTGGGCGGGTTCGAGCCGGCGCGGAGACTGGCCAATATCCCTCTGGTATGGATGCTGGAACGGGTCGAAGGCTGCGGCATCGACCTGCCCGAGGGCTGGCGCGACCGGTTCGAGCAGGACCCGAACGCGCCGTCGACCGGTACGATGCGGGGCTGGGGCAAGCTGTTCGTGTGGCGCAAGCGGCGACAGATCGGGGCGGATCCATCGGAATCAATCCATCCGACGGCGCAGGGTCCCCGCAACCGGGCGTTCTTCCGGCGCAGACGGTCTAGCGCATCTTCATGACGATGCAGGTGGTCGAGCCTGTGGCGTAGAGCCTGCCGTCCGTCACCCCCCGGATCTCTCCGTTTGCGACGCCTGTCGAGCGGCCGCCATGCTGGACGATGCCGACGGCCTCGATTTCGGTCCCCAGGGGGATCGGCCGGGTGATGTTCACCTTGTATTCAAGTGTGGTGTAGACGCTGCCCTTCGGAACGGTCGTCATCACGGCGCAGCCCATGCAGCTGTCCAGAACGGTGCCGTACCAGCCGCCATGCACAGCGGCCATCGGGTTGGAATGGGGAAATTCAGGGGTGCCGCGAAACGCCACCCGGCCGTCCGACACTGTGTGCAGGTAATAGTTCAGCAGGCCCGCGATGGGTGGGCCGATGATCTTTCCGTCAAGCATCTGCTGCATGAATTCGAGCCCCGACAGAGATAGAACCAGTTGGGTCGGAAGAAGTTCGGCGGCGCTGGTCGCGATGCGGTAGTTGGACATGGTGGATTCCCCGTTTCGGGTGGAGGCTAGACCGGCAACGAATGGGGTTCAATGCGCGTCCACCAGCATGGCGCGTGGCGCAGGCGGCGGCTATCCGATGTGATATCCGACCAGCCTGCCCAGCAGCAGCACCGTCGGCCAGATCGCCAGCGACACCAGCGCGATCGCCCGGACCGCGCTGCCGCGCGCCCGCTCGATTCGCAGATGCAGCACCGCGTTCAGCGTGGCGGCCGCGACAAGCACCATCTTGGCAAGGAATATCGGATTGCCCAGATAGTCACCGGCTTGGGTGATGAAAAGCAGCGCCCCGCAGAAGAAAGCAAGAAGAAGACCGGTAAGGGCAAAGGGCTGCAAGAGGCTTGCCGCCGCACGCGGATCAATACGCTTGAGCAGGCCCGAATGCGTCAGGTCCAGCGGTATGACGGCACCGACCAGAAGTGCTATCCCGAAAATGTGCCCGGCATTGACAAGGGGATAAATCCAGCGCGACCCCTTGAGGAATTGCGCCAGCGCGGTTGCCTCGAGCGTCGCCGCGATCTCGCTCAAAGCCGCTCGGGGTACAGATCGTAATTCTGACCGGCAATGGTCACCCGCTCCGCTTTCATCACCCGCTCATCAGGGTTCACCGAACGCTCGCCCAGGATCGTGACCTCGGTACCGGGGCTGAGCAGTTCATCGCTGAGACCTGCTGCCGCATTTCGGTAGGGCTGGCCGATCTCTGCCAGCCAGATCTCGCCATCCGCATCTATCGTCAGTTCACCGTGAGGATTGCCAAGTTTCGCGGCGGTTATAAGCCCTGTCAGTTCGAAATCGCCGCCATCGGTCCAGCGCCATCCATGATGCGCCAGCGCCGGTCCGGCCAGCGCGGCAGCCGCCGCAACCAGGAACGAGCGTCGTGCAATGACCATCTTCGTGCTCCTCGAGTCTTCAGGATCGACCCTTCCCTACCCAACTCTAGGTCGGAATGCCTGAAACTCAAATCAGCTTTGGGTGAACTGCCGGGCCCAAGACCCGGCACGGTCCTTGCTGTCAGGCGACCTGTTCGAGTGTCACGGCGCGGGTGATGCCCAGAGCATGGGCGACTTCGCGGGTCAGTTCCGGCTTGTTCAGTGTGTAGAAATGCAGATCCTCGACGCCACCTTCCAAGAGGTCGCTGCAAAGCTCGGTGCAGATGGCGATCGCCAGCAGATCGTGGCGGTCATCGCGCAGTGCGGCGGTGAAGGCCTCGTCGAGCCAGTCAGGAACGCCGGCGCGGCAGCGGGCGGCGAAGTTCTTGACCCCATGCCAGTTCTCGATCGGCAAGATCCCCGGGATGATCGGGGCGGTGATGCCGGCCTTGTCGCAGCGGTCGCGGAAGCGGAAGAAGGTTTCCGCCTCGAAGAAGAACTGGGTGATGGCCGAATCCGCCCCGGCGTCGATCTTGCGCTTCAACCAGTCCACGTCGGCCTGGGCGCTGCCTGCATTCGGATGCCGGTCGGGATAGGCACCGACGCGGATCTTGAACTTGCCGGTCTTCGCCAGCGCTTCGATCAGCGCGGGCGCGTCGGCGAAGCCATCAGGGCTGGCCGAAAACCGATCCTGACCCTTGGGGGCGTCGCCGCGCAGGGCGACGATCTCGGTCACGCCGACATCGGCATAGCTTTCGGCAATGGCGAGGGTTTCCGCGCGGGTCGCGTCCACGCAGGTCAGGTGAGCGGCGACGTTCAGGCCGTAATGCTTGTGGATGGTCTCGACCGCCTCATGCGTCAGCTTGCGTGTGGTGCCGCCGGCACCATAGGTCACCGAGACGAAATTAGGGTCAAGCGGAGCGAGGGTGTTGACGGTATCCCACAGCCGGAACGATCCGTCGAGCGATTTTGGCGGGAAGAATTCAAACGAGATACGCGGGCTGGTCATGTGAGGCACATCCTTGTTGGGTTGAGCCCTTGTCTCATGCCTGTCCATGTGAGACAAATTCATAGTTTTCATTAACATCATGAGTCAAAGCGCGAATGTATATTGAGTTCAGACACCTTCGGACGATCAAGGCGATCCACGAGGCGGGTGGTCTGGCGCGGGCGGCGGAGGCGATGAACATCACCCAGTCGGCGCTGTCGCATCAGGTCAAGGGACTTGAAGATCAGGTCGGCATGGATCTCTTCGTCCGCCGCTCGAAGCCGCTGAAGCTGTCGGCGGCGGGGGTGAAGCTATTGCGGCTCGCCGAGCGGGTCCTGCCCGAGATGGAGGCGCTGGAGGAGGATTTCCGCAGCCTCAAGTCCGGGCGCTCGGGGCGGTTGCATATCGCCATCGAATGCCATGCCTGTTTCGAGTGGCTGTTTCCGGTGCTCGAGCAATTCCGCAAGGCCTGGCCCGATGTCGATGTCGATATCCGCGCGGGGCTGGCTTTTGACGCCTTGAACGCGTTGCAGCGGGAAGAAGTGGACCTGGTGATCTCCTCTGACCCGGAAGACCTGGATCGCATCGATTTCTCACCGCTTTTCGACTATTCGCCAGTGTTTGTCGCCGCTGCCAGTCATCCGCTGGCGGCAAAGGACTGGATCGAGGCCGAGGATTTCCGCGACGAGGTTCTGATCGCCTATCCGGTGGACCGGTCGCGACTGGATGTTTTCCAAATGCTGCTGATGCCCGCCAAGGTGGAACCACGCGCGATCCGGCGGGTCGAACTGACCGCGGTGATACTGCTGCTGGTGGCATCCAATCGCGGCGTGACGGTGCTGCCTGACTGGGTGCTGCGCGAGGTCAAGGTCAGTTCGGATTACGTCACGAAGCCGCTGACGAAGAATGGTGTTACGCGGCGGATGTATGCCGCGACCCGAGATGACGACACGCGCAAACCTTTCATGGCCCATCTGATCAAGCTGGCGCGCGCCGAACCGGTGAAGTTGCAGCGGGCCTGAGGGATTGCGCCGTGCCTGCGGCACGTCGCGGGGCCTCCGGCGGGGATATTTGAGGGATAAAGAATACGAACCCGCCTGCTACGGCTTGGCAAGGCTTCGTGGCAGGACTATACGCGCCCCCTGAACTTTCTGGAGGCAAGGCATGCAGGGCAGCGCAAATCTGAACGTGATGATCAAGACTGCGCGTCTTGCGGGGCGCTCGCTGGTCAAGGATTTCCGCGAGGTCGAAAACCTGCAGGTCTCGATGAAGGGGGCGGGCGATTTCGTCAGCCGTGCCGATCTGGCGGCCGAGAAGATCATCAAGCAAGAACTGATGGGCACGCGGCCGAATTATGGCTGGTATGCCGAAGAGAGCGCCGAGGAGGCGGGTACCGACCCGACCCGGCGCTGGATCGTCGATCCGTTGGACGGGACCACGAACTTTCTGCACGGTCTGCCGCACTGGGCGGTTTCGATCGCACTGGAATTCAAGGGCGAGATTGTCGCCGGTGTGATCTTTGATCCGGCCAAGGACGAAATGTTCGTCGCCGAGAAAGGCCAAGGCGCCTGGATGAACGAAAGCCGGTTGCGGGTGTCGGGACGCACGAAGATGATCGAGGCCTGTTTTGCCACCGGACTGCCGTTTGGCGGGCGGGCCGATCTGCCAGACACCCTTAAGGATCTGGCGCGGATTTTGCCGGTGTGCTCAGGCGTTCGGCGCTGGGGGGCGGCCGCGCTGGATTTGGCATATGTGGCAGCGGGGCGCTATGACGGGTTCTGGGAGCGCGGGCTGCATCCGTGGGACATGGCTGCCGGCATGCTGATCGTGCGCGAGGCGGGCGGGCTGGTCGAGCCTATCGTCAAGGGTGGCAATATTCTGGCCGACGGTGGCATCCTGTGCGCCAACGAGCCGCTGTTCGATGGATTCGCCAGGGTGATCCGGAACGGCTAGGCCCAGTCGGAGGGATGATCGATGCCGTCCGACCAGGACACTGGATCGAGGTGGAGCGGTCGGCGCGATCGCCCCGCGCCGCGCATAGAACGAACAATTGCAGCGGCGGGCGGAATGCAGGCCGTCGCTCAGCCTAAACTCCAGTTCGACTGTGCCGCGATGGCAGGTGACGCGGTGCGTCATCGGCGCCTTTTTACAGTCGGTATGTGGGTTCGGCGGTATTGCGCTTCGGGGTGCGGCGGGTGGCCGTGGGTGCGCTGCCAATAGGCCGGGCCACCGCGGCGAAGCCAGAGCGGCAGAACCCAGAGAAAGCCGATCACGAAACCTCCTGCATGGGCCCAGTAGGCGACGCCGCCGAGCGAAACATCGCTGACCGCGCCGTTGAAGAGTTGCAGGCCAAACCAGAAGACCAGCATCACCCAGGCGGGAAGCGGCAAGATCCGGAAGAAGACGACGAAGATGAACAGTACATCGACCCGCGATCTTGGGAAGAGCAGAAGGTAGCCGCCCATCACCCCGGCAATGGCGCCGGATGCGCCGACGGTGGGGATCGGTGAGGCCGGGTTGGCGGCAAGCTGTGCAATATCGGCACCGAGACCGCTGGCCAGGTAGAAAAGCAGAAAGCCGAAATGGCCAAGTTCATCCTCAAGGTTGTCGCCAAAGATCCAGAGGAACAGCATGTTCCCGGCCAGATGCATCAGCCCCCCATGCAGGAACATCGAGGTCAGCAGGGTGTGGATCTGCTGGCCGTCAGTGATCCTTGCGGGAACCATCGCCCAGTCGTTGAAGAAGGCCGAGATCAGCCGCTCGTCCGCGAAATAAGGCCAATATGCCGCGAAGACCGCGATGTTGGCTGCGATCAGAGCATAGGTCACGAAAGGCGTGCGCTGCGAGGGATTGTGATCGCGGATCGGGAACATGAGGTGGAAGCTTGCCGAAGACGTCGAGGCGGTCAAGGGCAAGCCGCCCGGCCGGGCACATAAGCGTGAGCTTCAGTACGAGGTACTTGACAGGGCGGCGAAGCGGGTCAGGATTTTCGGCATGAGAAACTTCGCCCTGATCGTTTCGCTGGCCTTGCCCTCGCTGTCGTTTGCCGAGGGGTGCCCGGCGGTTCCGGACCGCGCGCCGGAATCGGCAAAGGTGCTGGACAAGATCCGCGCCGCCCCCGACGAGATGTCGGCGCGACTGTTGACCAACGAGTTGTGGTCGATCTGGTCCGAAGCCCCTGACGAGAAAGCTCAAAAGATGCTGGATCACGGGATGCGCAGTCGTGCGGCCTACGATTTCGATGCCGCGATCGCCGCCTTTGACGCGTTGACCGCCTATTGTCCGGACTATGCCGAAGGCTACAACCAGCGGGCTTTCGTCAGGTTCATTCAGCAGGACTACGCGACCGCTCTGGAAGATCTGGAGCGCGCGCTGGCTCTGGCGCCGACCCATGTGGCGGCGATGGCGGGGCAGGCGTTGACCCTGATGAGCCTTGGCAGAACCAAGGCCGGGCAGTCGGTACTGCGCGACGCTCTGAAGATGCACCCCTGGCTGCCAGAGCGGCATATGCTGATCCAGACACCTGGCGAGGATCTCTGACCTGCGGCAGGCGCTATCCCCTTGAAATGCCGGTTTCGTGGCAGTCGCGGGTTTACACATCCCGGCCAAAGGCTATTGTCGCGCAACTCTGGCCCGCGTGGTGGAATGGTAGACACATGGGACTTAAAATCCCTGGGCCGAAAGGCCGTGCCGGTTCAAGTCCGGCCGCGGGTACCATAGCCAGGGGCGCACGATTATCGTCTTATGTCCAAATTTTGCCATGTCACCGGTGCAGAATCGGCGAGAATGCTATTAAGCTAGGTCGTCGATTGACGGCCCGTTCGCGGGCCCTGACGAGACAAGCGAACTGGGTGGGTTTTGTGTCATGATTAGAAAAGGCATATTGGCTGGCATTGCCGCGGCCGTATTGCTGACGGGCTGCAAGGGTTCTGACGGCGGCGGCGAGATCGTCGGCCGCAATCTCTTCGTCGACATAAGCGCGCTGAGCGCGTTGTTCCCACATGATTTCGATACCACCGAAGCGGCAGCCTTGGCGCTGCGGACGTTGGATCCGCGCTATACGATTCAGGAAACCAGGTGGTTTTTCCCCAGCGATCCCAGCAACAGATATGACAGCAGCCCGATCGCAAATGCAAGGATCGATTATGCCCATGCGGCAGGGCTGACCGGTGCGGGGCAGACCATCGCGATTCTGGATGAGGGGTTTCTGACCAGCCATGTCGAGTTCGATGGCAAGACGATCCGCACACCTTCGGGCCCGAATGCGCCGGGGGTTGACGATCACGGCACTTCGGTCGCCTCGATTGCGGCGGGATCGGCGACAGGTGGATTGGGCGGACCGGATGACATGATCGGCGTGGCGCCGGGGGCAGATCTGCAACTGGGCACCTACTCTAGTTTCGATTCGATGACCGCTGCCACTGTTCAGGCGCGATCGGTGGGCGCGATCGTGCAGAACAATTCCTGGGGCTATGACCTCGACTATTCGCAGGCAAATGTCTCGCGCCAGTTCGGCAGCACATCGGGGCAGGCATATATCGCCGCACTTCGGGATCTGGCGCAGGATGCGGTGATCGTATTCGCGGCCTCGAACGAACGCGGTCGTGGCAAGGCCGATCTGATGAGTGCGTTGCCCCTCGCCCTGCCGGAACTGGAGCGCACCTGGATCACCGCGATCAATGCGATCCCGACGTTCGACAGTGACCGGATCACCAGAGCGCAACTGCTGTCGGCGCGCTGCCTGGAAGCGGCTGCGTGGTGCATCGCGGCCGACGGCACCTGGACGGCCGCGACGGGCACCGGCAATACCGACTATGAGTTGACCACGGGCACCTCGATGTCCGCGCCAATGGTTTCTGGCGCGGTGGCGCTGCTGGCAGAGGCTTTTCCAACGCTGTCCGCCGAAGAATTGCGGGCGCGGATTCTGGCCTCGGCCAACAACAAATTCTACAAGCACACCGGTTATGTCGCTTTCGCCAGGGGGCTGCGGCATGGTTATAACGAAACCTATGGGCATGGCTTTCTGGACATGCGGGCGGCGTTGCGACCGATCGGCGGATCGTTCATACCGACCTCTCGCGGCAAGCGCGTGCGGGTCGACCGGCCGATCCTGAGCACGGGCGGCATGACTGGCAACGCGCTGTCACGGCGGTTGGCGGATCATGACATCTCGGTCACGGATGGGCTGGGCGCGGGCTTCGATCTGCCGGCCAGCATTCTGACTGCCGATGCGGTCAGCGCCAGCGGCGAGGACACCGCATTGGCGCTGCTGACGGGGCTATCCGATGGCGCGATGGCGAACGCATTCCCTTCCTATCTGTCGGGGCAGCAGATGGATGTCGAGTTCGGCGACATGCGGATCGCGCTGCTGATGCCATCCGATGGCGCGGCGGACAATTTCGGGTTCTCGGTGATGCAGCGGCTGGGCGAGGATCTGCCGGGCCTCAGCGTCGGGCTGACCGCAATGCGCGAGGGAGAGAGCTTTGTCGGCATGCGGTCATTGCTCTCGAACACCACCATAGGCGGCACCCATCTGGCCGCGACGCTGGGGCTGGACTTGCCGTTTTCAGACCGGCACGGTCTGCAACTCACCGGTACGATGGGCGTCGCCATGCCGGCGGGCGACATGCCGGCGATGGAGATGTCGTCGGCGAATTTCAATGCGATCGGAATGACTTATGGGGTCAGCCATCTGCTATCGGTGGGTGACCGGATGACGCTGGGCGTGAACCTGCCGCAGGTCGTCCAGTCGGGTGTTGCGAAAGTTGCGATGCCGTCGGCGCGCGCCAGCGGTGCGACAGGGTTCGAAACCGTGGATCTTTCGCTGGCTCCCGACGAGCGGCAGATCGACCTGTCGCTCAGCTATGCGGTGCCGCTATCGCGGCAGTCGGAGCTGATGTTCGGCGCGGTGCACAGCTTGAACGATGGCCATGTTGCCGGACGCAACGCGACCGGCGCGGGCATCGGCTTTCGGATGCAGTTCTGAAGCGTGGTCAGATCATCGCGGTTCACGCGGCTTTCCACTTGATCGAACATCCCATCGACGGCACCTGGTCGCGCGGGCCGTTGCCGGTTTCGGAGACTTGCGCCATCGCCTCGTAGAGCTCGCGTCTGGTATCTGCGCCGGCAGGTTTCTTGCCCGAGGCGTCCAGACGGCCGCGATACTGCAACTCTCGCCGTTGATTGAAGCCGAAGAAATCCGGGGTGCAGACGGCATCGTAGGCCTTTGCGACTTCCTGGCTTTCGTCGTGCAGGTAGGGGAAGGGGAAATTCTCTTGCTCGGCCATCCTCTTCATGTTTTCGAAACTGTCATCGGGATGGGTCTTGGCATCGTTGGCACAGATCGCGACAACGCCGATGCCAAGGTCTTTCAGATCCGCAGCGTCGCGCTTGATTCGGTCGAGCACGGCAAGAACATAGGGGCAGTGGTTGCAGATGAACATGATCAGCGTCCCGTTTTCACCTGCAATATCGGCAAAGGAATAGCTCTTGCCGTCGGTCGCAGGCAGGGTGAAATCGGGGGCATTCCAGCCGAAATCGCAAAGCGGAGGGGTGGCGGCCATGGGGTTCTCCTGTTTGGTGATGGACTACAGTGTCATGCAGATAACATGGCGCGCAACCCGTCGAAATCGAGCATTCCTTGTTGCATTTGTCAAAGTTCGAGTGAGGTCTTTCACGAGTTTGTCGAAGCTTTTCGTCGCTCTTGCCGCCGCTGGTTCGGTCCGGTTCGGTACGCCCAGCCCACAGGGCGCCTTGTGACTGATGAGTACATTGGGGCCAAACGGCTATTGCGTCGACGAATGCGGTGGGCTGACGGTTGGGTGTCGCCCCAAATGCCCTGCGCGGCGGACGGAAGGTCCGAACTGGTTGGTGTCGAGGTTGGAGAGCATCGATCTGAATCCGGCGGAAATTGCCGCGATGCCTGGAATCGACCTGCCGCTCCTGTCGGAGTCCCTGGATCGGTCGCGGCGTGCAGATCGCCTATGCATGACAGCGTGCAAGGTCCGGATGGGTCACACTTTTCCGCTTGCCGACAGCAATACGGCGATCGGGCGAGTCGTCTGTATCTCGGCCAAGACCAGAACGAGGCTCGCGGTCATCGGCACGGCCAGAAGCGCACCTGGCAAACCCCAGAGCGTGCTCCAGAAGGCAAGGGCCAGCAGCACGACGAAAGGGCTGAGATTGAACGCGCGGCCCATCATTCGTGGCTCTAGATAGGCGCCGACAAAAACCTGCGCCAGGGTCAGGGAAACCGCCACGACCCCGGCCATCCCGAGTGTGCCGAACTGCGCGAGGCTGAGCAGGACTGGAAAGATCACGCCAATGAGCGAGCCAATATAGGGAATGTAATTCAAGAACGCGATCAGGACTGCCCAGAACAGCGCGAACTCGATCCCCAGAAGCACCATGATGGCAAACGAAATCGCACCGAGGATCACGTTAAGGACCGTTTTGACGAAAAGATACTGCCCGATCCGTTCATTGATGCGCGACAGCAGCGAAATGGCGCGGCTGCCTGCCTCTTCGCCACCCATGGCGATCACCACCTTGCGCGCCATCACGCCGCGCTCCGCGATGAAGAAGCTGGCATAGAGCACGACGAGGAAAAGCGTGACGCCGAAGCCGCGCAGCGACAGAAGCGCCGGCGCCACCCACGACCGGAAATCCACCTGATCGAGCGTAACGCTCCGCACGTTCTCCCATGTTGGCTCGTCTTCGATGCGCAGCAGGCTGGCGCTGCGCGTGACAAGCATCTCGAGATTGGTTTCATAACGCGGCAAAGCCGCGGCAACCTGTGCCAGATTGTTGATAACAAGGATGAACAACAGGACCACCGCGAAGGCGAACACGATCAGGATCATGGTGCGCCTGGCCCAAGCCGGCAGGCGGCCAACGATCGGCAGATCTTGCATGCTCTCCGCGGCGGTCAGGAGGACGTAGACGGAGATCACGGCGGCAAGCACCGGCAACAGTACGGGCTGGCCGATCCAAAGGAACCAGCCGAGCATCAGGGTTAGCGCAGTCCCGTAAGTCGCGTTCCGCATTCTCTTTCCGAAGCCTCGAAATCGTTTGGCCACCGTCCCTTGTCCGACGGTCCTGCACGAATTGTCAATTCCTCCTGGGTCAGCCGCCTGAGTTGAGTGCGCCAGGCATCGTGGCGCTGACATGGCGCGAACCACGAGGATCACCGGATCCCGACCTGTTCATCGGTGCAGGGCAACTTCGTCGGTGGTCGTCGAAGAACCCCGCTTTATTGGCATCGCAACCGAGGCTGCACGTTTTCAGATGATAGGGGGATGGCGGCGAATATAGGTTGGCGGCAGGCCGGGCAGTGTCTTTGGCTCTTAGGATCTGGCCGGGCCGAGGCTGGTCTCAGAACGTCCAAGCGGCAAACCACAATCGCAGCGAGAGACCGCGAATCGCGGATTCAGTCTTTTCCCGAAACGCTCTAGAAGTTGAATATATCGCCGATTTTCTCGATTATCGCGACAAGAAGGAGCACTGCGGCT
This sequence comes from Brevirhabdus sp., assembly GCA_024637315.1. Lineage (GTDB taxonomy): Bacteria > Pseudomonadota > Alphaproteobacteria > Rhodobacterales > Rhodobacteraceae > JAHEAO01. The sequence continues at coordinate 46,314 of JAGXFH010000009.1, forward strand.
ACCAGCAGCGCCATCCACCAGAAATACTGGAAAACGATCGCTGCGGCACCGAGGCTGGAACCATAGACCGAGTAACGCCAGTTCTCACGCAGAACGCCAAAAATAAGAGACAGAACGACCGCAATGATCCCTGGTATGGGCGCTGCGAGCCCGAGATAGTTCGTTACAGAGGCCGCCGCCACCTTCGGTTCCGGCGTTGGCGGGCCAAGGAACGACCGCCACGCCGAACGCTTGATCTCGCCCGCGATCTCGCCAATCTGAGTGGCGGTAGATGGCTTTGGTTCTGGCGTGGGACCAGCGATCTGGACGAAGACAAGAACCAGCGCAAGGGCATCGGTCAGTACTGCCCAAAGCCCCCATTTGCGAAGGGGGTTCGGCGAATTGCCAACCAGCGAGTCGGTTCGATTATTCATGGCGCGATTAGAGATTGCGAATAGTGGCGGATCAATGACTACGGGGATCAAATGGGATTGCTTAAGACAGGTGCCTCTATGATGCCTTGACAAAGAGTCGCCGAATTTCGTGGTCTCGAATCTGGTCCGTCCGCGTTTTTGCGGTGCCTGCGCCGCGGAAAATGGATCGCGTCCCGCCCGAAAAACCTCGGGCGAGGGGACTCAAACGAAGCGCAGAAATGCCCGCTCCTTTTCACCAGCCCCCTGACGTGTGCCTGATTCTGTTTGCGCAGGCGTCAAGCGGCGCTGCGCTGGCCGGCGAATCTGGCCTGCCAATCCTCGCGCTCCTCGTCGGTGATCTTGCGGAAGGTGACCTCGGGGACGGTGAAGGCGTGGCCCGGGGGCAGGGCGGCGAGGGCCTTTGCAACGTCTTCGGGCCAGCTGTCGTCACCGGTCCTCATCGCGGCCATCATCGCGGCCGATGCGTCGGGTATGAAGGGCCTCGAGATCACTGCATAGAATCGGATCAGGTTCAGCGACAGCCGGGTGATCGCGGCGGCGCGGTCGGGGTCGGTCTTGAAAACGGTCCAGGGGGCGGCAGCCTGCAGGTATTCGTTGCCCGCTGCCCAGAGCGCGCGCAACTCGGTCGCCGCTTTGCGGATCTCCATCGCTTCCATGTGCTCTTCATAGGTGCGCAGGCCGCTGGTCAGCCGGTCGATCAGGCCCTGTTCCTCGGTGGCGTAGCTGCCGCCGTCGGGCACGGCCTCGCCGAATTTCGAGCGGCAGAACTTGGTGATGCGGCTGAGGAAATTGCCCAGAACATCGGCAAGATCCTTGTTCACCGAGGTCTGGAAGTTCTCCCATGTGAATTCGCTGTCGGAATTTTCCGGCGCATGGGACAGCAGCCACCAGCGCCAGTAGTCTGCTGGCAGGATCGACAACGCCTTATCCATGAAGACGCCACGGCCCTGGCTGGTCGAGAACTGGCCACCATCGTAATTGAGGTAGTTGAACGACTTGATGTAATCGACCAGTTTCCACGGCTCGCCAGAGCCCATGATCGTTGCGGGGAAGGACAGCGTATGGAAGGGCACATTGTCCTTGCCCATGAACTGGACGTAGCGTACGTCGTCGGCGCCCTTGTCGGTGCGCCACCAGCGCTGCCAGTCGGCGTCGGGCTGGCCATGGGCGTCGGCCCATTCCTTGGTCGCGGCGATGTATTCGATCGGCGCGTCGAACCAGACGTAGAAGACTTTGCCTTCCATGCCTGGCCAGTCCTGATCGCCCTTTTTCACCGGCACGCCCCAGTCGAGGTCACGGGTGATGCCGCGGTCGCGCAGCCCGTCGCCGTCATGCAGCCATTTCCTGGCGATCGACGTGGTCAGGATCGGCCAGTCGGTCTTGCTGTCGATCCACTCATCCAGTTTGTCCTTGAGCAGCGATTGGCGCAAGTAGAGGTGCTTGGTTTCGCGAACCTCCAGATCGGTCGAGCCCGAGATCGCCGAGCGCGGCTCGATCAGGTCGGTGGGGTCCAACTGCTTGGTGCAGTTCTCGCACTGGTCGCCACGAGCCTTGTCATATCCGCAGTTCGGGCAGGTGCCCTCGATATAGCGGTCCGGCAGGAAGCGGCCATCGGCGTTGGAATAGACCTGCTTTTCGGTGACTTCCTCGATCAGCCCGTTTTCGGCGAGCTTGCCCGCAAAATGCTGGGTCAGCTTGCGGTTCTGCGGCGAAGAGGAGCGGCCGAAATGGTCGAAGGACAGCCGGAAGCCGTCCGAGAGGTCTTTCTGGACCTGCCACATTTCGGCGCAATATTCGGCCACCGGCTTGCCGGCCTTGGCGGCGGCAAGCTCGGCCGGGGTGCCGTGTTCGTCGGTGGCACAAATGAACATGACCTCGTGGCCACGGGCACGCATGTAGCGGGCGTAAAGGTCGGCGGGAAGCTGGCTGCCGACAAGATTGCCGAGGTGCTTGATCCCGTTGATATAGGGAATTGCCGAGGTGATGAGGATGCGTGCCATTGGGTGCCCGTTGCTGCCGTTCGGCCCTCCGTGTAACGCCGGATCGGCGCAAGGGCCAGAGGTCAGGCGATGGCAAGGCGTATCGCGTAGGCGACGATCGCGAGTGCCGCGACCGATGCCAGCCAGATCGCGACGAACCAGGCGAGGCGGGCAAGCCGGGGGTGCGGGCGCATCAGTGATACCCGGAGTCGGGGCCGATCTTGCCACGGAATACCCAGTAGGAATAGGCGGTATAGGCCAGGATAAGCGGCACCAGAATCGCGGTGCCGACCAGCGTGAAGGCAAGGCTGGCGTCGGGGGCTGCCGCCTCCTGTATGGTCAGCGAGGGCGGCACGATATGGGGATAGAAGCTGATGCCGATACCCGCGAACGACAGGATGAACAGCGATTGTGCCGCGAGGAAAGGCGTCAGGTCGCGGTCGTCGCGCAGGCCGGTGATCAGTTTCCATGCGGCGATGGCGACGAGCAGAGGTACGGCCAGCGACAGCGCGATGCCGGGCCAGGCGAACCAGCGCTGGAAATAGACCGGATCCTTGAACGGGGTCAGCAGGCTGACAAGCCCGATGAAGCCGAGCGTCACAAAGGCCAGCGGTCTGGCGCGGGCGCGCATCCTGTCCTGCAGCCGCCCTTCGGTTTTCAGCACCAGCCAGGTCGCGCCCAGCAGGGCGTAGCCGAATACGACGGCGATGCCGGTGAGGACCGAAAACGGCGTCAGCCAGTCCCACCAGCCGCCAGCATAGGAGCGATCCTGAATCTCGATGCCCTGCACCAGCGCCCCGAGGGCAATGCCCTGCATCAGGGCCGCGACGGCAGATCCGCCCGCAAAGGCCACGTCCCAGACCGGTTTCCAGCGCTTGGTGCGCCAGCGATACTCGAACGCGACGCCGCGGAACACGAGGGCCAGAAGCATCAGGATGATCGGCATGTAGAGCGCGGGCATCACCACCGAATAGGCCAGTGGAAACACTGCGAAAAGACCGCCGCCGCCCAGCACGAGCCAAGTCTCGTTGCCGTCCCAGACCGGCGCGACGGAGTTCATCATCACATCGCGGTCGCTTTCGTCGGGTTGCAGTGGAAACAGGATGCCGATGCCCAGATCGAAGCCATCAAGCACGACATAGGTCAGCACCGCGAAGGCGATGATGCCGGCCCAGATGAAGGGAAGGTCGAGTTCCATGTCTATTCTCCCGCTGTTGCGGCGGCGCGGCGCTGCTGAACAGGTGTGATGCCCGCGGCCCGGGTCGGGCCCTCGTCATCGTCCGAGGCTGCCGGTTCCGGAGGCCGCGACATCAGCCTGATAATGTAGAAGGTGCCGGCGCCGAAGACGAAGAAATAGACGATGATGAAGGCCAGAAGCGAGGCGCCGACGGCCGGCGCTTCGATCGGGGCAAGCGAATCGGCGGTGCGCAGCAGGCCGTAGACGGTGAACGGCTGGCGGCCGACCTCGGTCGTGATCCAACCCGCTAGCACCGCCACGAAACCGGATGGCCCCATCGCGAGGGCGGCGCGGTGCAGCCAGCGGGCATCATAGAGGCTGCCACGCCAGCGTGACCACAAGCTCCATAGTCCGACACCCAGCATCGCGAAGCCGAGAGCGACCATAATCCGGAACGACCAGAACACGATGACGACGGGCGGTTCGTCCTCGTCGGGGATCGTGTCGAGACCGGCGAGCGGCGCGTTGAGGTCGTGTTTCAGGATCAGGCTGGACAGCTTGGGGATCTGGATCGCGTAGTCGATGCGCTTCTGTTCGGCGTTGGGGATGCCGAAAAGGATTAGCGGCGCGCCCTCGGGGTGACTGTCGTAGTGGCCTTCCATCGCCATGACCTTAGCGGGCTGATATTCCAGCGTGTTCAGCCCGTGGAAGTCGCCCGCGCCGATCTGCAGCGGCGTTGCAAGCGCGGCCATCCACATCGCCATCGAAAACATCAGCCGGGCGGCGGGGTTGGTGCGATCGCGCAGCAGGTGCCGCGCCCCGACGGCACCAACCACGAAGGCGGTGGTCAGGTAGGCGGCCAGAACCATGTGAAGCAGGCGGTAGGGGAATGACGGATTGAAGATCGCGGCCCACCAGTCGGCTGGCACGAATTGTCCGACATCGTTGATCGAGTAGCCTGCGGGGGTGTGCATCCAGGAATTGACCGACAGGATCCAGGTCGCCGACAGCAGCGTGCCGAAAGCGACCATGGCGGTGGCGAACATGTGCAGGCCGTTGCCGACCTTTTCGCGGCCGAACAGCATGATGCCCAGAAAGCCCGCTTCGAGGAAGAAGGCCGAGAGCACTTCGTAGGCCATGAGCGGGCCAAGGATCGGACCGGTCTTATCGGAAAACACCGACCAGTTGGTGCCGAACTGGTAGGACATCACGATGCCCGACACCACGCCCATGCCGAAGGCGATGGCGAAGATCTTTTTCCAGTAATCGAAGAGCGTCCGGTAGGCGCTGCGCCCTGTCGTCAGCCACATCGCGTTCAAGACGGCAAGAAAACTGGCCAGACCGATGGAAAAGGCCGGGAAGATGATATGGAATGAGACAGTGAACGCGAACTGGAACCGCGCCAGCATCTCGGCGGTGTAGGAGTCGAACATAAGTCTCTGACCTTCTGTTTCTGGTCGAGATTTAGCCCGGCATAGGGGGGCGGCAACTGCAGGGCCCTGGACCCATCGTCGCAGCGGCGGTTATCTTGGCGCGAAGATCGACCAGCCGGTGCGGCGGGTCAGAAGCTCCAGCGCCCGCGAGGCGAGTTGAGAATTGCCAACCGCGTTCAGGCCCGGCGACCAGCAGCCGATCGAGGCTTGTCCCGGCACCACCGCGACGATTCCGCCGCCGACACCGCTCTTGCCCGGAAGGCCGACGCGAAAGGCGAATTCGCCAGATCCGTCGTAGTGGCCGCAGGTCAGCATGAGTGCGTTGATCTGGCGGGCCATGCGCGTTGAAATGACCCGCGATCCGCCGGGGTCAAGCTGCCCGTCAAAGGCCAGGAACCGGCCCGCGGCGGCCAGTTGCCGAGTGGTCATTGCGATGGCGCAGTGGTGGAAGTACACTCCGAGCGTGTGTTCGGGCGGACCTATGATGGTTCCGTAGGCGCGCATGAAATTGGCAAGGGCTGCATTGCGAAACCCGGTGTCCAGTTCCGACTTGGCAACGGCGGGGTCGATGGCGATCGCCTCGTCCGAGGCAAGGTAGCGGACGAATTGCAGGATCTGGGCCAGCGCCTCTTTCGGTTCGTAGTCCGACAGGATGCTGTCAGTCACGACGATGGCACCGGCATTGATGAACGGATTGCGCGGCACTCCTCTTTCGTGTTCGAGCTGCACGATCGAGTTGAACGGATCGCCCGAGGGTTCGCGTCCTACGCGGGTCCAGAGCCTCTCGCCTAGCTTGCCCAGCGCGAGGGCGAGAGTGAAGACTTTCGAAACGCTCTGGATCGAGAAATGCGTTTCGGCGTCGCCGGCGGTGATGAACTCTCCATCGGCGGTCGAAATGACCAGGGCGAACTGCTTCGGATCGACCTTGGCAAGCTGCGGAATGTAATCGGCGACCGTGCCGCGATCGGTCTCGGCCGCCATTTCCGCCGCGATTTCGGCCACGATCCTGCGCAGGTCGCCGGACGGGATATTGTGACCTTTCATTGCTGTCGCCTCCTGATCTAGCGGCGTTCCCGCATCCGACCGAAGAGGCGGCCGACGAGGAACGAGGTTCGCGGACTGTTGACATAGACGGTGCGGTCATCGGGCGAAGGCCGGGCGCGCATACGCATCACGCCAAAGACGATCAGCACGACATGGGCCGCCGATATGAATACGAACATCGCGCCGGGGCCGTAAACCTCGATCAGGCCCGAGGTGATGTAGGGACTGGCGATCGCGCCGACGGCGTAAAGGAACATCAGCGCGGCGGACAGTTCCACCCTTTCGGAGCTGACGGCAAAGTCATGCGCATGAGCGGCGGAAACCGAGTAGATCGGAAAGGTGGTGAACCCGAAGATGCCCGAAGCCAGCATCACCGCGCCGGTGCCGCCCGAGGCAAGACCAACCGTCACCCCGCAAGCGACGATTGCCGCGCCGGACAGACCTATGAGGACCCAGCGCCGGTCGTATTTGTCGGCGAGCCAACCCGACGGATACTGCGCCAGCGCGCCGCCCAGCACGAAAGCGGCGAGAAACAGCGCGATCTGGTCGACGGTCAGCCCGACCTCGACCCCGTAGACCGGGCCAACCATCCGGAAGGCGCCGGTCGTTAGGCCGGAAACGACGACGCCCGCGGCCGCCAGGGGCGAATGCTCCCACGCCATGCGGGGCCGCAGGCGCGGAGCTTCGGGGGTCGCCGGTTGCTCGGTGCGGGTCAGGGCCAGCGGCAGAAGCGCCGCACAGCAGATCAACGCCAAGAGGTTATAGGACACGTAGCTGCCCGGTTCGAGGATCCCGATGAATAACTGCGCGCCGAGCGAGCCGAGAATATCCACCACCCGGTAGGTGCCCATGGCCCGGCCGCGGGTTTCGTTGGTAACCTTGTCCTGAAGCCAGGCCTCGATAATCGTGTAGCAACCAGCGATGCAAAAGCCCGACATGATGCGAAAGCCGATCCATGCAATTGGGTTGATGATCAGCATGTGCGCGATGATGCCGATTGTGCCGATGGCGACAAAGGCGGAAAAGGCCCGTGAATGGCCGACCGCGCCCATCACCCGCGGCGCCCACCAGCAGCCGATGAAGAAGCCGAAGAAATGGGCCGAGCCCAGCAGCCCGACTTGGGCCTTGGTAAAGCCGATTTCGAGGCCCGAAATCGCGTCCAGCGGGCCAATGCCGCCGCCGCCGAGTTGCAAAAGCACGACCGACAGGAACAGGGCGGCGAAAGAGATCAGTAGGCGCATGGCGCAGCTAGACAGCAGCCCGCGCTCGCTTGCAAGGGCCAAGCAGCGCCGGTCAGACCCGTTTCATCCGACCCAAGGTCGCGCCCTTTTCGGGCGAAGTGCCGATGGAGTGGGATTGCACAATGAAGCAGGACGCCGGGCAAGAGAAATTCCGCCTGGATCGTGTAGACCGCGAAGAGCGCAGCCTCCCACGCCTCGGATTCCGGGGCGATGCGCGGCAGGGTGAGACGGTTGAACAGCTGTGAGTTGATGGCGGTGACGGATCTGGCAATCCAGCCGGTCATCGGGATTGTCAGCGTCATTGCATAAAGCGCGCCATCGGTTGCCCCCTTGCGGTTCGGCGGCCACAAGCGCCGTGGCGAGCACGAGGAAAGTCGGGGCGAATATGTGCCTCCTGCGCGCGGACTCGTGCGGCAGATCCGCGATGCTGGCCTCGATACAGTCGCCGACGGCAACTGCTTTTCTGCCTGCGCATTACGTCTTGTCGCAGGAACTCGCCGTGTTCTGCTGCCCGGTGGCAGCCTGGAATTTCATCGGCACAGGCTGGCGACCGTGGATGCGAAGGGACGTGGGCTTTACCCTGATGCCCGAACGGAGCAGCAAAGAGACCGCGAGGACTTTCTGAGGCACGCCATTGCAGTGGATTTCGTGGACCAGCTGTTCAAAACCGCCCATCGGGTCATCTGGCAATCCTCGCGGCGGGAATTGCTGCGGGCCGGTATTCTGACCGACCGAGGTTCTGCGATGCCCTGTGGAAAAAGTTGCGACAAATTCAGAAAACAACGTATGACTTGGAAAAACAGGGAGCTTGCTATGAAATTCTACATTCTTGCCGCCGCTCTGGTCTTGTCGCCTTTTGCGGCCGTTGCCGAGGGTGTGACGCACTACGTCGCCATCCATGTCGATCAGAATGATCCTCAGGTGATGAACATGGCTTTGAACAATGCGCAGAACGTCGCCAGCTACTATGACGAGCAGGGTGATGACGTCTTCATCGAGATGGTCGCATACGGTCCCGGCCTGACCATGTTGGTCGACGGGAAAAGCCCAGTTGCCGACCGGATTTCAACGATGTCGCTGGAGATGGAAAACCTGTCATTCGCGGCCTGCGGCAATACGCTGAAAGGGATGGAGGCCAAGGTCGGCCACAAGGTGCCGCTGATGTCCGAGGTTGTCGTCGTTCCGTCCGGCGTCGTCCGTCTGATCGAACTCCAGGAGCAGGGGTACGCATACGTCCGGCCATAAGGGGTTGCCCCGGCTGCCGAGAGCTTTATTGCTGTCCCTTCATGTGATGAGGAGACAGCAATGCGCTATAACACACTCGCCAAAACCGATCTGAAAGTCTCCGAGTTATGCCTTGGATCAATGACCTGGGGCAGTCAGAACACGGCTGCAGAGGGCCATGCCCAGATCGACATGGCGCTGGATCACGGCGTGAATTTCATCGACACCGCCGAGATGTATCCGACCAATCCGATGCGCGCCGAGACCATTGGCGGCACCGAGGAGGTGATCGGCGAGTGGATCGCGAAATCCGGGCGGCGCCGCGATGTGATCCTCGCGACCAAGGTCACCGGGGCCGGGCAACGATTGGTGCGGGACGGCGCGCCGATTTCGGCGGATACCGTGCGGACGGCGATCGAGGGATCCCTGCGGCGGCTGCAGACCGACGTGATCGATCTATACCAACTGCACTGGCCCAACCGCGGATCGTATCATTTTCGGCAGAACTGGACCTTCGATGCGACCGGGCAAGCACGGGGCGAGGTCGGGGCGCATATGCTGGACGTGCTGGAAGAGATGCAGCGGCAGGTCGAGGCCGGACGGGTGCGGCATTTCGGGCTGTCGAACGAAAGCGCATGGGGGACGGCGGAGTGGTTGCGGCTGGCCGAGGCGAACGGGCTGCCACGTGTGGCGTCGATCCAGAACGAATACTCCCTTCTTTGTCGGGTATTCGATCTGGATCTGGCCGAGCTTTGTCATCACGAGGATGTCGGTCTGCTGGCGTTTTCGCCTTTGGCCTGCGGCTTGCTGTCGGGCAAGTACGCGCCCGATGTCACGCCTTCCGGTAGCCGCCGCGCCGCGACGCCGGACCTGGGCGGGCGACTGACGTCGCGGGTCTGGCCGGCGATCGATGCCTATCTGGGGATCGCGCGCAAGCATGGGCTCGATCCCTGCCAAATGGCCTTGGCCTGGTGCGCCTCTCGGCCGTTCATGGCCTCTGTGATCTTTGGCGCCACCTCGCCGAAGCAACTGCGGATCGCGCTGAATGCGGCCCAGACGGACCTATCCGATGAACTGCTTCAGGAGATCGCGGCAGCCCACAAATCGCACCCAATGCCCTACTGACCTCTTGGCCCTTGAAATTCGCGCCCAACCCCGCGCAGATGGGCGCAAGCAAACGGGTGGCTGGAATGAGATCTTTCTTGATCATGTTGGCGTTGGTGGTGTTGGCGGGCTGCAAGCCTGAGCCGCCGAAACTCGATTCCGGCCTGGAAGGTTATGATCCCGATCTGGTCCAAACCAGCCGCGCGGCCTGCCTCAAGAAGGACGGGCGATTTGCGCCGGCCGGACCTGGCGGCGGGCTGATCTGTTACGAGAACACCCGAGACGCCAACAAGAGCTGCAGCCGCGAAAGCGATTGCGAAGGGCTGTGCCTGGCGCGGTCACGGACCTGCGCGCCGGTCAAGCCGCTTTTCGGCTGCAATGAGGTGCTGACCGATAGCGGCAGGGCGGCCACGATCTGCATCGACTGAAGACAGTCGCGCCGCACAAGTCTATTCCCCCAAGGCGGTTTTTGATGTAGTCACTTATGCGTATGCGCGGCGTGGCCGCGCTGCATCATGGGGAAATGGTTGAACGAACGGTCCCGCTATTGGGTTGAATGGCCGACGCTGTCGCTGGTCGTCCTGAGCTATGCCACCTGGGTGGCAGGCACCACCTTTCTATCGGCTTCGTGGCTCCCTCTGGGGATCGTTCTGACGGCGCTTGCGATCGCCTTGCATTCATCGTTGCAGCATGAGGTGATCCACGGTCATCCGGTGTCGAACCGGATTGCGGCACAGGCGCTGGTGTTTCCATCGGTTATCCTTGCGATCCCCTATCTCCGATTTCGCGACACGCATCTGGCGCATCACCAGGATGCGGTGCTGACGGATCCCTATGACGACCCGGAATCGAACTACCTCGATCCGGCCGTGTGGGAGCGACTGCCGTGGATCGTGCAGGCCCTGCTGGCTTTCAACAACACGCTGTTCGGGCGGCTGTTGATCGGCCCGGCGGTGTCGCAGGTGGCCTTCATGATCGGTGATTGGCGCAAGGCGCGTGCCGGCGATACTGCCGTGCTGCGCGGCTGGCTGTGGCATATCCCGGCGCTGCTGCCGGTCGTCTGGTGGATGGTCCATGTGGCCGACATGCCGGTCTGGGCCTATCTGCTTTCTGCTTATGCGGCAATCTCGATCCTGAAGATCCGCACCTTTCTGGAGCATCAGGCGCATGAGCGGGCGCGCGGGCGCACGGTAATCATCGAAGATCGCGGTCTGTTGGCGTTTCTGTTTCTGAACAACAATCTGCACGTCGTTCACCACATGCATCCGCGGGTGCCTTGGTACCGACTGCCAGATCTGTATTTCAGCAATCGCAAACGTTACCTGACCCGAAACAACGGCTATCGCTACAGATCTTACGGCGAGGTGTTTCGGCGCTACCTGTTCAAGGCCAAGGATCCGGTGCCGCATCCGATCTGGCGGCGCTAGGCCGAACATGGCAGACATCCGGGCATGGATGCCTGGATCCCCATTACCATAGCTGCCGCCGCCGCGCAGACGGTGCGGTTCATGCTGCAAAAGCACTTGAAATCCACGGCGCTGACCACGACCGGCGCGACCTTCGCGCGGTTCGTCTATTCGGCGCCGCTGGTGGCAGCCTTGATCTGGGGCTATTCGCGATTGAGCGCGCAGCCCTTGCCGGCGATGTCGCCGCCGTTCTGGGGCTATGCGATGGCCGGGGGTCTTGCGCAGATCCTCGCAACGATGTGCGTGGTGGCCCTGTTCGCGGAGCGGAACTTCGCCGTCGGCATCACCTTCAAGAAGACCGAGGTCATTCAGACCGCTATTGTCGGTTATCTTGTGCTGGGCGAGGGGCTGAGCCCTGCCGGGATGCTGGCAGTGCTGCTCGGCTTCGTCGGCGTATTGATCCTGTCGGATCCCCCGGGCGGGATCGGACATGTGGTGCGGCGGTTGATGAACCGGGCGGCGGGGCTGGGGTTGCTCTCGGGCGTGTTCTTCGCGATCTCCGCGGTGGGTTATCGTGGCGCATCGCTTGCCTTGGGGTCTGGCGACGTGGCCCTGCGGGCAGGCTTCACGCTGGCGGTAGTCACCGCGACCCAGACTGCGGCGATGCTGGCATGGCTGGCATGGCGCGACCGGGCGCAGATCGTCGCCGTAGCGCGGGCCTGGCGGATTGCCGGGCTGGTCGGGCTGACAAGCATGGTCGGCAGTTTCTGCTGGTTCAGTGCTTTCACGCTGAAGAATGCGGCCTATGTGAACACCCTCGGGCAGGTCGAACTGATCTTCAGCATCGGCGCCTCGGTTTTGTACTTCAAAGAGAAGATCAGCGGGCGCGAGGTGTTGGGAATCGCGGTGCTTCTGACCAGCATCGTCTTGCTGGTGGCGTTCCTTTAAGGATCGACAAGGTACAGAAGGTACAGCAGGTAAAGTACGAAGCGCGGACTCGGTTTGAAAGTGAGCTTCGCGTTTGGGAAGATGACTTGAGGCGCGGCGCAAACGGCGCCTATCCCAAGGGGCTTTGACCGCCCAACCGTTCGAACAGGCTCTCCTCGTCGGAATTGTTGAAGAATGGTACCGAGGGCGGCGGGCCGATCCGGGGCAGCGAGGCCGCCACCTCTGCCAGCACGACTTCGGTGATGAACGGCAGGTCGAAGCTGCGCGCCTTGGACAGCGGAATCCATTGCAGTTGCGAAAGCTCGTCGGTAGCGGCGCTGAAGTCATCGGGGTCGTTTGCCAGATGCGCCGCGTCGGCCAGGAAAAACCGCGCATCGAACCGGCGAGGTCGTCCGGGCGGAGTGATCGCTCGAAAAACGTAGTGCAGGGCGTCGGCGCGGGGCAGATGGCCGGTGGCGGCAAAGCTTTGCCAATCTGGCGGCACCTCGTCCGGCCATTGGCCGCGCGCGCCGAGGATCAGGCCCGACTCTTCCCACAATTCGCGGATCGCGGCGGCGGCGAGCGCGGCCGAGACGTCTGGTCCGGCACCCAGGCGCAGGCGTTCCTCGCAAGTCAGTGACATGCGCGTGGCAAGTGGAATGCCGCGATCCCTGGGGTCCACAGCGCCGCCGGGAAAGACGACCTTGTTTGGCATGAAGGCGGCCCCTGCACCGCGTTGGCCCATCAAGATGCTCGGATTGGTGGCGGCATCGCGGACAAGGATGATCGTGGCGGCATCGCGGATTGGCGGGGTGGTCATCAGCGCTCCTTCGCCGGCGGGCATCAGGTGAAGCCGTGCATCCGCCTTGCCCATTGAAAGGCTACCATCAGCCCCTTCAGTCTGGGCAGCAGATAAAGCGAAAGCGCGACGCAGCCAATCGCGAATCCGGTGAAAAGCACCATCGGTTCGGGACGGAAGGCGGTGAAAACCCAAAGGATCGCGGGCGCCATGATATGACCGACGATCAGGATCGCCAGGTAGGCAGGCCCGTCATCGGCGCGGTGGTGGTGCATTTCCTCGCTGCAGACGGCACAGGTGTCGCGAACCGTGAGGTACCCTTTGAGCATCGGACCAGAGCCGCAATTCGGGCAACGCCGGCGCCATCCGCGCAGAAGAGCGAGGCGAAGCGCACGGTCTTCGATCAGAGTTGATTGGTCGGTCATCGTCATCAGATTTCGCACCTTTGCCGGGATTATCCAGAAATAAGGACTTTTCGTCGCAGATTAAAGGCGACGAACTGCCCTTGCGTCGGGATGTCGCAAAGAGGGCGCGCGTGTTTGGGCGCGGATCAGCGACGGAAAATTGGATCGCCTGCGTTTCAGTCTGTGAACGCGGGACCCGAACCGGTGCTGCGTCAGGCAGAAACCTTAGTTTGGAGAGAAAGATGACCAGAATTGTTTTGGCAAGCCTTGCAGTCGCCGTTTCGGGATTGGCGTTTGGGGTCGCGAATGCCGATAGCCGCGGTGCAGGGCCCATGGCAGGTGCAGGCGGCCCGGGCGAGCGCCCGAGTTTCGCCGAATTGGACACCGATGGCGATGGCAGCATCACCATGGCCGAGGTGACTGCGCGCGGTGCGGCGCGGTTCACCGAAGGCGATGCCGATGGCGATGGCAAGCTGAGCGCCGAGGAACTGACGGCCGCTATCGTTGCCCGTGCCGCCGAGCGTGCCGCGGCGGGCGTGGCCCGGATGATCGAACAGCGCGACACTGACGGCGATGGCGCACTGAGCCAAGCCGAGATGGGCGGCGAGAGCGGTCAGCGGATGTTCTCTCGGATGGATGCGGATGATGACGGCAAGATATCGGCCGAAGAATTCGCGGTGATCGAAAAGCGCGGCCACCTCGGTCAGTTCGGCGGCAAAGGTGGGCATCAAGGTGGCGAGCGTCGCGGCGATCGCGGATAGCGAACAGGGTGCGGGCGGGCGGAGGGCTTTCCACCGCCCGCCGGAATTGCCGAGATTGGCGATTCGGGATACCGACTGGACTATGACTATGCCGTTTGACGCCCGCACAGAGGTATCCGACGAGGCCCTTCTGGTCGCGTTCGGTAATGGCGACCGTGCGGCGGCTGTCGCGCTGACAGGTCGTCTGGTGCCGCGGGTACTGGGTCATGCCACACGGCTATTGGGCGACCGCGTCGAGGCCGAGGATGTGGCGCAAGAGGCGATGATACGATTGTGGCGGATCGCCGGCGAATGGCGGCAGGGCGAGGCGAAGGTGACGACATGGCTTTACCGGGTGGTCGCCAACCTGTGCACCGACCGGCTGCGCAAGCGGCGCTGGGTGGATATCGAGGCCATCCCCGAACCGCCCGATAATGCCGCCAGCGCGCAGGCGGGGATCGAGGCGGCAGAGCGGCAGGACGCGCTGAACTCGGCGCTGCAGGCCCTGCCCGAGCGGCAGCGGCAAGCGGTGATCTTGCGGCATATCGAGGGATTGGCGAATCCCGAGATTGCCGAGGTGATGGATATAGGTGTGGAGGCGGTCGAAAGTCTGACCGCGAGAGGCAAGCGGGCGCTGGCGGCGGCATTGGCCCGACGGCGCGAGGAGTTGGGATATGGCGAAGATTGAAGGATCGGAACTGATGCAGGCGAAGCTTGACCGGCTGCTGGCGGCAGCAGAGGATCCAGTTCCCTCTGATGCGCTGATGGCCCGGGTGATGGCCGATGCCGATACGGTTCTGGCAGAGCAGCGCATCGGCGCGGCAGAGCGGCCGCGTGGTTGGCTGCGTGCCGCCGTCGAGGCAATCGGCGGTTGGCCGGCGATGGCTGGGCTTGCTACGGCGACGGTGGCCGGGATCTGGATAGGCTATGTGCAGCCCGGCAATCTGGGCAATCTTGCCGAGGGCGTTCTGACGACCGGCGGCAGCTATGATCTGGGCGATCTGATGCCCGGATATGACAGTTTGCTGGTCGAGGGATAAGACATGACGGAAATGCCTGAATCACAGAAGAAATCGCGCCTGCCCTGGGGGCGCATCGTGCTGTTCGCCTCGCTGGCGCTGAACCTGCTGATCGTCGGACTGGTCGCAGGCGCGCTGCTGCGGCATGATCGTCTTGACCGGCAGACACCACTGCGCGATCTGGGTTACGGGCCGTTCGGCGCAGCCTTGTCACCAGCGGATCGGCGTGAACTGGCGCGCGGTCTACTTGGCCGGGCGGGCGATTTGCGGACCAACCGCGATGCGATTCGAGCGCATTTCGCCCAGATGTTGGCGGCGTTGCGGGCGCTGCCCTACGATGCCGATAAGGTCGCGGCGCTGGTCCTGACGCAGCAGGCCAAGCTCGCCGAGCGGCAGGCGATCGGGCAGGAACTGTTACTCGAGCGGATCGCAGCGATGAGCGATGCGGACCGTGCGGCGTTTGCCGATCGGCTGGAGCGTAGCTTGCGCCGTGCCGGGCATGACCGGAGACGCTAGGCCGCCGTCTGCCCGAAGGTGACCTGGTTGCGGCCCCCGGACTTCGCCCACAACAGCGCCTTGTCGGCGCAGTCGACCAGCCTTTCGACATTCTCTGTCGCTTCGTCCGGCTCACCGCCGATCGCCACGCCGATGCTGAGCGTGACCGTTACGCGGCCGTCACTGCCGGGCAGGGCGACGGGAGTATCCTCGATCACTGCTCGCAGCCGTTCGGCGGCGATACGGGCCGAGGCGAGGTCAGTGTCAGGCATCGCGACGAGGAACTCTTCGCCACCGAAGCGGGCGACCAGATCGACGCTGCGCAGGTTATCCTTGATGCGCTGCGCCACCTCCTGCAGGACGGCGTCGCCGGCGGCATGGCCGTGCTGGTCGTTGACCAGTTTGAAATGGTCGATGTCAAGAACCATGACCGCGAACGGTCGGTCATCGGTGATGGAGCGGGCGGCGATGCGCGACAGATGCGGCAGCGCGTAGCGGCGGTTGAAAAGCCCGGTCAGCGGGTCGGTCATCGCCAGCTTCAGCCCATCCTCGACCGTGGCGCGCAGCCGGTCGGCCTGCGCCTTGCGATCAAGCTGGCGGCGGATGCGCAGCGCCATTTCAGTGGCAGTACAGGTTGCGGGCAGAACATCATCAGCGCCCATGTCAAGGGCCGCGATGGCGCTGAAAAGGTCGCCGTCTTCATGCACGACAAGAATCGCGGAGTGTCGGGTCTCGGCGCGGCTGCGCAGTTCGGCCAGCAAGATCAGCCCGCTGGCCCCGGATTTCAGACCGGACGGGATCACCAGCAGGTCTGGTCGGCTGCGGGCTTTGCCAAGCGTGTCCAGCAGTTGTTCGTAGGGCATGATCTCGATGTTCGCCGAGACCTTGCCCTCGATCCCGCGACACCAGCGCAGCGCGATATCGGGACGCCTGCCGACCAGAACGACCCGTTCCGCGCGGGCGAAGGTAGAGGGCGCTTCGGCGAAGCCCAGCTTTCTCGCTGTGCCTTCACGCAGTTTCAGCTCTTCGCCAAGCGCGCGCGAGCGGATCAGGTTGCGGACCCGGGCAAGCAGGATCATTTCGTCCAGCGGCTTTGGCAGGAACTCTTCGGCTCCTGCCCGCAGCGCGGCCAGCCGTGTCTCGGTATCGAGGCGGGCCGAGACCATGATCACCGGAATGTCGGTCGTGGCGGGGTCTTCGCGGATCTTGCGACAAACGGTTATGCCGTCGATATCGGGCAGATCGACGTCCAGAATGAGGAGATCAGGCAGATCGTCGGACAGGGCCGCCAGAACCGCAGCACCGCTGTCTGCCTGCTCCACCCTGTAGCAAGCCGCCGCCAGCTTGACCTTCATGATAATGCGGTTGGTGGCCACATCGTCTGCGATCAGAATGCGCCCCGTCATGGATTCCCTTGCTTTTAAGTCGAATGTGACTGGTCTTGGTCAGGTATCTTTGAGATTGGTTAAAAAGAGGTTTCCGAACGGAGGAGTTTGGCGGGCATGCGGCAAGAACACGCCGAGACCATCGCGATCAGCGCCGTCGGCTGGCTGGCTGGGAATGACGAGCTGCTGCCGGTGTTTCTTGGCGCGACCGGCGCGTCGGAAAGTGATCTGCGGGCGCGGCTGGCAGAGCCGGACTTTCTGGGTTCGGTTCTGGATTTCCTGATGATGGACGACCGCTGGGTAGTCGAATTCTGCGATGGGCAGGCGTTACGCTACGATCAGATCATGCAAGCCCGGCAGGCCCTGCCAGGCGGTGTGCAGACCAACTGGACCTGAGCATCAAAGGCGCGGCAGCGCGGTGTCCTCGCCCTCATGCGTCTTGCGCAGAAGTCGGCGCAGTATCTCGGTCTCCTTGGGTGTCAGCCGGTCTTGCATGATCGCGTTGTTCGCTCGGGCCAGTGGCGTTCCGCTGTCCAGCAGATCTGCCCCCTTGCCGGTCAGGTGAACCGTGGTCATCCGGCGATCACCTAGCCCCGCCTGCCGGGCGATCAGCCCAGCCGATTCCATCTGGCGCAGTGCCCGCGAAGTGGCGGTGCGGTCGATGCCGACGAATCCGGCGATTTCTGACGGGTGGGTCAGCGCCTCGTTGCCGACAGCCAGAAGCACGCACCAGGTGATCCGGGTCAGGCCGAGTTCCTTCATTCCGTCATCAAGTCGGCGCTCTTGCAGCCGGGCGGCCACCGAAAGCTGATAGCCGAGGGACTCGTGCAGGCGGTATCGGTCGCGGTCGGTCATGATCAACTGTGTTAACCACCCGGCGGCCCCTGTCAACGCGGCGCGGCTTGTGGCATCAGGGCACAAAGGCAGGGAGATGCACCGATGCGCGCCAAGGCGGTTTTGTTCGACAAGGACGGGACTCTGTTCGATTTTCAGAAGAGCTGGGCAAGCTGGATCGGGCAGGAGGTGGCGCAACTATCGGGCGGCGATCCAGCCATCGCCGCCAAGATCGCCGCCGCCATCGGTTATGATCCCGAAACCGGGCTGATCCTGCCCGGCAGCGTGGCGATCGCGGGCACCGAGCGCGACGTGGCGCGGCTGCTCTTGCCCTTCATCCCGGGCGCGGCGCTGGAGGATCTGGTGGCGCATCTTCAGCGCACGGCGGCGGCGTTGATCCCGGTCGCGGTGATGCCGCTGGTGCCGTTTCTGGCGGAACTGGCGGCGATGGATCTTTATCTGGGGCTGGCGACGAATGACAGCGAGGCGGCGGCACGCAAGCATTTGCGGCACCACGGCGTGATGGATATGTTCGATTTCGTGGCCGGCTATGACAGCGGCCACGGCGCCAAGCCCGCGCCGGGAATGTGCGCGGCCTTCGCGCATCGCTGCGGAGTGGCAGCGGATCAGGTGGTAATGGTCGGCGACAGCTTGCACGATCTACATGCGGGTCGGACGGCCGGGATGCAGACGGTAGCGGTGCTGACGGGTGTCGCCTCGGCGGAGGATCTGCGCGACCATGCGGACGTGGTTCTGCCCGATATCGGGCATCTGGTCGGATGGATTATGGCCCGCGACAACTGAAGACATCGAATCATCGCTTTGGTTTGGTCCGCAATTTGCCGGCAACCTGAATGGCGACTTTCATGGCGCTGTTCGGGCAGACAGGGCTTGTGGCAGCCCAGGGCACCAGGCGATCTGGTTTACTCGACGGCCATTGCCTTGGAATCTGCGTTGGTTTGGGATGGCTCGCCGGGGCGGCATCTCACTGCCCCGCACCAGCTAAAAATCGCCCGTCCGGCACCAGAAAACGACATCTCCGGTCGTTTTCCATGCCGAATGGCGCGGCTCTTTCAGGTTCCCTGATCATTGAACAGGGAGGAATCCATGACCGATGACGCAAATCGCAGGAAACGCTCGGGCGGACGACTGGGCAATGTGCGACGGTCCAGCCCCAACGTGATCAAGCAGATGCCTTGGCGTATTCCGGTCAATACCGATCGCCCGACCGAGCCGCTGACCGAGGAAGGTGTGCAGGCAATCCATGACGGGGCGATGCGGATTCTGGAAGAGATCGGCATCGAGTTTCTGAACGACGAAAGCCTCGCCATCCTGAAGAAGGCCGGGTGCACGGTAGATGAAACCAACGTGCGGATGGGCCGGGATTTCGTGATGGAAATGCTGGCCCGTGCACCGGCCGAGTTCGACATCACGCCGCGCAACCCCAGTCGGAAGATCACCATTGGCGGCAAACACATGGTTTTCGTGAACGTGTCCTCGCCGCCGAACTACTGGGATCTGGAAACCGGCAAGATGCCGGGGACACGGGAACATTGCGCCAACCTTCTGAGACTGACGCAGTATTTCAACTGCATCCATGTCGCGGGGGGCTATCCGGTCGAACCTGTCGACGTGCATGCGAGTGTGCGGCATCTCGATGTGCTTTTCGACAAGCTGACTCTGACCGATAAGGTGGCGCATGCCTATAGCCTCGGCAAGGAGCGGGTCGAGGATGTGATGGAGATGGTCCGCATCGCCGGCGGCCTGACCCGGGAGGAATTCGAGGCCAGCCCCCGGATGTACACCAACATCAACTCGACCTCGCCGCTGAAGCACGACACGCCGATGCTGGACGGCTACATGCGTTGCGTGCGCGCGGGGCAGGCGACGGTGGTTACGCCCTTCACGCTGGCGGGCGCGATGGCGCCGGTGACGATGGCGGGCGCAGTGACGCAATCGATCGCGGAAGGGCTTTGCACCATCGCCATGGCGCAATGGATGCGGCCCGGCGCGCCTTCGGCTTTCGGCACCTTCACGTCGAATGTCGACATGAAGTCGGGCGCGCCCGCCTTCGGGACCCCTGAATACATGCGCGCGACCCAGATGACCGGGCAACTGGCCCGGTACTACGGCTTGCCGCTGCGGTCCTCGGGCGTTTGTGCGGCCAACGTGCCGGACGGGCAAGCGATGTGGGAGACATCGAACAGCCTCTGGGCGGCGGTGCAGTCGGGCACCAACATGGTCTATCACGCGGCGGGATGGCTGGAGGGCGGGCTGATCGCCAGCCCTGAGAAATTCGTCATGGATTGCGAAGTAATACAGCAGATCCAACGCTATTTCGAGCCGTCGACCTATGCGACCGGTCCAGATGACATCGCGCTCGACGCCATCCGCGAGGTCGGCCATGACGGGCATTTCTTCGGCATCGAGCATACGCAGGAACGCTACGAAGAGGCCTTCTACCAGCCCTTCCTCAGCGACTGGCGCAATTACGAGGCATGGGATCTGACTGGCGGCGTCTGGACGGCGGAGCGGGCGCACAAGGTGTTCAAGGACATCATCGGCAGCTTCGAACCGCCGCCGATGGACGATGCGATCCGCGAGGAACTGGCCGATTTCGTCACTCGCCGGAAGGCCGAAGGTGGCGCACCCACTGATTTCTGACGCCGTTCCATCCGAGACAGTGGCGCGGCCGGTCGCAAGCCGTTACCCTGCTCAAAAAGCGAGGGCGAGAGCATGGATTTGGCAGCGATGAGCTGCGCGTCGGCGGATCGGGCGCGGATGGCCGCTATGGGGGCGTTGGCCGGGCTGGCGCTTTGGCTGCTGGTCGATGTGTTGCCCGACGAGATTCAGAACGACCGCGTGGTGATGTTCCTGGCGGCTTTGGCGGGCGCTTTTTTCGCCGCACTTCTGGCGGCCTCGGGTCCTCTTACGGCGGGGCGCGCGATTCTGGTCGGGCTGGTGGCATCGGTCGTGCCGTCGCTGCTGTTTGATTGGGCCAGTTTTCGATTCGAGGAGGCGAACGACTACCTGCAAACCGGCCACCCGCTAGTCGCCTTCGCTATCCTCGTAGCCCTGCCGGTGCCGTTCCTGATCGCCGGCTTCGGCACGGCGCGGGACTGGCGCGACTATGCCGAGCTTTTCAATCGATCCTGGGACATTGTCGTGCGTTATGTCGCGGCCGGGCTTTTCGTCGGACTCTTCTGGGGGGTTGTGCTGTTGTCGAGCGCGCTTTTCGGTATTATCGGCCTCGAGATCATCAACGATCTTCTGGCGATCGAGCCGGTGCCCTTCATCCTGTCAGGTCTCGTTCTGGGGCTGGCTCTGGCGGTGTTGAACGAACTCAAGGACTATGTCTCGCCGTATCTGGTGCTCCGGCTCTTGCGGCTGCTTTTGCCGATCGTACTGGTGGTGGTTGCGGTATTCGTGGTGATGGTGCCGTTGCGGGGGCTTTCGGGTGTGTTTGGCAGTCTGTCCGCAGCAGGGATCCTGATGGCGATGGCGATTGGTGGCGCCACGCTGGTGACGACCGCGACCGACCAGTCCGATGACGAAGCGGTGACAACGCCTTTCATGCGGCTGTCCAGTCGAATTCTGGCGCTGATCCTGCCGGTGCTGGCGGGATTGGCGGTTTACGCGATTTGGGCGCGGGTCAATCAGTATGGCTGGTCGCCGGATCGGCTGGCGGCCGCCACTATCGCCATGATCGTGCTGGCCTACGCTCTGCTCTATGCCTTTGCAGTTCTGCGCCCGCATCGCTGGATGAGCGATATCAGGCGCTTCAACACCTACATGGCGCTGGTCGTGGTGGCGGCAGCGGCGCTTTGGCTGACGCCGGTCATCAACCCGCAGCGGATCTCGGCTGCCGACCAGCTGGCGCGGTATCGGGCAGGGGAGACCAAGCTGGAGGATCTGGACCTCTGGACGATAGGAAGGGAATGGGGCAAGGCGGGAAGCGTTGTCGCGCCGCGTTTTGCAGAGGTCGAGCGCGAAGGGCAGAAGGCTGTGCAAGATCAGCTGGCCGCACTGGCCAAGGCCGACGACCGGTTCGCATTCGAGCAGGTGTTGAGCGGCCCGGGCTCTGATCGGATGCGCGACTTTCTGTCTCTGGTCCCTGTGCGCCCAGAGGGTGTCGTGGTACCGGACGGCTTTTTCGGGCAAATCGGCGCGCCGGAGAATTGGAGCGAAGCCTGTGGACGTCTTACCCCGCAAGGCAACCCTGGCTGCATCATGCTGATTGCCGATCTGGTTCCCGGAACAGAGGGGAACGAGGTGCTGTTGCTGACCAAGCAGCCCGTGGATTGGGTGCGAGGTGATAGCTGGCTCAGGGCTTCGGATGGCCAGTGGGTCAATCGCGGATTGCCGGCGCGGATTGCCGGGCCGGAACTGATGCTGAATGCGGACGATGTGATCGACCACATCTTTGCCGGCCGCTTCCAGCTGGAACCTTATACGGCGACCACGATCAGGCTGGGCGACACCAATTTCATCATGCTGCCGTGAAATTTGCGCCTTGTTAACGCAACAGGGTTAGCCTGACCTCTGCTGAATAGGGAAGGCTGCGATGCACGGGCTGATCAACCGCTCGATCCAATGTTTTCTGCGCGATACTTACGGTTCCGATGTCTGGACAGAGATCGCGGCGGACGCGGGGTTGGGATTCGATAATTTCGAGGCGTTGCTGGTCTACGAGGACGCGGTGACGGAACAAGTGCTTCGGTTCGCGGCAGAGAGACTCGACAAGCCGGTCGCGCTCTTGATGGAGGATCTGGGGACCTATCTGATTTCCAACGTAGGCTCCGGCGGTCTGCGACGGCTGCTGCGCTTCGGCGGCGTGAGCTTTGTGGATTTCCTGCACTCGCTTGACGATCTGCAGGACAGGGTGCGGCTGGCGGTTCCGGAAATCGTGCTTCCTGCGCTCGAGGTTCGCCATTCTACGATGAAGAGTTTCACCGTGGTCTGCAGCTTCGACCGGCCTGGCTTCGGGCACGTGATTGTCGGTATCTTGCGGGCAATGGCCGATGACTACGGCGCACTGGTACTGCTGAATCATTTGGGGGGCAATTCCGGCATCGAGGTGATCGAGGTCGAGGTGCTGGATATCGGCTTTGCGCGCGGCCGTTCTTTCGCACTGGGCGCGTCCGTCACCTGAGATGGTAGAAGCTGGCGATTTCACGGCGCTTGCTGCCGAACATCTGGACCGGCTGATGCCGATGCATGTGATTGTTTCGGAGACCGGCCATATCCGCCACGTCGCGCCGACTCTGGCGAAACTCTTGCCCGGCGGCGACTTGGCTGGGCGCCGGTTCCTGGAGGTGATCGAACTGCGTCGGCCCCGCAACATCCACTCGATGGAGGATCTGCGGTTTGCAGTCGAGGCCCCCTTGCATCTGCGGTTTCGAGGCGCCTTGCAAACCACGTTCCGGGGCATTGCGGTGCCGCTGGCGGCGGGAAAGGGACTGTTGATCAACCTCTCGTTCGGGATCGCCGTGGCGGATGCGGTGCGTGATCACGATCTGACAAATGCTGATTTCGCGCCGACCGATCTGACGGTCGAGATGCTCTATCTGATTGAGGCGAAAACGGCCGTGATGAACGAGTCGCGCAATCTCAATCGCAGGTTGCAGACTGCGCGGATCGCGGCAGAGGAACAGGCCTATACCGATACACTGACAGGGCTGAAGAACCGCCGGGCGATGGATCATGTTCTGGCGCGGCTGACCGGATCGGGCGCGCGCTTTGCGCTGATGCATCTGGATCTGGATTACTTCAAGGATGTGAACGACACATATGGTCACGCGGCAGGCGATCATGTGTTGCAGAACGTCGCCAGGGTGCTGGTCGAGGAAACCCGCGAAGCCGACACCGTCGCGCGAGTTGGCGGCGACGAATTCGTGCTGATCTTCGACCGGCAGGTCGATCCCGATCGGCTTCGCGGCATCGCCAGCCGTATCATCGAACGGCTCGAGGAACCGGTCAGTTTTGACGGCAAGACCTGCCGCATCTCGGGCAGCGTCGGCATCGGAACGAGCACGCTTTACGCGCAACCGGTGGCCGAGGTCATGCTGGCCGATGCCGATGCCGCGCTTTATGCCTCCAAGCGCAAGGGTCGCGCCTGTGCCACGCTCGTGAACGAGGTCGAAGGCTGGGTGGGCGAAGGGGCGGACAGGGAAAAGCAAACGGCCTGACCACCGCAGCGGATCAGCAGACGATGTCTGGGTTGGTTCGGATCGTTTGTGACCACGATCAATCAGGTCCTGGCGAACGCGCTGATCTGGCTCCGCAATCGGGCGGAAGCGCTGGTCCGACGGCTCGCGACAGGGTGATGACAGGCCACCTTCGAACGAAAGGGCCGGCGCGGATCATCCTGGCCGGCCCTCTGGTCGCATTGTGATCGGCTAGTGTGCGAACTTGCGGATCTCGCCGGACTTGCGGCGGGACTGGTACGAGTTCAGCTCTTTCTTCACCACCGGCATCAGCACGTAGAGTGCCGAGATGTTGACAACCGCCATCGCAAAGATCGCCGCATCGGAGAAGTCGATGACCGGACCAAGATTGGCCGCCGCACCGATCACCACGAAGACGCAGAAGATGAGCTTGAAAACCACTTCCGTCGTCTTGCCCTCGCCGAACAGGTAGGTCCAGGCCTTGAGACCATAATAGGACCACGAGATCATCGTCGAGAAGGCGAACAGGATCACGGCGATTGCCAGCACGTACGGGAACCAACTGAACGCGGTGGCGAACGCCGCCGAGGTCAGCGCGACGCCCGAAGTGCCGCCGACGGTCTGGATGGTGCCACCTTCGGTCAAGTACAGCCCGGTCGCCGGATCAACCATCAACTGGCCGGAAATGGTGATGACGAGCGCTGTCATCGTGCAGATCACGACGGTGTCGATGAAGGGTTCCAGAAGCGAGACGAAGCCCTCGGTGATCGGCTCCTTGGTGCGCACCGCCGAGTGGGCGATTGCCGCCGAACCAACGCCCGCCTCGTTCGAGAAGGCCGCGCGCTTGAAGCCCTGGATCAGAGCGCCAACCATCCCGCCTGCCACGCCAAGCCCGGTAAAGGCACCGGCGAAAATCTGACCGAAAGCCCAACCGATCTGGCTGTAATTGGCAAGAATGATGACGATCGCAGCGAGAACGTAAAGAATGCCCATGAAGGGAACCACCTTCTCGGTCACGCGGGCGATGGATTTGATCCCGCCGACAATGACTGCGAACACCACGGCAGCGAAAAGCAGGCCAGTGATCCAGCCCGGATATTCACCCACAATACCCGAGATCTGGGCATGGGCCTGATTGGCCTGGAACATGTTGCCGCCGCCAAGGGCACCAAGGATGCAGAACACCGAAAAGAGCACCGCCAGGAACTTGCCACCCGGCACGCCGCGCTCGGCAAAGCCCTTTGAGATGTAGTACATCGGGCCGCCCGAAACCGTGCCGTCCGGGTATTCATTACGGTACTTCACGCCGAGCGTGCATTCAGTGAATTTCGAAGCCATGCCCAGAAGACCCGCGAGGATCATCCAGAATGTGGCCCCTGGTCCGCCGATGCCGACAGCCACGGCCACACCAGCGATATTTCCAAGGCCGACGGTACCTGAAAGCGCCGTCGCCAGCGCCTGAAAGTGGCTGACCTCGCCCGCGTCATTCGGGTCCGCGTAATCGCCTTTGACCAGTTCGATCGAATGCCTGAAGGCACGAAACTGGATGAAGCCGAAGTAAAGGGTGAAGACCGACGCGCCGATCACCAGCCAGAGCACGATCCACGGAAATGCAGCGCCCGCGACGTTGAACGGCAGCGGCGCGAAAATCAGGTTGACGAAGGGGCCGGTGACGTTGGCGAAGATCTCGTTGACGGTTTCGTCAATGCCTTTCGCTTCCTGCGCCACGGCCGAGCCGGCACCAACCGTCAGAGCGGTCAAGAATGTTGAGAGTCCAAGTTTCATGTCTGTTCTCCTATCCGATGACCGTTACGGGGACGCGCGCATGCATGACCAGATTGCCTGTCGCAGATCCGAAGACGCGCTGCACCAGGCCGCCCTCGGACGTGCGGGCAACGATGATCTGGTCGGCCTTCTCGTCGACCGCTATCTGGTCAAGAAGGTCGGCGACATTGCCGTGCCTGACGACGCCGCGCGCATTGAACCCGTCTTTCTTCAGTTGCTCCACTGCAGGATTGACGACGCGATCATTGGCGGCTTGGATTTCCTCTTCCCGGCGCTTGTGACGCTCGGCGTTCTCTTCCGGGGTCTGGAAGGAAAAGGGCGACCATTCGATCACATAGACCACGATCACCTCGCAAGTTTCGATCATACTCGCGAGTTTCTTGGCATAGTCGAGTACGCGATTACCCGACCCGCTTCCATCCAGTCCAACGACAAGTTTTGCTGACATTGTGTCCCTCACTGTTGCGTTTTTCTTTTTCGTTTTCGGACGGAAACCGGCGTTCCGGAGAGTTTCGCGCGATCTCCTAGCGTCAAGTGACACTGTTACGAAGCCGTCGGTCAACAAAAAATTCGACATTGACGACGAGTCGAGCCAGGCAGGCCAAGGCGATAAACGCTTTTAAATCTGCAGTTTTGAGCGGTTTGTTCGTCCGGTTTGGCTGGTCACGACGATGCACCATCCGTCCGTGCCGTGTCCGCATCGTGTTTCCTGGGGGACTGCCGAATTGCAAGCGCTATTTCTGGGGGGAGATCAGCCGGTTGGCCCGGCTGAATGGTTCTGGTCGGGTAAGATCACCGGTCAAAACTATCTTTAACACCCGCAAAGGAATGTCGGAATCTGCTCTTGCCGCAAATGCCCGATGCTGCGCAATGTCGGCCAGTTTCTGGTGGCGCGGAGGACCGCAGGATGACGACCGTTACCTTCATCGGTGCTGGCAGCACCATCTTCGCCAAGAACATCGCCGGCGACATCTTGCAGCGCAAGGCGCTGGCAGGGGCGACGATCCGGTTGATGGATATCGACCCCAGGCGGCTTGAGGAAAGCGAAGTCGTTGTCGGCAAGATGATCCGGACGGTTGGCGCGCCGGCCAAGGTCGAGACCTACACCGATCAGCGGCGGGCACTGGCGGGGGCCGATTTCATTGTCGTGTGTTTTCAGATAGGCGGGTACGAACCCTGCACCGTGACCGATTTCGAGGTGCCGAAAAAATTCGGGCTGCGCCAGACCATCGCCGACACGCTGGGCATTGGTGGTATCATGCGCGGCCTGCGCACCGTGCCGCATTTGTGGAAGCTTTGCGAAGACATGATCGAGGTCTGCCCGCAGGCTGTCATGCTGCAATATGTAAATCCGATGGCGATCAACACCTGGGCGATCGGCGTGAAGTATCCGCAGATCCGGCAGGTGGGGCTGTGCCACTCTGTCCAGGGCACGGTGGCCGAACTGGCGCATGACCTCGATATCCCGGTTTCCGAGATCCGCTTCCGGTCCGCCGGCATCAATCACATGGCGTTCTATCTGAGCTTTGAACGCCGGCAGGCGGATGGCAGTCACACGGATCTCTACCCCGCACTACGTCAGGGCTATCTGGAGGGGAGATTGCCGAAGCCCAACCCGAACAATCCGCGCTGCCCGAACAAGGTGCGTTACGAAATGCTGATGCGGCTTGGCTATTTCGTGACCGAGTCGAGCGAGCATTTTGCCGAATACACCCCCTATTTCATCAAGCGCGATCGAGCCGATCTGATCGACCGGTTCGGAATTCCGCTGGACGAGTATCCGAAGCGGTGTGTCGAGCAGATCGCCGCTTGGGAAGAGCAGGCCAAGGCCTATCGCAAAGCCGATGCGATCGAGATCAAGCCGAGCATCGAATATGCGAGCGACATCATCGACTCGGTCGTCACCGGCACGCCTTCGGTGATCTACGGCAACATTCCAAACCGCGGCTACATTCCGCAACTGCCACGGAATGCCGCTGTCGAGGTTCCGGTTCTGGTGGATGAAAACGGGCTTCAGCCGACCGTTGTGACGGACATCCCGCCGCAGCTGATCGGGCTGATGCAGACCAATGTGAACGTGCAAGAGCTGACGGTGGCCGCGCTGGTCGACGAAAACCGTGATCATATCTTTCACGCCGCTATGCTGGACCCGCATACCGCCGCCGAACTGGACCTTGATCAGATATGGGAGCTGACCGAAGAATTGCTTGCTGCCCATTGCGACTGGCTGCCCGAATTCGCGCAAGGCAAGGCCCGCAGGGTGTCGTGACGCACCGACGCTGGCCCGGTAGCCGCCGATCAAGGCGGTCAAGCCGGGTCGGGGCCGAAGATCTCCTTGAACAGGCTGACGCATTGGCGAAAGCCGGCCTCGTAATCACCGTTGCCGGGGTGATAGACGCTTTCAAGCGAAATGACCCCATCATAGCCATCTGCCCGCAGCGCGTCAGCGATCGGACGGAACATCGGGCCAAGCTGGCCCTTGCCCATCTCACGCACTTCCAGCGTTGCTCTTGGCGTATCGACCAACACGTCCTTGATATGGATGTGACCCAGGTAACCGCCCTTGAGTTCGTCGTAGCCTTCGGGCCAGGCCCGTTCGTGACACCAGCAGTTGTTGGCCGGATCCCACAGTACCTTGAGCACGTCGTGGGCATTCAGATCGTCAATCAGCTTGCGCGCCGTGTAGTTGGAATTGACCATCGTTCCGTTTCCGGTCTCCACCACAAGGGTCACGTCTGCCTGTCGCGCAAGCTCGACCGCGGGGGCGATCAGCGGCGGCAGGGTATCCCAGGCCCCGTGCGCAACATTCCACTTTTCGGCACCGTTGCGGCCCCATAGGATCTGTTCCTTCTTCGAAGTCATGATGCGGACGAGTGGCGATCCCACCGTATCGGCCATCGCGATCACCCGTTTCAAGGCGTCCATGTGCTGGACATGCAGCGGGTCACCGGGCCAATTGGCCGTGGTCATGCCTGCGAATATGTGCCGCGACAGACACGAAACGGGTTTGCCGTGTGTCGCCAGCAGCGCGTTGATCTTCCTGACTTCGGCGGCGCTGTGGTCGCCTACCTCCTTGTCGCCGACGAATTGCAGCTCGGCATGCTCGAGGCCGAATTCGTCCATCACGGTCAGGGCATGCGAAAGGTCGCGGCTGATCCCGTCGCAGATGACGCCGAGTTTCATGCCGCACCTCGATTCCGGTGCAGTTCGACGCCGACGATCTCTTCGATCACGCGAGCGCAGACCCAGTTGTCACCATTAGGATAACGGGTCTTGCCTGCTTGAAAGATCTGCATCGCAGTTGACGCGGTGTGAAGCGGCACGCCCAGATCCCGCGCCATGTCGAGAGAGATCGTCAGATCCTTGTACATGGTCGCAATATGGCTGCCGGTGCCTTCGAACTTTCGGTCGATGATGTTCTGCAATGCGGTGTTGGTCACAGCGCATCCGGCACCCGAGGTTGAAAAGACGTCATAGAGAACCTCACCCGCCACACCGGCCTTGGCGGCCAGGGCCGCCGCCTCGAACGTCGCCGAGAAGATCGAGCCGATCAGCGACTGAAGACATGCCTTGACCGTCTGTCCGTCTCCGGGCCGGGTGCCGACCCGGTGAATGGTTCCCGAGACAGCCTGCATGACCGTATTGCAGTCGTCGAGGACCGACGCCTCGCCCGCCGCCATCATCGTCAACGTCCCGGCCTGCGCGCCGGCAAATCCGCCTGAGACAGGACTGTCGATCAGCGCGATGCCGGTGCCGGCCAATCCCTCGCCGATTTCGCGGGCCTCCGAGGGTTTGATCGTTGCGGTCAGGATCACCGTGCCGCCCTTGGACATATGCGCGGACAGCCCGTCTGGCCCAAGGATGACAGCCTTGGCTTGCGCGCCTGTCATCACCATGACAAACACGACGTCAGAGGATCGTCCCACGTCAACCACATCGGCGGCGGCCTTGCCCCCCAGCGCTGTGAAGGCCGCCATCCGTTCGTCGCTAAGGTCGAACCCGGTTACGCTCAATCCATTCGAGATCAGGTTCTTGGACAGCCCGCTGCCCATATCACCCAATCCGACCACGCCTGCATGTTTCATTTCGACCGTCCTGTTGTGCCGGGAAGCCGGCGTTGACATTGGCAGAGGTTTCAACGTGTCAACCACGTCGGGCTGGTCCAGCAGACACCCCCAAGCCCAATGATCCGGCTCACCAGAACGGCAGCCAATTCATTCAAAGTACAAGTTGGACCAAATTGCAAATCCGAACGAGCGGCGCCGAAAGCCATTGTTCCGATGGCACCGGAACCGATTCCGCAGCGCTATTCGTACTGGACCAAACAGGTGGACTGTTGCCGTTGATCCTGCCAAGGATTCGATGATGAGCGCTTTCCGACGACCAGCTGTAAAATCGAGGCCATTGCCATGACCCAGACAATGAAACGCATCGTGCTTGCCGCGCGCCCAAGCGGCGTTCCGACCGCCGAGAACTTTCGGTTGGAAGAGCTTCCCTTGGAAACGCCTGGTCCCGGTCAGTTCCTCGCGCGCACGATCTGGCTGTCGCTCGATCCCTATATGCGCGGCCGCATGAACGATGCAAAGTCCTATGCCAAGCCGGTCGAGGTCGGTGCCACCATGGAAGCCGGATGTGTCGCCGAAGTCGTGGCGTCCAATCATGATGGCTATGCCGTTGGTGACATTGTCGTTGGCCCGATCGGCTGGACAAGTCATGGACTCTCTGATGGGACGGGCATGCGAAAGGTCGATCCGGCGGTCGCTCCGATATCGACGGCAGTCGGGATACTTGGCATGCCCGGCCTCACGGCATGGGTGGGGCTGAACGATATCGCAAAAGCCCAAGCCGGGGAAACCATCGTGGTCTCGGCCGCGACTGGCGCGGTCGGAAGCCTTGTCGGCCAGCTTGCCCGGCACAAGGGCATGCGGGTGATCGGTGTCGCGGGAGGTGCGGACAAGTGTGAATACGCAGTGTCGGAACTTGGCTATGACGCGTGCCTTGATCACCACGCAGCAGCCGACGCGGCAGACTTGTCGGCACGGATGACCGAGGCCGCCCCTGAGGGCGTCGATGTCTACTACGAGAATGTCGGGGGCAAAACGCTCGAGGCTGTCCTGCCGAACATGAATGCTCATGGGCGCATTGCGGTTTGCGGCATCATCTCGTGGTATTCGGGTGCGGGCGTCAAGGATGCACAACCGCTTCCGGCCGTCTGGGGCGCCATTCTGAGACAGCGGCTGAGCGTGCAGGGTTTCATCATTTTCGACCACTATGATCGGTTTTCGGCCTTCCTGGCCGAGGTCGCGCCCAAGGTGCGCGACGGCAAGTTGAAGTACCGTGAAACCGTGACTGTCGGCCTGGAGAATGCGCCGGATGCGTTTCTGGACCTCCTGTCAGGTCGCAACTTCGGCAAGCAGCTTGTCCGGGTTGGCGATGATCCAGGCTGAATGCCATAGGCGCCATAGACCGGACGGCGCGTTGGCCTCCTGTTTCTCGACGGTTGCAGCCAAGTTGCTTGCTGAAAGGTTCACCATTTCTGATGCGGCGCGAGCGGCGTCAGGCTCTTGTTCAGCGCCCTTGCCGTCTCCAGCCTTGTATAAGCCGAGTTGACGAGGGCGATGCAGTCGCGCAACGCCTTGTCAAGCCAACCGTGGCTCGCCTTGGTCAAATGCGACGACGCCAAACGATGTTCGCCTGCCTCGAACAGGACTTCCGCAATGCGGCACGCATCGGCCAGGTCGGCAGTCATGTTTTCTTCGAACATGCGCCAGTGCTTGCAAACCTCTTCAAGCACCGTCGCGTCCTGATAGGCCAGATGCATCAGACGTTTGAACTGATAGACAGCGGAGTCGCAGACTTCGATTCCTTGCGGAACTTGTGAAACGGTGTCCGGATTTTTCTCTTTCTTGCGGTCATCCATAAAGCGGGCGCTTTCGCCGGTGGTCAGGTAACGGTGCTGGACAAACCCGTCATGTACCGAGGATTGCCCCAGAAAGACCGGAACCAAGGGCGCCATTCCCGGACCGATCGGCGCATGCCACATCATCCGCAAAGCGTCGTGCCGGGGATGATGCAGCGGGACGACCTGTCCGTAGCCCGCGGTGTCGCCCGTCAGCCATTCAGTTGAAATCGACCAGAACACATCGGCAAGCCCGATCTTTTCGGGGCGTGCCGCACGGGCCCGCATCTCGGTTTCGATCCAGGTGACGCCTTCCCATCGGCCCTTGCCATCACCAAGAACGGTATTGACGTCAAATTGCCCAGTAGCAGGATCGTGCAGCCCCAGTTCGACGGCCGTTCGGATCAAGTGAGGCGGGAACAGGAAAGTGTCATCCGGTTCGGTCGGGATCCGTCCGATATGGCCGGGCCGCGATGCCCTGATGTCATCTGGCCCCAGCCGTTCCGCCACCCACAGCTTCCTGCCGCCTGCAAACTCGATGATGACCCACGCTTCATCCGGATCGGCGATCATGTGAGAATTGCCGCCATAGGTCGAGTAGCCATGCTCGGCGATCAGTTGCCCGATCAACTCGACCCCTTCGCGTGCGGTGCGGGCGCGTTCCAGAACCAGCCGGGCGAGGTCCGAATAGTTCGGGCCGGTTTGATCTGCAGGTGTCATCGCAACAAGCGCCTGACAGGAAGAAGACCAGATATCGCGCACTGCCACCCCATACTCGTTGAGACCGCCGTTGGTGATCGGGGCAGGGACGCCAAGATAGTAGCTGTAGCTGACACGGATGTTGCGCGCCGTCTCGCTGACCTGAGGGATCTGCGTTCTGCGCCCCGGCATATCGGCTTCGGCGCCGACCCCCACAGTGATCCTCGCGTCTGGTGCGTGGGTCTGCCGCGGGTGAACGCCAAGCCAGTGACTGGAGGGTTCGTCACCGTATCCTGCAATATAGGCAATACCGTCGCGCGTCAGGTTGCGCCC
The DNA here is from genome assembly GCA_024637315.1 of Brevirhabdus sp. Classification (GTDB taxonomy): domain Bacteria; phylum Pseudomonadota; class Alphaproteobacteria; order Rhodobacterales; family Rhodobacteraceae; genus JAHEAO01. The sequence continues at coordinate 78,821 of JAGXFH010000009.1, forward strand.
GATGTAGATGGAATAGCTCATCGGACCTGTCCGTCTTGGGTCTCAGCGCAATGGGAAGAAGCAGGCATGGTCATGATCGGGTGTGATCCTTGAATGTGGCGGTTTCTCGATGCGGCAGCGATCCTGCGCATAAGGGCAGCGGGTTACGAAATCGCAGCCCTGGGGGCGACGTAGTAGACTTGGCACTTCGCCCGAGATAGAGACATGGGTCCTTCGGCGATCCGGATCGGGGTTTGGGACGCCCTCGACCAACGCCTTGGTGTAAGGATGCGCCGGATTTCTGAAGATCTCGTCTGCCGGCCCATGTTCGACGATGCGGCCCAGATACATGATCGCGAGCCGGTCGCTGATGTGGCGCACCACGGGCAGGTTATGGGTGATGATCAGGTATCCCAACCCGTGTTCGGCTTGCAGATCCGCCATCAGGTTCAGGATTTCACCCTGCACGGACACATCCAGTCCCGCCGTTGGTTCATCCGCGATGATAAGTTTGGGGTTAAGCGCCAGCGCCCGGGCCACGCCCACCCTGCGGGCCTGACCGCCGGAGAGTTCGTGCGGATAGCGTGCCAGAAGTGGCCTCGGAAGCCTCACCAAATCCGCCAGTCGTTCGGCCTCGGCGTCCAGATCGGGACAGTCGATGCCATGGATCAGGATCGGCTCGACGATCAGGGCCCGCACCGATTTGCGCGGCGAAAGTGACCCGACCGGATCTTGAAACATCATCGCCATGTCACGGCGGAGCGGCTTGAAATGCCGCTCGGCCATGTTGCGGATCTCGCGATTCTCAAAGGTTACAGAGCCATTCTGTGCCGGCACAAGATTAAGGATGGTGCGGCCAAGGGTCGTCTTCCCCGACCCGCTTTCGCCAACCAGTCCGACTGTTTCTCCCGGACGGACGGACAGGCTGACATCCAGTACCGCATCGACATGGCGGCGGGTGATGCCCCGCATCCAGGCGCTGACCGGCCCCATAATCTGGAATTGCACATTCAGATTGGTCACGTTCAGCAGTTCGCCTTGCGCCCGGCCCACCGTGCGCGGTGCCGCCACGCTTTCTCCCATTGGAACGGTCAGCACGTCTGGCGGCGGCGGCCATTGCGGGTCATGGTGCGGTCCGGCCAAAAGGTGGCACTTGGCGAAACGAGACACGGTCAGGCCCACGACCGGTGGCGCATCCGTCCTGCAAATCGGCATCGCGCGTTGGCAACGGGTCGCATAGATGCAGCCGGTCTGCGGTTTTGCAAGATCGGGAATGTCCCCCAAAATCACCGGCAGGCGACGCGAGGCTTTCTCGATCCGAGCCGGATCGCATTCCAGAAGCGCCCGCGTGTAGGGGTGCCGGGGGTCGTGGAAAATCTGGCGTACTTCGCCCACCTCGACGACTTCGCCAGCATACATCACGACGACCTCGTCACAAAGCTCCGCGATCAGGCCCAGATTGTGGGATACGACGACGACAGTCGTATCAAGCTCGCTCTTCAGTTCCTGCAGCAAGTGAATGATCTGCGCCTCGAGCGTCACGTCGAGCGCGGTTGTGGGTTCATCCGCCAAAAGCAGCTTCGGCCCGGTCAAAAGCGCCATGGCGATGCCCGCGCGCTGCCGCATTCCGCCGGAAAAATGGTGCGGGTACTGGTCGATCCGGCTTTCCGGATCAGCAATGCCGACCTTCTGCATCATTTCGACAGCATGGCGCCGCTTTTCAGCCGCCGACATGCCAGGCCGGCGGTAAAGGATGTCGAACATTTGCCGTGCGTATGTCAGCACCGGGATTTGCGAGGTCATCGGATCCTGAAAGACCACAGAGATTTCCTCGCCCCGCACGGCTTGAAGTCCGGACTCTGACAGCGCCAGCAGGTTCCGATCCTCGAACATGATCTCGCCACTCGTCACCTTGGCATTGCTTGCCAGAAGGCCCAGGATCGCCCAGAGAATGGTGCTTTTTCCCGATCCGCTTTCACCGACGATCCCGATCGTGCGGCCCTTGCGGATCGGGAAAGAGATTTCACGCAGCGCCTTCACTCGTCCGCGAGGTGTGCGGAATTCCAGCGACAGGTTGCGGATGTCAAGAAGCGTGTCCATTTCTCAGCCGCCTTTTCGCATGCGCGGATCGAAGACGTCGCGTAATGCCTCGCCGAGGAAGGTAAAGCCGAGCGTCGTGAGAATCAGCGGGATCCCCCCTGCGACAACCATCCAGGGTGTGTCGCGGATCACCAGATACCCTTCGTTGAGAATTGTGCCCCAGCTTGCGGTTGGGGGCAGAACGCCAAGCCCCAGAAAGCTGAGTCCGGCCTCGACCGTGACCACCACGGGAACATCCATCGCCGCAAGGATCAGAAGCGGACCAGCGACATTCGGCATCACATGATGGGCCAGGATCCGGGTGGTGCTGGCGCCCAGAGACCGTTCTGCCAGAATGAAATCTGTATTGATCAGCGACATCGTCGCCGTTCGCGCGACGCGGGCATAGCCGGGAATCGACGTGACGATGACGATAATCAGAACCAGTTCCAGGCTTGGACCCGTCAGCGCGACAGTGGCCAGTGCCAGAACGATCGTCGGAAAAGAGCGCACCGTATCAAATAGCAGCAGCAACAGGTTATCCAGCCAGCGAGGCCCGTATCCGGCGATCATCCCGAGCACAAGTCCGATGACCAGCGCCACCGAGACGCCGATCCCGGCGATCTTCAGCGCGACCCGCCCGCCGTAAAGGATGCGCGAGAACGTGTCGCGGCCCAACTGGTCGGTTCCGGCGATATGGTCCCAGCTTGGCCCTGACATGCGCGCCGGGATATCCAGCGCGTTGGGATCATAGGGCGCAAGCCAGGGGGCGAAGATAGCACTTGCAAAGAACAGCAGAACCAGCGCCAGACCGGTAACTCCCTGCCAGTTGGTCAGGAAACTTCGCAACTTGTCGCGACGCTCTTGCGAGGCCGATTCCCTCACATCCGCTACCGTGACGTGCAGCGGTTCACCCCCGGCGGTCCCGGCGGGCAGCGTGGAGTTCAGATCAGAGCGATTCACGGACACGGGGATCAAGCCAGGCTATGACGAGGTCCGAAATCAGAACCACGAAGATGTAGAGCGCAGTGGCGACAAGAACCGCGCCTTGCACTACCGGAAAATTCCGCGACATGACGCTGTCGAAAATCAGCTTGCCGATGCCGGGGCGCGAAAAAATGATCTCGGCGAAGACGGCTGCCGAGACAAGGCCGCCGAAACCCATGCCGATCAGGGTGATCGTCGGCAAAATCGCGACCCGCAGCGCATAGCCGAAGACAATCTTGCGGGGACGCAGTCCAAACGCACGGGCCGAGCGGATATAGGTTTCGCCCATGACTTCCAGCATCGAGGCCCGAACCATCCGCGCAAGATATCCGACCCAGCCCAGCCCTACGGCGAATGCGGGCAGTACCAGGTGGACGACCTGATCACTGAAATCACCCGGCTCTCCTGCGCCAATGGCGGGAAGCCAGCGAAGCTGCACCGCGAATATCAGAAGCGCCCAGATCGAGACCAGGAACGACGGTACCGCGATTGCGCCAACTGACAGGATGCCGGTCAGCCGGTCCACCCAGCTGTTCGGTTTGATCGCGGACAGGCATCCAAGCGGAATGCCAAGAAGTGCGGCCCATCCCATCCCGGCAAAGACAAGGGCCAGCGTGAAACCCAACCTCTCGCCGATCATCGCGGTGACCGGCCGTTCAGAAAAGACATCGAGACCCAGATCGCCGGTCAGGGCATTGCCGGCATAGACCAGGAGCTGCTTCCAGATGGGATCGTCCAGGTGCATCTTGGCGGCATAGCGGGCGATCGTTTCCGGTGTTGCGCGCGGTCCCAGCGCAATCGTTGCAGGGTCGCCGGGAATGAGGTGCAGCAATGAAAACAGAACCAGTATCACCGCGCCGATGACGGCGACGGCAAGCCCAAGCCGTTTGAGCAGGTAGATATACATCTTGTTGCCCCGCTGGCTGGACCCCGCGGCGATGCGCGGGGCCCGACCGTGTTCCTAAGTCATCTTGAACCGACGGTAATTCAATTCGCCCGAAGGTGCGGCGTTGATCGTGATGTCGGACCGGTGAACGTAGGTTTCGGGCTCGTGATTGATCCAGACATAGGCCCCGGTATCCTCCATGATCTGCTGCATGCGCAGGTAGATCTCGTGGCGCTTGTCCGGGTCGGTTTCGGCGATGCCCTCATTGTAAAGACGGTCATATTCCTCGTCGGTCCAACGCTCCCAGTTCCAGATGCCGACCTGGCTTGATACGAACCACTGGGTCGCCTCGTAGGGATCCGGCACGGTGCCGAACCTCATCAGGTAAAGCTCAAGCTCTTTCCAGGTGTCGCCCTTGCTTTCGTCGCCCATTTCCCAGAACGGGCCGCTGTCAACCGGCAGCACCTTCAACGTGATCCCGACGGCCGCAAGGTTGGCCTGGATGATCTGCGCCGCAAGCACGCGTTCCTGCGTGTTGAGGGTCCGCAGCGTCAATTCAAGACCGGAAACGCCCGCCTCGGCCAAAAGCTCGGCCGCCCTTGCGGGATCGTAGCTGTAAGAAGTCTCGCTTCGCTGACCGACCAGGCCCGGGCAGATGATGCCATTGGATCTTGCGGTCGTATTGGAATAGGCGCCGGCAAGGATCGAATCGACATCGACAGCGTGCTGGATCGCCTTGCGCACCAGTATGTCCTGCAGGTTGGGGTGATCAGTGTTCATCCCCATCCAGAGATACTGAAGTTCCCCCGCCGTAGTGATCGCCGTGTCCGCCGGCATTGACTTGGTCAAGCGCGCAAGGGTGTCGGACCCGATTTCCGAACAATCCAGTTCACCGGCGTCGAAGGCCAGTTCGGCGGCCTTGATCTCGGTGATGATGTTGGCCTCGATCCGGTCGAGCTCGGGGGCTGGTCCGGTCCATTCCGGGTTGCGTGCGAAGACGACGCGCTGCCCGGAGGTTTGCGAATAGGTGTAGGGGCCGCAGATGGCCGGGAACTCGGTGGTGAACCGCCCTCCTGCTGCTTCCACTGCTTTCTGACAGACAATTGCCCCCGGCCCGTGGCAGAGGGTGACCATGATAAACGGTGCAAAAGGCTTGTTGAGCACGATAGTTCCGGTCAGATCTCCGGTCACATCCACCGTTTCCATCGCATCGAAATAACCCGCCCAATCACTTTCTTTCATCCGGCTGTAGGAATAGGCCACATCCGACGCGGCAAGGGTACCGAACCCGTTCGACCAGACCAGGCCGGGAACCAGTTCAAAGTCGATATGCGTCGGATCGCGTTGTTCCAGCTTGGTCACGTAGCTGCTGGGCCGCCAGGTGAAGGTGTCGTTCTCCTCGACGTATTCAGCCAGGAAAGGGAGGCATTGAAGCTGCGCCTCGACTTCCGTTCCGCCGATCATGTAACCCGGGTCTAGAATGGCGTTGTCGCCGTCTTGCCGGACACGCAATACCTTTCCGTCCTGCGCACGGACCATGTGCGGCCTGGCGGGCAGAAAACCCGCAAGCCCAAGTGCTGCCGATTTGGCCATGAAGCCGCGGCGCGTGGTTCCTGTCTTTGTCATTGTTTCATTCCTCCCGTTGAGTCGTGTTTCTTGTTGAAAGCCGGTCGTTCGATGGCACAAACAACCTCGTTGTCGTTGTTTGCCTACGATATCATACTAATCGACGCGGGACTCTCTCATCCCAGCTTTCTTCCGCGACAAGGGCGTCGCCTTCCCAGATCTTGATCCATGCCCTGATGCGAAAGTTGTCCCTGTCCGATGTCAGTTCGGTATGGGTCTTCGTTAGGGTCTTCCAGTCCTGGCGCGACAGGCCGATAGTCCAGTCTGCAGTTGCTCGGGTGCAGTCCGGATCCTCTGCCTTGGTCACATGCTGCTCGTATCCCTGTTCCGTCAGGGTAATGTCGTTCCCTTCGATGTGTACTACGCCATCGCCATCTGCCACGTGCATGATGTGTTCTCCGGTCGATGCGTCCTCGATGATCCGGACGAAGCATTCGCCATCTTCGATGACCGTCCTTGCAAGCGGCGGCGCGCTGACAGCCGGTTCGAACGCAGCCAGTTTCGCATCCATGGCCGAAGATGTTCGCAGCGGCAGATCAAGATGGCTGCCGCGTGTGTGCAGTGTCATCGTGACCTTTTCCGGAGCTGGCCAGATCATCGGGAAATAGCTGGTCGAGATCGCCAGCCGCAGTCGGTGCCCCGCCGGTATGTTCTGTGCGACATGCTTCATCGGGATGACAATGTCATAGACTTCGCCCGGACGGAGAGGCTCTGGATGCTCGTGACCATTCCGATGCGTCAGGTTTAAGACCCCGAAGGACACCCGGGTCGACCGGCCTTCCGCGTCGACATCACAGATTCGCGCAGCCAACTGCGCGACCGGCCGGTCGACGGAAACCCGCAGATACAAAGTCGAAACACCCGCGAATTCGATTTCTTCGTCAAGAGGCGCCGTGTCGAAACACAGACTGCCCGCATCGTCACTGCGCTGATCCACCGGCGCGTCGCCGGGACTGGAGTAGCCACACCACTTGCCAGATCGCATGCCGACCCAAAGCGGGGAACTGTGGGTGAATTCGCCATGATCCTGCGGTTCATCGCGACCAATTGTGCCGTCCTTGCGCAAATGGAACGGAGTCCTGGCGATGTTGGGAGAGGGCCATGATGGCTCGGCCACCCATCTGCCGGGGCGCTCTGCATACCATCCGGCGGGCGGCACGCTGTCCTGCATGTAGAAGCGTAGCTGCGGTTCCTTCATGATGCCGGTGTCGTGGCCCTTCAGCCAATGGTCCCACCACCGCAATTCCTCCTGCAGGAAGTGCATGGCCGGTCCCGGCTGGCCGATATGCGGATAGCGGTGCGCCCAGGGGCCAACCAACCCCTTTTTCGGTCCGCGCAGGTTTTCCATCAGCCGGAACACGCTGCGGCAATAGCCATCGGCCCAACCGGAAACCGCGTAGACCGGGACCGTGATCCTTGACCAGTCTTCACAGACCGACCCGTGCTTCCAGAATGCGTCACGGGTCTGGTGCTGGAACCAGGTCTTTGCCCAGAGCCCGCTGCCCTTGATCCGCTCCAGCCACATCTCGCGCCACCGCTCGCCGACATTTGCCGGGTCCGGCGCAAGCGTATTGCGCCCGAACATCACGGAGGCCCAGGTCATTTGTTCGCCTAGAACGCAGCCGCCCATGTAATGGACATCGTCTTCATACCGGTCATCTGTCGAACAAAGCGTGACAATCGCTTTCAAGGCCGGTGGTTGAAGGGCCGCGATTTGCAAGCCGTTGAACCCGCCCCACGAAATGCCGATCATCCCCAGGCTGCCGTCGCACCATTCCTGAGCCGCGATCCAGGAAATCGCATCATAGCCGTCTTGCAGTTCCTGTTGCAGATACTCGTCTCGCAACACGCCCTCGCTGTCCCCGGCACCGCGCAGATCAAGCCGGATGACTGCATAGCCATGCGCTGCAAGATAGGGCTGCATCGTGGCATCGCGCATCGCGGTGAAATCGTTTTTTCGGTAGGGAAGGTATTCCAGAATCGCGGGAACCGGGTTCGAACCGGCATCGCGTGGCCGCCACATACGTGCGCCCAGCCGGCATCCGTCCGGCATCGGAATCTCGAAATGCAGGATTTCGTCAACCTCGCACGGGATTTGATTCGATTTCGACAAAGCCGCCCCGCAATCTGCAAATCGATGTTCGGACATATTTTTATTTATTCCAATTTCGCAGTCCTTCGCGACTTGACACCTTTCTCGCGTCATGGTGCGATGTTTCTTCATGTCAGATATCAGTGAAAACCTAGTATTGCTTTGCAGTTACCAGCGATCAATCGCGGACGTTTGTCGGCGGATCGGGATCAATCGCCAGCAATTCAACAAGTATCTGAACGGCCAGTCCTTCCCGTCGCAGCGCAACCTGCGGCGCATCTGCGATCATTTCGGGGTCAGCCCATCCGAGATGCTGATGCCACCCGCCCGGCTTGAGCAGATGATCGTGCTGAGAGGGGGGCGTTCCAAGGAGAAACCTGGCCGTGACCTGTTCTTGCGTCATCTCGACAGGCTTCAGGCTGCAAGCCAGCCGCTGGATCGCTATGTCGGGTTCTATTTTCGCTACTTCTACTCGTTCGGGAACAAGGGGCTGATCATCCGGTCACTGGCATCGATCACTCGGGAGAATGACCGCTTCCTGTGGAAGAATATCGAAATACTGAGAGATCCTGAATCTGGTCAGCGTACCGGAATGAATAAATACGAAGGAACGATCCTTTATCTCGCGGACCGGATCCATTTCATCGAATATGAGACGATGCAGCTGAATTCGATCACTCAGATGACGCTTTACCCAAGCTACCAACAACGCTTGGACTATCTGGTCGGTATCCAGACGGGTGGTCCGACACGGCGCGGGCGCAAACCTGGTGCATCAAGGGTGGCGCTGGAATATCTGGGACCATCGCTGAACATTCGAAGAGCGCTAGGCGAGATCGGTCTGTTTCACCCCGAGAATCCGTCGCTGCGGAGGGAAATCATTGACGCTGTCGAGAATGATATCCCTGCCGGTGCTTTCGTTCTGGAAATCGACGAGCCGTAATCGCGACTTTTTGGGCACACTGAGAACGCCGGTGGAATACTGCACCACGTGAGCGGCGAGATTGGCTTTCCGCAGATGGGCTGATTGGCCTGTCCTGTTAGGCTCTTCGTTTTGACGGAGGGCGGGATTGAAGCACGTGGATTTGTATGGGCGCGTTCGTCACGCCGTTCTTGTTGATGGTATGAGTCGTCGAGAAGCGGCGCGTGTTTTCGGGATCAACCGTCGCACTGTTGAGAAGATGCTGATGTTTTCGATCCCGCCAGGTTATCGACGCGACAAAGAGATCAGGCGGCCGAAGCTGGATGGTTTTACCGGGGTTA
>JAGXFH010000070.1 GCA_024637315.1 Brevirhabdus sp.
CAGGGCATCCAGGGTGAAAACGGGGGGTTTGGCACAGGGGCCTGAAGAGAACCGCGGATTGTCCGGCCGCGATGCCGGTTTCGTCATAGCCATTGCTGCTATCCTTCCAGATAAGCGCCCCTCGTTGGGGAGGGGTGTCCCGCCGCAACCGATATGCGGGCGGCTGATCTTTCGCAAGCGCAAAAACACCGATATAGCGCCGCTTGAGCCATTGAAAACGACACCGGAACATCTTCCATGTATGCCGTTACCCTGCTGACCAACCCGGAAAAGACCAATCTTGACAAGGGATTGGTCGACAGCCTGCGCAATGCGTGGGGTGGTGGCGATGCGCTTTGGCTGGCCCCGGACGAAGCGGCGGAATTTCGGATCCGACAGAAACCCGCAAATCAGTGGCAGGTCTGGAGCGACCTCCAGGCCTTGGGCGTCGACCTGATCCTGCAGCCTGCCAAGGGCCGCCGGAAGCGGATGCTGCTGGCCGACATGGACTCGACCATGATCTGCCAGGAATGCATCGACGAACTTGCCGCCGAGGCTGGTATCGGTGCCCATGTCGCCGACATAACGGCCCGTGCCATGAACGGGGAACTGGATTTCGAGGCCGCGCTGCGCGAGCGCGTCGGCTTGCTGGGTGGTCTTGAGTCAGCCATTATAGACACTGTTCTGGCCAATCGCATCACCCCTATGCCCGGTGGCAGGACCCTGATCGGAACGATGAAGGCGGACGGCGCCCATGCGGTCCTGGTGTCGGGCGGCTTCACCGTGTTCACATCCCATGTGGCTGCCGATCTGGGTTTTGACGAGCACCGCGCCAACACATTGCTGGTTGAGGGTGGTCTGCTCACTGGCGCTGTCGCCGAACCGATCCTCGGCCGAGAAGCAAAGATCGAAGCCCTCACTGAGATCTCGGCCCGGCTTGGCCTGACCCCGGATCATGTCATCGCTGTGGGTGATGGCGCGAATGACCTCGGGATGTTGCAACTTGCGGGAACTGGCGTTGCCCTGCACGCAAAGCCTGCCGTCGCGGCGCAATGCGACATCCGCATCAACCATGGCGATCTGACGGCGCTGCTTTACATCCAGGGTTATGCGAAGCCCGAATTCGCATCGTGATCTTGTTCTGTTCGGAAATATCCTCGGAGGGTGAATCCGCCTGGCGGGCGAAGACGGGCAGAATGCCCCTCAGACAAACCCCGCCGCGGTCTTCATCGTCCCGGTTTCCAGCCCCCGACGGTTGCGTTCCGCCGTATTGACGAAGCGCCTCGCCACCGGATCTTCGGACGGCAGAACCCCCAGATGAATCAGCAGCGCCGACATCGCCGCCGCCTTGGCCCGGTCGCTGCCATCCACGATCTTCAAGGCGACCCCCAGCTTTTTTTCGGGTAGGATCGCGATATAGACACCGTCCGCACCGCTCTTGACCGCAACTCCGCCACCGGTTGCCCGCATCAGTTCAGTCGCAGCCGCGCCGTCGCCCGAGACAAGTTCGGGGTGCAGCCGCATCGCCTCGTGAAGCCGCACCGCCGCCTTGTCGCGCGCCGAAGTCCCGTCCGAAGCGCCCGCGAAATAGCTCATGGCGCGGGCCAGGCCATGCACCGTGGTCGCGAAATTCGGCGCCGAACAGCCGTCGATCCCGTAGCCGGGGCTGACCTGCCCGGTCACCTCCTCGAAGGCTGCGCGCACCGCGATCTGCAGCGGGTGCGACACATCGACATATTCGGGACCAGCGCCGTGATGCTTGCACCAGGTCAGGAACCCGGAATGCTTGCCTGAACAGTTGTTGTGAATCTGACAAGGCTCGGAATAGGCTCTGATAAGGCCGTTTCGGGCCTCGATATCGTCTGGCTCCTGCGGTCCGCAGCGCAGATCTCCCTCTCCCAGCCCCAAGGCGCTCAGCCAGCGCTTCACCCGCTCGGTATGGATCGCGGCTCCGCGATGCGATGCGCAGGCCAAAGCCAGATGTTCCGTCCCCAGCCCGAAGGCATCGGCGGCACCGCTCTCGATCAAAGGCAGAGCCTGCACCATCTTGCAAGACGAGCGTGGATAGATCACTGCATCCGGATCGCCCCATGCCTCGACGATCGCACCAGAGGCATCGCAGATCACCGCGTGGCCCCGATGCAGGTTCTCCCGGAATGGCCCACGCCAGGTTTCGATCATCTCGATCGGATGTGCCATGTGGTTATCCCCTTCACGCCTGCGCGATTTTCCGCCAACAGGTCTTTCAAAATCCGCCTCGAACACGTTAAACTATGGAAATCGAGTTGAAAATGGGTCCAGATTTCAGGTGCACGGCAGATGCCCCGGGACGGACCGCAGAGGCAAAGACAGCTGGAGGCTGTGATACACATGAACTCACCCGTTTTGGTCGGCCTGTTTGGCGCGGCGCTTGCTTTCGCAACCATCCCTGCCATGGCGCAGGAAGAATCCAACAACCGTGTCGCCGCAAATACCGATTGGAGTGTCTTTGTTGAAGCCGATCCCAAGGAATGCTGGGGCGTCTCCAGTCCGAAAGAGACGGTGAATTCGAAGGATGGCCGGGTCGTCGCCGTGCGGCGCGGCGATATCCTGCTCTTTGTGACCTATCGCCCCGGCGGCGCTGCCGGCGAAGTTTCGTTCACCGGCGGTTATCCCTTCGCGGGTGGGTCGACCGTATCGCTGGACATCAGCGGCAACACGTTCGAACTCTTCACCGATGGCGAATGGGCCTGGTCGGCTTCGGCGGGCGACGATGCCAAGATCATCACCGCGATGAAGCGCGGCACCGATGCGATCGCGACAGCGCGCTCGGCACGTGGCACGCAGACAAAAGACACGTTCTCGCTTCTCGGCTTCACCGCCGCGCTCGAGGAGGCTGAAAAGCGCTGCGCAGAGTAACCTTCGCAACGACCTCAACATTCGCATCGGCCCCATCAGGGGCGTTTTGCGTTTCGGTGGTTTCCCGCGCCGCGAGAATCCTGTAAAACCGTCCAATTCTTTAAAAGGGCGACTCTCATGACGGCCACAGCACCGATCACCCAGGACGTGCACACGATCCCCCGAAAATTGCCCGAGGGGCCGGTGAACCTTGTCGGCCTGACCCGCGACGCGCTGCGCGACGCACTGATCGCCGCCGGAACGCCAGAGCGGCAGGCAAAGATGCGTGTCGGCCAGATCTGGCAGTGGATCTACCAATGGGGCGTTCGTGATTTCGAGGCGATGACCAACCTGTCGAAGGCCTATCGTGCAGAGCTTGGCCAGAAATTCGTCATCGAATTGCCTGAAGTGGTGTCGAAACAGGTCTCTGCGGACGGTACGCGCAAGTATCTGGTGCGGATCGCAGGCGGCCATGAGGTGGAAACCGTCTATATTCCCGAAGCCGACCGTGGCACGCTCTGCATTTCCAGCCAGGTTGGCTGTACGCTGACCTGCTCGTTCTGCCATACCGGCACGCAAAAGCTGGTCCGCAACCTGACGGCAGGCGAAATTGTCGGCCAGGTCATGCTGGCCCGCGACGATCTTGGCGAATGGCCGGTCCCCGGCGCGCCCAAGGATGAGACTCGTCTTCTGTCGAACGTCGTCCTGATGGGCATGGGCGAACCGCTTTACAATTTCGACGCCGTCCGCGACGCGATGAAGATCGCGATGGATCCCGAGGGTATCCAGTTGTCGCGCCGTCGCATCACGCTGTCGACCTCCGGCGTCGTGCCCGAGATTGCCAAGACTGCGGAGCAGATCGGTTGCCAGCTTGCCGTCAGTTTCCACGCCACCACCGACGAGGTGCGCGACAAGCTGGTCCCGATCAACAAGAAATGGAACATCGAGACGCTTCTGAACACGCTGCGCGATTATCCCAAGGTCTCGAATTCCGAACGCATCACCTTCGAATACGTCATGCTGAAAGGTGTCAACGACTCTGATGCGGATGCCCGCCGTCTGGTGAAGCTGATCAGCGGCATCCCGGCCAAGATCAACCTGATCCCGTTCAACGAATGGCCCGGCGCGCCCTATCAGCGGTCGGACTGGGAGCGGATCGAGAGTTTTGCCGATATCGTCTACAAGGCCGGCTATGCCAGCCCCATCCGCACCCCGAGGGGCGAGGATATCATGGCCGCCTGCGGCCAGCTGAAATCGGCCACCGAACGCGCCCGGAAATCACGCAAGGATATCGCGGCAGAGGCCGGTCTGGGCTGATTCTCACGCGCCCCGGTTCGTCATTCGCGCCGCCAGGCACCAGCAGAGCAGTGCGAGCAGGGCCCCCGCATAGCTGTCGATCGCGTAGTGCCAGGCCAATTGCACCGACCCGATCAGGATCAGCACGGCATAGGCGGCCAACAGCCATCCGGCCCAGCGAGCATAGCGAAATCCGTAGAAAACCAAGAGCGTCGAACTTGCCATATGCATGCTCGGCATCGCCGAGATCCCGCTGATCGGCCCGTCGGCAATATGGCCGAGCCAAAGCGCCTCTTGCACGTTCAGCGCCCAGACCGGGCTGACTTCGGCAAAGCCGCGCAATGTCGCCATCAAGGGGGCGAAGTCCTCGCCGTGACCCAGCGATCCGTAATAGACCGGCCCGGCCGAGGAAAACACGACCGCCAGCAGATTGCCCCCGATGATGAAGGTCAGCGCCATTGCCAGCAGCAACGTGTCGCCCGAACGGCGATCCTGTTTGGCGAAACAGGCCAGGAAAATCACGAAGTAGACCAGGAACAGCCAGAAATGATAGGCCGCGTTGATCGCCGTTGTCACCATCGGCGTGCCAGTCAGAAGCATCACCAGCGCATAGGGGTCGTAACCGCCATGCAGCGCCCGGTCGAGCCGCGCGAATAGCGGATCCCAACCGAATTCATTGAGGGCGGGAATGATCGACTTGAGATAACTGAAAACCCCCACCATCAGCACCATCAGCATCAGCCGGAACGCCCCGCTCAGCATCCGCTCGAAGTCGGTAAATGTGTCCTTCAGATCGCCAAGCAGCCATTGGATGGGCCGTTTCGGCTGCACCCGGATCGCCATATAGCCAAATCGCCAGAACAACAGAACCATCAGGAACCAAGGCAGCAGAATGCTGAACAGCATCCCCAATATGCCCGTCATGCCCGCATTGAACGGGATCGACGTCAGCAGGCCGATGACGATGGCCGCGGCCCAATGCAGCACAACCACACCGATCAGATATCGGTTCTGCAGAAAAAGGCCGGGCAAAAGACCCGTCCGACTTGCAAGATTGACCTCCATCGTCACGTCGACTCTCCCGGTTTTGACGTCGGGTTAGATCGCGAACTTGTCACGCTTTGGGCGCAATTCGTCAATTACGGTGACCTACCGACCCGGTATCACGTCACGCTTCTCACCCTTGCCCTCCCAGGCATCGATCACCGCCACTGCCTCGGCGGCGGTCTCGACGAACTGGAAAAGATCCAGATCCTGGTCCGAGATCGTGCCGGCATCCGCCAGCGCCTCCCAATTGATGATCTTGCGCCAGAATGCCTCGCCAAACAGCAGGAACGGAACCCGCTCCATCCGTCCGGTCTGGATCAGCGTCAGTGCCTCGAACATCTCGTCCAACGTCCCGAAGCCGCCGGGGAAGATCGCGATCGCATTGGCGCGCATCAGGAAATGCATCTTGCGGATGCCGAAATAGTGGAAGTTGAAACAGAGATCCGGAGTCACATACTCGTTTGGCGCCTGTTCATGCGGCAAGACGATGTTCAACCCGATGGATACGCCACCGGCATCCGCTGCACCGCGGTTGCCCGCCTCCATGACCCCCGGGCCGCCGCCGGTCATGATCACGTCGTGTCTGTGTCCGGCGGCGACCGACCGCAATGTCATCAGCCGCGCGAATTCCCGCGCCTGGTCGTAGTATTTTGTCAGATCCGCCAGCGTATCGGTCCGCGCTGTGTCTTTCCGCGCCGGCTCCGGTATCCGCGCGCCGCCGAACAGCACCACCGTGGATTCGATGCCATATTCCGACATCAACATCTCGGGCTTCAACAGTTCCAGCTGCAACCGCACCGGCCGCAATTCGTCCCGGCACAGGAAATCGAAGTCGTCGAAGGCCAGCCGGTAGGCGGTCGACCGGGTCTGCGGCGTGTCGGGGATGTCCTTTGCGGTCTCACGATCCTGATGCGAATCCCGAAAGGGATGCGCGCGGCGTTCGTCATTCATAAGGTGCTCCTGATTGCGCGTCTCGGCTTCAACCACTATAGCCACGGGCGAACAGATGCCACATGTCAAATCGGAGAGACCCATGCCAAACGTCCAGTTGGAAGCCGCCATCGAAGCTGCATGGGATGCCCGCGACGGGATCACGCCGGCCACCACTGGCGAGACCCGCGACGCCATAGAAGACACGCTGAACGCGCTCGACAGCGGCAAGTTGCGAGTCGCCGAGAAGCAGGCGAACGGCGACTGGCACGTGAACCAATGGGCCAAGAAGGCCGTGCTGCTGGGTTTCCGTATCAAGGACATGGAGCAGCAGGAGGGCGGGCCGCAGGGCGGCGGCTGGTGGGACAAGGTCGACAGCAAGTTCAAGGGCTGGGGCGACAACCAGTGGCGCGCCGCAGGATTTCGCGCCGTGCCCAGCGCCGTGGTCCGCAAGTCCGCCTATATCGCGCCAGGCGTTGTGCTGATGCCCAGCTTCGTCAATCTCGGCGCCTATGTCGACACGGGCACCATGGTAGACACTTGGGCCACCGTGGGATCCTGCGCCCAGATCGGCAAGAACGTGCACCTGTCGGGCGGCGTCGGCATTGGCGGCGTGCTGGAACCGATGCAGGCCGGCCCGACGATCATCGAAGACAATTGCTTCATCGGCGCCCGCTCGGAAGTGGTCGAAGGCTGCATCATCCGCGAAGGCTCGGTGCTCGGCATGGGCGTCTTCATCGGCAAGTCCACCAAGATCGTCGATCGAGAGACCGGCAATGTAAGCTATGGCGAAGTCCCGCCCTATTCCGTCGTCGTCGCCGGTTCGATGCCGACACGGAACAATATCAGTCTCTATTGCGCGGTTATCGTGAAACGCGTCGACGAAAAGACCCGGTCGAAAACCGGGATCAATGAACTGCTGCGCGATTGATGTTTCTTTTCAGCCGAAACATCCCGGGGGATGAGGCCCCCTGGGGCCGAGGGGGGCAGCCCCCCCCTTCCTGCCGCGACGCCGAAGGCGGCGCAAACCCCCGGCGGTTTCCATGAAGCCGGTAAAGAAACCCCATCTCGTCTTCACCCTTCTGGTCGAGGTCGGACGCAAGACGGGGGACGGACTGCCCGCGAAGGCAACGGGTGCTGCGCTGATGTGTTATGCCAGCGGCGTCGACGAAGCCGAAGCGGTGCGTGAAACCATCGCGATCCTGAAGCAGGCGGATATGGCGCCGCTCGATGTCTCGGGCTACGGTACGCTGGATGAACGGTTGGCCGAAGGGCATGACATCAGTGAAGAGGAACGCGCGCTGATGCAGCGTGCACTCGAGGAAAACTCGGTGATCGTGGCGCAGATGACGCCATTCTACGACCGGCCCGACGCCTGATCTCAGCCCATGCTCGGGTTCACCCCGAACCAACTTCGGTAGATGCTGCCATAGGTGCCATCCTCGCGCAGCTTCAAGAGGCTCCGGTTCAGCCGCTCGGCCAGTGGACTGCCGGCCGGTAGGGCGATGCCGTAATTCTCGCGCAGGAAAACCGGTCCGACCAAACGGGCACCACCATCCGAATTCGATACATAATAGGCCAGGACCGGCGCATCGAACACCACCGCATCCAGTTCGCCTGCCTCGAAGCCTGCGATCAACTCGTCGAACCCCGGATAACCCGCATAGCGCATCCCGCGGCCTTCCAGAAAGCTGCTCGCGGTCGACCCTTGGATTGTCCCGACATTCTTGTCGTAAAGATCGTTGACCGAGTTGACCGAATTCTGCAGCGCGTCGACCGTCAGCGCCGAAGTGATCTTGGCGACGAAGATCGACACGATGAACAGCGACGATAACACCAGAAGTACGCCGAAGATCCGGCCAAAGATGGTGGTCGGAGCGCGCTCCTCGAAGCCGCCATTGACCACAAGGTTCAGTGCCCACCAGAAGGACGGGAACATCGCTTCCTTTATCGGCCTGTCGAAATAGGGTTGCGATTTTCGTTCGAACCGCCACATCAGCAAACCGCCGCCGAACAGCAGCGCAAAGGCAATCGCGATCGCGATCAGAAGGTCGCGCGACATGATCGCGGCCAGCACCGTCAGGCTGCTGCTCTGATCGCTGTCGATCATGATCTGCAATCCGCCATCGAAGATCGGCTGGGTGAAATCCATCACCGCCTCGCGCCCCGCCGTGACCGAGATATTGGCGATCGCCGCATCGACCTCGCCGCTCTCGACAAGCCGCAACATCTCGCTGAACTCGGCAACCCGCACGATCTCGTAGCTTTCGCCCAGATCTTCGGCCAGCGCGTTCCACAGATCGAGGCCAAAGCCTGTGTCCCTGCCGTCCTGCACGATCGAGAACGGCGGACGCGTCACGGTCGCGATCTTCAGATCCTGCGAAGCCGCCCCGAAGGCGGTGGAAAGCAGAATGAATATGGTTGCAAATAGGCGGCTCAACTCATCATTCTCAAGGTTCAAAACCGTATTGCACGGTGCAACAAGACCTACAACGGCAACCTGTCAGGCGATCATTTCAGTCAGCAGCGTCGCCGCTTCGTAGCTGCGCAGCGATCGCGCAAAGGTCTGTGAATGCCGTGGCAGCGCGGCAGCGGGCAGCGCCGACAGGTTCGACGCGGTGACGATCCCCGGCGCGCCCGCCAACTGGCTGATGTAGAGACTCTCGGTCCAGGTGCCGCCGACATCGATGCAGTCATGATCGTCCAGCAGGATCTGGTAATAGGTCACGACCGGCAGGTCGGGCTCGTAGTGGGCCGAATGCAGGTTGGTCAGGTCCTGCGCCCGGACCAACACCATATCGGCGCCGAACAGGTACTCTGCATCCGCCCCGGTCATCAGCAACGATTGACTTTGGGCGATGACAATATCCTCGATCAGCCCGAAGAACGGCGCCCGAAGCCGGATCGGAGAGAAATGACCGACCGCCGGCAAGTCCGTGCGGGTTATCCAGCGGATCGGTTTTGGATCGCCCTGCACGGTAGCGACCATGTCGCCCAGCGCCAGCCGCTCGACCGGGCGATACCCCTCGGTCGTGCCGACGAGATTGCCGCGCATCAGTCCTGAATTCAGGCAGATCGGCGCGACGTGATCGGCAATCGCAAGGCAGATGATCCCGTCCTCGACGATCGTCGCCGGTCCAATCGAAACGATGTCTCGCAAATCCTCAAGCGGCAGAGGAACCGGATCAGGGACCGTCGCCTGATGGATCGAGAAGCGGTCAAGCGACTGCACTGTCAGATGTGCGACGCGGGCAGGCGCATCCCAGCTATAGCTGATCCGCAGCCTTGCGCCGGGCAGGAACTCGGCGCTCGACAGCGTTGCGCCGACAGGCGTGCCACCCTGTGCCAGCGTCAGGTGAATCGCCGGGCTCGCGTCGCACTCGACCGTGAACTGCCGGTGCCACCCGGCATTGGACCGGAACGACAACAGCGGCTGCCGCCGATCTGCAGCGACCGGAACCTCGACCTCGAACATGACGGTGCCCTGCACCAGCAGCATGTCCTGATCGGGATACCCGGCATCCGTGCCGGTGGGGTCGAACGCCATGTTTGGTCGTGCCTTGCGCGAGGCGTAGCCGGGCGGGAAGGGATTGATGCCAATCCAACTCATCTGCGACACTCCGATATGCTGGATCGTTTCGACACCGGTCAGGCCGCCAAACCGGACGCAAGCAATGCCTGGGCTTCGAAGTTTCGCAGGCCAGGTCGGGCGGATGGGCCATAACCTTTCCCTGTATGTGGATCCAATTCAGGGAAAATCGTGCAGATCTCGTCGATCGCCTGCGGCTCGAAGCAGTTTGTGGTTTGCGGTCCGGGCAGGAAACTTTCCGTTGCCAACCCCTCCGACCAGACCACCTGATGCCGGTCAAAGAGGATGTGGACGTAAGTAACGCTGTCGCATTCCTGCCGCTGGATCGAATGGTCATTGACCAGATCCTTGGCGGCAACCAGCACCTCGGAGGCCCAGAACATCAACTCGGCATAGGTATCGCGGATCAACACCCGATGCTGAGGCGACAGCAGCAGGGCGCGGTGCTGACCCAGTGCGCCGGCCTTGAACCGGATCGGCGCCTGCTTGCCGCGCCCGGCGACCGCGCGGCTGCCGATCCAGCGAACCGGCTGCGGTCCGTCATCGACCGTAACGACAAGATCGCCGGCGCAAAGAGACTCGACCGGCACATCCCCGCGAGGGGTGCGGATCAGCGTCCCGGCGACGAAACAGGGCACCGTGTCCACGGTGACAATACCAACGTCGATCTGCCCCGAGGAATCCTGAATGCCGTAGGTGAAACTGATCTCTTCGACATCAAGATCGGTCTGGATCGAGATTGTGCCATCGCCATTCAGCGTCACCACCTGGCCGGTTGCCAGCGTTACGCTGCTTCCGGCAGTGACCGCAACACCGTTGATGTGCGTGATCATCAGCGTGCCGCCTGCAGCACTGTAATCATTCGCCAGCACATCAACCGTCTGCGTTCCGCCGATCCCGATCGTGACCGAGTCGTCGTTGGCAATCAGAACTGTCTGTACACTGTCGCCCGCGATCAGCAGGCTGGAATCGTAATTGCTGTCGGTGGTATCCGCGATGCCGATCCGGATCGAGTTGACGACACCCGGATTGACCGGGATCGTCAGGGTCATGGTGACGGTGAAACCGTCCATCTCGGTGTTATACGCGCCCGATGTGTTGTCTGTGAAAAGGTTGACATTGTCGGTCTGGTTGACGTTGCCGACACTGGTGCTGCCATCCCCGACTGACAGCGGCACAAGGGTGCCGTTGATCCAGACCCCAACCACGTCATTAAAGATCGACCCGGAATATTCCGGATATTCTTCGGACGTGAACACGAACTGCATCGTCATCACATCGCCGGTCGGAATGAAATCCACGTCCAGAATGGCGGCGTCGTAGGTGGAGGTGCCGGCAATGGCGTTGAACCCGGGATCATTGTTGACGCCACTTGTATTGGTCGAGGAGTTGGTCGACTGGTTGTTCGGCCCGTAATTGTTGGTGAAGTCCCGTACCCGACCGGTCGAAAGGATGACTCCGGTATTACTGGGTGTGACACCCGGAGAGACATTGTCGCCGTTGTTGTAGATGCCAGACGAATTCCGGTCGCCGGTATAGCTGGCGCTGACGACAGTCACGCCATCGCCGAAGATTTCCTCTGCCATGGTCAGCGCCGACGCGCCTTGATTCACCGGCAATCGTGGCATCGCTGCCCCCTGTTTTCAGAAGGCAGGGCGGGCGCAAAACCATTGGTCGCGACCGTCAGGACGCGTTTCTTGGGATACTACCGCTCGTTGGGCACATTTGGCCCGCAGTCCTGCCTCAGGACTTTTTTTATTGCCGCCAATATGGACGCCTGATTCGCAGTTGTTAACAAATTGGGAAGGCTTGCCGTACTTCAAGCAGCGGGTGTTTCCCAATCGCCACATCGCTGCAGGCGTTGCGAAGCCTGCAGACTACTAGTAACCAGAGCAAAAAGCAGGGCAAACATGCAGAACTCTTCAACCGATCCAGTCGCGCTGACCGCCGACCTCGTCCGTTGTCCTTCAGTCACTCCTGCAGAGGGTGGCGCGCTGATGCTGCTCGACAATCTGCTTTCGCAGGCGGGGTTTTCCTGCACCCGGGTCGATCGCGGCGGCGTGGCCAACCTGTACGCCCGCTGGGGTGAGAAGGGCCATCCCCGCAGCTTCGGCTTCAACGGACATACCGATGTCGTTCCGGTGGGTGACACGGCCGCATGGACAAGCGAACCGTTCGGGGCAGAAATCAGGGACGGCATGCTTTGGGGGCGCGGTTCGACAGACATGAAATCCGGTGTCGCCGCCTTCGCCGCCGCTGCCGTCGATTTCGTCCGTGAAACTCCGCCTGACGGGGCGGTGATCCTGGCGATCACCGGCGATGAAGAGGGCGACGCGACGGATGGCACTGTCGCCTTGCTCGACTGGATGACCGCCAATGGCGAAGCGATGACCGACTGCCTCGTCGGCGAACCGACCAGTCCCGAGGTTCTGGGCGAAGCGATCAAGATTGGCCGCAGAGGTTCCATGACAGGGTATTTCACCGCCAGGGGCGTGCAGGGTCACACTGCCTATCCGCACCGGGCAAGGAACCCGGTTTCCGCCATCGCGATGCTGATCGACCGGCTCGCCAGCCGCACACTTGACGAAGGCACCGCACATTTCGACCC
The DNA here is from genome assembly GCA_024637315.1 of Brevirhabdus sp. Classification (GTDB taxonomy): domain Bacteria; phylum Pseudomonadota; class Alphaproteobacteria; order Rhodobacterales; family Rhodobacteraceae; genus JAHEAO01. Next base: position 12,327 of record JAGXFH010000070.1, read on the forward strand.
TTCGACACTGGCCGCGACGACCATCGACACCGGCAACCCGGCCAACAACGTGATCCCCGCCGAATGCCGCGCCACGGTGAACATCCGCTTCAACGACAGCCACACCTCCGACAGCCTGACCGGCTGGATGAACGAGGTCACCGATCAGGTCGCGGCAGAGACCGGGGTCGGGATCGAGATGCGGGCGCAGGTTTCCGGCGAAAGCTTTCTGACCCCACCGGGCGCGCTGTCCAAGCTTGTTTCCAGATCGGTGCAGGCCGAAACCGGCATCCTGCCGGACCTCTCGACATCCGGCGGCACCTCTGACGCCCGCTTCGTCAAGGATCACTGCCCGGTGGTCGAATTCGGGCTGGTCGGCAAGACCATGCATCAGGTTGATGAACGGGTTTCGGTCGAACAGATCCATCAACTCAAGGCGATCTACAGCCGGATATTGCGTGACTACTTCGCCTAAACATCGGCGACGCCTCGTCATCATGCTCAAGGAACCCGTCGCGGGCCGCGTGAAAACCCGGCTTGGTCGCGATATCGGCATGAGCGCCGCTGCCTGGTGGTTCCGCCACCAGACGCGGACTCTGATCCGCAACCTGCGCGACCCGCGCTGGCAGCTGATCCTTGCCGTGTCGCCCGACAAACAGGGTCTGCACAGCCGTTTCTGGCCGGCTGACCTTTCGCGCACCCCGCAAGGTGCCGGCAATCTCGGCACCCGGATGAAGCGCATCTTCGACCAGGCGCCGCCGGGCCCGGTGCTGATCGTGGGCGCCGATATCCCAGCCATCGGCAAAGACCATATCACCCGCGCCTTCGACGCGCTCGGGGCACATCAAGCGGTCATCGGTCCTGCCGTGGATGGCGGCTACTGGTTGATCGGCCTGAAACGCGCCCGCCCGACCCCGCCGAAGCTTTTCGAGAATGTCCGCTGGTCCAGCGAGAACACCCTTTCAGACACTGTTCTGACCCTGAAAGGCCATCGCATCGCCTATATCGACACCTTGGCAGACGTCGATACCGTCGACGATCTCTGACGCGTCGTTTTCCCCGCGACGGCCCCCGCGACCCGTGCTAAATCACCGGCATGAAAACTATCCCCACGAAAGAGGAGATCCTGAACTGGATTTCCGAAAATCCCACCCTCACCGCCAAGCGTGACATTGCCCGGGCCTTCGGAGTCAAGGGCGCCGCCCGGATCGACCTCAAACGCCTGTTGAAAGAACTGGAGGCGGAAGGGCACCTGGAGAAGCGCAAGAAAACCTATCACGACCCCGAAAAGCTGCCGCCCGTCGCCGTGCTGCAAGTGCTGGGCCCGGATCGCGAGGGCGATCTCTTCGCCCGCCCGCTGGAATGGGCAGGCGATGGACCCGAGCCGAAGATCCTGCTGGTCCTGAAAGCCTCTGACCCGGCTCTTGGCGAAGGCGATCGCATCCTTGCGCGTCTGCAAGAGGTGCAGGGTGAAGATCACCAGTATCAGGGCCGGTTGATCCGCCGCATCGGCACCAACCCGCACCGCATCCTCGGCATCTTCCGCAAACGCGCCGAGGGCGGGCGTATCCAGCCGATCGACAAGGGTGCCGACAAGGCATGGGCCGTCGAGGCCAAGTCGACCGAAGGCGCGAAAGACGGGGAACTGGTCGAGGCCGAACAGACCGGCCCGAAAGGCCGCATGGGCCTGCCGCAGGCCCGCATTGTCAACCGCCTTGGCGATCCGTCCGCGCCAAAAGCAGTGTCTCTGATTGCGATTCATCAGCACGGCATCCCCGATGATTTCCCCGACGAGGTGATTGCGGAGGCCGACTCGCAGAAGCCCGCCGAACTGGACGACCGCGAGGATCTGCGCCACCTGCCGCTGATCACCATCGACCCGTCGGATGCGCGCGACCACGATGACGCCGTCTGGGCGCATGCCGATGACAATCCGAAGAACGAAGGCGGCCATGTCGTCTGGGTGGCCATTGCCGATGTCGCGCATCACGTCACACCCGGCTCGGCGCTTGACCGCGAGGCCCGCAAGCGTGGCAACTCCACCTACTTCCCGGACCGTGTCGTGCCGATGCTGCCCGATCGCCTGTCGGGCGATCTCTGCTCGTTGCATGAAGGCGTCCCGCGCGCCTGCCTTGCCGTCCGAATGGTGCTGGATGGCAAGGGCAACAAGCTCAGCCACCGCTTTACCCGCGGATTGATGAAATCCGTGGCCTCCTTGAACTATGTCGAGGTGCAGGCCGCCCGTGACGGCCAGCCCAACGACAAGACCGCGCCGCTGCTGGACGAGGTGATAAACCCGCTCTACGCCGCCTACGAGGCCACCACCAAGGCTCGCGCCACCCGCCAGCCGCTCGACCTCGACCTTCCCGAGCGAAAGATCATCTTGTCCGAGGATGGCAAGGTCAGCTCGGTCGCAATCGCCGAACGGCTCGATGCGCACCGGCTGATCGAGGAGTTCATGGTGCTGGCCAATGTCGCCGCCGCCGAGGAACTGATCCGCCTGCAGCGTCCGCTTCTGTTCCGCGTCCACGAGGAACCCTCGCCGGCAAAGCTGGAGGCGCTCCGAGAGGTGGCGCAGGCCTCGGGGTTCACACTGGCCAAGGGTCAGGTCCTGCACACGCAACACCTCAACCGGCTGCTCGGTCAGGCCGAGGACACCGAGTTCGACGAACTCATCAACATGACCACCCTGCGGTCGATGACGCAGGCCTATTACACACCCGAGCATCTGGCGCATTTCGGCCTGGCGCTGAAAAGCTATGCGCATTTCACGTCGCCGATCCGCCGCTATTCCGACCTGATCGTGCACCGCGCGCTGATTTCGGCGCATGGCTGGGGCAAGGACGGGCTGTCGAAAGACGACATCGAACGCTTGCCGGATACCGCCACCCACATCTCGGAAACCGAACGCCGTTCGATGGCGGCCGAGCGTGACACCAATGACCGCTACCTCGCCGCCTATCTCTCGGAACGCGTCGGCAACGAGTTCACCGGCCGGATTTCCGGCATCGCCCGTTTCGGCGCCTTCGTGAAGCTCGATGAAACCGGCGCCGACGGCCTGATCCCGATCCGCACGCTGGGTCGGGAATTCTTTCACTTCGACGCCAATGCCGGTACGCTTACCGGGTCCGATACCGGCTTGACCATCGGCCTTGGTCAGCGCGTGACCGTCAGGCTCGCTGAATCCGTGCCGGTCACCGGTGGGCTGACGCTGGAACTTTTGTCGGTCGAGGGCAGCCTGTTGCCACAGCCCAAGAGCCGGGGCAGGGGCAAGGTGACCTCTCCCGCCGGCAACCGAACCCGCAAGAAATCGGCCAAGACCAAGCGCAAGGTCGAACGCAAGCGCCGCTAGCAGATCCTTGCCCAAACCCGGCGACCGTGCTTCCGATATCGTGCGAATCTGCTACTGTTTGTCAAAACAAGAGCAGTCGACAGGTCCATCCCATGCACTTCTTCCCCATGCTCTCCATGCTGTTGGCGATACTGTGCGCCGCAGCGCAGAGCCATGCCGGCCCGGTTGCTCTGGACATGCGGCAAAGCCCGCAACATCCTGGCAACAAGGGGGATGTGATCATGGTGCAGGCTGATACCGCCAATCTCGGCTTTCGCCGCTGGATCGAAGGCTTCCGCAATCAGGCTGTGCGCAACGGAATTTCGGCCAGCATCTTCGACGCCGCGTTCGAAGGCGTGAACTATAACACGAGTGTCATCCAGAAGGACCGGAACCAGTCCGAGTTCACCAAACAGATCTGGGACTACCTGGACTCTGCCGTCTCTGACACTCGCATCGCGAACGGACAGCAGGCGCTGGCACAGAACCGCCGAATCCTCGATCGAATCGAGTCGAAATACGGCGTCGAGAGTGAGGTCGTTACGGCCATCTGGGGCCTGGAAAGCGCCTATGGCACGTTCCGCGGCACCCTGCCGCTGATCGAATCTCTGGCAACTCTCGCCTATGATGGCCGCCGCCGCGACTTTTTTGAAGATCAACTGATTGCCGCCCTCAAGATCATCGAGCAGGGCAATGTTCATCCCCGCGATATGACCGGTTCCTGGGCTGGCGCGATGGGCCATACCCAGTTCATCCCGACCAGTTACCTCGCCTTTGCCGTCGATTTCACCGGCGACGGCAGACGCGATATCTGGTCGGACGATCCTACCGAGGCGCTCGCTTCGACAGCTGCCTATCTGGCGCGCTTCGGCTGGCGCAAGGGCCAGCCCTGGGGCGTCGAAGTGGCGCTGCCCAAGGGCTTCGACTACGGCCTCTCGGGCGAGCGGATCAAGAAATCCGTCGCCGACTGGGCGGCACTCGGAATTCGCGACGCCGAAGGTGGCACGATCCCCGAACACGGCCCCGCCTCGATCCTGTTGCCGGCGGGCGCGCAAGGTGCAGCCTTCATGATCTTCCAGAATTTCCACGTCATCGAACGCTACAACAAGGCCGATGCATATGTGATCGCGGTCGGCCACCTCTCGGACCGGATCAGCGGCGCCCCTGCCTTGCGCGCCGAATGGCCGCGCGGCGACCGATCGCTGAAATTCACCGAGAAGCAGGAAATGCAGCAACGCCTCACCGCTGCCGGGTTCAATACGCAAGGGATCGACGGCGTCATCGGCCCGAACACGATCGAGGCGATCCGTGCATTTCAGGCCCGCACCGGCATGATCCCCGATGGCTACGCGTCACTCGAGATTCTCCTGAGGCTTAGGTAGCGGCCATACTTCATGTTAGAACTGCCTTAGGGACCAAGGAGATTTCCGATGAAGATCGCCGCCTTCAATGTCGAGAACCTCTTTGACCGAGCCAAGGCGTTCAATGCCGACGATCCTACCGCGCATCAACAGGTGCTTGACGATCATGCCGAACTGAACAAGCTTTTCGAACTTCCGGTCTACACGGCCGCCGCCAAGGCGCGGATGCTGGAACTCATTGAACGGCTGGGCATGCTGCATCGCGATCAGGGCCGCGCCGATACGTTCACCCAGATCCGCAAGATCCGAGGACAACTGATCAGGCGCCCCCGCGATCCCGCAGAACCGCGCGAAATCGTCGCGAATGGCCGCGACGACTGGGTCGGCTGGGTCGAACTCAAGACCGAAACCGTCGACGAAACCGCAATGCTGATGACAGCCAAGGTCATCGCAGAGGTCGCCGCCGACGTGCTGGCGGTGATCGAGGCCGAAAGCCGGCCAGTGCTCAAGGCCTTCCAGACCTTCATGGCCGAGAAACTGAACCTGCCCGAAACCTATCGTCACCTGATGATCATCGACGGCAATGACGACCGCGGCATTGATGTCGGCCTCGCCTCGCGCGACGGCTTTCCAATCGGCACGGTTCGCAGCCATGTCGATGACCTCAAGCCCGACGGTTTTCCGGTCTTCAGCCGCGACTGTCCGGAATACGAAATCACCACGCCGAGCGGCGCGAAGGTCTTGGTCCTGCCCAACCATTTCAAATCGAAGTTCGGCGGCAATGATCCCGTCTCGCGCGCCAAGCGTCTGGCGCAGTCGAATGCCGTCGTCAGCTTCTATAACCGTCTGCGCGCCGAAGGCGTGGACAATATCGTGGTTCTGGGCGATCTCAACGACACGCCCGACAGCGCAGAGCTTGCACCGCTCCTCCAGCAAACCGACCTCAAGGATGCCTCCGACCATCCGAACTTCACCGATTTCGAATTCAACGTGCAGAACGGCCATCTCGGCATCGGCACTTATGACTTGGGCAATGACGGCAGCAAGATCGACTATCTGCTTTTGTCGCCGTCGCTGTTCGCAAAGGTCACGGCGGGTGGTCTTTTTCGCAAGGGCGCCTGGCCTGGATCGCGTCCGGCACGCTGGGTGACCTATCCTGAACTCAAGCGCAGGCATCACGCGGCCTCTGATCACCACCTGATCTGGGCCGAGATAAACATCTGACCTTTTCCGCCGGACATCTTCGGTGCACTCTGCCGGGATCAGCGAAAGGACAGCCATGAAAGCCGCCGAGAAAGCCCTGGTCATCCACGCCGCTGGGGACCTGCGGATCGAGGATCAGCCATGTCCCGCCCCCGGCCCCGGCGAGGTCCGGGTGCGACTGGCCACGGGCGGTATCTGCGGCAGCGACCTGCATTATTACAACCATGGCGGCTTTGGCACGGTGCGCCTGAAAGAGCCGATGATCCTCGGCCACGAGGTCGCTGGTCATGTCGAGGCTTTGGGTGACGGCGTCGATACGTTCGCCATAGGCCAACTCGTAGCCATCTCTCCCTCGCGGCCTTGCGGCGCCTGCCGCTATTGCCGCGAAGGCATGCCCAATCATTGCCTCGACATGCGGTTTTACGGCTCGGCCATGCCGTTCCCGCATATCCAGGGCGCGTTCCGTCAACGCCTCGTCGCCGATGCCGCGCAATGCATTCCGGCCGATGGCCTCACGCCGGGTGAGGCGGCAATGGCCGAACCCCTGGCGGTCTGCCTCCATGCCGTCCGGCAAGCGGGCGACCTTTTGGGTAAACGGGTCCTCGTCACCGGCTGCGGCCCGATCGGAGTCCTCGTCATTCTCGCCGCCCGCCGCGCCGGTGCGGCCGAGATCGTCGCCACCGACCTCTCCGATTTCACTCTCGACGCCGCCCATGCCGCCGGCGCCGATGCGGCGCTCAACATCGCCACCAGCCCCGACGCCCTGAACGGCTTTGATACTGACAAGGGCTATTTCGACACCATGTTCGAATGCTCCGGCGCGGGCCCCGCGCTCGTCACCGGCATCCCCGCGCTCCGCCCCTCCGGCACGCTCATCCAGGTCGGCATGGGGGGCGACAAGACCGTGCCGATGCAGATGATCACCGCCAGGGAACTGACCCTAAAAGGCACCTTCCGCTTCCATTCCGAATTCGCCATCGCGGTCGAACTGATGCAAAAACACCTGATCGACGTGACGTCGCTGATCACTCAAACGCTGCCGCTTGCCAGCGCCAGGGACGCCTTCGAGAAAGCCAATGATCGCAGCAGCGCGATGAAGGTCCAACTGGACTTCCACTGACCGATCATTTGTCTGAAAATATCCCCGAGCGGAGCGCATGGCGGCGCGGCGAAGCCACGGTGCAACCCCTCAGAGCATGCGGATGACATCCTTGTCGATCGACAGCATGTAGCCCTTCCGCGCGATGTTCTTGATCAGTAGCTCGCTGACCATCTGGTTGCCCAGGGTGTCGCGCAACCGCTTGATACGTGTCGCCCCCGCCGCCTCGTCACAATCCACTGCGCTCCGCCCCGAAATCACCGCTTCGATCTCTGCCCCGGTCAGCACATCGTCGTCCATCCGCGCCTCGGCCAGAACCGACAGCGTCTCGATTGCCGCCTCGGTCAGCTTGAACTCCATGTTATTCAGATAGACCACCCGTTCGTCGCGGCTGATCAACAGCGAAGAGACCTGAATCCCCGACCGCTCAATCTCTCCCATCCGCCGGTTCAGCGAAATGATCGTCACCAGAAACACCAGCGCGGCCAGCAAAAGCGCCGTCGCGAACACCAGCAACACGAAGATCACCATCCGGTAGCTTGCCAGCACATCGGAAAACGCCGTGCCACTCTCGGCCAGAATCTCCAGAAGCTTGATCTCGGGCCCCGAGGTCAGGTCGTCATTCGCCACGAAGATCTGCTCGACCCGCGCATTGAACGCGTTGGCATCGGGCAGGTTCACAAACAGCAGAACAGCCGCGATCAAGAGGATCACGACAATCGCCGCGATCCCGACAAAAACGATCCGCGCGCCGTTCCGGCTGTCAGTAACGGAGGAAAAATTTCCCAGCATTCTTTTCCCTTTGCGTCAGCCCGTCGCGCCCGAAGGTTGACATGACGGTCAGCAGATCCCAGCGCTCGGCGGCCAGCCGCGCGGCAGTCTCGGTCCGGGCGCGGCCCGGATCGTCGCAGGCGGCGTCGCTTAGCTCGATCACACCATAATGCAGCCGAAGCGGGTTGTCTCGCTTGGCTTTGTAATCTGCAAAGCAGGCGGCAAAACCCGGCCCGGCAAGGCCGATCGTCAACAGTGCCGCAAGGGAAAGGGCGAATAGGTGTCTCATGGTGCGAACGGTGCCGAAACCGCCCGCGATATTCAATAGCTGACCGTCGTCGCCCGTCTGATATCGGATAACAGGGCCGCGTTATTGCTTAGCGTCGGGTCGCCGATCAATCTGTTCTCATCAAGGCCGGAAACGCCCGGTCGCCCAGTCAAAGGACAGACCCATGATGAAGCATTTGACAGCGGGGCTATTGTCACTCGGGATCGCGTTCGCAGGTGTGGCCGTCCCCAGCCAGGCCCGTGCCGACCAAGGCGACGTCGCGCTGATCGTCAGCAGTGCCATCGCGCTTTTCGCGCTCAAGGAAATACTCGAGGATGACTCGAAGAAGAAAAAAGCCAGCTCGCAGAATAAAAAACCCAACACGACCTACAGCAGCCGCAATGCACCCAAATACAACGGGCCGCCCTATGGCAAGGCCCATGGCCACTACAAGAACGGCAAGAGGGACCGTGCTGATTACTGGCGCGACAACCGCCTGGTCCCCGGCCAGTGTTTCTACCGCTATTCCGGGCGCGATGGGTTTCAGGGCGTCTTTGGCGAGCGCTGCATCGCCGGTGTGACCGGGTCGGCGCGCTACCTTCCTGACAACTGCCGCCGCTCTGACGGCAGGCAGTTCAGCCGCGCCCCCGCCTATGACGCAGCCTGTCTGCGCGCCCGCGGTTACCGAGTCGAGGCCCGGCGGCACTAGCCGCCGGAGAGCACCCGGCGCGCATTCCCAGCATTCGCGCGCCGGACTGGGGCGGAGGGCAGAGCAGGCCCCCGCCCCATTTTTTATCTCCGCTTTGCGGTGCGGCGAATTTGACCCGTGTTAATGAAGATCGACCGAATCCGATTAGGGTGATGAGTGCCGGAAGTCGGGTGAGTGAAGCAAGTATGCAGCTTCCGGCAACGTGTTGGTAAAGAGTGCCTTTCAATAGGTGTCGGACGCGCTGCCATTGGCGGCGCGTCCAATTGACCGGGCGATGGCCCGACAGGTGGGACGCCGGTCAACCGCCCGTGCCGAGTCGGCTGGCGCAGGCGCGCGCCGCCGAAATTCCCTGTTGCACCTTTGCCGGGTTCGCGGTTCCTTGCCGCATGGCCAGACCGCTTCCCGATTTCAACCAAGAGACCCGCGCCCGCGCCGAGGGCCACGCCTATATCGTCGGCGTCGATGAGGTCGGCCGCGGTCCGCTCGCCGGCCCGGTGGTTGCCGCCGCCGTCCGGCTGGACCCCGCCCGTATCCCGGACGGGCTGAACGATTCCAAATGCCTCAGCCCTGCCCGTCGGCAATCGATCGCCGAGGTGCTCTGGCAGACAGCCGATGTCGCGATCGGGCAGGCCAGCGTGGCAGAGATCGACAGCCTCAACATCCTGCAGGCCGCGCTTCTGGCGATGAACCGCGCCGTCGCGGCGTTGACCAGGCCGGTCGATCACGTGCTGGTTGACGGCAACCGCGTACCGCCCGGACTTGAAGGTCGCGCGACATGCATCATCGGCGGCGACGCAAGATGCCTGTCGATTTCCGCAGCCTCGATCGTCGCCAAGATCTGGCGCGACAGGCTGATGGTGGATTTGGCGCAACAGCATCCCGGCTACGGCTGGGACCGCAATGCAGGCTATCCGACAAAAGAGCATCGCCTGGCGCTGCAAAATCTTGGGGCGACCCCACACCATAGACGTTCGTTCCGGCCCGTGCACAATATCTTGTATCAAGACAAATCTATAAGTTACTGATTCAAAAAAGAATTTGACGGCGAATCAGCTTTGACTCATCTTGGTCCTCAACAGATGAAGCGCCGAAAACGGTGCCGGGACAGAGGCAGAGATGACGACAAAGACCAAAGATGCGGCGGCGACGCTTCCGCTCAATCAGATTGTGCCCGGTGACTGTGTCGAGGTGATGAACAGCCTTCCGGCCGGTTCCATCGACCTGATTTTTGCCGATCCGCCCTATAACCTTCAGCTCAAGGGTGACCTGCACCGCCCCGACAATTCCAAGGTCGATGCCGTCGATGACGCCTGGGACCAGTTCGCCAGCTTCGCCATCTATGACCAGTTCACCCAAGCCTGGCTGGCCGCCGCCCGGCGGCTGCTGAAACCCAATGGCGCGATCTGGGTCATCGGCTCATATCACAACATCTTCCGCGTCGGCGCCGCGCTGCAGGACCAAGGCTACTGGATCCTGAACGATGTGGTCTGGCGCAAGTCGAACCCGATGCCGAATTTCCGCGGCAAGCGCTTTACCAACGCGCATGAGACACTGATCTGGGCCAGCCGCGACCAGACCAGCAAATACACCTTCAACTACGAAGCATTGAAGGCGCTGAACGAGGGCATCCAGATGCGCTCGGACTGGGTGCTGCCAATCTGCAATGGCGGCGAGCGATTAAAGGATGACAACGGCGACAAGGCGCATCCGACCCAGAAACCCGAAAGCCTGTTGCATCGTGTTCTGCTCGGCACGACCAACCCCGGCGACGTGGTGCTGGATCCGTTTTTCGGAACCGGCACCACGGGCGCGGTGGCAAAGATGCTTGGCCGGGAGTTCATCGGCATCGAGCGCGACGAAACCTATCGCAAGCACGCCGAAAAGCGGCTGTCGCGGGTCCGCAAGTTCGACCGCGAGGCGCTGCAGGTATCGACCTCGAAACGTTCTGAACCCCGCGTGCCCTTCGGCCAGTTGGTCGAACGCGGCATGCTGCGCCCCGGCGAGATGCTGCGCTCGATGAATGGCCGCCATGCCGCCAAGGTCCGGGCCGATGGAACGCTGATTTCCGACGATGTCCGCGGCTCGATCCATCAGGTCGGCGCGGCGCTGGAAGGCGCGCCCAGCTGCAACGGCTGGACCTACTGGTGTTTCAAGCGCGACGGACAGCAGGTCCCCATCGACCTTTTGCGCCAACAGATACGGTCCGAACTGGACTGACCGATGTTACCGCCGGTGCCTGTGGCCTGACACCACGGCACGAACTGGCCCCGCTTTCCTCCGAAGGCGGGGCTTTTTTCTGGCTGAAGCACCGATCGGCCGATCCACCCGCAGGACAGCAATTGCCGCGCCGGGCGACGGTCACTCGGCCGCGCTCAGATCGGCGATCAGTGTCCTCATTTCGGCGATCTCACGCTCTTGCGCGGCGATGATCTCATCAGCAAGCTGGCGCACCCGCGGATCGGTGATCTTCGCCCGCTTGCTGGTGAGGATGGCAATGGAATGATGTGGGATCATCGCTTCCATATAGTCGACATCGTCAACGGTGACCTGACTGCGCACCAACGCCAGCGCCGCGATAAACAGCACCACTGCAAACCCGTAAAGTCCAAGATTAAGATTTCGATTCCGATACATGCCCAGCATGAAGGTCAGCATGACCACGATCATGGTGGCGGCCATCAATAACGACATGTAGGCTCTGGTCTCGCTCCAGAAGGCATGACTGACAATGTCGTAGCTGTTGAGATACATTACCGCATACATCACGATCGTCGACGTTGCGATCATCAGTGCGAAGCGAATGTATTTCGTCATTTAATTACCCCCATTGCCAATTGGTCTTGATCCTACAACCCGCCTCGGGCCGGATCGTTCCCAAGCTTCGCCCCGACCGTGGTCTGGACTCGATTTGCGGAACAGCGGATGCCCGTCATTGCAAACCGCCCTGTCGGGATCGCCGGACGAAGCATCGCCTCAGGCGATCATCAGAAAGAAATTCTTTTCAGATTGATACATATCAATGTGAGAATATAGCAGCGCTTTAGTCACGATCTGCAAAGATGCATTACAAAGATGCATTACATGGCGAACATCATGCAGATCTTTACCGGATCAAAGATCCCGACACTCAAGCAGACTGTGTCCGCGGTAGCTGTCTGCGCCCTTGTTGCGGGCGCGGCGGGCATTGCGACGACAAACACCTTCGTCGGCGCGGCGCTGGCGCAGGACGACGGCTCGGGCGGCCCAGACAACAGCCAGGGCAACCAGGGTGGACAAGGTCAGGGTAGCCAGGGCGGTCAATCCGGACAGGGCAATCAGGGCGGTCAGGAGGCTGGCCAAGGTGGCCCCGGAGAGGACTCCGATGGCAAGGGACCGCAAGCTGGCGGACCGTCCGATGACGGTAGCGGCGGCGGAAAGCCAGCCTGGGCGCAGGAAGGTATCCCGGAAGTGGAGCTTGGCCGCCTGAGCGTCGCCCGTTCCCCCGATCACGTGCTTCAGCGCGCACTGGACGAAGCAGTGGCAACGCTGACCGCCGAAATGGTGGATTTCTACAATCTGCCGCTCGACGGGGCCGACGGCATCATCGACGAATTGTCCAACAATTGGGACAACATCACGATCTACGACTCGCCGCTGCAGAACCTGGCGCTGCTCAATGAGTTGCTTGAAGGGCAGCCAACCTCACTGACGGGTGTGACAAACGACACCGATACTCTGATGGCTGTGTTCCTGGGCGTGGCGTCCGACAAGACGGTTCCAATTTCGACCGACACGGTGATCGCCTTGACCACGATTCTGGGCGAGCCAATGTCCGAGGCCGATGCAGCTGCTCTGGCCGCCGATGCGGAATCCGTGCGGATCGCGGTCCTCGCCGGCCACGGCTGATCGCGGATATTACCTGCGGGTCCGGGCCAGCACAGGCCCGGACCAATGCCTCTGCGGCGAGTGGCGACAAGCGTTCGCTCACGGCCCGGCACACTTACATCCGGGGCCTCGGTATGCCGATGGGCGGGGTTGGCCAGCGCACGAACTAGGTCTCTTTGACAGCGTATAAGGAAGAATTGGCATGAATTTTTCGTACTCGAAAAAGGCTGGAGTCGGACTCCTCGCGGTTTCAGGCATCGCCCTCATGGCCTTGCAGCCGATTGGGGTCGCGACCAACGTCGGCACCATTCTTGCGGGAGCGGCGCACGCCGAAAGCCATACCGATCATGGTGGTGGCCAAGGTGGTGGCGACGATCACAGCCACGATGACGGCGGATCTGATGACCATAGCCACGATGATGGCCCGGAAGATGATCACGATCATGCCGACGGCGGATCTGGCAAGGGCCCGAAGGCCGGGGCGGGTCAGGACGGCGGCAGTCAGGCCGGTTCAGGCCATGCTGGCGGTCAAGGCGGCAATGACGACGGCCAGGGCAGCAAGGGAGGATCCGGCAACCGCCCGGTCTGGGCTGGCGAAGGCATCCCGGAGGTGGAACTTGGTCGCCTGAATGTCGTACGGTCCCCGTCCCACGTCCTTGATCGCGCCTATGAAGAGGGCCTGGCTTCTTTCACCGCCAGTATGGCCGAGTTCTACAATCTTCCTCTGGACCAGGCGATCGCGAAACTGCGGACAGAGTTCGAGACTGCCGAGTTCATCGACTCACCTTTGCAGAACCTCGCGCTTCTGCGAGACGCGCTGGATGGTTCCTCGGTGCTGAACGATCTCGAAGAGGTTGAAAACACCAATGAGACCCTGATGGCGATGTTCCTTGGCACGGCCTCAGACAAGACGATCCCGATCACACCCGAAGCGGCGTATTCCGTTGCGCTGATTCTGGGATACGAACTGTCGCAGGCCTCTTCCACCGCGCTTGCCGCCGATGCCGAAGCGGTGCGTCAGGCGGTGCTGGAAGGACACGGTTGAGGCAAGAATTGCGGGCAATGGCCGCAAGCTGTTAGGCGAAGCGGCAGACGCGGGTATCCTGGCAAAAAACTATTATATTGAGGACTTTATCATGAAGAACCTGATTGCATACCGTTTGGCGGTAACGGCGTGCGCTGCCGTGGCAGCTCTGGCTTGTGGATTGCCGGCAGCGGCGCAGGACGGCCAAGGTCTGTTTGGCAAGACCTCTGCCAGCGTTACCTATGGTCCCTATGCCAAGTTCGAACTTGGCGGGGCAAGACAGGCCGATGAGGAGGGGTTCTGGCATCCTCCGGGTCCCGCCGACCCGGACGTCTTCTTTGACCTGTCGCATGAAACCACCGGCTACGGCAGTGCTGCAATCGGCTTTGACTGGATGAACGGTTTTCGCGGCGATCTTTCGCTCTTGGTGTTCGGCGAGTCGGACGTGTCAGCGAACTGGTCCCGCACCGTTCCCAGTGATCCCGGACCGCACGCGGATATCGAAGCAAGCATCAGGTCCACCGCGTTCATGATCACCGGCCACTATTCGCCGCTTGAGCAGCAGGGCAAGAACGTGCTGGTTCAGCCCTTCCTGTCTGCAGGCATCGGTGTTGCGCGCAACACGATGGATGACTGGGTAAGGACAAACGCCGCTTCTGCCCGACCGGTCCGCACGTTTGAGGGCGATTCGTCAACCGATTTTGCCTGGTCCGCCGGTCTTGGTGTCGCCTTTGAGATCAAGCGCGGACGCGGAAAGACGCCGATCATTCTGGAAACGGGATACAAGTACTTCGATCTTGGGACGGTCGCGGGCGGAGATACGCCGCTGCCCGGAAATGGAAGTTCCAAGCCGCTGGAACCGTTCCAGTTCGACAACCGCCAACATGTTGTGACGATCGGAATTCGCATACCCTTGCAGAAATACTGATCAGGTGGTCAGCACGGCACCCGGCCCCCTTCGAAGTCTGGCGGTTCGTTCCACGTATGCGGACCCGCATCGGCAGGTCGCCGGTCGCGCAACGGGCCCTTTGCGCGAAGACTACCTTGGCATCGGATTGCTGGCCGTCTTGTAGGGCGTCCAATCGGTGATTTCGGGATAGTACATCGCCCGCCACTGCCGCACCTTCGGGTTCATCATTCGCCGCCAAAGCGGCGGAACCATCGCCGCCATCGTCATCGTCGGATAGCCATAGGGCAGTTGCGGCGCATCGGCATGGCTGTAGTTCTGCAGCAGCGGAAACCGCCGGTCGGGTTTATAGTGATGGTCCGAATGGCGCTGCAGATTGATCAGCAGCCAGTTCGACACGCGGTGCGCCGAGTTCCACGAATGGCGCGGTTGCACGTACTCGTACTTGCCATCCCCCAGATGCTTTCGGGTCAGGCCGTAATGTTCGATGTAATTGACCAGTTCCAACTGCCAGACGGCGATATAGGCCTGAAACAGGAACAGTCCGACCCCCGCCCAGCCGCCCAACAGCATGGCCAGAAACAGGAAGCCGCCCTGCATCGCCCAGTAGCGCCAGAACGGGTTCGACGCGTCCATCACCGGTAGCCCCCTGCGCGCCAGCATCGCCTTTTCTGCACGCCAGGCAGAGCGGAAACACTGCACCAGCACCCGTAGAAAGAACCGGTGAAAGCCCTCGTTGTAGCGCGCCGTCACCGGGTCACGGGGCGTGCCGACATAGCGGTGGTGGACAAGCAGATGCTCCGACCGGAAATGCGAATACATCACCATCGCCAGCAGCATGTCGCCCAACCATCGCTCCAGCCGGTTCTTCTGATGCATCAATTCGTGGCTGTAATTGATCCCGATGGTTCCCGAAAGAATCCCGACACCGAAGAAAAGCACGATCTTTTCGAAGGTATTCAGGTGATCGGACGCATCGACATACCAGATCAGGCCAAAGGTAACGGCAAACTGAACCGGGAACCACAAGAGGGTGATCAGCCGATACCAGAACAACTGATCGTCGCTGGCGTCGGGATTGGCGTTGGCGTTGTCCAGCCCCGCCACGAGGTCCACAACAGAGAACACCCCCCAGCTTGCCAGAGCGGGCAGGATCAGCGTCCAACCGCCCTCTTTCGCGGCATAAAGCACGACCGGCACCAACGCCAGCGACAGCCAAAAAGGAAGCGCGTTCCGCAGATTGACCAGTTTGGTTGTGGGGATCATTCAAGCCTCCGTACTGGCCGCAGCATAGCAGGCCCGCTGGCCTGCTCAATCCACTGCAAGGCCTGGCGCCGCAAGGTCATAGGCTTTGCGCATGACTGTCGGCAGATCGGATGGCCGGAAATCGCTTCGCGCAATGAATACGCCTTTGTCAGACATTGCTTTTAGCGGAACCAACGCGGTTCTCAGCCCAAGTCGCAAATGGAAATGTGTGAAAGTATGCCGCACCTCGATACCGGGATCCTGCCACCGGGCCGCCAGTGGCGGCGCCTCTTGCGGCGCGTCCGCCCAGCCGGATCCGGGCCAGCCCAGCATGCCGCCAAGCAAGCCCCGGTCCGGCCGCCGCTCCAGCAGCCATGCGCCATCGCTGCGGCGGGCGATATAGGCGATCCCGTATCGCGTCGGTTTCTGCTGTTTCGGCAATTTGCGGGGCAACGCGCCCTGATGGCCGCCGGCACGGGCCAAACACGGCTCTGACAAAGGGCAAATGCCGCATTTCGGGGATTTCGGCGTGCAGATCGTCGCGCCAAGATCCATCACCGCCTGGGCATGATCTCCGGCGCGCCGCTTCGGCGTCAGCCGGGCCGCAAGGCTGGTCAGTTCAGCCTTGGCCGTCGGCAGCGGAGTCTCGATGTTGAACAGACGCGCCATCACCCGTTCGACATTGCCATCGACAACCGTCTCGGACTGGTCGAATGCGATCGCCGCGATCGCGGCCGCCGTGTAAGGGCCGATGCCGGGCAACCCAAGCAACACCTTGTAGTCGCTCGGAAAAACACCGGCATGGTCGCCAACGACCACCCTTGCGCATTTCAACAGGTTCCGCGCCCTGGCATAATAACCAAGCCCGGCCCATTCCCCCATCACCGCGCCGTCGTCGGCGCCGGCCAGCGCTGCAACATCGGGCCAGCGCGTGGTGAAGCGGTAGAAATAGTCCTGCACGGCCGCGACAGTGGTTTGCTGCAACATCACCTCGGACAGCCAGATCCGGTAAGGGTCGGGCCTGACTCCGGCGGCGCGCGCGGCGGGTGGAACACGCCAGGGCATGACCCTTGCATGGCGATCGTACCAATCCAGCAGGACCGTGCTGAAATCCCTGTCACGCAATCTTTATAACTCCGCTCACTGCTTTGTGCTGGTCTGTCTGCCGCGTATGCCTAGAATAGGTAGGAATGCAGGACATGCCAGAGATGACACAACCCTCACCTCCGCAAAACGGACCGAAGCGCCGCACGAAAGGGTTCGAGCGGGCCTCCGGGCTGGTGCAGAGTCAGATCCGCCGGGCAAGTGAAACCCGAGGATTCGCCGAGTCCCGCTTGCTGACTCACTGGGCAGAGATTGTCGGCGAAACAGTCTCTAACATGGCAATTCCGGTGAAAATAAGCTATGCGCAAGGCGGGTTCGGTGCGACGCTGACGGTGCTGACAACGGGCGCCAACGCGCCGATGCTGCAGGCCGACCTGCCTCGGATCAAGGACAAGGTGAACGCCTGCTATGGCTACGCCGCCATCGCCCGAATCCGGATAACCCAGACCGCGCCGACGGGCTTTGCCGAAGGCCAGGTCGCCTTCAAGCCCGCGCCCAAGGCAAAACCGACCGCTCCGGACCCCAAGCTCGCCGCCGCCGCACGCGATGTTGCCGCGAAAGTGACCGATGACAGCCTGCGTCAGGCGCTTGAAGCCTTGGGTCAAAACGTACTATCCCGAGGTAAACGGTAAAAAGGCAACCGACATGAACCGCAGAAATCTGATCATCGCCGCCCCCGTAGCGCTGCTGGGCGCAGCTGGCCTTTGGTACACGACCCGATCCGGCGACACGGGTCCGACCCTTGCCGCGATCGCGCAGGACACCTCCGAGGTCGACACCTCCGGCATTGCCGAAATGTCCATGGGCAATCCCGATGCCAAGGTGACGGTGACCGAGTATGCCTCTTACACCTGCCCGCATTGCCGCACCTTTCATCAGACCGTCTTCGGCGAGTTGAAGAAGAACTACATCGATACCGGCAAGATCAACTTCATCTACCGCGAGGTTTACTTTGACCGGTTCGGCCTGTGGGCGGCGATGGTCGCGCGCTGCGGCGGCGAAATGCGGTATTTCGGAATTTCCTCCATTCTCTACGACACGCAAGAGGAATGGGTCGCCGGCGGCGATCCGGCGCTGGTCGCGCAGAACCTGCGCAAGATCGGCAAGACCGCCGGTCTGTCCGATGCCGAGCTGGACGCCTGCATGAACGACGGCGAGAAGGCCAAGGCGCTTGTGGCGACCTATCAGAAGAATGCCGAAGCGGACGACGTCAATTCCACCCCGACTTTCCTGATCAACGGCGAGAAGTACGGCAACATGGGCTACGACGAGTTCTCCACCCTTCTGGACGCGAAGCTGGCCGAATAATGGGTCCGCTTTCGGGCCTGAAGGTCGTCGAGCTTGCCCGTATTCTGGCTGGTCCGTGGGCCGGTCAGATGCTTGCCGATCTGGGTGCGGACGTCATCAAGGTGGAAAGCCCGGACGGCGACGACACCCGCCAGTGGGGTCCGCCCTTCGTCGAACGGGATGGCGACCGGTCGGCGTCGTATTTTCACAGTTGCAATCGCGGAAAACGCAGCATAAGTGTCGACTTCCGGACCGAAGACGGCCAGCAGATCGTGCGCGATCTGGTCGCCGATGCGGATATTCTGATCGAGAATTTCAAGGTTGGTGGCCTGGTGAAATACGGGCTGGATCATGCCGCCCTGTCGGCGGTCAATCCGGCTTTGATCTATTGCTCGATAACCGGCTTCGGCCAGGACGGTCCGTACGCTCACCGCGCCGGATACGACTACATCATTCAGGGCATGTCCGGACTGATGTCGATCACCGGCGATCCTTCCGGGCAGCCGCAGAAAGTCGGCGTCGCTGTGACGGATGTGTTCACCGGCGTTTACTCGGCGGTGGCGATTCTGGCGGCCGTGCACCAACGCGGCGCGACCGGAAAGGGCCAGCATATCGACATGGCGCTGCTCGACGTGGCGACGTCGATAACCGCCAATCAGGCGATGAACTTCCTGACAACCGGCACCGCGCCGCAGCGGCTTGGCAATGCCCACCCGAATCTGGTGCCTTATCAGGTCTTCGATTGTTCCGACGGCTGGATCATCATCGCCACCGGCAACGATGCCCAGTACCGTCGGCTTTGCGGCGTGCTTGGCCTGCCGCATCTGGCGCTAGCGACCGAGTTCAAGAGCAACGCCGAGCGCATCCGGAACCGCGATCGGCTGACCGGGCTACTGGGCGCCGAAACCGCGAAACGCAGCAAGGCCGATCTGCTTGCCGCCTGCGAGGCCGAGGGCGTTCCAGCCGGCCCGATCAACGACTTGTCAGAGGTTTTCGCCGATCCGCAGGTGGTTTATCGCGGCTTGCAGGCCGAGATTGATGGCGTGCCTACAGTGCGCGCGCCGTTCCGCTTCTCGGGCGTCGACCTGCCGCTCGAGCGTGCCTCGCCAAAGCTCGACGAGCATGGGGCGGCGATCAGGGCCGAGTTGCAGAAGCGCTAGGACAGATCCGCTCAAGCGCGGCATCGACGCTCGCCCAGTCGTCCAGCACCAGACGTACCGGCAGAGTCAGGACCTTGGCACGAAACCCCGACGGCAGTCGAACGGCGTCCTTCTCGGTGGTAACAAGTTGTGCGCCCAGCCCGGCGGCCTCGCTCTCCAGCCGCTTCATCAGGGTCTCTGTCAGCGGTTGATGATCATCGAGCGCCTCGGCGCGCAGCACATTGGCGCCCGCGCCTCGCATGGTCGCAAAGAACTTCCCCGGATTGCCGATGCCGGCGAAGGCGACCACGTCCAGCCCCCGCCAGTCCATTCCGGTCGGCAGCGGCTGCAACCACCCGCGCACTCTGGGTCGGGAAATCAGGCGGTCCCATTCGTTGTCGAACCTGGCCTGTGCCTCTGCTCCGCCAATCGTCAGAACAAGATCGGCGCGCCGCAACCCGGCATCGACTGTCTCGCGCAATGGGCCTGCCGGAATCGCTCGGCCATTGCCAAACCCGGTCTGTGCATCGACCACGATGATCGAGATGTCCTTGACGACGCCAGGGTTCTGAAATCCGTCGTCAAGCAGCACCACAGCCGCTCCGGCGGCTTCGGCCTGCTGAACGCCTGCGGCCCGGTCGCGTGCGATCCATGTCGGCGCAAAGGCCGCCAGCAACAACGGTTCGTCGCCGACATCCTGCGCCGTGTGATCGCGTTCCCGGACCTGCAATGGCCCCGCCAACCTGCCGCCAAACCCCCGCGAGACGACATGCGCGACCAGATTCCTAGATCTCAGGTGTTCGACCAGCGCGATCACGGTTGGCGTTTTGCCGGTGCCGCCGGCATTCAGGTTGCCGATGCAGATCACCGGCACGCCCGCCCGGTGGCCTTCACCCCCGGCCACACGTCGTGCCGTGGCGGCGGCGTAAAGCCAGCCAAGTGGCGCCAGCAACCGCGCCTGCCACCCCGGCGCTTGCGGGCTGTTGTTCCAGAAGTCCGGGGGCCTCATGCAGACGCTCGCCGGCTCACCAGCGACCGGGTCAGCAAATCCAGGACCAGATCGGTCACCTCGGCGCCGGCCGAGCAGACCTGCCAGGCCGCATGCGCCATCTCGGCCGCCTTGTCGGGGGCCAGCAAGGTGTCAATAGCGGCCGCGAGGTCTGCTGCATCGGCGATCTGCCGCGAGGCGCCCGCCCGGTTGAGCCGCAGGTAAGCATCGCGGTGCGGATCGGTTTCGGGCCCATGCAGCACCACCGATCCAAGTGCCGCGGCGTTGAACGGATGCGGGCCGGTACTCTCTCCCTTGACCATCGTGCCTCCCAGAAACGACGTCGGTGCAAGCCGGTACCACAGGCCCATCTCTGCCTCGGTATCTGCCAGGTAGACTTGTGTCTCGGCCTCGGGTTCCGCCCCTGTGGACCGCATCCTGAATGACAGGTCGCGCTCGCCCAGACGTTTCGCCAACACCGGGCCGTCTGCCGGGTCAGCCGGGACCAGGATCAACAGCAGGCGGTGGGTCCGGCGCAAGGCGATCTCGTGCGCCGTCAACACCAGGTCATACTCGTCCGGATGAACCTCTGCCGCCAGCCAGACCGGCCGGGCCGCGAACATGGCGGCAAGCGTGTCGCGCTCGGCCTCGATGCAGCGCAGTGTTCTGACGCCACGTTCCAGAACGCCTGCGACTCTGACTCTGCCTGCCTCCGCCCCTGCACGCCGAAACGCAGCCGCCGTGGCTTCGTCGCCGGCAAGAATCGTGTCGAACATGCGCAATACGGATCGACGCAGTCCGGGAATGCGGCTTTGAAACCGTGCCACCTCGACGGCATTGCCGGTGTCCAGCAGGAACATTGGCACCCCTGCGGCAGCCGTTTCCGCAAGCAGACCGGGCCGCAACCCGCCGCCCAGCCACGCGGCCACATCCGGCCTCCAGGTTTTGACGAACCTGCTTGCCGCCTCACGGGTTTCTTGGGGTATGGCGGCGGTCAAACAGTGGTCGGGCCAGTGCGCTTCGTCCGAGCAGCCGGATGTGACCAGAAACCACAGGTCGGGATCCCGGTCCGACAACGCCATGACAAGATCGCGGGCGACGGGATGATCTTCGGGCCGCGGCGCGTGCAACCAGACCAGAGTACCGGATGGCCGTTGCGGACCCTCGGCGTCGACGGCGGACACCGCGGCCTCTGCCGACGGGCTTCTGGACAGGTAGTAGAGTGCAAGCGGCAGGCCCATCGCGGATGATCAGGTTCCAAGCTCCTCGGTCGGGGAGGCGGGGGCTTCCTCGTCGCGAAGCCGGTGCAGGTGGGCGATGTAATAGCGCATGTGGGCGTTGTCCACGGTGCGCTGCGCCTCGGCCTTCCACGCATTGTAGGCGGTCGCGTAGTTGGGAAAAATGCCGACAATATGAATATCGTCGACGTTGCGGAAAGTGTTTGTCGTCGGGTCGGTCAGCTCGCCGCCAAAGACAAGGTGCAGGCGTTGTGTCATGTGTTCTCCGGGGTGAACCTGAAATCGCCGCCAACCTACGGGAATGGCGCGAACCGTCAAGGCGCTGGTTCAGAACGCCTGTCGCCGCCGATCCGCCGGCAAGCGGAGTTTTCCTTTGAACTCGGCGCGAGCCTTGCCGTAGAGTGGCCCTGTTCGACCTGTTCGGCAAACAACCCGGCGATGAAGGCGGCGACCAGATGCAAGTTGAAACGAACGATCTTCCGTGACGCAGCAAGAGTCCTGGTCGGCCCGCTCGACACGGTGGATGAACCGTTGGCACGCTTGGCGTTCGGCCCGCGCGCGACCGGTTTCGGCGTTCCTGTCGCAACCCGAACCGCGCACGATCGGGTCGTTCTCCAGGGGGCGCCAGCTGATCGCCGGCAACTTCATGTTCGCCGGTTCGCTTGTCGAAGACACCGAAAACACGATCTGGCGATTGCCGCACCGCAATGCCGGCTTTGACCACGAGGTGCAGGGTTTCGCCTGGCTTGATGATCTTGCGGCCGTCGGCGATGCCGCGGCGCGGCAGAAGGCGCAAGCCTGGCTTGCCGACTGGATCACGCTTTACGGCAAGGGGGCTGGGCCGGGCTGGACACCCGATCTGACCGGCCGGCGTCTTATCCGCTGGATAAACCATGCGATTTTTCTGCTGAACGGACAGGATGGCGACCATTCCAGGGCGTATTATCAATCGCTGGCACAACAGACCATTTTCCTGTCGCGGCGCTGGCACAGCGCGTCCTCGGGTCTGCCCCGGTTCGAGGCGCTGGCGGGGCTGATCTATGCCGGCATTGCGCTGGAAGGGATGGAGGGGCGGATCAAGCCTGCGATCTCGGCCCTGGCCCGCGAATGTTCCGAAAGGATCGACGAAGAAGGTGGCATACCAACCCGCAATCCCGAGGAGTTGCTGGAAGTCTTCACGCTGCTGAACTGGTCGGCTTCGGCGCTGGCCGAAGCCGGGCGGATGGCGGCGAAAGAGCATTTGACAGCGATCGAGCGGATCGCGCCGACGCTGCGTGCGCTGCGTCACAATGATGGCGGCCTGGCCCGGTTTCATGGCGGCGGTCGGGGCCAGGAGGGCCGGCTGGATCACGCGCTTGCCACGTCCGGTGTCAAATCGGGCGCTCCGGACGGTCTTTCGATGGGCTTTGCCCGTCTGCATGGCGGCCGGACCAGCGTGATCGTCGATGCGGCATGTCCGCCGACTGGTTCGCATTCCCAGAACGCGCACGCTTCCACGCTGGCGTTCGAACTGACCTCGGGGCGCCGACCGCTGGTCGTCAATTGCGGCTCTGGGGCAAGCTTCGGGGCGGATTGGCGCAGGGCAGGGCGGGCGACGCCGTCGCACTCCACGCTCGGGATCGAGCGATATTCCTCGTCCCGGCTCGGGCGGCGGAAAGTGATCGGCGGACAAGAGCGGGAGTTGCTGGTCGACACGCCCACCGACGTTCGGGTGCAATATCTCAACGAGGATGAATTTCAGGGGCTTATCGTTGGCCATGACGGCTACCTTTCGACCCACGGTCTGACCCATATCCGCCGGCTTGATCTGTCGCATAACGGGCGCAGCCTGGCCGGCGAGGAGACGCTCGCGGCGATCGAGGCCGCCGACGAAAAGCAGTTCGAAAAGGCGTTGGACCGGTCCAAGCTGCAAGGCATCGCCTTTCAGATCAGATTTCACCTGCACCCGGAAGTCGATGCCACGCTCGACATGGGCGGTTCTGCCGTTTCCATGGCTCTGCAAAGCGGCGAGATATGGGTGTTTCGTCATGACGGGACCGCGCAGCTTTCGCTCGACCCCAGCGTTTACCTTGAAAGAGGCCGCTTGAAGCCACGTGCGACGAAACAGGTCGTTTTATCCGGCGTCACGGTCGAGTATGCGACACGCATTCGCTGGACGCTCGCCAAGGCTCAAGAGACCCCGAACGCGGTCCGTGATCTGGAGCGGGACGACAGCGCAGAGCTGACTTGAGACATTCCTGGGGGATTCCATATGACCGACCTCGTTGCCGTGCGCCGCGCGCTGATCTCCGTTTCGGACAAGACCGGCCTTCTGGATCTGGCACGCGGTCTGGCCGAGCGCGGAATCGCGTTGCTGTCCACCGGCGGCAGCGCCGGCATACTGCGCAAGGCGGGGCTGACAGTGACCGATGTCGCAGACGTGACCGGGTTTCCCGAAATGATGGACGGGCGGGTCAAGACCCTGCACCCGGCCGTGCATGGCGGGCTTCTGGCGCAGCGTGACAACCCCGACCATCAGACCGCGATGGCGACCCACGGCATCGAACCGATCGACTTGCTGGTGGTGAACCTCTACCCGTTCGAGGCGACAGTGGCGCAAGGCGCCGATTACGACACCTGCATCGAGAATATTGATATCGGTGGTCCGGCGATGATCCGGGCGGCCGCCAAGAACCATGCCTTTGTCAGTGTCGTTGTGGATGTTCAGGATTACGAGACACTTCTGGGCGAACTGGACCGGCATGACGGGGCGACCTGCCTGAAGTACCGCCGCAAGCTTGCGCAGAACGCCTATGCCCGGACGGCGGCCTACGATGCCGCGGTCTCGACCTGGATGGCCACCGCGATCGGCCAGTCCGCCCCGCGCTATCGCGCCTTCTCCGGCCAGCTCTCGCAGAGTTTGCGCTATGGCGAAAACCCGCACCAGAAGGCCGCGTTCTATCTTGACGGCTCTGCCCGCCCCGGCGTGGCGACGGCGATCCAGTGGCAGGGCAAGGAACTGTCCTACAACAATATCAACGATACAGATGCGGCGTTCGAACTTGTCGCCGAATTCGATCCGGTCGAGGGCCCCGCCTGTGCGATCATCAAACACGCCAATCCCTGCGGCGTGGCGCGCGCAACGACGCTGGCGGAAGCCTACCGGTCAGCGTTCGACTGCGACCGGACCAGCGCCTTTGGCGGGATCATCGCGCTGAACCAGCCGCTTGATGGACCGACTGCGGAACTGATCGGCGAAATCTTCACCGAGGTGGTGATCGCGCCCGGAGCGGATGACGCGGCCAAGGCGGTGTTCAAGGCGAAAAAGAACCTGCGGCTGCTGACCACCGATACCCTGCCCGACCCCCGTCTGCCCGGCCTGACCGTCCGGCAGGTTTCCGGTGGGCTTTTGGTGCAAGACAAGGATACCGGTCACATCGGGGCCTCGGATCTGAAAATCGTCACACGGCGCGCGCCGACCCAGACGGAACTGGCCGACCTGCTCTTTGCCTGGAAAGTCGCCAAACACGTCAAGTCGAATGCCATCGTCTATGTGAAGGCGGGCGCCACCGTCGGGATCGGCGCCGGGCAGATGAGCCGCGTTGACAGCACCCGCATCGCCGCCCGCAAATCCGCCGACATGGCCGAAGCGCTCGGCCTTGCCGCGCCGACGGTCAAAGGATCGGTCGTCGCGTCCGACGCGTTCTTTCCTTTCCCCGACGGGTTGCTGACCGCCGCCGAGGCCGGGGCGACGGCGGTGATCCAGCCCGGCGGATCCATGCGCGATGACGAGGTGATCAGGGCCGCGGACGAGGCCGGTCTGGCGATGGTTTTCACCGGCATGCGCCACTTTCGCCATTAAGGGGTGATCTCGATGCGCCCAATGATCTGGTCCGGTCTCCTGATCTTTCTGGTCGACCAGATCACCAAGTACATCGTGGTGTTCGCTCTCGACCTACAAGGCCGTGGCAGTATCGACGTGCTGCCGCCATTGCTGAATTTCCGGATGGCATGGAACCGCGGCGTCAATTTCGGCCTGTTCTCGAATGACGCGGAACTCATGCGCTGGGTGCTGATCGGGGTCGCTGTCGCGATCTCGGTCTGGGTGGCGGTATGGGTGCTGCGAGACAAGGCCGGGCGACTTGGCCTGATCTCGGCCGGAATTCTGATCGGCGGAGCGATGGGCAATGTCGTCGACCGGCTGATCTACGGCGCCGTGGCGGATTTTCTGAACATGTCCTGCTGCGGTATCGAGAACCCTTTCGCCTTCAACGTCGCCGATGTTGCGATATTCGTCGGGGCGGCGGGGCTGATCCTGTTCACCGGCCGCAAAAAGGCGGAGTGACGCGCCGGTTTTGATCGGCTAAACAAGGGCCAACCGAGTTGAGGGATCGTTGATGCGGGCGAATTTGCGAAAATCCGGGCTTCTGCTTTTTCTGGCGCTGGCGCTTTCTGCCTGCGGCAGCGGCAGGCCGGGCATGTTGAACCTCAGGGGTGACAAGGTCGGGCCGGACGAATTCTCGGTTCTGCCGGGAAAACCGCTGCAATCGCCGACCGATCTGTCTAGCCTTCCCGAGCCGACCCCTGGCGGCACGAACCTGACCGACCCGACACCGAATGCAGATGCCGTCGCCGCCCTCGGCGGTAACCCGGCAGCCCTCGGCGGGACCGGCATTCCCGCTTCCGACGGCGCGCTGGTCAACCACTCCGCCCGCTACGGTGTGCAGCCGGGGGTGCGGGAAGAACTGGCCGCGGCGGATCACGCCCTGCGCGAAGGCCGCGGCTTCTTCCCGACTTTCGGCAATCTAGGGAATGCGCGCTACTACCGGATCTACCGCAACGACCGGCTGGACCAAGAGCAGGAATTGCTGCGCTTGCGCGCGCTGGGGATGAAGACGCCAAGCGCCCCGCCGCAAGAATAGCGCGGCAACCGGTCACTTAAACGCGATCTTCTTGATGCCGGGCCAGCCTGCCGTATCTAAGGGGGACTGCCTCGAAAAGGACACGCCATGTTTCGGATTCTCGTTCTTGCCCTCGCGCTCGCTTTGCCGCCGACCCTGTCGCAGGCTGCCGAGGTTACCTCGTTCGAGCTGGACAACGGGATGCAGGTCGTGGTGCTCGAGGATCACCGCGCGCCGGTCGTGGTCCACATGGTCTGGTACAAGGTCGGCGCGGCGGACGAACCGCCCGGAAAATCCGGCATCGCGCATTTTCTAGAGCATTTGCTGTTCAAGGGAACCGATGATCTGGCCGCCGGGGAATTGTCGGCCACCGTGGCGCGCAACGGTGGGTCGGACAACGCTTTCACCGGCTGGGACTACACCGCCTATTTTCAACGCATCGCCGCGGATCGGCTGGAACTGATGATGCAGATGGAATCCGACCGAATGCGGAATCTGCAAATGACCGAAGAGGACGTGCGGACAGAACGCGACGTCGTGCTCGAGGAGCGCAACCAGCGGATCGACAGCGAACCGGGCGCGCTGTTCAGCGAACAGGGCCGCGCCGCGCAATACCTGAACCACCCCTACGGTATTCCGATCATCGGCTGGCGGCACGAGATCGAACAGCTGAACCGGGACGACGCCTTCGCCTTCTACAAGCGCTACTATGCGCCCAACAATGCAATCCTGGTCGTGGCCGGCGATGTGGCGCCCGATGCCGTGCGCGCGCTGGCCGACAGCCATTACGGCCCCATCGCGCCGACACCGGACCTGTCCGAGCGTGTCCGGCCGGCGGAACCGCCGCAACTTGTCGAAAGGCGGTTGGCCTTTTCCGATGCACGGGTATCGCAACCCTATGTAAATCGCACCTATCTGGTGACCGAACGCAATTCCGGCGATCAGCAGGAAGCCGCCCGGCTGACATTGCTTGCGCAACTGTTGGGCGGAAGCGGGGCGACCTCTGTTCTTGCGCGCAAACTGCAATTCGAAAGCCAGCAGGCGGTGTATTCAACGGTCTATTACGATGACGTGTCGCTTGACGAATCGACCTTCGGGCTGATCGTGGTTCCGACCCCCGGAACCGACCTGAAATCGGTGGAAGGGGCCATGGACCAGGCGATATCGGAGTTTCTGGACGAAGGCATCGACGCCGAACACTTCGAGCGGCTGAAATTCCAGATCAAGGCGTCGCAGATCTATGCCGATGACAACATCCAGTCCCTTGCGCGCAAGTATGGCGAGGGCCTGGCATCCGGACTGACGATCGAAGACATCGAAGGTTGGACCGATATCCTGATGGCAGTCACCGCAGAGGAAGTGATCGAAACCGCGCAAGGGCTTTTCGACAAACGCAAGGCGGTGACCGGTTGGATCATGCCGGCCGAAAATGGCGAGGTAATCCAATGATCCGTCTGCTCCTGACGCTCTGTTTTCTGGCAGCCGCGGTTCCCGCCCGCGCCGCCGTTGACATCCAGACCCTGACAACACCCGGCGGCATTGACGCCTGGCTGGTCGAGGAACACACGATCCCGTTCACCGCGCTAGAGATTCGCTTCAAGGGTGGAACAGTATTGGACCCGCCGGGCAAGCGCGGCGTCGTCAACCTGATGACAGGTCTGCTGGAAGAGGGAGCGGGCGATCTGGACAGCCGGGGGTTTTCCGAAGCTCGTGAAAGTCTGGCGGCCAGCTTTTCCTACCGCGCCCATGATGACGACATTGCGATTTCCGCAAGGTTCCTGACCGAGAACCGCGATGCGGCGGTGGCGTTGCTGAAAAGCTCGATCATGCAACCGAATTTCGATCAGCCCGATATCGACCGGGTCCGGGAACAGGTACTGTCCAGCATTCGCAGCGATCGGACCGATCCCGGCGCGATCGCCAATCAGACCTTCGATCGCTTGGCCTGGGGCGATCATCCCTACGGATCCTCCAGCGACGGCACCGAGGACAGCGTGACCGCGCTGACCCGCGACGATATCGTCGCGGCCCATGAAAATGCCTTCGCCCGCGACCGGCTTTACGTTTCGGCGGTCGGTGACATCACCGCCGAGGAACTGGCCGCGCTTCTGGACGAACTGCTGGGCGATCTTCCGGCAACCGGCGCGCCTCTGCCGCCCAAGGCCGAGATGATGCTCGGCAAGGGGATCACCGTTGTGCCGTTCGACACGACGCAATCGCTGGCCTTGTTTGGACATCAGGGCATCGAGCGCGACGATCCGGATTACATCCCCGCCTATATCCTGAACGAAGTCTTCGGTGGCGACGGTCAGAGTTCGCGCCTGATGACCGAGGTGCGGGAAAAGCGCGGCCTCACCTATGGCATCGGCACGGTGCTGTTGCCGATGGACTACGGCGAATTGATCATGGGGCAGGTCAGGTCCGACAACGCGAAGATCGCCGAAGCGGTCCGGATCATCACCGATGAGTGGGCCAGCATTGCCCGGAACGGCATCACCGAAGAAGAACTTAACGATGCCAAGACCTATCTGACCGGCGCCTACGCCTTGCGATTCGACGGCAACGCGCCGATCGCGCGGATCATGGTCGGAATGCAGATGATCGGCCTGCCGCCCAGCTATGTCACCGATCGCAATGATCAGGTGATGGCGGTGACGCTCGCGGATATCCGACGCGTCGCGGAACGGATCTATCAGCCCGACAAGTTGCATTTTGTCGTCGTGGGTCAGCCAGAGGGGCTGGACGGCACAAACTGATTCTACATGGCCGAATCGGATGCGGGCATGCTAAGTCTGGTAGCATGCCCGCGTTGAACCCCAAGATAAGCGACAACCATCCTGTCATCCGTCAACTGGATGAAACCGCGATCAACCGGATCGCGGCTGGCGAGGTCGTCGAGCGGCCAGCTTCGGCAGTGAAGGAACTGCTGGAGAACGCGATTGATGCGGGGGCCGCGCGGATCGAGATTGCCTGCGCCGATGGCGGCAAGACGCTGATCCGCGTCACCGATGACGGCTGCGGCATGACCGCCGAGGATCTGCCGCTTGCCCTGTCGCGGCACGCGACGTCGAAGATCGACGGATCTGACCTGCTGAACATCCGCAGCTTCGGGTTCCGGGGCGAGGCCCTGCCATCTCTGGGCGCGGTCGGGCGACTGACGATAACCTCGCGGGTCGCCGGGCAGGACGCGGCAACGATTTCGGTTGCGGGCGGGCGGATGCAACCCGTGCGCCCCGCTGCGCTGCGATCGGGCACGGTCGTCGAGTTGCGGGACCTCTTTTACGCCACCCCTGCGCGGCTGAAATTCATGCGCTCCGACCGCGCCGAGGCGCAGGCGATCGGCGATGTGGTAAAGCGGCTGGCGTTGGCGGAACCCTTCGTCGGTTTCACGCTCCGCGACGTGGCCGGCGGCGGTGACGGCCGGGTTACGTTCCGTGCCGACGCCGAAACCGGCGACCTGTTCGACGCGCTGCACGGGCGGCTTGCAAGGGTGCTGGGGGGTGATTTCATCGACAACGCGCTGGCGATAGATGCCGATCGCGAAGGGCTGCACCTCACCGGATATGCCGCACTGCCGACCTATTCGCGCGGTTCGGCGGTGACGCAGTTCCTGTTTGTCAACGGTCGGCCGGTGCGCGACAAGCTGTTGTACGGTGCATTGCGCGGGGCCTATCAGGATTTTCTGTCGCGCGACCGGCATCCGGCGGCGGTGCTGTTTCTCGACTGCGATCCGCATCTGGTGGACGTGAACGTGCATCCCGCCAAGTCCGAGGTCCGGTTCCGCGATCCCGGTCTGGCGCGCGGATTGATCGTCTCGGCGTTGCGACATGCCCTGGCCGAAGCCGGACATCGCGCCTCGTCCACCGTGGCGGGTGCCACCTTGGGCGCGTTCCGCCCCGAACCGACAGAGCCGCGCGTCTATCAGATGGATCGCCCGGCAACGGGTATGGTCCACCCCGCGCCATCGCCGGGCTTTTCCGAGACCGCTGAACGGTTTGCACGGGTCGAGGATGTGGCGGAAACCACGGATCATCTGAACTATCCGCTTGGCGCGGCCCGTGCGCAGGTGCATGAAAACTACATCGTCTCGCAGACCGAAGACGGGATCGTGATCGTCGATCAGCACGCCGCGCACGAGCGGCTGGTCTACGAGAAACTCAAGCGCCAGATCGCCGAGAACGGCGTCAGCGCACAGGCGCTTCTGATCCCCGAGATCGTCGAACTGGACGAGGCCGACGCAACGCGGCTGCTGGCTATGGCGGATGAGTTGTCGCAACTGGGTCTGGCACTGGAAGCGTTCGGTGGCAATGCCGTAGCGGTTCGGGAAACCCCCGCGATCCTTGGGCAGATTGACGCCAAGGCGATGCTGACCGACATCCTGGACGAGTTGGATGAACTGGGCGACAGCCAGACCGTCAAGGCGCGGATCGAGGCAATCCTCAGCCGGGTGGCCTGCCATGGCTCGATCCGCTCCGGTCGCCGAATGCGCGGCGACGAGATGAACGCGCTCCTGCGAGAGATGGAGGCGACGCCGCATTCCGGCCAGTGCAATCATGGCCGCCCCACCTATGTCGAATTGAAGCTATCCGATATCGAAAGGCTGTTTGGACGCACATGATCCAGATCGGCGACACCTCATACGCTTTTGACGACCCGATCGTCATCGCCGCAGCGATCGG
Source organism: Brevirhabdus sp. (assembly GCA_024637315.1). Classification (GTDB taxonomy): domain Bacteria; phylum Pseudomonadota; class Alphaproteobacteria; order Rhodobacterales; family Rhodobacteraceae; genus JAHEAO01. Next base: position 43,403 of record JAGXFH010000070.1, read on the forward strand.
CGCGGCAGCCGTGCTGCTGCTGTTCGTCCTGCTGATCATGTCGGTGCGCAGGGCCGGACAGTCGGCACGGATGGTGGCGCCGATGGCGCAGCAGATGGGCATGTTGGGGCAACAGGTGCGTCAGCTCTCGGATGGGCAGCAGCAATTGGCCGGCGGGCTGAACCATGTGTCAGAGGCGCAGGCGGTCAGCCAGACCAAGATGCTGCACCTCATGGAACAGCGGCTGGCGGATGTCAGCAAGTCGATGGGCGAGAACCTCGAAGGCACATCCCGCCGCACCGCGCAGTCCTTGGGAGAGTTGCAGCAGCGCTTGCAGACCATCGACAAGGCGCAGGCGAATATCGAGAAGTTGTCCGGCAATGTCTTGTCGCTGCAGGATATCCTGTCAAACAAGCAGACCCGCGGCGCGTTCGGAGAGATCCAGTTGAACGACATCGTGGGCAAAGCCCTGCCGAAGGACAGCTACACGCTGCAGGCCACGCTTTCGAACGGCAAGCGCGCCGATTGCCTGATCCATTTGCCCAACCCGCCGGGGCCGATCGTGGTTGATGCGAAATTCCCCCTGGAGGCTTACGAGGCGTTGCGCAAGGCCGGGACGCCGTGGGAAACCAAAGAGGCGATCTCGGCATTCAAGACCTCGGTCAAGGCGCATATCAGGGCGATCTCGGAACGCTACATCCTGGATGGCGAGACCGCCGATGGTGCGCTGATGTTCCTGCCGTCAGAAGCGATCTATGCGGAATTGCACTCCAATTTTCCCGAACTGGTGCGCGAAGGGTTTGCCGCGCGGGTCTGGATCGTTTCGCCGACGACCTGCATGGCGACGCTGAACACGATGCGGGCGATTCTCAAGGATGCGCGGATGCGCGCGCAGGCGGGGGCGATCCGGGCGACCTTGAAGCAGCTGCACCGGGATGTCGAACTGGTGGTCGAGCGGGTGGACAAGCTGAACACGCATTTCGGTCAGGCGAAGGGCGATCTGGACCAGATCAACACCGCCGCCGAACGCGCCGGGAAGCGCGCTGCGCGGCTGGACAATTTCGACTTTGAAGAACTGGCGCCTGACGAGCAGAACGTGGTACCCTTGACCAAACCACAGGACTGACCTGCCCCCAAAGAGACCCTGCACATGCTTGAAATCAGCTCCCGAAAAGTCGCCTACATCATTGTTCGCGCAAGAGAAATAGACGCGAAGGTCGGTCGCTGGGATTCCCCTGGCGATGTGGCTGATGCCGAAACGATCCTTGAAGCCCGGCGTGGTGACGCGACCGAGGGCGAGTTGCGCAGCTTCATTTCCGACCTGAATGACGACGAGAAGGCAGAACTGGTGGCCGTGATGTGGATCGGTCGGGAAACGTTCGGCGTCGAAGAATTGGCCGAGGCGATCGCCACCGCAAAGGAAGAGGCGACGACGCCGACAGAGGACTATCTCTTGGGGATACCGCTACTGGCGGACTATCTCGAAGAGGGGCTGGCGAAGCTGGGCGTCGATCCCGGCGACGAGGAAGAAGACATCTACCGCCCCGCTTGAAAAGCCCCGAACTTCACGGGTTGCTTCAGGATTTCTAAGATATCCGACCCGCTTTGTGCAGATGCCAAGCGATCAGGGCGCGCCGTTCTCGCGGTCGAAGATCGCTTTCGCCCGGCCCCAGATGCCGGCCTCCAGATCGTCCAGCATCAACAGCGACGGCAGAAGTTGGCGCGCGAAATCCTGCGACGCCTCGACGGGCAGCAGAGAGGGCAGATTGTCGATGGCGGTGACGTCGAGGATCGGGTCGTCATGCACCCGGATCACCGGATCGTCCCAGGTGGTGGTCTGATCGTAGACCTTGACCGGCGAGAACTCTGACCTCGGATCACAGGCGATATCGCCGATCATGCTCAGGCGGCGCGGTGCGGTCGTGGCGGCGGCCGGAACGAAAACCGGGCAGCCGGGGGTGGCGAGGATGCAGTTGAGAAAGACGTCATGCGCCAGCACCTCCGGGAACGGCCCGCCATGCGCGGTTTCGGCGATGTCCCAATCGGTCGTCTCGATGCCGAGGGCGGAACAGAGATCGCGGGCGCCAGTGCCGACGCGGCCCTTGGCGCCGATGATGATGACCGACGGTCGGGGCAGGAGCGTCGAATTGAGATCGGCGGCGACGTCATCGACCAGCGCTTCGGCGTCCGGGTAGGTGTCAAGCGGGTCAACGGCATCGTCCTGCTGCTGTGCGGCCCAGCCTTTCAGTGCGACGGCGGCACCGGCAAAGCCGGCCCAGTACCCGAAGGCCGCGACGCGGCGACCGGATGCGTCGGTCAGGTGTTCCAGATCGTAAAGCGTGCCGCCGCCGGCCTTGAACCGTTGCAGCAAGACCTTTCCATCCGGCTGGCCTTTGAAGGCGTGACCGAACATGATGTGGCGGTGGATCAGCGGGGTGCCGTCCTCGGGCAGTTCCTTGAGTCCGAAGATGATCGCATCGGCCGGTGCATCGGGCCACGCGCCTTCGGCGGCAATGGCGCAGCCTGCCGCCCGGTATTCGTCGATGGCGATGGCGCGGGTGTCGCTGTCCTCGACCGTCACGGCAAACCCGGCAGCAATCAGCGCGGCGGCACCATCCGGCGTAAGGCCGACCCGTTCTTCATGGTCGCGCTGTTCGGCACGGACCCACAGATGTGTCATTCGAAGTCTCCTTCTGTCTGACAGGGCCTTATGCGAAACGCGCTGGCTTGCCAATCCGAGGCAAACAACCGCCGATCATTCCCTTGAGAACCGGCAGGATGATCGCTGCGACAAGGCCCGTCGCGGCACCGATGGCCAGGTGAATCCGCACCCGCAGACTGGCAGCAGCAACGCCAAGCGTGCCGCAAACGACCGCATGTAACGCGATGACTGCCAGGTTCTTCCAGTGATGGTAGCGGTTAATTGAACAAGTGTTTAAAAAATTTTGTTCCGTTACCGCTGACATTGTTTACTTTGAAAATTGGTTCGGCTTTAGTCGTGCCGTCGAGCATGCAAAAGAATGTTGCGCGACCTATGCCCTGACACCGCGAAGCGGGCGGGCGCCGGAGAACCGGCAACGGGAGGAGCTAACTTGACGGACCAGGCGGCGGCAAGCGGCGCGTTGATTTCCATTCCGGTCCTGCTGGCCCGGAACGCCCTGAAATACGGGGCGAACACGGCTTACCGCGAAAAGGAATTCGGCATCTGGCAAAGCTGGAACTGGATCGAAACCGCCGAGGAAATTCGCGCGCTGGCGCTGGGATACCTGTCTCTGGGCATCGAGAAGGGCGATTATGTCGCGGTCATCGGGCGCAACCGTCCGGCCTTGTACTGGTCGATGGTGGCCGCTCAGAAGGTCGGCGCGATTCCGGTGCCCCTGTATCAGGACGCGGTGGCGGAAGAGATGGCCTATGTTCTGGAAAATTGCGCCGCCCGCTTCGTCGTGGCCGCCGATCAGGAGCAGGTCGACAAGGTTCTTGAAGTGCAGGAGCGCGTCAAGGTCATCGACCATGTGATCTATCTCGATCCGCGCGGTCTGCGCAAATACGACCATTCCCGCCTGCATTCGCTGCGCGACATCCAGGCCGAAGGCCGCGCCGCGCACGAACGCTACGAGGCCGAGCTGCAAAGGCGCGAAGCCGCGATCACCTATGACGACACCTGCGTGATGCTGTACACCTCCGGCACCACCGGTCGGCCCAAGGGCGTGGTCCTGTCGAACCGGAACATCATCGAGACCTCGAAGAATTCGGCCGAGTTCGACCATCTGCGGCCCGGCGACGAAGTGCTCGCCTATCTGCCGATGGCCTGGGTCGGGGATTTCATCTTTTCCATCGGTCAGGCCTACTGGGTCGGGTTCTGCGTCAATTGCCCCGAAAGCGCCGACACGATGATGACCGACCTGCGGGAAATCGGCCCGACCTATTACTTCGCGCCGCCCCGCGTGTTCGAGAGCCAGCTGACCAACGTGATGATCCGGATGGAGGATGCCGGGCGGTTCAAGCGCTGGCTGTTCCGGGTGTTCATGGACCATGCCAGGAAGGTCGGGCCGGCCTTGCTGGACGGCAAGCCGGTGGGCGCTTGGGACCGGTTCAAGTATGCGCTGGGAAACCTCTTCGTCTATGGTCCGCTGAAGAACACCCTGGGGTTCAGCCTGGTGCGGGTCGGCTACACTGCCGGCGAGGCGATCGGGCCCGAGATTTTCGACTTCTACCGGTCGCTCGGGATCAACCTCAAACAGCTTTACGGACAGACCGAGGCATCGGTTTTCATCACCCAGCAACCCGATGGCGAGGTGCGCTCGGACACCGTTGGCGTGCCAAGCCCCGGCGTCGAGCTGAAGATCGGCGACAACGGCGAGGTCTACTATCGCTCTCCCGGCACCTTCGTGGAATATTTCAAGAACCCCGAAAGCACCAGGGACACCAAGGATCCCGAGGGCTGGGTCGCCACCGGCGACGCCGGGTTCATCGAGCCCGAGACCGGGCATCTGCGGATCATCGACCGCGCCAAGGATGTCGGCAAGATGGCCGACGGTCGCCTCTTCGCGCCGAAATACGTCGAGAACAAGCTGAAGTTCTATCCCAACATTCTCGAGGCCGTCGTCTTTGGCAATGGCCGCGACTACTGCACCGCGTTCATCAACATCGACCTGACGGCAGTGGGCAACTGGGCCGAGCGCAACAACATCGCCTATGCCAGCTACCAGGAACTGGCCGGGCATCCGCGCGTGATGGCGATGATCCAGGACCATATCGAGGAAGCCAACCAGAGCATCGCCGAGGACGAGATGCTGTCGGGCTGCCAGGTTCACCGGTTCCTTGTGCTGCACAAGGAACTCGACGCCGATGACGGCGAGATGACCCGGACCCGCAAGGTCCGGCGGCGCTTCGTCGAGGAGAAATTCGACGACCTTCTGAACGCGCTCTATATCGGCAAGACCGAGATCTATACCGAGACCGAGGTCACCTACGAGGATGGCCGCAAGGGCAAGATCAAGGCGACGCTGGAAATCCGCGATGCCGCTGTCGTGGCGGATACCGGAAGGATGGCGGCGGAATGAGTTTTCGGGCCTCCGGCGGGGATATTTCCAGACAAATGATGAGGTCTGCCGATGCTTGATGCCGGGGCCGAGGGCTACACCACCGAAGACGGTCGCAAGATCGGCGGCGTGCTGATGGAGATGAAGAACATCACGCTGCGCTTCGGCGGGGTCGAGGCGATCAAGGATATTTCCTTCGACATCCGCGAGGGCGAGATCCGCGCGATCATCGGGCCGAACGGGGCGGGGAAGTCCTCGATGCTGAACGTGATCTCCGGGTTCTACGTGCCGCAACAGGGCGAGGTCTGGTTCCGCGGCGAAAAACGGCCGCAGATGAAGCCCTATCAGGTGGCCGCGCAAGGGATCGCGCGGACCTTTCAGAACATCGCGCTGTTCGAGGGGATGAGCGTTCTGGACAACATAATGACCGGGCGCCTGACGCATATGGATGCGGGCATTGCAGCGCAGGCGCTCTGGTGGGGCAAGGCGCAGCGCGAGGAAGTGGCGAACCGTGCCAAGGTCGAGCGGGTCATCGACTTTCTCGAGATCCAGCACATCCGCAAGACGCCTGTGGCGCGGCTACCCTACGGGTTGAAAAAACGGGTCGAACTGGCGCGGGCGCTGGCGGCAGAGCCGATGCTGCTGCTGCTCGACGAGCCGATGGCGGGGATGAATGTCGAAGAGAAAGAGGACATGTCCCGCTTCATTCTGGACGTGAATGACGAGTTCGGCACGACGATCGCGCTCATCGAACATGACATGGGTGTGGTGATGGATCTTTCCGATCGCGTCGTGGTGATGGATTACGGCAAGAAGATCGGCGATGGCACGCCCGATGAGGTGCGCAGCAATCAGGACGTGATCGACGCCTATCTGGGGGTGGCGCATGACTGACCGGCAGAGAGGAGTCGAGCATGCCTGAGCAGCTGTTTTTCGCGTTGGAGGTGATGCTGAACGGCCTGATGGCCGGGGTGCTGTATGCGCTGGTGGCGCTTGGCTTCGTGCTGATCTTCAAGGCCAGCGGCATCTTCAACTACGCGCAAGGGGTGATGGCCCTCTTCGCCGCCCTGACGCTTGTCGGGATCATGGAGGGGCAGGTGCCGTTCGCGCATCTGATCAATGCGATCTTCGGCACCGAGGTACATCATTTCGGCTGGACGGTGCCGTCCGTGCTGGCAATTGCGATGACGTTGGGGGTGATGGTCCTGCTGGCGATCCTGGTCGAGCGTCTGATCCTGAAACATCTGGTCAACCAGCCGGACATCATCCTGTTCATGGCGACGATCGGACTCGCCTATTTCCTCGAAGGGTTCGGCGACATCATGTGGGGGTCGGACATCAAGACGCTGAATGTCGGACTGCCGCAGGGGATCTCTGAAACGGTGGACGAGGTCACCTATGACTGGTTCGGCTACGGCTTCTTCCTCGACAAGCTGGATATGGTGGCCACCGTGATTGCCGCGCTCCTGGTGATCGGGCTTACGCTGTTCTCGCAATATACCAAGCAGGGCCGGGCGCTGCGCGCGGTCGCGGATGATCATCAGGCCGCGTTGTCGGTCGGCATTTCGCTGCGCTTCATCTGGGTGCTGGTCTGGTCGATTGCCGGGTTCGTGGCGCTGATCGCGGGGATGATGTGGGGGGCGAAATCGGGGGTCCAGTTCAGCCTGTCGCTGATCGCCCTGAAGGCGCTGCCGGTGCTGATGCTGGGCGGCTTCACCTCGATCCCCGGCGCGATCGTCGGCGGGTTGATCATCGGCGTCGGCGAGAAGCTGTTTGAATTCACCATCGGCCCGATGGTCGGCGGCGCCACCGAAAACTGGTTCGCCTATGTGCTGGCCCTGATGTTCCTCGTCTTCCGGCCCCAAGGGCTCTTCGGCGAGAAAATCATCGAGAGGGTGTGACCATGCACAAGCAGCGTATCGGCGTAGTCTGCATCGACTGCAAGACCGAAGATCTGACAGAGGCGACGGAGTTCTGGTCGGCAATGCTGGGCAAGGACGGCGAGATCGGTGAAAGCGGCAAATACGCCACTTTCGATGATCATACCGGGATGCCCAAGGTCCTGTTGCAGGCGGTGGACCATGAGCCGCGGGTGCATCTTGATTTCGAGACCGACGACAAGGAGGCCGAATGCGAGCGGCTGAAGGCACTGGGCGCGACTGAGGTGGCTCGGATCAGAAGCTGGATAGTGATGGAGGCGCCGACCGGGCATCGGTTCTGCCTCGTTGGCCCGCAGGGCGATGACTGGCCCGGCGATGCGAAGGAGTTTGGCTGATGCTCTACCGTGAAGCCGGCGATTTCAGCTCCACCTACGAGAAGGACGGCCAGACCTTTCCGATCAAGTTCGATCGCTGGGGCTATTACGTCCTTCTCGCCGTGGCGTTTCTGGTGGTGCCGTTCCTGATCAACGATTACTGGGCCAACGCGGTCTTCGTGCCGTTCCTGATCTATGCGATCGCGGCGCTGGGGCTGAACATCCTGACCGGCTATTGCGGGCAGGTCAGCCTTGGGACCGGCGGGTTCATGGCCGTGGGGGCCTATGCCTGCTACAAGCTGATGACCAGCTTTCCCGATGTCAGCATCTTCTTTCATGTGCTGATCGCGGGCGGCATCACCGCAGGTGTCGGCGTGATCTTCGGTCTGCCGAGCTTGCGGATCAAGGGCTTCTACCTGGCGGTGGCGACGCTGGCGGCGCAGTTCTTTCTGGTATGGCTGTTCAACAAGGTGCCGTGGTTTTACAACTACTCGGCCTCGGGCCAGATCAGCAGCCCGGAACGCACCGTGTTCGGCATCATCGTGACCGGGCCGAACACGGATGCCTGGGCAAAGTACATGTTCTGCCTGATCATCGCGGTGCTTCTGGCGTGGATCGCGCGCAACCTGACGCGCGGCGCGGTGGGGCGCAAATGGATGGCGATCCGCGACATGGACATCGCCGCCGAGATCATCGGGGTGAACCCGCTCAAGGCCAAGCTGTCGGCCTTCGCGGTGTCGAGTTTCTTCATCGGCGTCGCGGGGGCCCTGTTCTTCAGCGTCTATCTGGGCGCGGTCGAGGTCGGCGAGGCGTTCGGCATCCAGAAGTCGTTTCTGGTCCTGTTCATGATCATCATCGGCGGGCTGGGCTCGATCTTCGGCAGTTTCGCGGGGGCGGCGTTCATGGTGCTGCTGCCGGTGCTGTTGAAGAACATTCTGGTCGGGCAGCTCGGCTGGGCCACCGATCTGGCCGCGCATATCGAATTCATGATCGTCGGCGGCCTGATCATCGGCTTCCTGATCATGGAACCCCACGGGCTGGCGCAGCTTTGGCGGCTGGCGAAGGAAAAACTACGGCTTTGGCCCTTCCCGCATTAGGGCCGGGCCGATGGACGACCGGGACAAGCCCGGCAAATCGGACGCAATAACCAAGGGAGGAATACGACCGATGAAACTGAAAATGGCAACCATGGTGCTGGCCGGCGTGATGGCCGCTGCGCCGGCGATGGCGGAGCTTGTGTTCCCGGCACTCAGCTACCGCACCGGACCCTACGCCGCCAACGGCATTCCATTCGCGGATGGCTATCAGGACTACTTCACGCTGATCAACGAGCGTGACGGCGGCATTGGCGGCGAGAAGATCAAGCTGGTGGAATGCGAGACCGGCTACAACACCGAGAAGGGTGTGGAATGCTACGAGGCGACCAAGGGCCAGGGGGCGCTGCTTTATCAGCCGCTGTCCACGGGCATCACCTATCAGCTGATCCCGAAAGTCTCTGCCGATGGCATTCCGATGCATTCGATGGGCTATGGCCGGACGAGCGCCAAGAACGGCAAGGTGTTCAAGTGGATCTTCAACTACCCGGCGAACTACTGGGATGGCGCCAGCATCGCGGTGAAGCACATCCTCGATCAGGAAGGCGGCGATCTGAGCGGCAAGAAGATCGCGCTGGTCTATCACAACTCGGCCTATGGCAAAGAGCCGATCCGGACCCTGCAGGAGCTGTCGAAAAAGCACGGCTACGAATTTGTCGAGATCGCCGTCGACCATCCCGGACAAGAGCAGAAGTCGCAATGGCTGCAGATCCGCCGCGACAAGCCGGATTACGTGCTGATGTGGGGCTGGGGCGTGATGAACCAGGTCGCGATTCAGGAAGCCGCGAACATCCGCTTCCCGATGGATCATTTCATCGGCATCTGGTGGTCGGGATCCGAGAATGACGTGATGCCGGTGGGTGACGGCGCCGATGGCTACAAGGCGCTGAACATGCATCTGCCGGGCGCGGATTTCCCGATCTACGAAGACCTCAAGGCCCATGTCTACGACAAGGGTATGGCGGCCGGCGCGGGTGATCAGCACGGCTCTGTCCTGTATAACCGCGGCATGTATGCCGCGATGCTGGCGGTCGAGGCGGCTAAGAAGGCGCAGGAGCTTTCGGGCGTGGCCGCGATCAATGCCGCGCAGATGCGCGACGGCATGGAGGCGCTGGTGATCGACGCGGCGACGATGGAGGCTCTGGGGCTGCCCAACTTCGGTCCGGGATTCGAAGTGACCTGCGAGAACCACGGCGGATCGGGTCTGGGCATCGTCCAGCAATGGGATGCGGCCGCGGGCCAGTGGAACCAGATCACCGATTACATCGAATCGGACAAAGAGGTGATCGAGCCGCTGGTGATGGAGGATTCGGCTGCCTATGCGGCGGAATCCGGTATCGAAGAGCGGTGCAACTGATGCGCTGAATTTTCCCCGGCCGGCTGCATGCGGCCGGCCGGGGGATTTAGATATTTTTGGGAAGAAGAATCCTGATGCCAGAGACTGCCAAGACCGACGCGGCGCTGCTTGAGGTCAACAATATCGAGGTGATCTACAACCATGTCATTCTGGTACTGAAGGGCGTCAGCCTGTCGGTCCCGAAGGGCGGGATCACAGCGCTTCTGGGCGGCAATGGCGCGGGAAAGACGACGACGCTGAAAGCAATCTCCAATCTTCTGCATTCCGAGCGTGGCGAAGTGACCAAGGGGTCGATCCTTTATCGTGGAGAGCGGGTGCAGGATTCAAGCCCGTCCGATCTGGTCAAGAAGGGCGTCATCCAGGTGATGGAAGGGCGGCATTGCTTCGAGCATCTGACCGTCGAAGAGAATTTGATGACCGGCGCCTATACAAGGGGCGACGGAAGGGCCGCGATCGAAAAAGATCTGGAACTGGTCTACAGCTACTTTCCGCGGCTCAAAGAGCGGCGCAAAAGCCAGGCCGGCTATACCTCGGGCGGCGAACAGCAGATGGTGGCGATCGGCCGCGCCCTGATGAGCCGGCCCGAGACGATCCTGCTCGACGAACCCTCGATGGGGCTGGCGCCGCAACTGGTGGAAGAGATTTTCGGGATCGTGAAAAGTCTGAACGAGAACGAGGGCGTGAGTTTCCTGCTGGCAGAGCAGAACACCAACGTGGCTTTGCGTTTTGCCCATTACGGCTACATCCTGGAATCCGGCCGTGTGGTTCTCGACGGGCCGGCTGCCAGCCTGCGCGAGAACCAGGATGTGAAGGAATTCTACCTCGGCGTCTCGGACGAAGGGCGAAAGAGCTTTCGCGATGTGCGCAGCTACCGGCGGCGAAAGCGCTGGCTGGCCTAGCCGGCGTGGGCGGCCTCGGCTTTCATCTCGTCGATCCGGGCGATCGCCTCTTCGCGCGTATTGCGGATGTTGGGGCGGAAGTCCTGGCTTTGCGCCCGCTGGCGGATTTCTTCCTCGGTCTCCGACCCGGTGGCGTAGCGGACCGATCCCAGCGAGGCGGCGATGTTCAAGGCTTTGCCGCGCCTTGCATAATGGACCCAGGCCTCGGGCATGATCTGGCAGCCATTGTAGTTGATCAGGAAATACCACTTCCGGTCGGTTTCCTTGATCCGCTCCTCGATATGGTCGTAGAAGTCGTTGACATCGCGGGAATGGTGGAACGTGAAACCCGAGAAATCGACATCCATGATGTCCGCGTCGGGCAGGAAGGTGATGCGCGGGGCAAAGTCTTCGACCGTACAATTCGGCGTGTACTCGATCCGGTGGATGCGTCGCGAGGGCAGCGATTTCAGCCGCGCGAACGCATCGTCGCGGGTGGCAAGAAGGTTCGGGTCGAAGGCGTCCGTTCCGGCGGCGTTCTCGATCTGCCGCCGGGTTTCCTCGGACGCGTCAAAGCGCACCGAGCCCATCGAATGCGCCATGTTAAGCGTTTTGCCGCGGCGGGCGAAGGCGAACCAGGCGTCGGGGTCAATCCGGCTGTTGAAATAGTTGACCGCGAAGAACCACTGATCCTCGCCGGTGGCGGCGATACGGTCCTCGATCCGGTCATAGAAGGCGTTGACCTCGGCCTGGCTCGACAGGTGCAGGTTCGTGAAATCGACCTCCATGACCTGGGCTTCGTCGTGGAAGCTGACCCGGTCGTCGATCTGCTCTGCGCTGAGGTTGGTCTGGCGGCTTTCGGCGATATGGGTCATGGCGGGCACTCTTCACTTGACGTCGCCGCAAGATTAAAGCCCCGCCTTATGGTAGACAATTGTATACAATGTCGCGGCGACGCTCTGTCGCAGGACGGCGCAGCGGAAAAGGAACACTGATGACTGGATACTACGATGCGCTGGAAACCCGCAGCGCGGATGAGCGGGCGGCGGATTTGAGCAAGAAGCTGCCCGCTCTGGTTGCAACGGCGATTGCCGCTGCACCTGGGTTGGCGGCGCATCTGGCCGGAGTTTCGGCTGCCGGTGTCACCAGCCCCGAGGCGTTGGCCAGGCTGCCGGTTCTGCGCAAGTCCGGAATCGGCGCGGCGCAAGCCGCAATGCCGCCCTATGGCGGCTTCACGACGCGTGACCTGCACCAGATGGAGCACGTTTTCCAGTCGCCCGGTCCGATCTACGAGCCGGGGCGCACCACAGAGGATTGGTGGCGGATGGGCCGGTTCCTGCATGCCTGCGGCATCGGCAAGGGCGATGTGGTGCAGAACTGCTTTTCCTACCATCTGACTCCGGCGGGGATGATTTTCGAGAATGGTGCGCGGGCCGTCGGGGCCACGGTGTTGCCCGCCGGGACCGGGCAGACCGAAATGCAGGTGCGCGCCGCGCATGACGTGGGTTCCACGGCCTATGCCGGAACGCCGGATTACCTGAAGGTGATTCTGGACAAGGCCAATGAGATCGGACTGCCGCTGCGGATCACCAAGGCGGCGGTCGGCGGCGGGGCGTTGTTTCCGTCGCTGCGGCAGGATTACGCGGATCGCGGAATCCTGTGTCTGCAGAACTACGCGACCGCCGATCTGGGCAACATCGCCTATGAAAGCGCGGCACAAGAGGGGCTGATCGTTGATGAGGGCGTAATCGTCGAGATCGTCCGTCCGGGCACCGGCACGCCGGTCGCGGCGGGCGAGGTGGGCGAAGTCGTCGTGACCACGCTCAATCCGGACTATCCGCTGATCCGCTTCGCGACCGGAGATCTGAGCGCCGCGATCGCCGGGATCAGCCCCTGCGGGCGCACCAATATGCGGATCGCGGGCTGGATGGGCCGCGCCGATCAGACCACCAAGATCAAGGGCATGTTCGTGCGGCCCGAACAGGTGGCCGAACTTGTGGCCCGGCATCCCGAGGTCCGGCGCGCGCGGGTCATCGCCACCCGCGCCGGAGATACCGATGCGATGACGGTGCGGATCGAGGCCGAGACCGGCGATGTTATTGCATATCAAGAGAGCGTCGCGGCTGTGTTGAAGCTGAAGGGCGATGTCGAGGTCGTGGCGCCGGGAACCCTGCCCAATGACGGCAAGGTGATCGACGACCAGCGGAACTATGACGGCTAGCCCCCGTTGATGCGGCAAAGGAGCAGTCGGATGAAACAGTTGTTGATGTCGACCGTGGCCCTCTTGGGGTTGGCGGGGATGGTGCATGCCGACGTGGCGTTGATTGTCGGCAACGAGGATTACGCCGCTCTGCGCGATCTGCGCGGCGGCGCCGATGTCACCGCCGCCACGGATGAGATCGAGGCGCTGGGGTTCGAGGTCATCGGCCTGGCCGATGCCTCTGCCGACGAGATGCAGGACGCACTGGAGGATTTCGTCGCCGCCTCGATCGAGGCCGAGCGGGTGCTGGTGGTCCTGTCCGGCCGGTTCGTGCACTCCGGCCAGGAGGCGTGGCTCTTGGGCGTCGATCAAGAGGCACAACATGATCTGGCGCGGCTGAGCCGCGCGGCGATGCCCCTGTCGGCGGTCATGACGGTTCTGGCGGCCCATCCCGGCAAGGCGCTGCTGCTGGTCGGCGAGGATGGCGAGATCGGCGCCGCGGATCAGCCCTACCTCAAACTTGGCCTCGGCATGCCTGAGGTGCCGCAGGGCGTGACGGTCCTGCGCGGCGGTGCGCGCGCAGTGGCTGGTTTTGCCGAGGATGTTCTGCCGCTGCCGGCGATGGCCGATACGGTCCGCGCGGCGCGGCGTCAGGGCCTGCTGGTCCAGGGCTACGGGCCCGAGGATTACCGGTTCTTCGCGCCGGCCAGACCGGTTGCGGGCCCCGCGACCCGGCCGCAGCCGCCCCAGCCCGGCACCAGCGATGCGGCTGCCTGGCGGGCGGCGCGAACGGCAGACACCATCGCGTCCTACCGCGAATATCTGCGGCAATTCCCCGATGGCGTCAGCGCCCCCGATGCCACCCGGATGATCCTCGAGATCGAATCGGAACCGAACCGGGCGGCACGACTGGCCGAAGACGGGTTGCGGCTGAGCCGCGACCAGAAGCGCGCCGTGCAGCGCAACCTGTCGATCCTCGACATGGAGCCGCGGGGGATCGACGGGCTGTTCGGCCCCGGCTCTCGGGCGGCGATCGCGCGATGGCAGTCGGCCAACGGCGAGCAGGCCACGGGCTATCTGACACGAGACCAGATCGTGCGGCTGGATGCGCAGGCTGCGAGGCGCGCGGCCGAGCTGGAGGCCGAAGCCGAGGCGCGGAGGCTGGAACTGGAGCGCGAGGATCGCAGCTACTGGGCGGCGACCGGGGCGGCTGGCGACGAACCCGGACTGCGCTCCTATCTCAAACGCTATCCCGACGGGGTTTATGCAGAGATCGCGCAATCCCGTCTGGCGATCTACGAGGAACGCAAACGGGCCGCCGCGGCGCAGGCCGATCGCACCGCCTGGGATCAGGCCGTCGCGGGGGGAACGGTGCAATCCTATCGCAGCTATCTGTCGGCCAACCCCAATGGGGCCTTTGCAGAGGAAGCCCGCGCACGAATCGAGGACCTGACCGAAGAGGACGAGAACGAAGAGGTCACTTCCAGCGCGCGTCAGGTCGAAGCCGGGCTGCGGCTTAACAAGCAGACCCGCTCGATGATCGAGGGCCGGCTGGCGGCATTGGGCCTGAAACCCGGCAAGGTCGACGGCGAATTCGACAAGGATACCCGCCGGGCGATCCGCCGCTACCAGGAAGCCCGCGATCTGCCGGTAACCGGATTCCTGAGCCAGCAAACCGTCGTCCGGCTCATGGCGGATTCTCTACTGGGCCGACAGTGACGGGGGTGCAGCGCCGAGGGATTCTGGATACGGTTTCGGCGCTTGACGGATCCGCCGGCACGGACAAACCAACCGGCATTCCGCCATCCCGTTCGACTCTCACATCGCCGCGAACCTATTTCACCAGGATCTTGGCAAGGGCATAGCCGACAGCATGCATATCGGTCGGGTTCACGATCTCGACGTCCATGTCGCCATCGCTTCCGTCCGCAGGCAATGCCGTGACCCGGCCTGTGCAATCATTCTGCGAGGTCGACTCGAAGGCAACCGGACCATAGGTATTCCAGCGGCAAAGCAGGCCATCCGCTATTGGTCTTCCGGCACCCAGAACGACCGCTTCGAAGCTCTGGCCCGGCGCCACCGGATTTCGGACATCCTTTAACAGGATCCTGAGATCGCTGAATTGATTGTTATAGGGATACATCCCCGCGACTCGACCAACTTCGGTGCCGTCGCTGGCCAGGACGATCAGGTCGTAGGGGACCTGTGCGGAGGGGATGGCGTAACCCGCTTCATCCAGTATTGGCTCGAATCCCTGCTGAAGCGTCACAGCCGAGCACTCGGTCGAGACCGTTTCAACATGTGAGGCGTAGGGCTCCGCCAACTCGACAGCGCAGGTCGCGGAGGACGGAATCACCTTGTCCCCGTCCGCAACGGAAATGACGATCTCACCACCCAGTTGCACCGACCCGGCAATGATCCTTGTCTCAAAATCTTGTGCCAGCCCCAAATTCGCAGTCGCGATGGCCGCCCCCAGCGTAATGATTCCCAATTTCGATCGCATGAATCCTTTTCCCCGTCATTGCGTACGAAATCACCATAAACCGAAAATTCAAAGAGCGCTAAGTCCAGCTAAAGCAATCCCTGTCGTCGAACGCGCAAACCGCTCGACATCAGCAATCCACATGGGGGTCGAAAAGACGACTGCCCTGTCACGGACGGTCTGTATTTCAAATCATCCTTCAAGGGCCGGTTGACGACATGGACGCCTTTCGAAAGCGGCAAACCATCCTCCCACATCGAAGACGTCCCGATGATCGAAAACATCTGCTGCGGCTTGGCACTTCACGCCGGATCGAAGCCAGACCCCAAGGCCGGACCGGATCGCAGAATTCCCGGGGCGGTAGATGTCCGCGTCGAACGGGTCCGGGCCTCAGCGTTGCGCAAGCTTCCCGAATTCGCTGTCCAGAAGCGCACGGATTTTCTTCGCTCCGCCGCGCAGGGCCGCTTCGACATTCGCATCAAAGTGGGTAACGGTTTGTGGCTGCATACCTTCGGGGCGGGCCTCGATGGTGCAGCGAATGTCATCAGGGCCACCCTTGGCGGCGTTGACGTCCGCCAGATGCACCTCGACTCGGGTCAGACGGCTTGTCAGATGGCCAAGCCCCGAAACAACTGTATTTTCGGCAACTTCGGCAAGGCGATCATCACCCTGAATATTTGCATCGGTGTTAAATTGAAACTGCATGTCGCTCCTCCGGTGTTTGATATTCGATTTTGCAGATCGTGCTTCCTGCCAGCCCCGGCGCAAGCGGTTCGCTGCACGCCAGCACAAGCCAGCATCTCTGGGTCGAAGAGATCGCATTTGCAAGCCAACCACAATGCCCGACGAAGACAAAAGAACGCCCTGACGACCTGCCTCGCTGCATATTCATCGCAGGGCGCAACAGCAAATCCGCCATCCGTGCTGATCGCGACGAAGGTCGGCCCGCCACATTCGCTTTCGGCGTCGGTCAAACGCGCTTGGGAATTTCGCAGCGTGTTTCACGCGCGACGGCCTGCAAGGGGGCGTTGCCCGCTTGAACCCCCAGGATATTTCTGAACGAAAGATCCAAGAAGTGGCAGGACTGTGCCGAAGGCTCGCAGCCATATCTTGTGTCTACCCCCTCCGTACGGCCCTGCAAAAGGCTTAACGAAGGGTGAAGAAAAAACTGACAATCAAACGATTTCAATGAGTTAGCTATCTGTCCACATGTGGACAGCGGCCCGGCTCAGCCCTGACGGGCCTTGAACCGGCGCTGAGTCTTGTTGATCACGTAGACGCGGCCCTTGCGGCGCACGATACGGCAGTCGCGGTGCCGGCTCTTGAGCGAGCGGAGCGAGTTCCTGACCTTCATGGTCCTCTCCTCTTCATGCGGCGCGGGGCGCCATTACTGTTCTGCCCCCGATCTAGGGGACGATGGTGGGCGTAACAAGGTTCGAACTTGTGACCCCTACGATGTCAACGTAGTGCTCTACCGCTGAGCTATACGCCCGAAAGTCGCTTTCCACCCCTGCCTGCTCTTTAGGGCGCACCCAAACGAACAAGACGCGGAGGAGGCCGCGTCGGTCCGCAGGTCTATAAAAGGAGTCGGAGGGGCTTTCAAGGGCTTTTGGCGACATAAAGAATCCGCCTATAGTCATCGGATAGGACAGGAGGCCGCCACCCGTGCCATTCCGGCTTGAGATGCCTGAAAGCTGGACCACAAGCGTGGTCTTCGCCTCGCCCCATAGCGGTCGCGATTATCCGGCCGCGTTCCTCCGCGCCTCGGTGCTGGACGAGTTGGCGATCCGGACATCGGAGGATGCCTTCGTCGACGTGATCTTCGGCGCAGCACCGTCATGCGGCGCTCCGCTGCTGGCAGCGCGCGCGCCGAGGGCGTTCATCGATCTCAACCGGTCGGCGGATGAACTGGACCCAGCGCTGATCGAGGATGTGCGTCGCGTTACCCATAATCCGCGCGTCACGTCAGGTCTCGGCGTGGTGCCGCGCGTGGTGGCGAACGGACGCTCGATCTATGGCGGCAAGCTCAGTCTGCGCGAGGCCGAGGACCGGTTGGTGCGGTATTGGCATCCCTATCATGCGCGATTGCAGGCATTGCTCGAGGCTTGCCACGCGCGGTTTGGCAAGGTTGTGCTGATCGATTGCCATTCGATGCCGCATGAGGCGATCGATTCGATCTGTCACGGACGCGGGCCGCGCCCCGATGTCGTACTGGGCGACCGGTTCGGTGCGGCGGCAGGCTCCGAGGTGGTCGAAGAGGTCGAGGCAGCTTTCGCCTCGGTCGGCTTGTCCGTTGCGCGCAATGCCCCGTTTGCCGGAGCCTTTACGGCGCAGCATTACGGCCGCCCGTCCCGGGCGCAACATGTGGTTCAGGTCGAAATCGACCGGGCGCTTTACATGGATGAAAAGACGATCCGGCCGAATGCCGATTTCGAAGCCTTCAAGGCGGTGATTACCAAGGTGGTGGCGCTGTTGACGGCATACGGTGCGCATGAGATTCCGCTGGCGGCTGAGTAGGATTTGCGCCGCAGGCTTCGCCCGTCTCGAAGATGGAACTGAACGACAGAAGGATCAGCGGAGCGCCCGGCCCTTGAGGATGGCGTCATGGCCGAACTTGGCGCGGATCCTGTCGGCGGCGCGTTCGGCGTCGCCGCGTTTCGCGGCGTCCGGATCAAGCAGGTCGCCGGTAAGGTCGGCGGTGGTTTCGGCGCTGATATCCGACAGGCCGACGCCGATCAGCCGATAGGGACCCTGATTGGCGAGCTGATCGAAGAGGTCACGGGCGGTGCGGTAGATCCGGTCGGCGAACTGGGTCGGGTCGTGCAGGCTGGTGCGGCGGGTCAGGAGCGTGTGGTTGGCGCGCTTCAGCTTCAGTGTCACGACCCGCCCGGCGAGGTTACGCGCCTTGGCGCGGTCCGACACCTTTTCGGACAGCCGCCAGATGTGGCCGTCAAGGAGGTCGGGGTCGGACGTGTCCTCGAAGAAGGTGGTTTCATTCGAGATCGACTTCATCGGCGCGTGGGCCGAGACGCGGCGATGGTCCTGGCCGCGGGCGAGGTGCCAGAGTCGGTCGCCCATCGCGCCGAAGCGGGCGTGGAGGTCCTTGCGGTCCCAGCGGAGAAGATCGGCGAAGGTGCGGATCCCGGCGCGGTCGAGCGCGGCCTGCATGGCCTGGCCGACGCCCCAGATCAGCCGCACCGGCTTGTCGTGCAGGAAGGCGGCGGTTTCGGCGGCTCCGATCACGGAAAAGCCGCGCGGCTTGTCGAGGTCGGAGGCGACCTTGGCGAGGAACTTGTTGTGCGACAGGCCGATCGAGCCGGTGAGGCCAAGTTCCGACTGCATCCGTTTGGTCAGCCGGGCCAGCATCGCGGCGGGCGGGGCGTGGTGCAGGCGGGCGGTGCCGGCGAGGTCGAGGAAGGCCTCGTCGAGCGACAGCGGCTCGATCGAGGGGGTGAGGTCATCCATCATCGCGCGGATCGCGCGGGAAGCCTCGACATAGGCGGCCATCCGGGGTTTCACGACGACGGCCTCGGGGCAGAGTTTCAGGGCCTGGAACATCGGCATCGCGGAGCGGACGCCCTTGATCCGGGCGATGTAGCAGGCGGTGGAAACGACGCCGCGGCGGCCGCCGCCGATGATCACCGGCTGGTCGCGGAGGGCGGGGTTGTCGCGTTTCTCGACCGAGGCATAGAAGGCGTCGCAATCCATGTGGGCGATGGTGAGGTCGAAAAGTTCGGGATGGCTGACGATCCGGGGGGAGCGGCAGGCCGGGCAGCGGGGGCCGGTTTGAAATTGATGCAGGCAATCGCGGCAGAGGGCGGGCATGATGGCGCGATGATAGCCAAAGTCGGGCCGGTTGACACTCCCCCTTGTCCACATGTGGACGCAAAGACATTTCTTTTCAAATCAAGGGGTTGGGAATTTTCGTTAGTGATTTGTTCAGGTTTGGGCTGTGGCGCGCGGTGGGGGTTGACGCAAGGGGTGGTGTTTAGCGGGGGAACCCCGCCCTGACTTGCAAGGGCTAGCTGATGGATTGGTGGGTGAAACCACCCACCCTACCGGGGGAGCGGTGCGTGAGACCACTCACGCTTCCCTCACTAAACAATTGCATCGATATCTCGCACAATGTTCTCGATCAACGTTGCTGCAAAATCGACGTCACTTCGGCTAATCGGCCAAGGAGTTCGCGGAATTGTCGGTTGTAAGTCGCCCTCGTGGGCAATCTTGTTCCTACGTTCAACGACCAGTGACAAATCCAGCTTTAGGCCCTTGGCAATTTTTGTCTTGTTGTTCGCTTCTGCGCCGCGCCTAACTGCAATTTCGTTCCACAACTCGCATGAGGATATCATTCGCACCCCATCCGCGATATCGTCTGGAGATTGAAAAGTTATCCGGCTCAATTTATTCTTCACATCAAGGTAGAAGGCGGAACTCGCATCGAGCGGACTTGTGGCGTCCCGCACTCTGTGAATTGTCTCCGCTGAACAAGAAAATCTTCCATATCCCGGACAGGAAGGCCGCCTGCCTTCAAATATTTCAACCATTTTCTGCGAAATCAGTTCATGAACAAAAAGGTCAAGCGCGCTCACCCTTGCAACCCACTCGGATCGCAGCAATTCATCAGGCGATAGTGCACCCGTCGTTTGTCCATCAAGGTATGCATGAAGCCCTTTTATTTCGTTACACCGGCTCCAGACTGCTTCAAAATAGGTAATCGGAGTCATTCGGCTAAGCGGTCAATTCGATAACAGATTCTGCACATTCCTCGAAAGCGGCACGAAAAACCTTCATACTGGCTTCGGTCTGACCCCACACAGCGCCACTTTGTTTTACCATTTCTCTGTCTAGGGCATAGACTGGGACTTGGAGTTCCTGTGAGAGGGCTATC
>JAGXFH010000071.1 GCA_024637315.1 Brevirhabdus sp.
CTATCTCCTCAAATAGCACCTCCATTTCCCGCATTTTATCTTTCAGATTGTGAAGCTTCTCAGTTCTTTCTACAGGGCTCGTCATTTCAATCTCCTATAAAAGTGGCAATGGTCGCCATCTTAGATACGTAACACAGACGCACGGTTGGAAGCAGATCCAGCTAAAAGAATATCTTCTCAAACATCGGGCTTAATTGCGCGACCGGTTGGCTGTGCAGAGCACACTTCGATGCTTAGAGCAGCAAACGGCAACTCAGCGCCCTTGTTTGTCGTACTTCGCACACGGCCCAAAGCCGACGTCCAACAGTAATCTTGCATGCTGCGGTGCGGCCCGTCGAAGGAGACATTCATGCATCACGTAGCATTTTGTCTGCCGAAACGTAGGTCAGCGGGACAAAGTAGGGGTTCGCTGCGCTTGCGCCAATGGCTGCTCTTCGGATGGAGGCTCGTTATAGTTCTGCCAAGGGCTCCTCCACCGGTGAATGGCTGAACGACGGATTGGTTGTCACGTCCAGCGGCATGCAAACAAGTCTTACATTCTGTTCTTCCTCCGACATTCTCGACATTTGGTGGTCAAAATAGACCCTTTTGGGCAGCGAAGTGTGAGTTGTTGCGCAATGACCCAACCGGCGGCTCAGGCCCGGCTTTCAAATTTCATGCCGAGCCGCGGTTTTGCCTATCGCGACAAAACCGGGCGCGCCGTGGATCAGTCAGTCAGCAGCTTCTTGCGCTCGGCAAACTCGGTCGAATCGATCTCACCTGTGGCATATCGTTCCTTAAGAACCGACAGGGCTCGGTCGTGCGCCGCATGACTTTTCGAACCGGGTCCGGTCGCGCCGGAAAGCCCCAGGAGGTATATGATCCCCGCAACGATCCCGACCAC
Organism: Brevirhabdus sp.; assembly: GCA_024637315.1. Taxonomy (GTDB): domain Bacteria; phylum Pseudomonadota; class Alphaproteobacteria; order Rhodobacterales; family Rhodobacteraceae; genus JAHEAO01. The sequence continues at coordinate 884 of JAGXFH010000071.1, forward strand.
GATCAAAATCATAAAGATAGGCCCGACAATCATTCCAAACCCTCCCCACTGGTTGCCGCCCCACATCATGTCATGGCCATGTTCATAAAAGCCGTTTCGGCTCGGGATTTCTCCGACTTGTGCCATAGCCGACGTGGCTGCCACGCTGAATGCTGCCACTATACCCGGGACATATACCCTGTTCTTGAGTTTCATTTCATAGCTCCGTTCGATTAACAGCAACTCGGACGACCTGCTGAGCATCAAGCTATAAGCGAAGAATGGGGCTCGGGTTGTGATCTGGATCAATACAGCGCTAACAAAATGCTGTAGAAAATTGCAGGATACCGATGCGCAATATGCATTTCAAAAAACATCTAAAACGACCAACCAGGTGCTTATATGGTGCCGACTTCCCGGTTCCGCGTCTGCCATGCCAATAAAGGAGTGCACGTTCGTGAGTTACACAATTAATCGCATGTTCAATGACAGCTCATTCGACGAGATCGACGCCCGAACCCGAAGCGCCCTTGCGGACCATGGTTTTGGTATACTGACCGAAATCGACGTAAAGACGACGATGAAAAAGAAGCTTGATGTCGAGATGCCGTCCTATCGCATACTTGGTGCCTGCAACCCGAAAATGGCCTACTCTGCCATCGGGATAGAACCGCGGGTCGGCGCGATGCTACCTTGCAACGTCATCCTGCGCGAGGTCGAGGGCGGTGTTGAAGTTAGCGCCGTCGACCCGGTGGCGTCGATGCAGGCTATCGAAAATGCTGACCTGACGGCCGTCGCGGGCGAGGTCCGCGACCTTCTGACGAAGGCCGTCGAGGCGATCTGAGGTGGGCCTGCGCGCCGCCATCCTCGCAGGGCTGGCGATCCTCGGGGTCGCTCTGCTCGCCGTGTGGCAGTTCGCACCTTCAGTGTTTACAAAGGCACGCGGGCTAATGGACGCCGAGCGTCTCGATATGCTGGTAGCGGGCGCAGGTATTTGGGGTCCTGTCGTGATCGTCACGCTGATGACGGTCGCGGTCGTGGCGAGCCCGATCCCGAGCGCGCCGATCGCACTGGCCGCTGGCGCTGCCTACGGACATCTCTGGGGGACGGTGCAGGTCGTAATCGGCGCCGAACTCGGAGCGCTGATCGCGTTCGGGCTCGCGCGTATTCTGGGGCAAGATGTCTTGCGGCGGATGTTGGGTGATCGGGTCGATGCCGGTCTGCTCGGCTCGCAAACCGCTTTGACGATTACGGTCTTTGCGAGCCGCCTTATGCCTTTCGTGTCCTTCGACATGATCAGTTACGCGGCGGGTCTAAGCCGACTGCACGCCTGGCGCTTCGCGCTTGCGACACTGGCTGGCATCGTTCCGGCGAGCTTCCTGCTCGCCCATTTCGGTGGGGAGGCGGTCAGCGGGGACCTCGGGCGGGCGACATGGGCGGTGCTTGGCCTCGGTCTGGTTACCGGATTGCCACTGCTCTGGATAGCCACCCGACGCAAAACCCCAAAGGAATTCTGATGGCGGACGCCTACAAGAAAAACAGCATCACATTGCCCGGCGCAGTGGCCATGGGCACCGGTGTCATGATCGGCGCGGGCATCTTCGCGCTGACCGGGCAGATCGCGGAACTCGCCGGACCGCTCTTTCCGCTCTCGTTCGTCGTCGGTGCCATCGTGACCGCGTTCAGTGCCTACTCCTATATCAAGATGTCGAACGCCTATCCGTCTGCGGGCGGCATCGCGATGATCCTGAAGAAGGCCTATGGGCCGACGACAGTGGCGGCAGGCGCATCGCTTCTTATGGCGCTGTCGATGGTCATCAACGAAAGTCTCGTCGCCCGCACCTTCGGCACCTATACCCTCCGGGCCTTCGGCGGCGATGCCGACAACATTCTCGTTCCGGCTCTCGGCGTCGGGCTGATCGTCTTCGCCTATCTCGTGAACGCCTCGGGCACCCGCTCGGTCGGGTTGGTTTCCATCGTCATGGCGGTGCTGAAGGTGGGCGGCATCGCGCTATTCGGCGTTTCCGCGCTTTGGGCCAGCGGTCTGTCGTTCGAGGCCTCCGGTGGAGATGCGGGCGCCACCGGCTTCGTGGCATCGGTCGCGCTGTCGATCCTGGCCTTCAAGGGCTTCACGACGATCACGAACAGCGGCGCAGAGGTTACCGACCCGCACCGCAATGTCGGCCGGGCGATCATTCTGTCCATTGCAATCTGCGTGGTCGTCTATCTGCTTGTCGCCTTCGCGGTCGGCTCCAGCCTGCCGCTCGATCGCATCGTGGCGGCGAAGGACTACGCGCTGGCAGAAGCCGCCCAGCCCGCCCTCGGACAGACCGGCTTCTACCTGACGGTGGCGCTGGCGCTGGTCGCGACGGCGTCGGGTCTGATCGCCAGCGTGTTCGCGGTGTCGCGCATGCTGGCGATGCTGACCGATATGAATATGATCCCCCACAGTCATTTCGGAATGCCGGGCACAATTAAGGACCACACGCTCGTCTACACCGTCGTGATCGCGGGCTTCTTGACGGTCTTCTTCGACCTCAGCCGCATCGCTTCGCTTGGGGCGATCTTCTACCTGGTGATGGACATCATCATCCATTTGGGCGTGTTCCGGCATCTCCGCGAGGAGATCGGCGCACGTGGCTGGGTGCTGCTGACAGCCATCGTGCTCGATGCCGTGGTGCTGGCCGCCTTCGCGACTATGAAATGGCAGTCCGACTCGCTGATCGTCGTGATCGGCCTCGTCGGCATGGCGCTGGTGTTCCTGTTTATGTGGGTGTTCCTCGCGCGCAATCCTGTCAGGGAAGGCGCTGCAAGCTTCCATCAAAATTAACTTGAGCTTCCAGTCACTGGAGGCGTGAAACTACGACAGAATCACAAAGGTTGCCACATCATGGACCACGATCATCATCACGCCGCGCCCGGCATTCCGACGGGAGCCGAGACGGCAAAGGACCCGGTCTGCGGGATGACGGTCGCGGTCAAGCCCGATGGGCGCCACGCGGCGTTCGGAGGCGAGACCTTCCATTTCTGCTCCGAGAAATGCCAGACCAAATTCAAAGATGACCCGTGGTTCTATGCAACCGGCCGAAGCGCTGAGCGCCCAAAGGTAGCGCCTGCGGACGTCCAATATACCTGCCCGATGCATCCTGAAATCATCCGCGACGCGCCCGGTGCCTGCCCGATCTGCGGCATGGCGCTGGAACCGATGGTTCCTACGGATGAGCCCAGCGAGGAGCTGACCGACTTTACCCGCCGTATGTGGATCTCGGCTGGTGCAGCAGTGCCCCTGATCGTCTTGACCATGGGCGGGTTGGTCGGATTGCCAGTGCGCGACTGGATCGGGCATCAGATGGCCAGCTACCTTGAGTTTGTGCTGGCCACGCCCATCGTGCTCTGGGCAGCATTGCCGTTCTTCAAACGGGGGTGGGATTCGGTTGTGAACCACTCGCCCAACATGTGGACACTCATCAGTCTTGGCGTTGGTGCGGCCTATCTCTATTCGATCTTTGCGACCTTCCTGCCGGGCCTCTTTCCGGAACAATATCGCATGGGCCATGGAGTCGGCACATATTTCGAAGCGGCGGTGGTGATCATAGCACTGGTATTTGTGGGTCAGGTGCTGGAACTGCGCGCGCGTGAACGCACAGGAGACGCGATCCGCGCGCTTCTCGATCTCGCGCCCAAAACCGCGCGGCGTATCTTGCCGGATGGAAATGAATACGACGCGCCGTTGGAAAACATTATGGAGGGCGACAGGTTGCGCGTGCGCCCCGGCGACGCGGTTCCGGTGGACGGAACAGTGATCGAAGGGCGGTCGTCGCTGGACGAAAGCATGCTTACAGGCGAGTCGATGCCAGTCGAGAAAGGCCCCGGGGACGCAGTGACCGGTGCCACAATCAACAAGAACGGCAGCCTCGTGATCGAAGCGGGCAAGGTCGGCGCTGATACCGTGCTGGCGCAGATTGTGACCATGGTATCGAACGCCCGGCGATCACGTGCTCCCATTCAGGGACTGGCGGATCGGGTCTCGGCCATTTTCGTGCCGACGGTCGTAGGTATCGCGATCTTTGCTTTCGTTGCGTGGATGATCTTTGGACCCGAACCTGCACTGGTTTTTGCGATCGCATCAGCCGTCTCTGTGCTGATTATTGCTTGCCCCTGCGCGCTTGGACTTGCGACACCAATCTCCATTACCACTGCTGCCGGACGAGGCGCGCAAGCGGGCGTATTGATCAAGGATGCAGAGGCGCTGGAGCGCATGGCAGACGTTGATACGCTGATCGTTGATAAGACCGGCACGCTGACGATGGGCAAGCCGAAGCTGACCGACACGCTGGTGCTGGGGGATATTTCCGAGGCAGACTTGCTGTCTTTGGCCGCGGCTCTGGAACGCGGGTCTGAACATCCTCTGGCCGAAGCGATCGTAGAAGGAGCCGAAGCGGTCGGCGCAGCGCGGCGAGAGGCCACTGACTTCGAGGCCGTCACCGGCAAGGGTGTGCGCGGAAAGATTGGCGGACGCGCGGTCGCACTCGGCAATGCCGCGATGATGCAGCAAATGAGCCTGGATACGACCGAGGCCGAAGCAAGCGCCGATACCCTGCGCATGGAGGGCAAGACGGCGATGTTCATCGCGGTCGATGGGGCACTTGCGGGCATCGTAGCCGTCGCCGACCCAATAAAGGACAG
>JAGXFH010000072.1 GCA_024637315.1 Brevirhabdus sp.
CTCTTTGCCGGGGAAGGCATCAATGAAAGCGGCGCTTAAGCAGTTGGCCCTGCGCGGGCTGACCGCGCCGCCCCTCTACGGGCTGTTGCGGATGCGCGCGCTTGCCGGCGATCCGGCCACGATCCTCTGCTATCACACGCTGCGCCCCGATGCCGAACCGCTCGACGCCTGGATCGTGCTGCGCCTGAGCGATTTCCGCGCCCAGATCGATGCGCTGCGCGAGGGCTACGATATCGTCTCTCTGGATGCAGCCCTTGCCCCGGCATCCGCTGGCGCGCGGCCGCGCCTGGTTCTGACCTTCGACGATGGCGAACGGGGGCTTTACGATCACCTGCTGCCGGTCATTGCCGCCGAAGACCTGCCGGTCACCATCTATGTCGCCACGGCCCAGATCGAGACCGGCATTCCCTACTGGTTCGACCGGGTGATGAACGCGCTGCAGGGCACCGGCACAACCCGGATCGATATGAGCGCAGAGGGGCTGGGCGCTTGGACGGTCGGCCCCGGTCGCGGCAAGCCGCGCTGGTCGCAGATCGGCCCGATCCTTGAGGCGCTGAAAGCTGCCCCACCGGCAGAGCATGACCGGCTGGCGGATGATATCGTCGCGCAGGCCGGACCCGTTGCCCAAGCGATCACCCCCTTGCAACCGATGACGCTGCAGCAGTTGAAAGAGCTTGCCGCAAGCCCGCATGTGACCATCGGCGCGCATAGTCACGGGCACGAGCTCTTGGACCAGATCTCCTTGCCAGAGGCCCGCGCCAGCATCGCCCGGTCACGCGAGTTGCTGCAGGGCTGGACCGGTCAGCCGATCCGCCATTTCGCCTATCCGAACGGCAATTACACGCCTGACCTGATGGCGATACTGGCCGATCTTGGCTTCGCCTCGGCGACGATCCTTGAAGACCGGCTGGTCCGAGCGGGCGACCCGGAACAGGCGCTGCCCCGGATCGGGATGGGGCGCTATGATCCGCTGCCGCGCTTCCGGCTGCGGCTGGTGGGGATATGAAAATGGCCAGCAGCAGATTTTTCGGACGATTTCGTAGCTGCGGCTCCAGCTGCGCTTCTGCACAGGCGGCTTTTGGGCTAGGAGCATGGCATTGAAGACAGGCATCAGAGATATCGGGCCACGGATATGAATTTCCTTTCTGAAAGAACCGTTTTTCGGATCATCATCGCAACGCTGATCCTCGGTACGGCCTACCGGCTTTACCCGATCGTGCTCGGGCAGCCGGCGCTAAGTCAGTTCTTCATGACCGAGGACGGCTATCTGATGCTGACGATTGCGCGCAACATGGCGATCGGGCTTGGCATGTCGGTCTCCGAAGGGGCGATCCCCAGCAATGGCGTGCAGCCCCTGGCGACGTTCCTGTTTACGGTGCCCTATCTTCTGACCGGCGGGGACAAGGTCGCGGGGCTGGTCGGGGTGCATCTTATCCTCGTCGCGATCTCGGTGGCGGGGATCTTTTCGGTCCGCGCGCTGGCGCGGTTGCTGCTGCGCCCGCTGGACCCCTCGCCGCTCTGGCCCTGGTTCGTGGCGGCGCTCTGGTATCTCGCGCCGCTCTTGCTGTTACACACGATGAACGGGCTGGAAACCGGGCTTTACACGGTTGCTCTGACACTGACGCTTGTGCTTTTCGGCCGGGTCTTGGCGCGCGCGGAAAAGGCCGGCCTTGCCGACCGGATGATCCTGGGCGCGGCCTGCGGGATCACCTTCCTTGCCCGTAACGACGGCGCTTTCCTGGTGACGGCGATCTTCGCGGTCTGGGGGCTGCACGGCCTTTTTGTTCAGCGTCAGAGCCTGTTGAGGGTGATGGTCGACCTGGTGCCGCCGGGGCTGCTCAGCTTGCTTCTGGCCGCGCCCTGGCTGATCAGCAACTATGTGAATTTTGGATCCATCGTGCCGATCAGCGGCACCGCACAGGCGATGAGCGGCGGGTTTGCCAAGAACGCCGACCTCTTGCCCGCGATCCTGTTCGAATATGTCTTCCCGATGCTGCCGGTGCCGGGTGCGCTGCAGACCCAGCCCGTTTTCATGGTGCTGGCCGTGGCGGTGATTCTCGCGATCCTGCTTGCCTTTTTCATCGGCGCCTGGCAGCGCGGCGGTCCTGCTCGCTACGTCATCGCCGCCTATGGGCTCTTTGGGCTGGCGATGTGCGCCTACTACGGCTTCAGCTTCGGCGCGGCCTGGTTTCTCAGCCGCTATCTCTCACCGCTCGCGCCCTTGCTGATCACGGCAACGGTTTATGTCCTGATCGGTCTGGTACAGCGGCTGGCGCCGGTTCGGTTCGAATCGCTGCTGCGACTTCTGGGACTTGCCGGGATCGCGCTGTCGATCGTACTTCTGGGGCGCGCGCTGATCCCCGGCGTGCGCGAGCAGGGCCATTTCCAGGTCGTCGACTGGGTCACGCAGAATGTCGCGGAAGAGACATGGGTCGGCGCGGTGCAGACTGGTACGCTGGGATATTGGCATGACCGGACCATCAACCTGGACGGCAAGGTCAACCCCGAGGCGCTGCAGGCGCTGATCGAAGAGGGCAATGTGCTGAACTACGTGCTGGAAAGCCCGGTCGACTATATCGCGGACTGGAGTGGGATCGCCGCTTGGGTCACGACCGGGAACCTGGGCAACACTGCCTTTTCCGACGCCTTCGAGGTGATCGTCGCGGACGAGGTGCGCAATCTTGCGGTGCTGAGGCGCGTCGAATGAGATTCGACGAGGGGCAACTGGCCGAGGCGCGGACGTATCTTCTGGGCGAGGGATCGGACGAGTTGATCCGCCTCATGCAGGCCAAGGGCCTGGCGCGGGGCTCGGAGGGCTTCTCCGATGCCGCGCGGGATGCCGCCCGCGTGCTTGGCTGGATCGCGGAAAGCGGCGCGCTGACCGGGCTGGGAATCTGCACCGCCGATTCCTGCCGGGAATACCGATTCTGGCTGGATCGCGATCGGTCGCTGCCCTTCGAAGGCGCTGCCCCGTATCTGTCGTTGCGCACCCTCAAGGATCGCTCGGTTCTGGAGATCGGATCGGGAGCGGGGATGAACCTGATGTCGATCCTGGCGGCAGGGGGGCAGGCGCGGGGCGTTGAGCCGGTCGAGGCTTATGCTCAGCTTGGTGCGGTCTTCTGCGAGCGCGAAGGCCTCGCGCCGCCCGATGTACGCCAAGGCGTAGCCGAGGCGCTACCCTTCAAGGATAACACGGCGGATCTGATTCTCTGCGTCACGGCGCATCAGTATTTTGATCTTAAACCGGCTCTTGCCGAGATCGCGCGAGTGCTGCGACCAGGCGGCGAGCTGATCATTATTGGCAACACGCTCGGCGTCTATGCGCGGCGTGCGCTGGGAAGGGCTCTGCGTCGGCCGGGACAGGCAAAGGCCTATGCAACCACAGTCACTAATACGCTGAGTTACATGGTTCTCGGCCGCCGGATTGTTACCGGACGGGGTGCGTTCACTACGGCACAGCCGGTCTATCCTACCCGGTCCGCGATGCGACGATTCTTGCGAGAAGTCGGGCTGACCGATATATCACCGGTTGTCCGGGTCGGACCTGAGACCTGCTTTCGCAGCCGCTTGCCGCCGTCAAACGTCAGGGGGAACTAGGTGTTCAGTCCTAGTCCTGGTAGCCGGACCGCTCATTCCCCGGCGCCGACCCGGCGATAGGGCAGATCGGGCCGGCCATCCCAGGCCCGCGCCAGGTATTCGCGGCTGGCATAGAAGGCGTCGCCCTCGTGGCAGATCAGCTCGTAGTGGTCGCGGAACGCATCGCTCCGGGTGATCTGGTCCGTGACCTTGTCCTTGAACCCTTCCAGCGGTTGCCAACTCTCCGGACAGATCCCGGTTGAGGGAAAGATCGGAAACACATCCGGCGGGATCTGCCAGAAGACATCGCTGTTGAAGCCGGTGTGATTGGGAACCTTGGCGATCCGGGCATCATCCGGCGCGTGGGCGACAGTGGTCCAGTTCAGTCCCAGGAGATCCTGCACTTCGCCGGCATAGGTCATCCGGATGCCGCCCGCGGCAATCACGCCCACGACCGGCGCACCAGGCAGGGCGTTCAGCTTTCGCCCCAGCTCCCGTCCAGCATCGGCAATGGCAAACTCGATGCGCAGGTTGCCGTTGGTCTGGATGAACCGCGCCGTCTCGGCAACGCCGATAACGGCAAACGCAAACCCCAGAAAGAGCGCCGGCAACGCCCCGAAGTCGGGCCGTGCGACAGCCCCGCCCCGGACGATCCCGACAAGGGCCGGGACGATCAGCGGCAGCCCCAGTGGCAGGAAGTAGATGAAGAACCGGTGCGATCCGAAATGATCCCCGCCAAGCGCCGCATAGATCAGCGTGCCGCCCGCAACCAGATACAGCGCCAGCCACAGATAGGCCCGCTGCGCGGCGGTCCCGCGGGTCAGGACAAGGGCGCCCGCGGTGCAGAAAAAGGCGAAGAACAGGACGTTCGGCGGGTCTTGAAAGTAGGACAGCAGATATCTTGCGCCCTGTTCCAACTGCGCCGGGATATCCGTCGAGGTCTTGGCGTAGAAGGTGTTGGGAAACGGATAGCCGAAATAGCTCAGTCGCCAGGCGGTCGCGAGCCCGGTCATCGCGATGCCGAACAGGCCGACGACGAGACCGATGCGCAGACCGGGTCCGCCGGACAGGATCCCGCGCAGGATATAGAACCCCGCCAGGGCAGTTGTCAGCACGATGCCCTCGGGCCGGGTGACCGGCAGCGCTGCGGCCAGGGCCGCCAGCAGCAGCCATTGCCCGGACCGGGGCCGCTCCAACTCCGTGTCCAGACGGTGCAGGACCAGGACCGTCAGCGCGATCAAAGTTACCCACAAGGTGATGTCCATCAGCGACCAGACCATCCAGCCGAAGAAGCCCGGAAAGACCAGAAAAGCCGCCCCGGTAAACGCCGGTACCGCCGGGCCCGCATCGGGCATCAGCCCGCGCGCGATCTGCAGCGCACAGAAGATCGCAAGCCATGTCAGGGCCAGGCACAGGACCGCCAGCAAAGCTTCTGGGGCCGCCGATATCCGGAACGCCGCCGCGTTGATCAGCGTCCATAAAAGCGAGGTCGAGCCCTCGACCCGCTCGCCGCCGATATTGTAGACATAGCCATGGCCCGCAGCGATGTTGCGCGCATAGACCTGCGTGATGTTGGCATCGTCAATGCCAACCTGCGGGCCGAGCACCCAGTAGGAAAATGCGGCACCCAAACCTGTAACGAGCAGAGCGATGAACGGTGATAAAATACTGTATTTATTCATATGTAATTGCGATCTAGAGTATTTAGGTCTGTGACCGGCTCTTAAGCAGCGTCTCGATATCCTGCGAAATATGGGGATCAGACAGGGCCTTCAAATCCGGGTGGACGGGGTAGTTGATCACCTGCCGGTAAATCCCGCCTGCCCGCGGCAGCGGGGCCAGTGGCGCGTATTGACGGGCAATATCGACATTCAGGACGGCCTGGCCCAGCCGGTCTTCATCGATCGCCCCGCCAAGCAGCATCGGCAGGCTGTTGCCCGGCGGCGCCCCCTCGACCGGCAGCAACGGGGCAGCCCCCGCGGCCATGAACAGCGCATTGATCCGTTCGCGCTGCTCCAGATAGCCCTGTTCCCAGGTGCCGGCGGTCCGCAGGCGCGCAATCAGGAAGGCGCAGGCAACATCAGAGATCTTGCCGTTGTTCAGCCAGTAGGCCGGCGCGTCGGGGATCCGGTCGTAATTGATCAGCAGCCGCAGGAACTCCTGTGCCGCTGTCGGAGACAACACAAGCCCGCCCTCTCCGAAGCCGTAGGGCTTGGTGTGATGCAGGCTGAAGACCTGCCAGGGCCAGGGCGGAATGCTGCGATCCATGCCGGCGGCATTGTCGATCACCAGTTTCTTGCCGGTCGCCTCGGCAAAGCGGATGAATCGGTCGAAATCGCGGGCCATCCCGAACGGGTTGGTGACAATCACACCGTCATAAGCATCGGACGGCACGGCCTCCAGCGCCGCGAGGTCCAGAAGGCCCTGATCGTCGCAGTCCAGGATATGCATGTCGGTGAAATATCCCCGGCCCAGATTCTTGAAGCTGAAGGCCGAGCCAATCCAGCGCAGCTGCGGCCTGCTGGCCTTGGCCGCCAGCGTGCGTGCCACCATTTCAAGCGCGATACCGGCATTGGCGCAGGGCGTCAGCGCCAGATCCGGCCCCAGCGACATGTGGTCCGCGTATTCCTCTGTCAGGCGGCGGTAAAGCGGCCCGAAATTGGCCCATTGGTTCACCGCGGCGCATTCATCGAGTAGCTCCGTCACCAGCGCCATGTCGAGGGATTTCGCCTCGACAAACTTCACGCGTTTCCAGTTGGATGCCATGTGTGGAAGTGCATCTTTGCCTGACATCGCGATCCTTTCGCGAAGAGATAATGTGGCTAGCCTTATGTCAGTGGCAGACATCTCAAATCCCTGTCCCTGCCGGTATCAAAGCCGTTCCAGCAGGCGCTCCAAATTATTGGTATCTATTAGAAAGCCATTCTCCACAGCATCACCAACAATGAAAGCATAGGAGATACCAAGCCGATCTGTAAATTCTTTGTATACCATACTGAAACGGTCCGGGGGTTGCAGAATCAGAAACACTCCATCCTCCGAAACCGTGTAAAGCGTATGGGAGATATGGCTGCCGTCGACTCCGATAACGATCCGCGCATCCATGGTTTGCCGTACGATTTCTTCGCCGCTCATCCTGTCGGGATTGATGACCGTGAAACCTTTGCGCTGCAGCAGGGCCGAGATTTCGTCTTCGTTCAGAAGATTTCGCCGTTCGCCGGTGTTGCCGCGGGTGATGAAGACACCAGGATTTGTCCGGCCGGTCGCGAATTCAGGTAGCGCCTGGCGCAGCCGGGCTCTGAGTATTCTATAGCGCTTCTCCCGGAGCACGGTCTGGCCGTAGTCGGCATAGAGTGTCAGCTTTTTCACACGCCCGTATTTGACCGTCGGCGGTTTCGGCATCGACAGAAGTCGGCGATAGTCATCTTCGTGCCAGCGTGGTTTAGCATGAAGCGTTATCGGGTTTTCCTCCGGCCCCGGCAGCAATTCCATCGGAAGATTATCCCACAGAAAATGGCCGAAAAAGTCGCTGCCAACCCGGCAGGTGACGAGGTTGGCGGCCTCCAGATCCTGCCTTTCAATCCCTCCCCAACTCTCAAACCACCGCTGGTATGAGCCGTAGCGCGCGCGCGCTCGGTTCTGATAAAGATACGCACCAGAGATGGCTACATCGGAAAACTCGAATGCACGCGTTGCATCGTGGGTCATCTCGCCCCCGGCAATGAAGAGCTTTTCGCGGTCCAGGGAGCGCAGTGGCGCCAGTGTGCGCACCTTGTCCAGATCGCCTTCCGGATAGAGCGCCGGTCGGCTGGAAGACCGTTCGGCGGGGGAAAGCTCCCATTGCCTATCAGCTTGGTCGAGAAGGATATCACCGTGCCCCCGAAGGAGACGCCAAAAGGCCCAACGCAGTCTGGCAGTGTCAATCATCCGAAGACCCCAAGCATCGCCTCACCCCCCAAACGGATCACGGTAAAGCCCCAGCTTCTGCTTCAGAACCGCCCAGACGAAGGGCGGCTCATGGACCACGTAGCGGTGAAACCGGGCGCGGGGTTCCTTCAAGAGCCGGTAGAGCCACTCGAACCCCCATTCGGTGATCCAGGCCGGCGGTCGCGCGAAGGTGCCGCTTTCATAGTCTATCGTACCCCCCAAGGGCAGCCACAGGCGTACGTTCGGCATCTGGTCGCGATACTTGACGACGAACTTCTCCTGCCGTCCGCCCCCCAGACCCACCAGGCAGACGGTTGCTCAGCTGGCGTTGATCGCCTCGATCATGCGGTCGATCTCGCCCTCGCGGGTTTCGAAGTCAAAGGGCGGCGCATCGGTGCCCACGATCATTTTCCGGCCGACCTTCTCGTTGATCCGATCGGCGGCCAGATCGGCGATGCCGGGCTTGCCGCCGCAGAGGAACACGGTCACGTCCGGGTTGTCCTTGTGATGCATGTAGAACTTCGGGAAATAATCCGACCCCGACACCCGTTCCTGCACCGGGGTGCCCAGGAACCTGGTGGCGAAATACATGATCTGGCTATCACAGGTGATGACATCGAACTGATCAATGATATCGTAGAAATCACGATCCTGCTGCAGCTTCATGATCATGTCGACATGCAGGGTCAGCATCAGCCCCTCGTCAAAGTCGCGCACCACCTCTTCCATGGTCACGTCATGGACGAAGGCATTCAGAAGCGGCACCTTGCGCCAGTTTCTGTCCTTGCTCATGCTCGTGTTCTGCGCCGAGGTGATTGAACCGTCTGCCATGGCTGTCATGCCGCTCCCATAAACTCATCGACCAGTTCGCGCGTCCCCCGTATATTGCCGCGGCTCGAGGCGCCGAAAACAATGGCCTCGACCCCGGGCAGATCGGCGATCCATTCGATCGCCTCGCGCGGCGGGATCGCCCCCGAAGCATAGACCGACATGGCGATCGCCCGTATCCGACCCGAGGCCAGCACCTCGCGGTAGCGGTCGAGGCCGCCACACATCCGGAACCCGATCTTGTTGATGTTCGAACAGATGATCGGGTTCCTGATGCCTTCGCGCTGCAGCGCTTCGGCCATCATCGGCAGGTTCATCGTGATATAGCCGGGCTCGGCCCCGTATTTCTCCACCACATGGTCATGAAAGACCCGGAAGGCGCGGGTGAATCCCATGCCCAGAAGCAGGTCGGCAAAGACATTCTGCATGAAGATGACCGGCGTCGTGAGACCCGAGAACATCTTCATCTCGGCATCGATCAGCACCTTGGCGATGCCGTCGGCATCCTTGGTCGCCAGCGCCGCGCCCGAGCGCAGCATGGTCTTGAACATTCCGCCCTCGGGCATGAAATGGGTGACCGCCCCCATCATGCCGTGGTCGGTGACCGCATTGGCGTATTTGTGGGCATAAGGCATGCAGGGATAGAACTGGAACCCCTCGTAGCGGCCGGGATTGGCGCGCACCACGTCGCAGACCGCCCCGATCCGGTCATGGGTGGTGCACATGAAGGTGCGGATACCCTCGTCATAGGCGGCATCCAGCACCGCCATGATCGCCGAGGTGTCCTGAAAGCGCATCGCCTGGGCGCGGGCCTTTTCCTCGGACATGTGATTGATGCCGAAGAACTGATTGTCGCCGAACAGAAGCTGATCCATTGTCATCCCCCTCACGCCTTGGCCCGGCCGAACCAGCCGCGGCGCTGCGCGGTGGCTTTCAGCGGTGTTGCGGGTCCCGACATGGCCTCGCCCGCGGCATCGCGGATGATCATGTCGATGGTCTGGTCGGTCATGGCCGCCGATCGGAAGGAGTTTTCGGCAGCGTGTGGCTTGCCATCGCGCACCGCTTCGATGAAATCGGCGATCTGTGCGGAATACTCCTCGCCGCGAAGGTAGAACCAGGGGTCCTCGGTCAGTTCGGTGGTGTATTGCACATTCCAGCCCTTGCGCGCGCCCTTCAGCGCCGCGACCGGCTCGCGCAGATACAACTGGCATTCCTGGCGATCGACGTTGATCCGCCCGTTGGTGCCGATCATGGAAATCTTCGTTGTCATCTTGCGGTGCGAATCGTCGGACCAGTTGACCGACAAAAGCGCCGTCGGCCCGTCGGTGAAGCGCAGCGTCGAAAACACCTCGTCATCGATCTCGGCGGAAAAGACCGGGTTCAGGACCGATCCGGCCACCTGCCCGGGTGCCCCGAAGACCCAGTTCAGCAGGTTGAGCGGATGCGCGGCATAGTCATAAAGGCAGCCGCCACCTTCTGCCTTCTGCGACCGCCAGCTCTGCCGCTTGGGCCGCAGGATCACCGGACCGTAGGCTTCGGCCAGAACGTGGGTGACGCGGCCAAGCGCACCGGCGTCAAGGATTTCCTTCATCCGCCGGAAGGCGCCGACATAGCGGTAGTGATAGCCGACCTGATTGACCAGCCCCCGCTCTTCAGCAATCCCCGCCAGTTCCTCGGCTTCGCGCCAGTCCAGGCAAAACGGCTTTTCGCAGAAAACGTGGATACCGCGGTCAAGCGCGGCACGCACCATTGGAGCATGCATACGCGACGGCGTCGCGATCACGACCGCGTCCAGCGCCTCTTTCTGCAGAAGCTCCTCGTATTTCGTGTAGATCTTCGTCTCGGGCAGGTTCTTGCGCAGCACATCCACCAGAAAGCCGGTGGCGTCACAGGCCAGCGTTTCGGTATCGGGATGAGCATTGACCAGCGCGAAATGCGACAGGCCCATCTTTCCGAGGCCCACCACGGCGATGCGGATTTTCTTAATACCAGCGTCTGACAAAAAAACCTCTCTCAATAAATACACAACTTTTAAATCCAGCCATTGCCTGCCAAGGGCGGCATACTGGGCTCTGATCTTACCAAAAGGGCATCAACAGAAGCGCCCATCATAAAGGATATGTCTGATGGCTTCATAATGACCAGAAGGTTTCAATGAATGTTTCGCATGCCAGATCAATAGGACCAGTTTGTCAGATTTATGGCCCGCAGAAGCCCAATCGGCATCTTTAGTCCCTACCCGACGCCAGGATCGCCTAAAATAGCCTGGGTGGACTACCCCCCATCGAATGGTCTGAGTTGATTGTTAATGAACCGCGCCGGTTTCACCGGAGACCATTTGCTCCACTTTACGCGACCATATCGAGCGCGTCGCGCTGCGCATAGTAGTTGGCTTAAGCCTCGGGGATGATGGTGTCGCTCGACCACGGCGGCGCCTGTTCGGGCGTCGCGCTTCGTGGAATCTCAAGGGTCGTTGCGACAGTTTCCGCTATCTCAGTTTCATCAGTTCTTCCCTAAAGGCCTCAGTCGGGGTTCGCCATCTGAGGCACTTCCTGGGTGTGCTATTCAAGCGGTCACAAATCGACTTCATATCTC
>JAGXFH010000073.1 GCA_024637315.1 Brevirhabdus sp.
GTTAGGCTGCGATCAGGCGCTGGGACTGTTGCAAGCCGAAGCGCCGGAATTGGTGCGCGTGCAAGGGAATGAACGGTGATGCCCTCCGGCGAACGCGGACCTTGCCCGCTGCAGCGCATCGGCTGCTGATCGACTGTCAGCCGGACCCCGAGGATCCCGCCAGTTTCGAACTGCGCTATGCCCATGGCAACGGTTTCTTTCATCTCATGACCATCACCTATCTCGTAGAGGAACCGTTTCGCCGCGCGGAATACTACTTTCGGGCGAGGTCGATCCGTCGAACCGGTCACTTGTAGACGGAACCGATGAGGTCCGGCTTGAAGACCCCGAAAATGACCACTGCCGTGTGATGATAACCCAGACGCGCAATGCGCTGCTGCCACGGATCGGGCTCCACTGCTGGTTCGACGATTATCTGGGCGATCATGTCGACCATCTGCGGGCCGTGGCGGCGCATCGGCGGGATTGGTCTCTGACCGGGCGCTATCCTCGGAAGGCGCTATCGCTGAGCTAAAGTTGCGCGATGTCGCCCTCGGCGCGCTGCGCGTGGAATGCCGCTTCGAAGGCAGCGAAGCGGCCCTCGGCGATGGCGTCCCGCATTCCCTGCATCAGGTCTTGATAGTACTGCAGATTATGCCAAGTGAGCAGCATCGAGCTGATGATTTCCTGCGCGCGGAAGACATGATGCAGGTAGGCGCGGGAATAGGAGCGGCAGGCGGGACAGGTGCAATCGGTATCGAGCGGGCGCGGATCGTCCTGATGTCGGGCGTTCTTGATGTTGAGCACACCGCGGCGGGTGAAGACCTGGCCGGTCCGGCCAGAGCGCGAGGGCAGCACGCAATCCATCATGTCGATGCCGCGCTTGACCGCGCCGACGATATCGTCGGGCTTGCCAACGCCCATCAGGTAGCGGGGCTTGTCGGCGGGCAGCATGGCGGGGGCGTAATCGAGCACCTCGAACATCGCCGCTTGCCCTTCACCTACGGCAAGACCGCCGACGGCATAGCCGTCAAAGCCGATTGTCTTCAGTTTTTCGGCGCTTTCCTCGCGCTGGTCGCGGAAGACGCTGCCCTGCTGGATGCCGAACAGCGCGTGTCCCGGGCGGTCGCCGAAGGCGTTGCGCGAACGCTCGGCCCAACGCATCGACAGGCGCATGCTGTCGCGGGCGGTCTTTTCCTCGGCGGGAAACGGCGTGCATTCGTCGAAACACATAACGATGTCGGAACCCAGAAGCCGCTGGATTTCCATGCTGCGTTCCGGCGTCAGCATATGATCCGAGCCGTCGATATGAGATTTGAAACGTACGCCCTCTTCCGACATCTTGCGCAGTTGCGCGAGGCTCATCACCTGGAAGCCGCCGCTGTCGGTCAGGATCGGGCGCTGCCAGTTCATGAAAGTGTGCAGGCCGCCAAGGCGGTCGATGCGCTCTGCAGTCGGGCGCAGCATCAGGTGGTAGGTGTTGCCCAGAAGGATGTCCGCCCCGGTGGCGCGGACACTTTCAGGCAGCATCGCCTTGACGGTGGCCGCAGTGCCGACGGGCATGAACGCGGGCGTGCGGATCTGCCCCCGCGGCGTGTCGATCACGCCGGTACGGGCG
The DNA here is from genome assembly GCA_024637315.1 of Brevirhabdus sp. Lineage (GTDB taxonomy): Bacteria > Pseudomonadota > Alphaproteobacteria > Rhodobacterales > Rhodobacteraceae > JAHEAO01. The sequence goes on from JAGXFH010000073.1 coordinate 1,598, forward strand.
TCAGCGTCTGTGGTGGCGAGGGTGAAGGCGAAACGGTTGGTCATGGCGCCCCGATAGCCAAGTTGCGGCCCGGTTGCAAAGGGGATCGCCATAGCGGCCCGTTCGGGGCCAAGAGAGGGTTTGCGTCCGCTGCGCGGCCGCGATGCTCTCTGCGCGGGGATATTTCGAAATGAAATACGGTGACCGCGTGGTTTCGTCGCGTTTTCGGGTCAGCGTCTGGACGTCGGGCGTGTAATCCTTATATAATCAGTCGGAAATCAGACGAGGCCGCCATGACTACTCAGGATAACAAGATCGAGGGCATCCCGCTTATTGCGCCGTCGAGTACCGATCACCCGCTCTACGAAAGCGTGGTCGAGGCCTGCCGCTCGGTCTTCGATCCGGAAATTCCGGTGAATATCTACGATCTGGGGCTGGTCTACACGATCGACATCAATGCCGAGAACGAGGTCAATATCACCATGACCTTGACCGCGCCCGGTTGCCCGGTAGCGGGCGAGATGCCCGGATGGGTGGCTGATGCGGTCGAATCGCTGCCCGGCGTCAAGCAGGTCGATGTGCATATGTCCTGGGATCCGCCCTGGGGGATGGACATGATGTCGGATGAGGCTCGCCTGGAGCTCGGGTTCATGTAGACCCTATGCAATCTTTTATGCTTGCCTTTTTATTTGCAAGCAAATTTACTTGCTAACATCAAAGGCAAGCTATATAGCTTGCATATGACGAAGCCGCAACCTCCCCTCTTTGCCGTTCTGACGGGCGATCTTGTAGCTTCCCGAAAGGCCAGCTTGGCCACGATCGACCGTGCGATGGAAGTATTACAAAGCGCTACCGACAGCCTTGCCAAGTCAGAAAATTTCAATCCTCGTTTTACACGATTTCGTGGAGATGGATGGCAGATCCTGCTGAAGAACCCAAATCTGGTGCTTGATGCGGTGCTCTATCTTCACGCCAGCCTGCGCGCCTCGAAGCTCGAAATCGACAGCCGCATATCTGCCGGGATCGGCTCAGTCGACTCAGTTGGAACACAGGACCTTTCGGATGCGACTGGCGCTGCATTTTTCGTTTCTGGCGATCACTTGGATCACGCGAAGAAGCGGCGCTTTCTGATAGCCGGATGGGGCATCGGGGGGTGGCAGAATGCCGTATTCCAGCTTGCCGAGGAGATTGCATTGGGCTGGTCGCCTGCTCAGGCAGAGGCAATCACCCTCATGTTTCTGGGTGACATGACGCAAAAGGATGTCGCCGACCGCCTTGGCGTCACGCGGCAGGCGATACAACTGCGGCTGGCAAGTGCGGGGTTCTCCGCATTTGACGAGGCGCTCCGTTCTTTCAGAAATCATGATTTTCATCTCAAGCCGGAGCGAAATGATGATTGAAACCTTCGCCGCACTTCTCTTCGCCCACGTGCTTGCCGATTACGTCCTGCAACCGGGCTGGATGGTGGCGAGAAAGCGCGATCCGGGTATCCTCCTGGCGCATGTCGCGGTGGTGCTGGCCCTGTCAATGGCGGCGGTCGGTCGGGTCGATGCGCCCGAAGTGCTTGTGTTGGGTGCGGCGCATCTTGTGATCGACGCAGTCAAGACCTGGGCGGTGCGCGATACACTGGCCACGCATCTGGCGGATCAGGCGGCGCACGTCGCCAGCATCGCGGCGGTGGCGTTCTGGGCGCCCGGACTCTGGGCCTCTGGGGTCTGGGCCGGTGCCCCTGCGATCCTGCTCGACCTGATGGTGCTGGTCGGCGGGTTCATGGTGGCGACCCGGGCCGGAGCCTTCGCGATCGCCCGGCTGATGGCGACGCAGTTGCCGCTGCAATCCGATACAGAGGGCTTGCCCAAGGGCGGCTTTACCATCGGGCTTCTCGAACGCGGTCTGATTTTTGTGCTGATCCTGGCCGGGCAAGCCGGCGGGATCGGGTTTCTGATTGCCGCCAAATCGATCCTGCGCTTCGGAGCGGTGAACGAAAACCGCGCCGCGAGCGAATACGTGATCATCGGCACTCTGGCCTCGTTCGGCTGGGCCATCGCGGTCACATTGGCGACACTGGCGCTCCGCGATGCGCTGCCGACGCTTGAGATTACGTCGGCGCGGCCCTAGATTGAAGGTAAGTTAGCGCAAAGGATACCATCCATGTTCGGCATTCCGGGGAAGCAAGCGGTCTCGATGACCTCCAAGGCCGCCAGTCAGATCGCGAGGCTGATGGCGAACGGCGACACCAAGGGTTTGCGCATTGGCGTCAAGAAGGGCGGCTGCGCGGGCATGGAATATACAATGGATTACGTGGCAGAGGTCGATCCGCTGGACGAGGTCGTCGAACAGGACGGAGCACGGGTGATGATCGCGCCGATGGCGCAGATGTTTCTGTTTGGTACCGAGATCGACTATGAGACCGGGCTTCTGGAGAGCGGCTTCAAGTTCCGCAATCCCAACGTGGTCGATGCCTGCGGCTGCGGTGAATCGATCAAGTTCGCCGAGCAGGAATAAGCGTATCTGACGCCCACATCGAATTTGCCATGGATTTGGTCGACCGGCTTGGGCCGCTGACGGTTCGCAAATTGATGGGCGAGCTGACCCTCTGTCGACAGGATCGGATCTTCGGCATCGTCGATGCCGAAAACCGGATTTTCCCGAAAGCCAAGCGCGATATTGCGGCAGATCTGGTCGCGCCGGGCAGTTCGGCCAGGGGCAAGACCGCGGGTTGCTGGACCCAGCCGAACGCCACCTAGGACGATCCCGAGGCGACTGGACGCGGCGGGCGCTGGCGGCGGCAATGCAAAGCATTGGTTTCAAGCCGCCTCTCGGGCTAGATTGTCCAAAGTACAGGGAGAAGCCGCCATGACACGCCGCCGCAGACTTGCCGCCGGAAACTGGAAGATGAACGGGACCAGCGCGGAACTGGCCGAAATTTCGGCCGTTATCACAGCACATCCTGCCCCAGACTGCGAAATACTCATCTGTCCGCCTGCAACGCTTCTGGAACGGATGTCCCGGGATATCGGCGAGGCCCCGATTGCCGTCGGCGGGCAGGATTGCCACCGCGAGGAAGCCGGCGCGCATACCGGCGATGTCTCGGCGGCGATGCTGGTCGATGCCGGGGCGGCCTACGTGATCCTCGGTCATTCCGAGCGGCGGCAGGATCATGGCGAGACGAATGACGATGTGCGCGCCAAGGCGAGGACGGCTTTGGCGACCGGATTGCGGGTGGTGATCTGCGTCGGCGAGACGCTGACCGAGCGCGAGGCGTCCAACACGCTCGACATCATCGGCGGGCAGTTGGCGGGGTCGATCCCGGATCTTGTGACCGGCGAGAATCTGGTGCTGGCCTACGAGCCGGTCTGGGCAATCGGCACCGGCAAGGTCCCGACGACGGATCAGATCGGCGAGGTGCATGATTTCATCCGTCTGCAGCTTGAAAAGCGGCTGGGAGAAGGTGTCGCGCTGTCGGTACGGATCCTCTATGGCGGATCGGTGAAGGCATCGAATGCGGCCGAGATTTTCGCGGTGTCGAATGTCGATGGTGCGCTGGTCGGCGGGGCTTCGTTGAAGGCTGCGGATTTCGCGCCGATCATTGTGGCTCTGGATGCGGCAGGACAGCGCGTTCCAGGCTGAGAGCCAGCAGCTTCGGCGGCGGGGTCGAGGCAGAGCCGCAACCGTCAGGGCGACCGTTTCAGCCGAGAACCGGCATCTCAAGTGTAAAATGACCGGATCAGGGCCGGGTCGGGTCGTACCGGTAGATCCAGTCGAAGCGGGCCAGCATTCTTGCAGGTGCGACAAGGCCACCGAGGCGGAGCGCGGTGTGCGCGGCGGTGCGGATGACCGGGCTGCGGAGGTGATAGTTGCGGGCGTTGGCGTTGGCGGCCTCGATCACGCGGGCGGCGCGGTCACGGCGGCGTTTCTGGTAGGCGGGCAAGGCGCCCTCTGGCGGCAGGCTTGCGAGGCAGTCAGCCAGCACCCAGGCATCTTCGAGCGCCATGTTGGCGCCCTGCGCGAGAAACGGCAGAGTCGGATGCGCGGCGTCGCCGACAAGGGCCGTGCAGGTCCCGTGCCAGTGTTCGGCGACGGGGTGACGGTGCAGGCCCCAAAGACTGACAGTCTCGACGCGCGCCAGAAGGTCGGCGATCCGGGGTTCGAAGCCGTGAAAGGCGCGGCGCAGGTCGTCGGGGTTGCCGGGCAGCGACCAGCCCTCCATCGCCCAGGCCTCTCGCTCCTCGACGGCAACGATGTTGATGAGATTTCCGGCGCGCAGCGGATAGGTCACGACATGACGGCCGGGGGCCATGTGGACGGTGACCTCCGGCCGCGTCCCCTGCCAGGCGGGGACGATGGCGCGCCAGGCGACCTGACCGGTGAAGAAGGGCGGCTTGTCGCCGTTGAGCGCGACGCGGAGGCGAGAATGCAGACCGTCGGCGCCGATCACGAGCGGCGCGGTCGAGCTGCTGCCATCGGCATGGGCCAGCCGGGCGCCCTGCCCGGTCTGGGTGACCGAGACCACCTGCCTGCCGAGCTCGATCGCGACCCCGGCCTCGCGGGCGGCTTCGGCCAGCACGTCGATCAGGTCGGCGCGGTGCAGCAGCAGGAAGGTCTGGTCGGGCGCGTGGCGGGCGAGGTCGAGGCGAAGCACCTGTCGGCCGCGCCGGTAATCGCGCAAGGTGACGGCTTGGGCGCGAAGGCCGGTCTGGCGCAGGCGCGCGCCGAGGCCGAGCGCGTCGAGGACGGCGAGGCCGTTCGGGCTGATCTGCAGGCCGGCGCCGACCTCGGCGATCTGCGGCGATTGCTCGAGAATGCGGACCGCCGCACCCTGCCGGGCCAGCGCGATCGAGGTGGCGAGGCCGGCGATGCCGGCGCCGAGGATGGTGATCGGCTGGCCGGTCAGCATTTCCTGCCCTTCTTGTGATGGCGGTCTTGTCGGGCCACCCATATCCGCCGATGCAGGCATTCGCCAGCAGGTGTCGTCAAGTCGGGCCGGTGTCCACATGTGGACAATTCACATTATCCTTTTTTGTCAGTGGCTTGAATTTTTTCGTTAAGGAGTTGTCAAGGCTTTCGCTGTGGCGCGCGGTGGGGATTGACGCAAGATCTGGGCGCGGGGCGGCGGGACGGTCCTGGGCCGGGGTGCCGGTTGCGTCGCCACGGTCCGCTTCGGCAGCATCCGAACAGCCAGGTCCGCCGGACCCGGACTTCGCCCTTCGGGGAGCAGTGGAGCAGGCCCGGACGACAGAGTGGAAATGCTGGTTTGGAGTCCAGTGTGTCGTATGCCGCAGCTTGCACCAGTGTCTGCTTGAGTCTCTCAAGACTCAGTGTACGATCTCCTTTGCTGAATGCAGTATGAGCCATGTGAATGTTCAACAGAGCGAATGGCGAACAGCCAAGTTCCAACTTTCCTGATAGGGATAGTCTGGAAAGGGCCCTCCTGGAATTTGGGATATCGGCTGGTGCAGCTCGTCAACTGGCTGAACTTGGGCGATATAGCCTTCACCTACTGCCGGTCGAACGGAATGGTAGCGACGGCAGGGTATTCTCCAAGATTGGCGGGGTCCCAGACCTCCCAAAGGGAATAGAGTGGCCCATTCGGCCCAGCTTCCCCTTGACGGCTGAAGAAGCTTCCGAAAGCTTTTTCCCCCCGGACGAACGCGAGCTAAGTTACCGCAATAATCCGCAGCCGTATAATTTCATTGCTCAGATAGATTTCGAAGAAATTGCAGTAGCCGGTGCGAAAGATACGGCTTTGCCTGACAGCGGCGCACTCTACCTGTTCTATGACGACCTATCCCAGTGTTGGGGCTTTGACCCGAAGGATTCTATTGGCTTCAAAGTGATCCATGCGCCTGACATTTCGGACATAACGAGTGTACAACGACCTAACCTGTATAGTGAGGTTCCGTCCTACAACGAGGTGACTGTCAAACCAATCCAACGCTTTGAACGCTGTCTTTCGGAGGGCTTGCACTTTGAAAGCCTTCCTATTTCA
>JAGXFH010000074.1 GCA_024637315.1 Brevirhabdus sp.
CTACGCAGCCCCGGGCCAACTCAACACCAAAGGGGTCAATCTTGCGCGCCGATAAGGGGCCAACATTCGATGCCGATTGACAGGTCCGAGATCGTCTGCGGGGTTGCGTTTGGGACGAGACCGCCCAAGATCGTCGTTCGGAGATGCTTGCGGACGGCAGCGTTGATCCGGTCTTCCAGAGCCCGTGCCGGCAACCGCCAACCGCTGCCTTTCACCCCAGGTGCCGCAGCCGTCTTGAGGGACTGTGAGATGTAATAGTCATAGCGTCGTCCGGCCTTCTGCGTATGAACTGGCGTCAGACGCTCGCCTGAGATGTCGAACAGCTTGCCCGCGAGTGGCGATGTCGGGCGTCCAGAGTTGCGCTGGCCGCGTGGAATAGCCGATTGCGCCGTCAGGATTGCCTGCACCCGCTCCCATTGCTCAGCGTCAATGATCGCCGGGTGTTGCCCCTCATGAATCAAACCCTTGTGCGCGATGCGACCGGCATAGAGCGGGTTGGTCAGGATCTTGTGGATATGACCCCGTGACATCACCCTGCCCCCCTGATCCCGGCCCGACTGTGTGACATAGCGCTTCGATCGGATCCCGAGCCGCTCAGCCTCCTGGGCCACCCGGTTCAGCGTTCGGTGTTCCTCATAGAGAGTGAAAACGATCCGGATGGTCCCGGCTTCGCCCGGGTTGATGGTCAAGGTCCGACCTGCAGCCTCATAACCCAGGGGCACATATCCGCCCATCCAGAGCCCCTTCTTCTTTGAGGCCGCGATCTTGTCACGGATGCGCTCTGCAGTAACCTCGCGTTCGAACTGCGCAAAGGACAGCAGTACATTGAGGGTCAAACGCCCCATGCTGGTGGCGGTATTAAAGGACTGGGTCACCGAGACGAACGAGGCCTGTGCCGTATCAAGGCGGTCGACGAGCTTGGCAAAATCGGCAAGCGATCGCGTCAGTCGGTCGATCTTGTAGACGACGATCTGGTCCACCCTGCCCTCATCGACATCCATCATTAATCGTTGCAGCGCGGGCCGCTCGAGATGCCCGCCGGAGATGCCGCCGTCATCATAGCGGGTCTTGAGCAGCCCCCAGCCCTCGTGGCGCTGGCTTGCCACATAGGCCTCGCAGGCTTCCCGCTGCGCATCGAGTGAGTTGAACTCCTGCTCCAACCCCTCTTCCGAGGATTTACGGGTGTAGATGGCGCAGCGGACCCGAACCATCTCAGGTGGCTCGTTTGGGCGTCAGCCCGAAAAACCTCGGCCCGCTCCAGTGCGCTCCGGTAATCCGTCTCGCGACGGTTGAAAGCGACCGGTAGGTTTTTCCGTCCAGCACATAGTCCGACGATGTCACCTCGAGCCGGTAGGTCCGACCATTCCACTCGCGCACAAGCCAGGAGCCCGGGGGTGCCGTGCGCGAGGGTCGGTCCCGGCTGTGCTCCGTTGGGTTCGCCGCCCTCAGCGCCCGCCTGACCTGCGCGGTATAGCCGCCAAGCGTTCGGATCTGCCGCTCTCGCGCCAACACCCTCTGCATGAAGCACACTGAGAGATACTTTGGCGGAGGCGACTCAAAGACGGTTGTCCAGCGTTCGACACACGCTTTCCGGTCGAGTGCGGCGATCTCCCGGAGCTGATCCGGGAGATTCGATTGGACAGCTGTCAATCGCATCACGCCGCCTTTGCCGCGGCGATACGATACACCGAAGACGTCTCACCCGGTTCCCTTAGCACTTCGAGGCCCGCCTTGCGCAGCCCCGAGATCGCCGCGCGCACCGTATGCGGTTGCCAGCCGAACTCCTGTTCCAGTTGAATAAGGGTCGCGCCATCGGCCCGTTCAAGACGCGCCCGCAGCCGGTCGCGCTTGGTTACCGGCGGTTTTGCCGGCGCGAGCACCTTGTTCGGCTTCCCGCTGGTGCGATTATCTGATTTTTTGGCCGGTTTCGCTTTATCGGTCTGTGCCATGCTGGTCTCCATTTAGTTCATGGGCGGATGATCCCGCTTGCCCGTACTGACTGGAGCCCGGCATTCCGGGCATCGCGCGCCAACATCAACCTCGTCGGCACTCCAGCAGTACCGCTCTGGCGGGCGGCGAAGTCCAGTGGGAATAGAGTCGGAATTGCATAAAGGACGACACCTAATCTCCTCCAGCAAAAACCTCGTTCGCGGGCTGCCAGTTCGAATCCTTGTCTCTCCGTTTCACAAGAAATACGAAACCTCTCCGACCAAGTTTCGAACTATGCGGATACCTGATCGACACGGACCACGGCGTCATCGTCGACGTTGAAGGCACCCGATCCATACGACAGGCCGAGGTGGGATCGACGAAGACGATGCTGAACCGAGTGAAGGCCAAGTTCGATCTGCATCCCGAACGGCTGATCGCGGTCACCGCCTATGGCACCGGACCGCTCTTGGGTTGGCTGGTTGCGGGCTGTGAGACCGAAGTCATTGGCATCATGTCCTGATTTGGGTCTTGGTCGTTATACTCACGGGGTTTCATGAACTCGGTACAGACCTGCACCAGGGTCGCGACTTTTCAGAGGCCTTTTCGCGGGATAGCTTCGTCCCAGACCTCCTCATGCACGATCTCCTCGTCCTGCCATGCACGCAGGTGCGCCTCAATGCGAAACTCGGACGCCGTGGAGGTCAGCCGCGTGGTCGTCTCGGTGCGGATGTCCCAGTTCTCGCGCCGCATTTCGTGGGTCCATGTCACCACCCCCTCGGCCGAGAGCGGATCATCGGGCAGGATCGAATAGTGCTCGACCCCTTCGGCAGAATGGGTGATCCCGTGTTCGGTGATGTGTGCGGCGCCTTCGTGATCGCGCACATCAATGATCAGGCGGCCGGTATCCACGTCCTCGGACAGCACCCATTCCCATTGCGGCGGTGTCTCGAAGCTGACGTCGAGCGGTTGACCCGCGCGCGGTGCGGCAAAGTCCGGCGCGGGCTCTGGCCGGTTGGCGCGCAGCGGCAGGGTCAGCGTGGTTTGGCCCGTGTCTACCTGAAGCGTGACAGGCGCGGGCGAGGGCCAGGCCAGAGGGAAGTAGCTGGTCGACAGACCCAGCCGGATGCGATGCCCGGCGCGGAATGTCTGCGCGACATGCTTCATCGGCACGTCCACGGTGTAGCTGCGGCCCGGTTCCAGCGGTTCAGGATGTTCGTGGCCGTCGCGATGCGTAAGGTTGAACAGGCCGTAGCTGACCCGCGTCGCGGCGCCGTCGGGGGCCACGTCCATGAGCCGCAGCGCGACCTGCGCCACCGGCTGATCGACGGTGAAGGTCAGCGTGAGATTGGGATCGCCGACCATGTGCAGTGGCTCGGACAGCGGAGCGGTCTCGAATGTCAGGCTACCGGCATCGTCGCGCCGCTGATCGCCAGGTTGGTCGCCGATATGCGCATAGGAACACCATTTTCCGCCATGCCGCCCGACCCAGAGCGGCGAGTTGATCGACCGCACACCATCCGGCAGATCGCCTGTCTCGGCCAGTGTGCCGTCCGCGCCAAGCGCGAAGGCGGTGCGGATGATGTCTGGCGAAGGCCAGGCAGGTTCAGTGATCCAGTGCCCCTCGCGATGGGTGTAATGCGTGGCCGGGCGGGCGTGATCCTGCAGGAAGACGCGCAGTGGCGGCTCGTCCATGATGCCGGTATCGGTGCCCTTGAGCCACTGATCCCACCAGCGGGTTTCCTCGGTCAGCCAATCTATGGCCGGACCCGGCTCGCCGACATAAGGGTATTTGTGCGACCATGGTCCGACGATGCCCTTCACCGGGCTGCGCAAGTTCTCGACCAGCCGGAACACCGTGCGGCAATAGCCGTCGGCCCAGCCACTGACAGCGTAGACCGGTATCTGCACGTCATCGTAATCCTCGCAGATCGAGCCGTGTTTCCAGAAATCGTCGCGTGTCTGATGCTCTAGCCAGGTCTTCAGCCACAGACCCGAGTCGCGCAGCCGCGACTGCCACATCTCCCGCCAGCGGTCGCCGACATGCACCGGGTCGGGCGGCAGGGTGTTGATGCCGAACATCACCGATGCCCAGGACAGCTGATCACACAGCAGCGTGCCACCCATGTAATGGATGTCGTCGGCATAGCGGTCATCGGTAGAACAGATCGTCACCACCGCTCTGAGCGCGGGCGGTTGCAATGCGGCCAATTGCAACCCGTTGAACCCGCCCCAGGAAATGCCGACGATGCCGACACCGCCATCGCACCACGACTGATCCGCGATCCAGGCGATCACATCGCAGCCGTCCTGCAACTCGATCTCGGTATATTCATCCGTCATCACGCCTTCGGATTCACCGGTGCCGCGCAGATCGACGCGGACATAGGCGTATCCCTTGGCGGCAAGCCAGGGCGCGCGGGCGTGGTCACGCTCAAGCGTCTTGTCGTTCTTGCGGTAGGGGATGTATTCGAGGATCGCCGGGATAGGTGTTGTCTCCGCCCCCTCGGGCATCCAGATCCGCGCGGCCAGACGGGTGCCGTCGGGCATCGGAATTTCCGTATGTTCGATCTCGCGGATCGGGGCGGGCAGCGGGTGGTCGATTTTCAGATCGAGTGTCATGGCGCGGTTCCGAATATTTATGAAGGAAGGGAGGACATTGCGCCCCAAGCGCGCAATTTGCAGCGCGCCCTGGGCTTTATTCGACAATATCTGTGAACTCGTAATTCAGCCGCTTCATCACCTGCTCGTAATTCCACAGGAGCTTGGACTGTTTGCCTGCCCCCATCCATACAGAGGCGACGGCGTAGCTGTAGGCGTCCTGTTCCGGCAGGTCCGACAGCTTCGTGCCGCGTTTGACGTAAGAGGCGATGCGCGTGCCGGGCACCTGCTCTGCGGCCACCTCGATCTCGGCGCGCGACGGCGCGCGGGCGATGGTCGCGTCGTTGAAGAACACCCGGTAGAAGAACTCAGCCGCGACGCTCTCAGGTCCTTCACCCTGCGGCATGTCCGGCTTGCGGCCCAGCCCCAGATCAACCGCCACCTGCTGATGGCTGACGCCATCGACCATCTCGAAAAGGTCACAATGCGATTGCGCGATGCGGGTGTTGATCTCCAACAACCAGATCTTGTTCTGAACTTCGTCCCAATAATACTCGATGTTGAAGCCGGCATTGTCGTAGCCGATATGCGCCATGACCTTGCGGGTGATCTCGTTCATCTCGTCCTGTACGCGGCGCGGCAGGGTCGAGGGGTAGAGATAGTATAAAAAGCTGAGAACCTGCGGATAGCGGATCGAATCCACCGTGCCATAGGGCACCACCTCGCCCTCGTGGACATAGCCCTCGACCGTGCATTGCCGCCCGCCGATCACTCGCTCGGCCATGCAGTAATGGCCCTCGATTGCCTTGATGGCATTGGGCAGGTCGGCCTGATCCAGAACATAATTGAACGGCTCAGAGATCTGGCCGATCTCGGCGCGGAAGGCGGCGATGGCGTAGTCGAAATCCTCGGGGCTGTCGATGCGGAAGCCGAGACGCGACCCCGAAGACTTGATCGGTTTGACGAAAAACGGAAAGCGCAGATCGGCCTCGCCGATCTTCGACAGCGCATCGTCGTCGAATGGATCAAAGGCTGTGAAGGTGGGGGTGTGGTCGGGGATCACCTCGGCCATCACCTTGCGCGACCAGTACTTGTGCTCGCATTTCAAGAGGCTTTCCAGCGACGCGTTGCGCGTGCCGTATTTCTTGCACAGAAGCGGCAGCATAGTGGAGACCGGAAAGTCGATATAGCCGACGATCGCGTCGATCGTGCCATCAAACGCGTCGAGCGTCGCCTCTGCCTCGGCCAGCATCGCGGGGATGTCGAATTCCTGCGTGTCCGATACCGCCTCTGATGTCAGCAGCGGGTGAAAGACTACATCGTCAACGCCCCTCAGCCGCGACAGGCGTTCGGCATTCAGGGCGTTCATCCCGACGACGAAAACGTTCTGTGTCATGGTCGTGGTCCTTTTCTGTCAGATCGCGCGACATGCCAGCGCCCGGCGTCTATCGCCGTGCGTCCTGTTCGGGTCATGGCTGGGCAAGATCGGCCTTGACCGGGAAGCTGCGACCCTTGAGCCGGTCTGCCGTGCCCTCGATATCATCCACCAGCAACAACAAGAAATCGCCCGGCTTGGCCTCTGCGATGGCCGCGCTCACGGCCTCCTGCTCGCTCATGATGACATGAACCGCGCAATCCGCCCCGGCCCCCTCGGCCCCACCCTTGATAATCTGCGCCACCTCGCCCTCGGGACGACCGCGGGCGTCGGACTCGTAGACGTAAAGGATGTCGCACATTGCGGCGAGTTGCGCGCCGAGCGCTGCCAGATCCTCGTCGCGGCGATTGCCCGGCGCGGTCGAGACGCCGAGTCTGCGTTGCTGCGCCAATCCGTTGACTAGCGCTTCCAGCGCCTCGAGCGCGGGCACGTTGTGGCCATAGTCGATCAGGCATTTGACGCCGTCGGCCTCGAAATAGTTGGTCCGACCCGGCATCTGTGCGGGCGTCGGGTGGAAGGTCAGCAGCCCGGCGCGGATCGCCTCGATATCCAGACCATAGGCCAATGCGACACCCGTCGCGGCCATCGCGTTCTGCACGTTGAAGGGCGCGTGGCCCTCGAACGCGATTGGCACGTCGTTGACCGCCACGACATCCATCACGACCTTGCCGCGCAGGACAACGATACGACCGTGCCGCACGGTGACGACCATGCGCATCTCGCTCATATGTTCGCGCAGCGCGGGTGTGTCGGCGTTCATGGTGAAATAGATGATTTCGCCACGCGCCCAATAGGTGCCGTGCTCCATCACCAGCGGATCGTCGGCGTTGAGCACGCAATAGCCGCCCTCGCGCTTGACGGCATCCACGACCACTGTTTTGCAGCGCGCAAGCTCGTCCAGCGTGTGGATGTTGCGTTCGCCGAGGTGATCCGAGGCGATGTTCAAGAGCACGCCCACGTCGCATTCGTCAAAGCCCAATCCACGGCGCATGATGCCGCCGCGCGCCACCTCGAGCACGGCGTGTTCCACCGTGGGCTCGCGCAGCACCGCCTGCGCCGCCGCCGGGCCGGAATAATCGCCGCGCAGGATCACGTGGTTGTCGATCTCGACCGTCCCGGTGCAACCCATGCCGACGGAATACCCCGACTGTCGTAGGATATGCGTGGTCAGGCGCGTTGTCGTGGTCTTGCCGTTGGTGCCGGTGATCGCGGTGATCGGGATGCGGCCATTGTCTGTCGGATTGGGAAACAGCATGTCGACCACATGCTCGCCCACCGGGCGCGGGGTGCCGTGGGTGGGTGCCATGTGCATCCGGAAACCGGGCCCGGCGTTGACCTCGACCACGCCTGCGGATTGCTGGTCAAGCGGCTTGGTCAGCGTCTCTGCCAGCAGGTCGATACCGATCACATCCAGCCCGACATGCCGTGCGATCCGCTCCATCGCGAACTTGATATCGGGATGCACCTCGTCGGTGAGGTCCGTCGCCGTTCCGCCGGTCGAGATATTGGCCGTGGACTTGAGAAACACCATCTCGCTTTCGGCCGGGATGCTGTCGAGGGTGAGCCCCGCCTGTCCCAGCATTCGATGCGTCTGTTCGTCCGCATGAATCTGCGTGAGCAGGTTTTCGTGTCCGACCCCGCGACGGGGATCCTCGTTCGCCTTGTCGATCAGCGCCTTGATCGTCGATCTCCCGTCACCTGTGACATGTGCAGGGCGGCGGCGCGCGGCGGCGATCAGCTTGCCGCCGATCACCAGCATCCGGTGATCCTCACCCTTGATGTAGCTTTCGACGATCACCGCGCCAGAGTCGTCGCGCACCCGGGCAAGGGCCGCCTCATAGCCCGACTTCAGGTCTTCGAAACCGGTAATATCTGTCGTCACACCGCGTCCGTGATTCCCGGAAAGCGGCTTGGTCACGACCGGCCAGCCGATCCATTCGGCGGCTTCTTTCACCTCGTCCCACGAATAACAGGTATAGCCCTTGGGCACCGCCATGCCCGCATCGCCGAGGATCTGCTTGGTCCAGTCCTTGTCGTCGGCGATCGAGTGGCCGATGATCCCGGAGGCATCGGTCACCGTGGCCTGAAACCGGCGCTGCTTCACACCGTGGCCCAACTGCGTGTAGCTGGTGCCTTCTGTCAGGTTGTACCACGGAATGTTGCGCGCCTTGGCAGCATCGACGATGGCCCCGGTGGAGGGGCCAAGCGCGTTGGCGTCACGCACCTGTTTGAGGTGGTCGATGATAGGGGCAAGGTCCACATGACCGCCACCATAGAGCTTGCGCACGATCCCGACCGCAGCCTCACCCGCCGCAAGGCCCGTCGCCTCGTCGCGGTAGCGGTAGACGACGTGATAGATGCCCGTCTCGTAGCTGTCGACGGTCTTGCCGTAGCCCACCGAGAACCCGACCAGGTTCTGCAACTCGATCGCCAGATGCTCGACCATATGGCCGGCATACGTGCCGTTGCGAACCCGCTGAAGGAAACCGCCGGGCTCTCCGACCGAGCATCGGTGCTCGTAGATCGAGGGAAAGACTGCCTGAAGCGCGTCTGCTATCCCCGGCACCTTGTCGCTTGGTCTGTCTTCGAGGTCCTCTATATCGAGCCGCATGTAGATCGCCTGGTAGCGGCTGTAGTAATTTGGCCCGCGCAGTGCGCGATGCTCAAGTATACGCATTCTTTTTCTCCGGCTTGCTTGCCCCGAGCTCATCTTTGCTCAGGACGCGCCGGTCCGTCAGGCTATAGGCGTTGCCGTCGACCAGCGCGTGCATGATGACGTTGTGGACGCTCACCGCCTCACCTTCCGTCAAGTCGAAGACATTAGAGCCGGTGATCCCGGAGCTGTCAACGAGGATCACATGACCGGGTCCAAAGGCATATATTGTATCATCTTCGAACAGGACCGCTGCATCTTCGCCGATCCCCACGCCGAGGTATTCCGGGTTCGTGGCACCCACCTCCATCAGGCGCGAGAACCGCCCGCGCTCCAGGAAGTGCGTGTCGATGATCACCCCGTCGATCAGGCCGAATCCTGCCGTCATCCTGACCGCACCTTTGCGCAGCGAGTCGGTCGCCGCGCCGCCATAGACCATCGTCGTCGACTGGCAGGCCGCCCCGGCGCTTGTTCCGGCGATAACGCCACCGTCCTCGTACCGCTTGCGGATCGCGGTCAGCGCCGCCGACCCTCCGAAAATGCTGGTCAGGCGCATCTGGTCTCCGCCGGAGATGAAGATCAAGTCGCTCTTTTCGATCATCCCGATCATCGCAGGGTCTGCCGCATCCGCCCGTTCGCGAATTCGGATATCCAGGACCTCACTGGCACCAAGCCGTTCAAATACCTTGCGATATTCCGTGAATACCTCATCCGGGATGCTGCTCGCTGTGGTGATGACGCCGACCCGTTGATCGGGCGTTGCCGTGCAGTTCAGCACCCGGCGCAGGATGTCGGCACCCAATTCCTTGTCTTCGGCACCCCCAATGGCGACAAGCTTGCTGGGTGGAACGGGGTAAATCGGCATGTTCATCAAAGGTCTCCTGTGCGGAACAGACCAAATCTACATATGGTGGAATTTATCACTATACAAACGAGATTGTTCACGACCTTTGACAACGTTGCGAAGTAATGTCTTGACGTGCCCCGACCTGTCGCAAAACAAGGCAGGCTATCGGTCAGACTGGGAAAGGAAACGGAAATGACAACGGGGTTTGCCCTCGCCATTCACGGCGGTGCCGGGGTCGCGCCGCGTGCGCAGATGTCGCAAGACCGTGAAGCGGCGTATCACGCTGCACTGGCGCGGGTGCTGCGCACGGGCGAAAGCGTATTGGAGGCGGGAGGCGCGGCGCTCGACGCCGTAACGGCTGCCGTCGCGGCGCTTGAAGATGAGCCGCTTTTCAACGCCGGTCGCGGTGCGGTTTTCACGCGCGATGGCACGCATGAAATGGACGCCGCAATCATGGACGGATGCACCCGCCGCGCCGGGGCGGTGGCGGGCATCATCGGCCCGCGCAACCCGGTGCAGCTCGCCCGCGCGGTGATGGAGCAGACAGACCATGTCATGATGATCGGCGATGGCGCGCTCGCGCTTGCGCGCGACGCGGGTCTTGCCTTCGAGGAGGATGCCTATTTCTTCACGCAGGCACGGTGGGACAGCTTGCAGGAGACCCTTCGGATGCAGGCGGACGGAACGTTCGACAACGATCCTTCGCGCCGTCACGGAACGGTTGGGGCCGTGGCCCGCGACCGTGACGGCAACCTCGCCGCCGCCACCTCGACCGGCGGGATGACCGCCAAGCGCGCGGGTCGCGTGGGTGACAGCCCGATCATCGGCGCGGGCACATTCGCCAATAACGTCACCTGTGCGATCTCCGCCACTGGTGATGGCGAGGCGTTCATCCGCCACGTCGTGGCGCATGAGATCGACGCCCGGATGCGCCACGCCGGTCAATCGCTGGCCGATGCTGCTGAGCATGTCGTGCAGGTCGAACTGGCCGCACATGAAGGCTCGGGCGGGTTGATCGCGATCGACTGCGACGGTAACGTGGTTATGCCCTTCAATTGCGACGGCATGTATCGCGGCAGCGTCCGGGAAGGCGAGGCAATGCAAACAGCGGTCTATGAGTGACCCGGCGATAAAATCGCAACCGGCGGTTTCGGACCTATTCACCGTTTGACAGGAAGCTGAAAAACCAAAGGGCCTGTGATGTTCGAGATTGAACGATCCCGTTGACGCGAGATCGGTGAGGCCTTCCGGATCCCCTGAATCACCATAACTTTGCAACTGGCGCTTACTGCGCGCAGCCGCCGCACGGTCTCGACCAGACAACCGACGGGTCTCCGCCCTGAGCTGACGGTCATGCAACGCGCAGCGCGAAACGGAGCCTTCGACACGAAGGGCGTGTTGCGTTGCCTGTTATGCTCTTGTGGTGTCGAGAAGGTTGGTGATCACCCGAACAGCGCACCGAACAGGCCTTGTCTCTTGTCGGGGATTTCGGGGTCGGGCAGGTTATCCTGCCGAACCTGCATGAAGCTCCAGACCTCGGGCGCGATGTCGTCGACGCCGTCGTCGAGGGTCGCGGCGTGGCTGACGATCTTGGGATTCACATCGATCCAGTCGATGATGCCCGACCGGATCTGCTCATCTTCCAGCGGGATTTCCTGGCGCAGATCGCGCATGGCCTTCGCGGCATCCGTTGCACCCACCTTTTCAAGATGGTCTGCCAGCACGCTGATGCGAGCCGCGCATTCACGGTTCAGGATCGCACCCAAAACGCCGTGCTGGCCTGCGGTGCAGCGCCGCCAGATCAAGGCGCTGATCACAGCGTCGACGGTTTCGTTGCGCTCATCGCCTGAGATCAGGGCCTTTTCGATGCGGCGGAGCGCGACGGGGTCGTCGCTTTCCAATAGATCATGAAGATTTTCTGACATCCCATCATTGTAGCCTTATCGGTCCAAAAGAGCCACACTCTTGCCGAAATCCCAACCGGGGCGTCAGGTCATGGCGCCGCTTCGGCCTCGCGTTCCTTCTCTGCCCCGCGCTCAGATTCGGCTTGGTTGGCGGACCAAACGCCCGCCGCCTCGACCGCGACGGGTGACGCGGTGGGCAACACGCCCAGATAGCTTTCGGTCTCGCTTACCGGCATGATCGAGCGTTGCGTCATCCGGTAAAGCGCGTAAAGAGCGATCGCCGCAAAGGTCGCACCCAGTACCAGCCAGAAGGCGAAGGGGTCGAACGTCTGCATCGTCCAGCCGGTGACAAGCGGCCCCGCGATGGCCCCCAACCCAAAGGTAAAGATCAGCCCGCCGGAGGCCGCCGGCATATCCTCGGCAGACAGAAAGTCGTTGGTATAGGCTAAGAACAGCGCGTAAAGCGGCGTAGTTACC
>JAGXFH010000075.1 GCA_024637315.1 Brevirhabdus sp.
CGGTTCCTCCCGGGTGCCATTTGTATACGGGGGGGCGCAGCGCGGCATTTCGGTAGCGACTGGCTTCTTCACCGGGGAATCCACTTGGAAGCCACCCCGAGATGCGCTTAAAGTTAAGCGCAACCATAACAAACAGTTACGATGACAAATCGTCCTCTCAGGGTGGATTCTTGACAAAAACAGTAAAATCCACCCCGAGGAATCCAGGGAAGCCACCGCGCCAGAAGCCAGCCAGTGGAAGCCACCTATTGGGAAGCCGTTGAATCCACATCCGTTTTTCAATTGACAAAGCTGCCCCCCTTGACCTACCTATTGATCATCGAAGAATAGCGCCCGGAGGAACCCCCTCTCGGGCGCTTTCGTTTTCTCCCCACATCTCGCGGATCCTGATCCTGCTGCTGCCCGCCCCAGCCGCGCGCATCGGTCTGTCCGTCCTGCCCAAAATGAGAACCACCCCATGGACCTTGTCTTCGCGCCAAGCGAGATCGAGACGTGGCCGATTGATCGGCTGCGCCCCTATGCCCGCAATGCCAAGATGCACAGCGAAGATCAGGTGGCGAAGATCGCCGCCAGTATGGCGAAGTTCGGCTGGACTGTGCCCTGCATGGTGGCCGACGATGGCGAGCTGATCGCCGGGCATGGTCGGGTGCTGGCAGCGACGATGCTCGGGCTGACCGACGTGCCGGTGATCCGGCTCGGGCACCTGGATGAAGCCGAGCGCCGGGCTTACCGCATTGCCGACAATAAGCTGACCGAGCTGGGCGAATGGGACGAGGCAATGCTGCGCGACGAGATCGCGGGGCTGCTGGCCGAGGATTTCGACCTGTCGCTGCTGGGCATCACCGACGAGGATCTGGATGCCCTGCTGCGTGATCCGGACGCGCTGGGCGACGACGGGCCCATCGAGGGCGAGGATGACATTCCCGAACCGCCGGTCACGCCAGTGTCAATGCCGGGCGATCTATGGCAGCTGGGATCGCACCGGCTGATCTGCGGCGACAGCACCTCCACCGATGTGGTCGGGCGGCTACTGGGAGATGTGAAGCCGCTGCTGATGGTCACTGATCCACCTTACGGCGTGGAGTACGATCCGTCCTGGCGCAACCAGGCGGGCGCGGCCAAGACCAAACGCACCGGTAAGGTGCTGAACGATGATCGGGCGGACTGGCGCGAGGCTTGGGCATTGTTCCCCGGCGACGTCGCCTATGTCTGGCACGGCGCGCTGCACGCTGCGACCGTGGCCGAAAGCCTCGTCGCGGCCGGTTTCGCAGTCCGGTCGCAAATTATCTGGGCCAAGGATCGGCTCGTTCTCAGCCGCGGCGATTATCACTGGCAGCACGAACCCTGCTGGTATGCGGTGAAAAAGACCGGCAAGGGCCACTGGGCAGGCGACCGCAAGCAAACGACGCTCTGGCACATCTCCGGCAAGGACCAGGACGCCGCCACTGTTCACGGCACCCAGAAGCCGGTCGAATGCATGCGCCGCCCGATCCTGAACAATTCCAGCCCCGGCCAGGCGGTGTATGAGCCCTTCATGGGATCCGGCACGACACTGATCGCGGCAGATACCACCGGCCGGGTCTGCTTCGGGATCGAGCTGAATCCGGTTTACGTCGATGTCGCCATCGAGCGCTGGCAGCAATTCACCGGTGCAAATGCCGTGCTGGCGGAAACGGGCGAGACCTACGCCGATCTGAGGATCAAGAGGCTGGCGGCATGAACGCACCAATCCTGCCGGACCAGATCGAGTACTGGCCGATCGACCGGCTGCGCCCATATGCCCGAAACGCAAAGACCCATGACCCGACCAAGTGGCAAAGATTGCCGCCAGCATGGCCGAGTTCGGATGGGCCGTACGGGTGCTGGTTATGAGACAATACGCATCAGCCAGTCACGCCGTATATCACTGGTCGAGGCCGTCACCAATGTCACGGTCGGCTACGCATTGGCAGTGGCGGCACAGATCGCGGTCTTCCCATCGTTCGGTCTACATCCGAGCTTCGGCGAGAACCTGGCCATTGGCGCTCTGTTTACCGGCATATCGCTTCTGCGCAGCTACACCCTGCGCAGGCTGTTCGCGCGCTTATCTTGACCAGTACGGCACCGCGGGTTACTTTTGCGCAAACGAAGGCTCGTCAGCGCGCCTTGATGTGGGGCAAAAGTCCCGTCAGATCGACAAGATAAGATGTGTCGATATCGTTATACGGACTGCGGAACCACGAAAAATCGGGTCTCGCGCGAGCAAAAGCTTCCCGCCGGGGAGCGTCCATTTCGGACGCCGCGCATTCGCTTCTCACGAAGTTGAATGGAGAACCCGTGTCATGGGAACACTCAAGAATATCCGCCGGTCCAAGATGCATGCGCAGGGGGGGGCGGTGCTACTATTGCGATCTGCCAATGTGGGATCCGGCGTTAATTAACGAACCGCCAGCAATCTACCGCACACAGGCTATTCAAAAGAAGCTTCGGTGCACCGCCGAACATCTGCTAGCTCGATCCGAGGGTGGTGCAGACTCTGCCAAAAACATCGTCGCCGCCTGTTGGTACTGCAACACGAGGCGGCATCATAAAAGGCAGCCACGGTCCCCGGATGCGCATCGTGCGCATGTTCGAAAGCGCATGGCGGCAGGAAAGTGGCTGGCCGCACAGCTTCCAGGCAATATCCATGCACTGATGTCAGAGGTGGCATTAGCACCACCGACGCGATCTTGACGAGTGCGCGATCACTGAGGTGAATCTGGGAAAATCATAAGGGGATTTTATAGACCGTACCCCTGCCATCGATCTTCTCCGAGGTGACGGGCAGGACCAGCTTTTTCTTCAGAGCACCCGAGATCATGCCTCGCACCGTGTGGGGCATCCAGCCCGTCTCACCGACGATCTCAGCGATGGCCGCTCCCTCGGGACGCTGCAGAAGGGTGATAATCTGCGCCTGCTTGGTCCCGGCACGCGGAGTCGGCGGTTTGAGCGCGGGCGGTTGGGCTGCATGTGTGCGGATCGAAGCCATGGTCTTGACCACTACGGGCTCAACCCCGATGGCCAGAAGGCCCGCCTCCGTGACCACCAACGTTGTGCCGTGGCCATCGCCGGTTTCGCGCCAGAGCGGTTCGCCCCGGCGCAGGTTGGCATCGACCTCTTGCAGCCAGCCGCGTTCGATCATCTTGGTGACGGCCATCTTTGCGGCCGCACCGGCCAGCCCTTTGGGCAGCGGCAGGGCGATGTTTTCGGGGCGCTGGGCACCGGCGCTGAGGATTATGGATTGGGTTTCTGTGAGTTTTGTCATCGCGGGCTCCGGTGCTCGGGCGCGCGGTGTGCCGCCCTTCTACGCGGCCAAGCCCGGCCATCGCGGGGCTGGTGCGGGGCGTGCCGTTGTCACTTTGCGTGTTCGCCTTCGCCAAAGGCGCTGTCGGTGATCTGGCGCAGCAGGCCCGCGTAGTGGTTAAGGGTGCCGACATCGCCCCAGTTGATCTCGTCGGGATGCGCGTCAAAATGGTCGTCGCTCAGGGCCTTCAGCCGCTCCAGCATTGCGTCGATCTGGAACTTGGCGGTCATGAAGGCGTCGAGGGCTTTGTCGTTCGAGGCGGCGCGGCGGCTGGTCATGGCGGGGTCTCCGGGGGTGAGTTGCATCGTTTTTCTGCAATCAAATTCGCTCTGACGCGGAGTGTAATCAACTGAATAACAAGCAATATCATTGCTTTAATCGAAGCGGACACCGCCATGGAGGGAATGAGCGAGCGCGAGTATTCCGCCCATTCCGGCGTCTCGCGCGGGGCGATCCAGAAGGCCCGAAAGGCCGGTCGGCTGGTGGTCTACAAGGACGGATCGATCAACGCCGCCGCGTCCGATGTGCGTCGCGGCGAGATGACCGATCCGGACCAGCAGCGGCGCAGCACCGGCGGAGACAGTGGCTTCTCAGGGCCAGCAGACAGCTCGTCCTACCTGAAGGCCCGCACCGCTCTGACCGTCTATCAGGCGCAGGAACGTCAGCTGGCGATCCAGAAGAAAAAGGGCATGCTGGTAGATCGCGCCCGGGCGGAAACGCTGGTGTTTCGCCTGGCCCGGCAAGAGCGCGACGTCTGGGTAACCTGGCCCAGCAGAGTGGCGGCACTGATGGCGGCCGAAGTGGCGGCAGAGGTGGAAAAACAATCGGGAAAGCCAGTGCGACCGGTGATGATCGAGGCCGCGATCCTGCAAAGGGTGCTGGAAACCCATGTCAGAGCGCAACTCGACGCCCTTGCCGATCTCCGGGTCAACCTCGGATAAAGTCGACACGGCCACCGACGATCTGACCGAAGATCAGCTGACGGACGGGCTCGACCTCGGGTTTGACGGTGCCGAGGACATCCTGCGGTCTTGGCGTCATGGGATGCGTCCCGACCCGGACCTGACGGTGTCGGAATGGGCGGATGCGCATCGCAAGCTGTCCTCGCGCGCCAGCGCAGAGCCGGGGCAGTACCGCACCGCGCGAACGCCCTATCTTCGCGAGATCATGGATGCGCTGTCACCCCGCCATCCGGCGCAGCGGATCAGCTTCATGAAAGCTGCGCAGGTTGGGGCGACGGAGGCTGGCAACAACTGGATCGGTTTTGTCATCCATCACGCGCCGGGCCCGATGCTGGCGGTGCTACCGACGGTGGAAATGGCAAAGCGCACCTCGCGCGGGCGGCTGGACCCTCTGATCGCGGAAAGCCCCGCGCTCCGCGAACGTGTGAACCCGGCCCGGTCGCGCGACGCGGGCAATTCGATGCTCTCAAAAGAATTCCCCGGCGGCATCCTGGTGCTGACCGGTGCAAATTCGGCCACAGGCCTGCGCTCGATGCCCGCGCGCTACATCTTTCTCGACGAGGTCGACGCCTATCCGGCTTCGGCCGACGAGGAAGGCGACCCGGTCACTCTGGCTGAAGCGCGGACGACGACCTTTTCGCACCGGCGCAAGGTGTTCATGGTCTCGACGCCCACGATCCGAGGCATCAGCCGGATCGAGCGGGAATACGAGGCGAGCGATCAGCGGCGATATTTCGTGCCCTGTCCGCACTGCGCGGCAATGCAATGGCTGCAGTTTGAGCGCCTGCGTTGGGATAAGGGGCGTCCAGACACCGCAGCCTATCATTGCGAGGGCTGCGAAAAGCCCATCGCCGAACACCACAAGACGCAGATGCTGGAGCGGGGCGAATGGCGGCCGACGGCCGTTTCTGCCGATCCGCATTCCATCGGCTTTCACCTCTCGGCGCTCTATTCGCCACTGGGATGGAAAAGCTGGCAGCAGATCGCACGAGACTGGCTGGCGGCGCAAGGCTCAGAAGAGATGCTGCGCGCGGCGCGCAACACGCTGCTGGGCGAGACGTGGGTGGAGTCTGGCGATGCGCCGGAATGGCAGCGACTGGCAGAACGGCGCGAAGCGTATGGTGCCGCGCAGATCCCCGTCGGTGGTCTGTTCCTGACCGCGGGCGTCGATGTGCAGAAGGATCGGATCGAGATCGATGTCTGGGCCTGGGGGCGCGGGTTGGAGAGCTGGCTGGTCGATCACATCGTCATTGCCGGTGGACCAGAAGATCCGGCCTGCTGGGACAAACTGACGGCATTGCTTGGTCGGACTTGGGCCTGCGCCAATGGTGCTGTGATGGTGATCGGCAAACTGGCCATCGACACCGGTTATGAAGCCCCGGCGGTTTACGCATGGGCGCGGGCGCAGGGGTTTGACCAAGTCGCTCCGATCAAGGGCCTGGAAGGCTTCAACCGCGCCACGCCGGTGTCAGGCCCGACCTTCGTCGACGCCACCATTGGCGGCAAACGCCTGCGCCGCGGTGCCCGGCTTTGGTCGGTCGCCACGGCGACGTTCAAAACCGAAACCTACCGCTTCCTGCGGCTGGAACGCCCCTCGGATGAAGACCGGGCGCTGGGCGTCCTCGACGCCCCCGGCACGGTGCATCTGCCCGACTGGATCGACACCGAATGGCTGAAGCAGCTGGTGGCGGAACAGCTGGTCACGGTGCGCAACAAGCGGGGCTATGCCCACCCCGAATGGCAGAAGATGCGGGAGCGCAACGAGGCGCTGGACTGCCGGGTCTATGCGCGGGCTGCTGCATGGATCATGGGCGCGGATCGCTGGGACGAGGCAATGTGGCGGCGGCTTGAGGCGCAGGCTGGTGTGGAAATCCGCCCAGTACCTCAGCTGGCTGCACCGGCCGAACAGACAGCACCCGCTGCGCCCAAGGCCGGAACACCGACAACGCCACGGCGCAAACGCCGGGCCTACACACCGAACTTCATGAGGGATTGAGATGGATCTGGAACGGATGCGCACGCTGTTGACCGCACTGCAAGAAGCGCGTTACGCGGGCGTCCGCTCGGTCAGCTATGACGGCAAAACGATCACATACGGTTCGGACGCGGAACTGGCGAACGCCATTTCCGATCTGGAAGGTCGTATTGCCACAGCCACCTCCGGCACCCCGCGTCGTCGTCGCTGGGCCACAGTTGCCTCGAAAGGCCTGTGATCCATGGCGTTCGAGGCTTTCCGCCAGCGCATCGGCAGCATCATCGGCGGCTTCGATGCCGCACAGGCTCATCGTCGCCTGCGCGGATTCCGCGCCAGCCGCGCCCATGTGAACACGCTGATCGCGGCCTCCGGCGACACGATCACCGCCCGCGCGCGCTGGCTGGTCCGCAACAACGGCTATGCCGCGAACGCGGTTGAGAGTTTCGCCAGCAATGTGGTCGGTGATGGGATCAAACCCTCGTCAACCATCGCTGATACCACAAAGAAGGAAGAGTTGCAGGCGCTCTGGCTGGCCTGGACTGATGATGCCGACGCCGAAGGCCTGACCGATTTCTACGGATTGCAGCGCCGGGCAGCGCGCGAGGTGTTTCTGTCCGGTGAGGTGTTCATCCGCATCCGGCCGCGCAGGGCCGAGGATGGACTGACCGTGCCGCTGCAGCTTCAGATGCTGCCAGCCGAGATGCTGCCCTTGGACATGAACCGTACCCTGCCGGGTGCGGGGCTGATCCGGCAGGGGATCGAGTTCGACGGGATCGGCCGCCGCGTGGCCTACCACTTCCTGCGCCGCCATCCCGGTGATTTGACCGATCCCGGCCTTGCGGGCGAGACCGTGCGCGTCCCGGCATCGGATGTGATCCATGTCCTCGATCCGATCGAAGCGGGCCAGCTGCGCGGCGTGTCGCGTTTCGCAGCCGCCGTCGTGAAGCTGTTCACGCTGGACCTTTACGACGACGCCGAGTTGGAGCGCAAAAAGATCGCCGCGATGTTCGCGATGTTCATCACGTCGCCGGCCCCGGAAACCCCTCTGGAACCCACAGAGGAAGATCTGGAGGTCGAACCCGGCCAGGTGGTGCGGCTTGATCCCGGCGAAGACATCTCCACCCCGGCCACCCCGGATTCGGGTGGCACTTATGAGCCGTTCCAGTACCGCACCTTGCTGCAAATCGCAGCGGCGCTGGGCATTCCTTACGGCTATCTGACCGGCGACACGGCGAAGGGCAACTTCTCCAACACCCGCATCTCGCTGATCGAATTCCGCCGCCGCATCTCCGCATGGCAGCATGGCGTGATGGTGTTCCAGCTCTGCCGCGCGGTGTGGTCTCGCTGGATGGATGTGGCAGTGCTGTCAGGCTCCATTGATCTGCCCGGATATGACAGCCAGCGCCGCAAATATCAGGCTTGCGCCTGGCTACCGACGAAATGGGACTGGATCGACCCGATGAAGGATGCCTCGGCCGAGATTCTGCAGATCGAATCCGGGCTGAAAATCCCGCACGCAGGCAATCTCCGAGCGTGGCTATGACGCAGAACAGGTCGACCGCGAGATTGCCGCCGAGCGCAAACGCGAACTGGCGCTGGGCCTTGACTTCCGCCGTCCCGGATCACCGGCGCAGGGTCCGGGTGCTGCCAGTGGCAAAGACGACCAACAGGACGGTGCCGAGGACGAGGCTGCGCCGGAAGATGCGGAAGACAAACCTGATCCCAGGGAAGAGCCGTGATGCATCACGCACAAATCGCCCAGCGGGCTTTTAACACGCCGCTGATGGTGGATCCTGCCAAGGCCCTGGCCTTTCTCTCAGGGCTGGGCCCGCGCATCACCGGGCAGGAAATCACCTTCCGGGGGCTGGAGGTGCAGACAGAAGACCAGGCTGCAGCCGCCCTCCCTGCCCGCGCTTCACTCTTTGGTAATGATCTCACCCGGCGTCACCAACGCAATGGAAGCCAGCCCTATGCGGTGATCGACGGCATTGCGGTGATCGAAATCGCCGGAACGCTTGTCCATCGCGGAGCATGGATCGGGCAATCCTCTGGCCTTACCTCTTATGAAGGGATCGCGGCACAGTTGCAGGCGGCGCTGGTCGACCCTGCCGTGCATGGCATTGCGCTGGATATCGACAGCTTCGGGGGCGAGGTCGCCGGGGCATTCGATCTGGCGGACCGCATCCGCGCTGCCCGAGCACAAAAGCCGGTCCATGCCTTCGTGACCGAACACGCACTGTCCGCTGGCTACGTCCTGGCCTCCCAGGCCAACCGGATCATCCTGCCCCGCACCGGGGCTGTCGGCAGCATCGGGGTTGTGGCGCTGCATACCGACATGAGTGGGGCGCTCGATCAGAAGGGCATCGGCGTAACCCTGATTCATGCCGGGCTCCACAAGATCGATGCCAACCCTTATCAGCCGCTGCCCGAGGCCGTGCGCGACCAGATGCAGCGCGAGCTGGAGGTCGTGCGCTTCCTCTTCGCTGAGACCGTGGCTGCAGGTCGCGGGGATCAGCTGACCCATGCGGCCGCACTTGCCACGGAAGCGGCTGTGTTTCGCGGTGCCAATGCCATCGCTGCGGGTCTTGCAGACGAATTGGCAGATCCCGTCAGCGCCTTCCGCGCCTTCGCCGCCGCCCCACGCGGCTCCAATCCCACCAGCAGAAAGGGTCCACAGATGACCACCGCACCCACCGATACTCCGGCCCCAGACCCAGTTGCAGCCTCTCCCGCTGCAACGGTCGAAGCTGCGGTCACCCCGATCACAACCGAGCCCCCCGCTGCGGCTGTGGTTGCCGTATCCACACCCGACGGAGCCACCATGACCGCCGACGCCGTGCGTACCGAGGCCGCCGAAGTGGCGCAGGTCTGTGCGCAAGCCGCCCGGCTGGGTGTTCAGATCGATGCGGCTGATGCTGTCACGAGTGGTCTGAAGCCCGAAGCCCTACGCGCCCGCGTGCTGGCCGAGCTTGCCGCGTGCAGCGATGCGGCCGGCATCATCGCCTCTGCTCCGGCGGCCACTGGCGCCAAAGACAGCCCCATCATCGCCGCCGCCAGGAAGGCCGCGACCGACGCCAAGCGCTGAACCAGCGCCCCTCCCCACCCCAAAACATGGAGACTGACCAATGCCCGTCCTGACGGAACCGCCCGGCATGGGCGATGTCCTCAAATATGAGGTCAACCCGAACTATACCCGCGAGATCGTCCCACTGCTCCCCGGTACCGCCTATCCTGCCGGCTCGGTGCTGGGGCGCGTCACCCTGAGTGGCAAGTACACCTTTTCGCCCGAGACCGGATCAGACGGTGCCGAGACCGCGTTGGGCGTTCTGCTTTACGCGGTCGATGCGACCCTTGGCGATGCCATCGGAATCCTGCTGACCCGCGGCCCTGCCATCGTTTCGCGCGCGGCCCTCGCCTACGACGGCTCAGTCGATGACAGCAGCAAGATCGCGGCCAAACTCGGACAGCTGACTTTGCTCGGCATCATTCCCCGCGACACCGCCTGATCCGGCGGCGCCCCCTTCATCCCTCCTCTTTCCCCGGAGTTCCCCGATGACCATCACCCGCAACCCGTTCGACACGGGCGGCTATTCGCTCGCCGAGATGACCCAGGCCATCAACATCCTGCCCAACCTCTACACGCGCCTCGGCCAGATCGCCCTCTTCCGCTTCGAGGGCGTGACCCAGCGCTCCATCGTCATCGAGCAGCGAGAGGGGGTGCTAAGCCTCCTGCCCTCGGTCCCGCTCGGGGCGCCCGCCACCGTCGGCAATCGCGAGGCCCGCTCGATGCGCTCCTTTGCCCTGCCGTGGATCCCGCATGACGATGTGATCTTGCCCGCCGACATTCAGGGCATGCCCGCGCTGGGCCTCTCGGATGCCGCCGATCCGCTGGTGGAGGTAATGAACCGCAAGCTCACCCTCATGCGGCGCAAGCATGCGCAGACCCGGGAATACATGGAGATCAACGCCCTGAGGGGCATCGTGAAGGATGGCGCGGGCACCACGCTTTACAATTACTTTACCGAATTCAGTCTCGACCAGATCTCGGTCGACTTCGTCTTCGGCACCGCGGGCACCAATATCCAAGGGAAGGTCCGCACCACTTTGCGTGCGATTGAGGACAACCTGCTGGGCGAGACCATGACCACCGCGCATGCGCTGGTCAGTTCCGAATTCTTCGACAAACTGATCAGCCATCCCAAAACGGAAGATGCCTACAAGTTCTTCTCGGCAACTGGCGGCCAGCCGCTCCGCGAGGACATGCGCCGCGCCTTCCCCTTCGCGGGCATCCTCTTCGAGGAATATAACGGATCGGTCACTCTCTCGAACGGCACCTCGGAACGGCTGATTCCCACCGGCGAGGGCATCGCCTTTCCCATGGGCACCTTTGATACATTCACCACCTATGGCGGGCCCGCGAACCTGCTGGAAACCGCAAATACAGTCGGCCTGCCGCTCTATGCCCGCCAGATGATCGATGCAAAAGGCCGCTGGATTGATCTCATGACGGAAAGCTCGATCCTGCCGGTCAACAAGCGTCCGCGCATGGCGATCCGCCTGCACAGCTCGAACTGACGCGCCATGAATGTCTTCGCCGTCGCCATGGATTGTATCTACGCTAATCCGTCTATGGCGGCGGCCGCGCTCTGGATCTCTGCCACCACATCCGAAGAACGCACGATTCGGGTCATCCGCCGGGCCCCGGACCGCATCACCGAGTTCGGCGCCGGGCGTTTTGTCAGCGATACTATGATGGTGGACGTGCGCCTGTCCGACCTGCCTGATCCGCGTCCCGGCGATCTGATCGTGATCGGTACTGACAGCTTGACCATCCAGGCCGAGCCTATACGTGATCGAGAACGCCTGATCTGGGCGTTGGACCTGCGGCCAGCATGAGACTGAAACTCGACATCCGCCCTGACATTGCCGCCCTGATGCAGGCCGAAATCGCCGCCGGTGAAAAGGCGGTCTCGGCGGCGATGCGCGAGGCGGGCAGCGGTTTGAAGTCGGCTTGGCAAACGCAGATCACCGGCACGGGACTCGGCACCCGGCTGGCCAATTCGATCCGCAGCCAGACATTCCCGAGGTCGGGCGAGAGCCTCGATGCCGCGGCGCTGGTCTGGTCCAAGGCACCGGTCATTGTCGGCGCGCATGACACTGGCCCACTGATCCGCTCGAAGAATGGCTTCTGGTTGGCAATCCCGCTGCCTGCGGCTGGAAAGTCCCTGCGGGGCGGCCGGATCACGCCCGGTGAATGGGAACGCCGACGCGGGTTGCGCCTGCGGTTCGTCTATCGCCGGTCTGGTCCGAGCCTGCTGGTGGCCGAGGGGCGGTTGAATACGAAAGGCCAGGCGGTCGTGTCGCGCTCAAAGACCGGGCGCGGGAAGGTCACCGCGGCGATTTTCCTGCTGGTGCCGCAGGTGAAGCTGCCCAAGCGACTGGATCTGGCGCGGGATGCGGAGCGGGCGCATGGCGCCGTGCCAGGCCTGATAGTGTTAAATTGGATGGACGGGCGGACCGGTTGAAAATCTTAGGATCTGGAAGATGCGAGCTATTACGGCGCTTGGACACGATCGAACTGGCCGTAATCGCGGCGAATGCTGTACGCGGCAACCTCTTGGATCCCCGGTTTCTCAATTTGAGACTTCAAGGTGGTTTCGATGGTTTCAAGTGCGTCGAAGTCAGCCAGCGAGATAAAGCGCCCTTCGTGATTGAAGCTTTCAAACGCACGGTACCGCGGACCCGGCAACGGCTCGGCGCCGTAAACTGCGAGCACATACGATGCATCCGGGCTCGCTGGCGCTTGTGTGGCCATGTCAGCAGTGGCCGAATGCCAATGCAATATGCGTTCTCCCACACGAATGCGGTAGTCCGCAAAATGCACATGCTGACCGGCCGCTTGCGATCGGCGGTGTTCCGCATCATTGCGCCAAGCGATGATCGCCTCTTCGCTCTCCCAAAGTTGGTGGGACAACAACTGATCTTTGTCGCTCACCGAGCCGTATCGATCAAGAAATACGAGGCCTTCATGTCGTGCGAGTACCGGACGCAAGCGGGCCACATGATCGAAATAGTGATCAAGATGGCCTGGCTTCGGCCACATTTCAAAGAACAAGGCGTGCATGGAAACTTCCTCCCTGGATGCCTGATTGTGTGCGTGGACCAAGCCGATCGACGATTCCCAGACCGGGTGAAAGTGCCGCGATGTGCCAGCGGGTTCAAGCAACGGCTCAGAACACACTTCTTAGCAATCCCAGCGGAGATCGTTCGTACAGGCCAGATGCCCCTGCAAAGCCCAGATTGCTGAACTTTGCAGACTGTGGACCAACGATTTTCCCTTTCAACAGCAGTAGCGCAATATGCCCACCCACCGCGAAACCATCCTCACCGCGCTGCATACCCTGCTTCAGCAGCTGCCCGCCACCGCCCTGCGCGGCGATGTGCTGCCCGAGCGCGTACCCGCCGCGGGGCTGCTGATCCTGCGCGACGGTGAGCCGGGGGAACCCGAGGTGACGCTGTCGCCACTGCGCTATCACTACCAGCACCGCGCCGAGATCGAGGCGGTCGTGCAGAGCAGCGACCGTGACGCTGCCTTCGACGTACTGACCGCCAGTATCGGCGCGGCAATTGCTGCCGACCGCACGTTGGGCGGTCTCTGTGACTGGATCGAGGTGGAGGCGCCGCGCCCGATCGATCTGCCGGTCGAGGGAGCCGCGGCTCTGAAGGCCGCGGTGATCGCTGTGGTGCTGCACTACACCACGGCCGATCCACTTGGCTGATGACGCAGTGGCTGCTTATCGCATGGACGAGCCGCGATGTCGCCAGACATCAATCCGACGGCGGGTCCGGATCAGGATGCGGGAGACAATCGGCTGAAGGCGTGGAACATCGACAGCCAGCAGTAAAAGGCCGAGCGGCAGCATCCAGAGACCGAAAATCGGAAGCAAAGACAGAAAACTGCCAATGATGAGCGCGCATGCAATCGGCATCCGGAACTTTCGAAGGCGTCCGTACAGGAGTGAATCGATGACCCGGCGTGCCGCTGGAGCTCGCCGGCCAAATACTTCGAACTGACGATACAGTCGGTTTTTCTGTTCAAACATCTCGGGCTCATCACAACTTCATATGGAGTACCGCAGTCACAGGCCGACTCCGAACAACCACTACGTTGGGTAGTGGCGAGGTGCACTTAAGTATCACCAGAGGACTTTACCATGGCACGAGCCCAAGGGGCGCGGGCGCAGATGGCGCTTGCGTTCGAGACGACCTATGGAACGCCGCCGGTGGGCGGGTTCACCAAGATGCCCTTCGCCAGCACGTCGCTTGGCGCGGAGCAGCCGCTGCTCAATTCAGAGCTGCTGGGCTACGGCCGCGATCCACTGGCGCCAATCAAGGATGCAGTGACGGCGGATGGCGATGTCGTGGTGCCGCTCGACGCCGAGGCCTTCGGGTTCTGGCTAAAGGCAGCCTTTGGTGACCCGACCACGACCGGGACCGGTCCCTGGACGCACGAATTTCAGTCGGGGTCCTGGACGCTGCCCAGCATGTCCATCGAGACTGGCATGCCCGAGGTGCCGCGCTTTGCGATGTATTCCGGATGCGTGCTCGACCAGATCAACTGGCAAATGCAGCGCTCTGGTCTGCTGACCGCAACGGCGCGTCTTGTGGCGCAGGGCGAGACGGTCGGGACGACGACGAGTGCAGGCACGCCAGCCGCTCTCGAATTGCAGCGCTTCGGCCATTTCAACGGGGCGATCACGCGGAACGGCTCGGCACTCGGCAATGTGGTCTCGGCCGACATAACCTATGCCAACAACCTCGACCGGATCGAAACCATCCGCTCGGATGGGCGTATTGATGGGGCGGATCCCTCGATTGCCGCACTGACCGGCTCAATCGAGGTGCGCTTCTCCGACCAGACGCTGGTGACGCAGGCGATCAACGGTGATCCCTGCGCATTCGAATTCGCCTGGGTGCTGCCCTCCGGCGAGAGCTTTACCTTCACGGTGCATGCCGTCTATCTGCCACGCCCACGGATCGAGATTTCCGGGCCGCAAGGCGTGCAGGCCAGCTTCGACTGGCAGGCCGCGCGCGACAGCACGGTCGGCCGGATGTGCACCGCAACCCTCGTAAACGATGTGGAGACGTATTGATGCTGACGCTCGATCTGACAAACGCGCCGCGCTGGCACGACCTCGCGCCCGGCGTGCGGGCGCAGCTGCGTCCCCTGACCACCGCGCTGATGGTGGCGACCCGTAGTGACACCGTTGTGGAGGCGGTGCCCGAGGACGCCTCCGACGAGGAACGCGCCGTCGCTTTCGCCAAGGCGCTGGCGCGCCGCGCGGTGCTCGCCTGGGAGGGCATCGGCGATGCGGACGGCAACGCAATCGAGCCGAGCCCGGAGGCCATCGACGCGCTTCTCGACATCTGGCCGATTTTCGAGGCCTTCCAGCTGACCTATGTGTCCAAGGGTCTGCTGCTGGAACGGGAAAAAAACGTCTCCGCGCCCTTGCCGAATGGTCCTTCGGCGGGGGCGACCGCTACTGCGAGGGTTGCGAACCCAGCAATGGTTGCGAACCCAGCGAGGGTTGCGAACCCAGCGGAGCCAGAGCGCAAGCCTGCCAAGACTGCCCGGCGCGGCTGAACCGTCCC
Source organism: Brevirhabdus sp. (assembly GCA_024637315.1). Classification (GTDB taxonomy): domain Bacteria; phylum Pseudomonadota; class Alphaproteobacteria; order Rhodobacterales; family Rhodobacteraceae; genus JAHEAO01. The sequence goes on from JAGXFH010000075.1 coordinate 14,912, forward strand.
ACCACCTTTGAAGGCTGGCAGGTCTGGGATCTGGTCGGCCGTCTCGGCGGCCAGCTCCGCGTTTTGCCCGGCGCGGTGATCGGCTGGGACATGTCGGCGGCACTCGCGCTTGGGGACGCCCTCGACATCCCGCCGCTCGCCATGGCCGAACTGCTGCCCGTCATTGAGGCGGTGATGGTCGCCAAGCTCAACGCGGAAATGGCGGCCAGTGGCGGCTCGGGTGTCAGTCCTTGATCTTCTCGATCAGGGTGACCCCCGGCAGCCTGTCAAAATGCGCGTCGCAGGTCAGCAGCGTTGCACCCTTCGCGCGAGCGGTTGCGAAGATGATGGCGTCTGCCGTGGCAAGCTTGTGCTCCCGGCAGGCCTCTGCCGCCGCCAGAGCGATCTCGGTGTCGAGGGGCAAGACGCTGCAGACCTGCGTAAAGGCGATGACCTGATCGGCCTTGTCCTCGCCGACCTCGCGCGTCAGCCATTTGTTCAGCTCCAACTGGACTATGGTCGGGACAAGCCAGTCTGCCTGTTCAGGCAGATGCTCAGCCAGCTTGTCGCCTGTCGGCGATCCGATCAGCCATTCGACCCAGGCGGACGTGTCCACGAGGATCATCAGAACCGGTCCGAGTGATCACGATAGTCGGTCGCGGAGGCGCCGCGCGCGAGACCTTTCAGCGCCTCCCGCTTCGGGACCGGGACCAGCAGAACACCTGTTCCCTTCGGGATGAACGCGAAGGTCAGCCCGGCCTCCCAGTGCTGGGCGGTCCGGACCGCCTTGGGGATCGAGATCTGGAATTTGGAGGACAGGGTTGCGGTTTCAGCCATAATCGTACCTTCAAAGCATCGATGCACCAAACGTAAGATAAGTCTGCGCCGAATTCAAGGATCATTCCAATGGCTGAGAAGCGCGTTTCTGTCCGCCTTGCCGCGGTCGGTGGCCGCCAGGTGCGCGCCGAACTGGAAGGTGTCGGTGAGGCCGGTGCGCGCGGCTTCGGTCGGCTCAGCCGCGAGATGGAAGCGGCCAACGC
>JAGXFH010000076.1 GCA_024637315.1 Brevirhabdus sp.
GGAGTTCCACAGACCAAGAACGTCAGGACCATCGTCATATAGGTAAGAGGCTCTGTCCCCGCTGGACCCGCCATTGGCATACGACAAGAAGGCTTGCTGTAGATCACCACTATCGACAGCCCAGTAGATGGACGCTGACATGGTCCATACGGCAGAGCGCGGATCGATGGTTGCGTAAAAGGCGTTGTAATGCACCTTCAACCAGTCGAGTTTTTGTGCGTCTCTTGAATACCTGATCAGGTCTCGAACGCCGTCGAGATGCCAGATGTTTGAGCCGTCGTAGGAAATGCCGGACATCCAGGACGGCGTGCGGCGGTGTATCACAGCGCCGTTGACGGTCCCGTCGGTTTCCACCTCGTAGATATCGTCGCTCCCATCGTCGCTGGAGATGTAAAATACCCCATCGACATAGGTGATCCCTGACTGGTTCACCACGGCTTGCGAAAGCGCGACACCGGCCAGTTGGGAGCCGGTCAGGCTGTAGCGATACAGCGTGGTGTCGCTTGCCTCTGTGAGCCACAGATCGGCACCATCATATGCAATCTTGCTCCCGACGAGACCGTCCGCTGATATATCATAGTGCCGCTTGAAGCCGAGCGTGTCCGCATCGTAAACGGCGATGTGATACATGTTGTATCTAAAGCTTCCGTAAACGTGGATCGGCACGAACAGCTCATCGCCGATGATGTTCCCATCATTCAGTCTCGACCCACCCGGTGCACCATTGGCATTCAGGGGGTCAGAGTTGCTCGCCAGAACGGTACTCAGATCACTTGCGTCGTAGCGCTTGAGCGCATTGTCATCTATCAGGATCACGCGCCCGGTGCTGTCGGTAGCCACGCCCCGGTCATAGCCGGTGTCGTCTACCCGTTCAGATTGAAGCCATTCAGAGGGATCATCAATATCGCCGCTCTGGGGATAAGACGTCCCGGTTCTGTTGGTGGTGTCCGGGAACACCCAGACCACCTCGTAATCGACCCACACGGCGTTGCGGCCGTTGGCGTCCGTCGCAGGCAAGGCCGATGTTGCCGTATCGTCCAGCTTCACGATGACGGTGGTGTTCGCGGAGGCGGACAGATCGGTTCTCGCGAAGAGCCGCCCGAGTTTCCTCGACACGTTTATGTAGGTAAGATCGTGCGGGATCAGGGTGGTGCCGTCAGAGGCGTAGACCCGAACGTTCCCGCCGTTAGCCAGAGCATCGTCCCAGAACGAGGCGGGCACGTCCGAGAGGTCGATCATCAAGGGAAAGCCAGTGAGCGATGCACCCACATTGGCGGCGGGCACCGTGACCGTGTAGCCGGATACCGCAGGCGCGCTGACCAGCACCAGCGAAATGGTATCGCTCGGGATCTCTGCGTCCCACGCCGCGTTCGGCGTACTCCATGTCTGAACACCCACCCATGCGGTGCCGTCGTGATACTGCAGCGTGATCTCCGGCGGCTGATACTGGTCGGGTTCGGCATGGATGAAGACCTCGGCCAGCGACTGCGCCGTGTCGAAGGCGAAGGCGATCCACTCGCCCGGCACGCTCTCGCTCGAGGTCGACCAGCCGTTGCCGGCGGTGGTGCCGTTGAAGGCCTCGTCTGCCCCGTAGCCGGAGAAGGCCGAGGATGCCGTGGCGGTGCCGGTGGTGCCATGGATGGCAAGCTGCGGGCCATCCACGGTGCCCCGGAACTCGACCTCCCTGAGCCAGATGTAGCTGCTGGCCCCCTGCGGGAAGTAGAGCCGCCAGTCGGTCGCCTCCGGGACACCGGGCCCCGGTCCCGGCACCGCGCCACCCAGCTGCGCCAGCAGGCCGATGCGATGACTGAACAGCCCCGCCATCACGCCACCGCCCCGACGGCGCCCTGCACGACCCATGCATCCGCCGCGCGCTTGTAGAGCGCCGCGCCGGCCCAACGGGCGTTGATATCGCAGGCGCCGGCGGAGACGCCGTTGAGCGTGACACCCGCCGCCGCGGCGATAGTGGTGGTGCCCGCGCTGGCCTGCGTGACGTTGACCAGCGTGCCCATGGGGAAGACCACGCTCGCTTCGGCCGGAATGGTGACCGTGTTCGCGGAGCTGCTGGTCATCTCGATGATCGCGCCCTTGTCCGACAGCGCGAGGGTGCGGCCCGCAGTGCCGTCCCCGACCACCGGCGCTTCGCCGCTGTCGCCGAGCGCAGTCCAGTCCGTGCCATCGAAGCGCACCCGCGCGGCCTCGTCGCCAACCCAGGCCTCCCAGCCCGCGGCGGGGGATATGTAGACCCAGGCCTCGGATCCCGCGGCCCCGTCCCAGAGCGCGATGGCGCCGGCCTGCGCCGCCGCGCCCGCGGGGACGATGTAAATGTCGCCCGCGGCACCGGTGGCGGGCAGCGCGGTGCTGCGCGACTGCACCCGCAGCTGCACCACGGCCGAGAGCCTGCGCAGGTCTTCGCTGAGCGTTGTTCCCCAATCGCGCTGGCCGGGATCGTAGAAGGACCGGAGCCCGAGCCCCGGCATGAGGCACGATCACCGGCATGCGCGTGGGGTGGATCGGGCTGACGAGGGCGTTCGGCGTGGTGGTGACCATCGAGAAGGTCTCGAGCTCGGCATGTGCTCCCTTGTAATCGCCGGACCATGACCGCCAGATACCGGCAAAGGCGAAGGGCGGTCGCGCTTCGTCCCCTTTGAGCGCGAACCAGTAGTAGGTGGCGGGTTGGTGCCCCTTGGGCTCGCAGAACGCGGTGGCCGGGATCAGGCAGCGACGCTCCTCGAAGCTCGCCCGCCAGAAGCGCGAGCTGGCCAGCTTGTCGTCGCGCGCGTTGTTCACCGCCTTGGGCTGGATCGGTTTGCCCGTCGCTTCGACACCTGCGGCAGCACGAACCCCCAGTGCATCGCGGAGAGTTCCCGCGCGCCGTCATTACCCACGTGCACCACCGGTGCGTCGTAGCGCGGATAGATCGCAGGTTGCGGCGCAAAGTTGCCCAGCCGGTCGTCGGTCGGACGCACCTTGAAAATCTGGCGCATCGCCTCCTGCGTCGTGGTGTTGGCGTAGAGGTTGCACATGCGCGGATGATAGGGACGCCGCCTGCAGGCGACAACCGCGCATGCTTCTGGCCTGATGCCCTACTACCCGAGTATCGCCCGAATGGAAGCATGGCGGCGCGCAATCATGCGCGGCTCCCTACCGATGCTGCCTCAGCACCGACCATGCCATGAACAAGGCCGATCGCCGCAGGGAAATGTGATCATCCGGGATGGAACAGCTAGACTGCTTCGTCCAGAGGGGAAAGCAATTCAGCGATCTGGTTGCGGAGCCATTCATGTGCGGGACTGGCTGAATAGCGTCGATGCCAGATCATCGAGAGCCGCGCTGTCGGAACCGGCATTGGCGGGCGGTAGATATCAAGACCGACCGTTCCTGCCACGCGCTTTGCCAGAGCAGTCGGCAGCAAGGCGATCAAATCCGAACCGGCAACGGCGCGATAGACGCCGGAGAATACTGGCATGGTCATGACCACCCGCCGTTCCCGTCCAACTTTTGCCAGTGCAGCATCTCCCATCGCCTTGCTGTTTCCTTCGGGGGAAAAAAGCACCTGGCCCAGGTCACAGAACAGATCGATTGGCACAACCTCGCCTGGAACGACGCCGGCGCGTTGCAGGCGCGGATGACCCTTTCGGGCAATGACCGAAAAACTCGACCGGAAGACCGCGTGACTCTCGACCCAGTCCGGCAGGGGCGTCATCGGTATCAGGGCCAGATCGACCTCGTAGCGGTCAAGCGTGTCGACGTAACTGTCCGGCACGAGATCCACCAGGTGAACGCGCATGGAGGGGGCCTGCACCTGTAGCCGCTCTGCCAGTTGCGGCATCAGCAACTCGGCAAAGAAATCACTTCCGGATATCCGGAACCTTGCGTTCGACGTCGCCGGGTCGAAATCATCGGCCCCTTGGATCAAGGTTTCGATGCGGTCAAGGGCCTCACGCAGGTCGGCCTGCAGAGATAGCGCAAAATGCGTCGGTTCCAGACCCTGGCCGCGCCGAAAGAACAAGTCGTCACCCAGGGCGGTCCGGAGGCGTCCAAGTGCAGCCGACACGGCCGGCTGCGAAAGCCCCAGGCGCGCACCTGCGCGGACAGTTGAATGGTCTTGCAAAAGTGCGTCAAGCACACGGAGCAGGTTCAGATCAAAGCTGGATAAATTCACCATACGAATACTATTAATACAAATAATCGATTTTTCATATGACTTTAGTTTTGGTATATTTCAGTTCATCGAAGGCGCCTTCGTTTCCGAAATGCTTCTGGAAGAAACGATGAAAGATACAATTCTCGGACCCGATGCCATCGAATGGCTTGGCGTTCATTATCGCACAATCCTGACCACCGCCGCCACCAACGGCGCCATGTCGATCACTGATTCAGTGTCGCCATCCGGTTCGGGCCCGCCGCGCCACGTGCATCATGATGCCGATGAAACCTTTGTCATGCTGACCGGAGACGCAGAGTTCTGGCTGGAAGGCGAGCGGGTTGCACGCGGGCCGGGTCAAACCGCTTTTGTCCCGCGTGGCAAGGAACACACCTTTCGCGTCGTCAGCGATGTTCCGGCAAGGCATCTGGTGATCCTGACGCCCGGTGGCTTCGAAGGTTTCTTTGCCGAAATGGCGGCAGGTCAATTTCGTATTCCGGAAGACATGCCCGCAATCGCAGAGATCGCCTCGCGCCATCAATTGACGTTTACTGGCCCGCCTTTGGGCATCGACAAGATGGAGACGAACCAATGACCAGATTACCGACGCTGTTCTTTGCCACTGGCGCAATCTTTGCCTTTTTTGGCATGCTCTGGGGGATCCAGATGTCCGCCAGCCACGATCACACGCTGTCACCTGCGCATGGGCATTTGAACCTCATCGGCTTTGTCGCCATGTCCGTCTTCGGAACCTACTACGCGCTGACACCTCGGGCGGCCAGCAACCGGTTGGCGATGGTCCATTACGGTTTGACGATCGCGACGGTTCTGGTGCTGATACCGGGCATCGTGTTGGCCATAACGGGTCAAGGCGAGGCGATTGCGAAGATCGGGTCTGTCTTGGCGGTGCTGTCGATGGCTCTTTTCGCCTTTGTCGTGCTGCGGCATGGTGTTGGCGGTGCCGTAAAAAGCCAACTTCACCACGACGGTATCCATTCGGAACCTGCGGAGTAGCGCCTGTATCCGATGCGTCGTTCGAAGGCGCGCCGGATACTCTCGCTTGGCACGACAGTTTGCAGCCGTTCCCCAATCAGTCGAACGCCACCGGTGTCTGCTTCTTGCGGTTGACCCTTAGCGAGAAAACATCCGGGCGCGCGTAGTGGCCACTGGCGTCGAATTTGCGACGCGAGGATCGTGCGGCTTCGACGTCGATATCAGAGATCAACAAGCCCTTTTCCTGATGCATCGGCCCTGCATGAACGCCGCCAAAGGGCTTGTAGATCACGGCATCGCCAGGATTCACCCATTCGTCCTTGCTTGGAAACAGCTCGTCATAATACGGGATATCGGCGGGAATGTCCGAGGCTTCCAGCGCCGTTGCGCAGCCGATTACCCAGCAGCCACCTTCGCGGGCGATATGCTGCATCGTCGCCAGCCAAGTATCGCCGCTGTCCCACGTGGGGGCCAAGGCCCGTTGAATGAAACGTCCGCGATCTATTGTCTCGTAGCCAGCTTTTTTCTACAGCTACTGTAGGAAACGAAGGACCAGCCATGCTCTCTATCGGCACGCTCGCGAAGCGGACCGGCACGAAGGTGCAAACGATCCGCTACTACGAACAGATCGGCATCATGCCGGAACCCGGCCGCAGTGAAGGCGGCCAGCGCCGGTATGGCGACGAGGAACTCGACCGCCTGGCTTTCATCCGGCACTCCCGGCAGCTCGGCTTCTCGCTCGAAGCGATCCGCGAGTTGCTGGATCTTTCCGACAGCCCTGAACGCTCTTGCGCCGAGGTCGACGCGATCGCCCAGAGGCAGCTACGGGAAGTCGAGGCGCGGATCGGCCGGCTCGAAGCGCTGCGGGTCGAGCTGCGCCGGATGATCGGCGAGTGCGATCAGGGTCAGATGGCCGACTGTCGCATTCTCCAGGTGCTGCGCGACCACGAGGAGTGCCTGACTGATCACGATCGTGGTGGAGCGTGATGCCGTTTCACAGTCCAGCGGAAGCGGCCGTTCCTGCTCGCAGCAGGGCAGAGTGATCGGGCGCGGTCAAAGAGGGTGGGGTCGCGGCGGCAAGGACACGCGGAACGACGGTGCTGGAGCGGGTTTTCTGTTCGACGGTGCGGGGCATTAGTCGCCCGTCGGGTCTTCCGACACCGGAAAGGCTGCCATGGCCTTTGCGGCCTGAGCCTTGAAGAACTCTTTGACCTCGGTGCTTGGACGGGGCTTGCTGAAGAAGAACCCCTGGACCAGGTCGCAGCCTTCGGAGGTGACGCCGGCGAGTTGCTCTTCGGTCTCCACACCCTCGGCAATGGTCTGCATGCCCAGGCTGTTGCTCAGCGCGACAACCGCCCGCACGATCGCGATGCTGTCTTTCTTGCCGGGCAGATCACGAATGAAGGATTGATCAATCTTGATCGTGCTGAACGGGAAGGCGCGCAGGTAGCCGATCGAGGAATAGCCAGTTCCGAAATCGTCCATCGAGATCTTGATCCCGAGATCGCGGATCTGATGCAGTATGGCAAAAGCGCCGCCGCTTTCGTCCATCAGCACCCGTTCCGTGATCTCGAGTTCGAGACGGCTGGCAGGTAGTCCCGAGTCGGCAAGCGCCTGTTTGATCGACTGGACAAGCGCCATGTCGGTGAACTGAACCGGCGAAAGATTGACCGCGACCGTGATCTCCTCCGGCCACCGCGCGGCTTCGACGCAGGCCTGCCGCAACACCCATTCGCTCAGCGGCACGATCAGCCCTGTCGCCTCTGCCACCGGAATGAATTCGCCCGGCATCATCAGGCCGCGTTCGGGGCTGGACCAGCGCAGCAGCGCCTCGCAGCTGGCGACCTTTCCAGTCTTGACGTCGACTATGGGCTGGTAGAACAACTCGAATTCGCCGCCGTTCTCGATCGCCTTGCGCAGATTGAGCTCGATGATATGGCGGGCCTGCATGCGCGCATCCATTTCGGGTTCAAAGAAGCGGTAGACGCCGCCCCCGTCGGCCTTGGCGCGGTCGAGTGCCAGATCGGCGTTCTTCATCAGAGTATCGGGCGATCTGCCGTCATTGGGCGCGACGGCAACACCGACGCTGACCCCCACGATCACCTGATTGCGGTCGAAGTCGTAACGGGCCCCGACAGCCTCGATCAGGCGGTTCGCGAGTGTGGTGATGTCGATGGGTTGCTCGATCGGAATCTGGAGGATGGCGAACTCGTCTGCGCCGAGCCTTGCCGCGATGTCTCCTTCGCGCAGGCAGTGTTCCACGCGTTGGGCCGCCGCTTGCAGCAACCGGTCGCCGATAGGGTGCCCGAGCGTATCGTTGACGGCTTTGAAGCGGTCGAGATCCAGGCTCAACACCCCGATGGATTCGCCGCGGGGCAGTTGCTTCAAGATGGTGTCCATCTGATCGTAGAAGCTCGCGCGGTTCGGCAGGTCGGTCAGCGCATCGAATTTTGCCAGGCGCTGGGCTTCCGCCTCGACGGCCAGCCGCTGGGTGATGTCCTCGAACGTCACGATGACCCCGCCGTTCGGCATCCGCCGAAGGGAGGTCGTAAGGCTCCGGCCGTCGCTCATGTTCATGGTATAGGATCCTTCGTCGCCTCCACGCAGGACATCCTCCGCGCGAGCGATTGTCCCCTCTGGGTCCAGAATCCGGACGCCCGAGCTTGAAACTGAAAGCCCCATAAGCTCCGGTATGGTCATGCCCGGCAGGACCTTGTCGGGCGGCATCCCGAAAATCTCGGCAAAGCGGGGATTGGACAAGATCATCCTGCCCTCTTCGTCGTGCATCACAAGGCCCTGCGACATGTTCGACAGTGCGGTTTGAAGCTTCAACTCGGAGGCGGCGCGGGCTTGTTCCGCCTCCTTCCGTTTGGTGATGTCCTCGAAGGTGACGACGACCCCGCCGTCCGGCATGGGCTGATAGGTCTCGGCAATGCTCCGGCCGTCGCTCAAGCGCTGGACTTGTGTTCCACCCGCAGGGTCGTCGAGGACTTTCGCCAGCTCAGCGAGAGTGGCCCCGAGGTTCACATCCTCGACGCCCGTCGCTGAAGCTCCGAGCGCCATTGCGTCTGCAACGGTCATACCCTGCTTGATCAGCTCAGGGGGCAGCCGGTAGATCTCCTCAAGGCGCGAATTGTGCAGCACCAGCTTGCCCTCGGCGTCGATCATCACAAGGCCCTGCGACATGTTCGACAGTGCGGTCTCAAGTTTCGACTCAGAGTTGGCGAGGGCCTGTTCGGCGCTCTTCAGATCGTGAATATCCGTGCAGGTGCCAAACCATTTCAGGATGTTGCCGCCATCGTCAAACAAGGGGACGCCCCGCACCAACCACCAGCGGTAAATCCCGTCAAATCGACGCAAACGGCTTTCGATGGAATAGACGCCGTTATTCTTCGTGGCGTTTTGCCATGCATCCCATGCTTTTTTCTGGTCATCGGGATGAAAGGGCTTGTTCCAGCCGTGCCCCTTACTCTCTTCAAGGGTCATGCCTGTGTAATCTATCCACTGCTGGTTAAAATAGATATTCCAGCCGTCCGGGCGCGTGATCCAGACGATTTGCGGCATGGACTCGGCCAGGTTACGAAACTCGGCCTCACTGACACGCAATGCATCCTCGGCGTGCTTTGCCGCTGTGATGTCCAGACCGTAGGCGTTGACGACTTCGTCTCCCGGTCTGGAGCTGAGAGTGACCGAGTAGACGCGCGCGCCACAAGTGACTTCGACCGACTTGTTCATGCCGGAGGAACGCACTTCAGACGCGATCGTAACCCAATCATCGGGCAGTGGCTGGCCGACCTCGCACCCCCAGAGGTCCAACAGCGGCCGCGCGGCCGCGTTGGCAAAAGTGATGGTGCCGTCAGACGAGAAGCGCAAAACGGGATTGGGATTTTCGAGCGGGAACCGCGACAGATTTATGACTTCATCCTCGGCCTGCTTCAGCCTGGTGACGTCCTGACTGATGCCATGGACCTTGATGGTCCGCCCGGCCTGATCCTTGTCGATTTTGACGCGCACCAGGATGTAGCCTGAAGTTCCGTCACCGTAGAGGACGCGATGTTCGAGTATGCGGGAGAAGTCGGGGTCACTTGTCGCGACTGCCGCCTTTATCTCGGCCCCCACGACCTCTCTGTCATCGGGATGCAGGAATCGCCGGGTATAGTCGGCGGAACTCATGGTGTAGCCGCCCACCACCTCGGCGCTGGTGCCGAAGAGGCGATAGAAGTTGTCGTTGAAGGTGACGCGGTCCGTCGCAACATCGTATTCCCATTCGCCTGCTTGCGCGATGCTGAGCGCGTTCGTGTATTCGGCAACGCTGGTGCGAAGATCGGCTTCCGCCTGTTTGCGGTCAGTGATGTCGATAAAGACGCCGATGGTGGCGGGTTGCCCCTGAAAGGCCCCGGCCATCGCGTTGACGAGAAGGTCGACGGGCTTTCCGTCCTTGCCATTGACCACGATCTCGAACTGACCGGAATGCCCCTCCCCGGACAGGTAGGTCCGCACGGCTTTGGCACCGGTGGCCTTGTCCTTCTCCGGAACGAAATCGAGCAGACGCTTGTCGACAAGGTCCGCCGGCAAGCCGCCGAGCAGGCCGGCAAAATATGTATTGGTGTGCGCGATGGTGCCGTCAGCCCGGATGATGACCACACCGACCAGGTTCTGTTCGAACTCCATCGGGTGCTTGTCTATCTCCCAGAACAGATCGCCCGGGGTATTGGGAATATCTGGTGTCAGGTCCGCCGGCCGCGACTTCGACCGCTTGGCACGCTTGCCCGAAACTGGTTCGTTCATGGCCAGCCTCTCCTTGTGCCAGCAGTCAAAAGTGCCCCGGCCAGCTCGGACGCATCACCCTGCGGTTTGAACCTGTGAAGCCCGTAGGCAATCCCGACGGTTTCGGTATGATCAATCCCCGCACCGCCATCTTGGCTCGCGCCTTAGCGAAGCCAATCCATAATGAGCAAATCATAACACACTCCGGGCTCAGGAGCCATTGATTTCAGATTGGTCCCGCCGGTGCTGGCAGGCCAATCGCGATCCATGGCCTCCGAGGCAATGTCGCAACGAAGGCGGGCGAGCACCTACCTGCTGGCGGCCACACCGCAACCACCTTGCTCGAACACAAGGACGAACCGGTGACCCGACGCCGCTACGACCTTCCGAAGGCATCAATCCTCCACATTTATTCCATCTGAATGGTCGCATTCCTGCGCC
>JAGXFH010000077.1 GCA_024637315.1 Brevirhabdus sp.
CGGCGGGCTCCAGCGTCGATGTGACCTGGACCGGGCCGGACAACCAGAACGACTTCATCGCGCTGGTCCCGGCCGGGGCGGATGAGCGCGAGAACGGCAACTACAGCTACACCCGCGACGGCTCGCCGCTGGCGGTGCGGGCGCCCGACACGCCCGGCGCGCACGAGCTGCGCTATGTCTCGGGCCAGTCGCGGACGATCCTCGCGACGCTGCCGATCATGGTCGATTAGCCCGGAATCGCAGAGGGCCGGTTTTCCCGTTCACCCTCGGCCTTCAAGCCGAGGCTGGCGCCCCGATCGTCGTCTCGGGCAAGGCGTCCCGGGGCGACGACCGTCTGCAGGAGGCGGCCGTTGGCGGCCATCGCATCTGGCCAGTGGCCCTGAACGGCCGAACGATCCGGACCGTCGCCACGGCCCCAACATCTGGCGTCAATCCCCACCGTGCGCTACAGCGCAATCGCTAACGGATCCCTAACGGAAAATGTCAAGCACCTGATAATAAAAGACAAGAGGTTCTGTCCACATGTGGACACCGGCGCTAGCGCCCCTTCCAGACCGGGTCGCGTTTCTCGGCGAAGGCCCGCGCCCCCTCTTTCTGATCCTCCGACCGATACAGCCGCTCGACCGTCTCGAACTGACTTTTCGTGACCCGGTTGAGCGCGTCCTGAAACTTCATGTCCTCCGCCTCGCGGACGATCTCCTTGATCGCCGCGAAGACCAGCGGCGGTCCCGAGGCCAGCGAGGCCGCCATCGCCCGCGCCGCCTCGATCAGCCCGTCAGCCGGATGAATGCGCGTGACCAGACCCCAGCGATGCGCCTCTTCGGCGTCCATCCAGCGGCCGGTGAACAGCAACTCCATCGCGATATGATAGGGGATCCGTTTCGGCAGCCTGATGCTGGCCGCATCGGCGACGGTTCCCGACCGGATCTCCGGCAGCGCGAAGGTGGCGTGATCGGCAGCCAGGATGATGTCGCCCGACAGCGCCAGCTCCAACCCGCCGCCGCAGCAGATCCCGTTGACCGCCATGATCACCGGCTTGTTGAGGCCGCGCAGTTCCTGCAAGCCGCCGAAGCCCCCGAGGCCGTACTCTCCGTCCACCGCGTCCCCCCCGGCCGCCGCTTTCAGATCCCAGCCGGGGCAGAAGAACTTTTCTCCTGCGCCGGTGACGATCGCCACCCGCAGATCGGGATCGTCGCGAAACCCGGTGAAGACCTCGCCCATGATCCGGCTGGTCGCCAGATCTATCGCATTCGCCTTGGGCCGGTCCAGTGTCACCTCAAGCACATGGCCGTCGCGGCGGGTCTTGACGGGACTTTCAGTCATCGGCTTCTCCTATCCTTATCAGCGCATCGGCGGCGACGGCACGGGCCGGGCCGCAAAGCAGCGGATTGATCTCGACCTCTTCGATCTGGCCGTGATGTGCGATGACGTAGGCTTGCACGGCCATGATCGCCTGCACAACGGCCGAGATATCAACGCCGGGCTTGCCGCGATAGCCTTCGAGCAGCGGAAAGATCCGAAGCCTTCGCAAGGCGCCCGCGACCGCGTCGGCATCCGCGGGGATCAACAGCGATGCCGTGTCGGCCATGAGCTCCGTCATTATCCCGCCCGCGCCAAGCGTCAGTACGTAGCCATGCGCGGGGTCCAGGACGACACCGACCAGCAATTCGGCGGCAGTGTCGGTGACCATCTCTTCAACCAGGAAGCCTTCGGCGGTCATGGCGCCGGCGGCCTTGCGCACCGACGCTGCATCGGCAAGATTCAGCGCGACGGCCCCGGCCTCGGTCTTGTGTGCGATCCCTTCGCCCTTCAGCACGACCGGAAAGCCGATCCTGGCCGCCGCTTCCGCCGCCGCTTCGGGCGACGCCACCTGTTCGCTGCACGGCACCCACAGGCCGTGTACAGCCAAGGCAGCCTTCGCCCCGGCTTCGGTCAGAACCTCGGCGTTGCGCGGCGTGCGCGGCAGCAGTACCGAAGCGGCCGGTACCCGCTTCTGTCCCAGCCGGGCCGCGGCCGCGGCGGCTTTCAGCCCCTCCGACATGCCCGAAAGCGGCGCAATGCCCATCGCCAAAAGCCGGTTCGCCACCCGCTCGGGCATGTTCTCTGCCAACGAGGCCACAATCCCCATCGGCACGCCGCTGGCGGCGCGCGTCTGATCGACAGCGGCAATGACACTGTCCCAATCGGCCGTCTCGCAACGATCACCGCGCGGAAAGTCCAGCACGACCAGCCCCAATGCCAGAGACGGATCCATCATCGCGGTGAAGGCCGCGGTCATCGCGTCGATGCGGGGCCAGATGTAGGTATTGTAATCCAGAGGGTTGGCGAGTTTCACCATTGGTCCAAGCGCCGCCCGGAGGTCGGTTTTCTGGACGTCGTTCAGAAGCGGATAGACGAGGCCGTGATCCAGCGTCAGGTCCGCCATCAGGCTTGCCTCGCCGCCCGAACAGGACAGCGACGCGATGCGATTCGAACGCAACGGGCCGACGACATGCAGAAGCTTCAACGTCTCGATAAATTCAGGGATTGTCTCGACTTGCCCGACGCCGATCCGTTCGAAAAGCGCCCGAGACCCGGCATCGCTGCCGGCCAGCGACGCGGTATGCGAGACCGTCGCCGCCCGCGACTGATCCGAGCGCCCGATCTTCAGCGCGACAATCGGCTTGCCCAGATCGCGCGCCGCCGCGGCGAGCCGCTCGAAGGCGCGCAGGTCGCCGATGCCCTCGATATGCAGCCCCAGCGCTGTCGCCCGCGGATCGGCCAGCAGCGCCTCGCCGATCTCGGCAAAGCCGGTCTGCGCCTGATTGCCCGCGGTCACGACATAGGCAACCGGCAGGCCGCGCCGCTGCATCGTGATGTTGATCGCAATGTTCGAGCTTTGCGTGACAATCGCCACGCCGCGGTCGCAGCGGATGCCGCCATGCTGATCGGGCCAAAGAAGCGCGCCATCGAGATAGTTGACGAAGCCGTAGCAGTTCGGCCCGATGATCGACATCTCGCCGGCCGCCGCCATAAGCTGCGCCTGAAGTCGTGGACCGTCCTCCGCCTCGTCGCGGGCCTCAGAGAACCCGGCGGCGAAACAGACGGCCCCTCCGGCACCCCGATCGCGCAAAGCCGCGACGACATCGATCGTCGCATGACGGTTGACCCCGACGAAGGTAGCATCGGGTGGGCCGGGCAGGTCGGCTACATCACGAAAAGCGGTTTCGCCCTCGATCTGCGCGCGTCCGGGATGAACCGGCCAGACCGGCCCGGCAAACCCGATCTCGCGGCACTTGCGGATCACATTGGCGCACCACGCGCCACCACCGACAACGGCAATGGTCTTGGGCCGGAACAGCCGCTCAAGACCGGGCTTCATTGCCGGACATCCATTCCAGACCAGAGTTGGGGTACAACTGTCGAGGATAGTCCATAGCAGAGGAAGTTACGCGTGGTTAACCCATCCCGGCAAGAGTGTTTGGGCGGATCAGACGAGAACACCGATGGCCGTAACGAGAGAAGGCATTTTGCAGCCGGAGCCGTTGCAGAACACTGCCTTGTGCTTGTTTTGTTTGAAAATAGCTTCGCCGAATGCATCAAAGAGTCAGGCCCCAAGAGGTCGAAGAAGTTCGCGGCTGATGATGTGGCGCTGGATCTCTGACGTGCCGTCCCAGATCCGCTCGACCCGCGCGTCGCGCCAGAAGCGTTCGATCGGGAAATCGTCCATCAGGCCCATTCCGCCGTAAATCTGCAGCGTGGCGTCAGTGACCCGGGCCAGCATCTCGGTGGCGTAGAGCTTGGCGCTGGCGATTTCGCGGTTTGCGGGCAGGCCCTGATCGAGCCGCCAGGCCGCGGACAGCGTCAACCAGTCGGCGGCGTCGATCTCGGTAATCATGTCGGCGATCTGAAAACCGACGCCCTGGAACTTGCCGATCGGTTGACCAAATTGCTCGCGCTCGGCGGCATAATTCAGGGCGTAGTCGAAGACCCGGCGCGCGCGGCCGACCGACATCGTGGCAACAGTGATCCGGGTCGCATAGAGCCATGTGTTCATCACGGCAAAACCGCCATCGACCTCGCCCAGCACCTGGGCATCGGGCAGACGGCAATCGTCGAACTCCAGGATCATGTTCTTGTAGCCGCGGTGGCTGACCGATCTGTAGCCATCGCGGATCGTAAACCCGGGCGTGCCACGGTCCACGAGGAAGGCGGTGATACGCTTTTTCGGACCTTTCGGCGTGTCATCCTCGCCGGTGGCGATAAAGACGATCATGAAATCGGCATGATCTGCGCCAGAGATGAAATGTTTGGTGCCATTGACCACCCAGTCACCACCCTCGCGCCGCGCCGCGCATTTCATTCCGCGGACATCCGATCCAGCACCGGGTTCGGTCATTGCCAGCGCGTCCATCCGCTCGCCGCGCACCGCCGGCAGCAGGTAGCGTTCACGCTGCTCGCCCTCGCAGGCCATCAGGATGTTCTGCGGCCGCCCGAAGAAGTGATTGAGAGCCATCGAGCCCCGCCCAAGCTCGCGTTCCACCAGCGCGAAGTCGAGATGGCCGAGGCCCGCGCCGCCAACCGCTTCGGGAAAGTTGCAGGCATAAAAGCCAAGCGCGATCGTCTTGCGTTTGATCTCAAAGGCGATTTCGCGCGGCACCTCGCCGGTGCGCTCGACAAGAGCTTCATGCGGGTAGATTTCGTTCTCGACGAAACTTCGTACGGTCGAAACGATCATTTCTTGTTCGTCGGAAAGTCCGAAATCCATCTGTTACACCTGCGGGTCGGGGTTCACCGTATGGCCATCGACGGCGATGACTTGGCCAGAGACCAGCCGTGCGGCGTCGGAGGCGAGGAAAAGCGCCATGTTCGCCACGTCCCGCGCCTCGACGAAGCTTTGCATCGAAGTGCCCCTGGCATAGCCTTCGTAAACCTGATCGCGGGTCATGCCCTTGGCCTTGGCTTCGGCGATCAACACCGCCTCCATGCGCGGCCCTTCGACCGAGCCGGGAGCAATGGCGTTGGCGCGGATGCCGAAGGGGCCAAGTTCCATCGCGGCGGTCTTCATCAGCCCGATCACCGCCCACTTTGCAGCGGAATAGGGCGCGCGGTTCGGATAGCCGTAAAGACCGGCCGTGGATGAGGTGAAGATCATCGCGCCCGAGCGCGCCGACTTCATCAGTGGCGCCGCGTGCTTGGCCGCCAGAAAGGCGCCATCGAGATTGACCGTCGTGCAGGCGCGCCAATCGGCCAGAGCGATATCCTCGATCAATGCAGTCGGACCCTTGACGCCGGCATTGGCACAGAGCACGTCCAGACCGCCCCAATCATCGGCTATTCCTGCAAAGAAAGCGGCCATCGTCTGTTCGTCTGCGGCATCGACGACCTGGCCCTCAATGGTGCCGGGCAGCAAGGCAACCGCGTTGGCATCGACATCCGTGATCCGGACTTTCGCACCGGTCGCGGCGAAGGCTCGTGCCATTTCCAGCCCGATACCAGACGCGCCAGCGGTGATGACAACGCGTTGTGTCACATCACACCTTCACTGGGGGAAGGGCGGCATGCGCGGCGGCCAGCGCCTCGAGCCTGTCGCGCACGGCGTCCGCGGGCTCGCAGGCGCGGCGGGTTTCGAGGTTTACATGGATCAACAGTTGTTCCCCAGACGACAGCAATGTGCCGTCCGCACGGAACATCTCGTTGTAGATCCTTAGCTTCTTGCCCTTGCCCTCCAGCACCCGGCTTTCCACGTAGATCAGATCGCCGGCCAGCGCTTCGGCCAGAAAGCGGATACGGATATCGACGGTGAAGTAGCTGAGGCCATTCGCGATGTAGCCCGGATCCGCGCCAACGAGTTTCATGATTTCGTCGGCCGCGTCGGAATAGACTTGACCGTAGCGGCTTTCGTTCATGTGGCCATTGTAGTCCGTCCAGTCGATCGGGATCACGCGGCGCAGAACCGTGATGGGCCCCTCGTCGGATGTAAGCGGCTGGGTCATCGCCTTCTGATGCTTGTTCAGCAGCGCACCGGCTGCGGCGTTCTGGCCTTTGAGGGCACGCATGATCGCCACAAGGTTGTTGTCACGCAACCTCTCCAACTGCCGTATCGACAATGCGCCCGACTGTGCGTCGGACTGGTCGGCAATCTGGTCGATCAGTTCGTCCGTCAGTTCCGGCACGTCCATCAGCTTGGTCCAGGGCCAGGAAAGGCACGGCCCGAACTGTTCGACGAAATGCCGCATTCCGGCCTCGCCTCCGGCGATTCGGTAGGTCTCGAACAGACCCATCTGCGCCCACCGCAGGCCAAAGCCGTAGCGGATCACGTCGTCGATTTCCTGCGTCGTCGCAATGCCGTCCTTGATTAGCCAAAGCGCTTCG
The DNA here is from genome assembly GCA_024637315.1 of Brevirhabdus sp. GTDB lineage: Bacteria > Pseudomonadota > Alphaproteobacteria > Rhodobacterales > Rhodobacteraceae > JAHEAO01. Next base: position 6,355 of record JAGXFH010000077.1, read on the forward strand.
CGCCAGACGGCTTCAAGGAAGCGGTCGGCGATATGGGCGTCGATCTCGGCGCGGACATGCAGGGGGTGCAGACCGAGACCGGTCAGCACCGCTTTTGTGCGGTCGACCGAGGCAGTGCTGTTGGCGGGCGAGGGGACGACCTCGATCACCGGCAAAAGGTAAACGGGGTTGAAAGGATGTGTGACGAGGATGCGTTCGGGGTGCTTGGCGCCTTGCTGCAATTCGCTGGGTTTGAAGCCCGAGGTGGATGAGCCGATGACGGTGTCGCGTCTTGCCGACGCTTCGATTTCCGCAAATACCTTGTGCTTCAGGTCCAGCCGCTCCGGTACGCTTTCGATGATGAAATCGGCATCCGCGACCGCGTCGGCGATCGCTTTGACATGCCGCAGTTCGCCCTCGATGGGCATTGCCGTGTCATAGAGCATCGGCAGGGCGTGTCGGGCATTGTCCAGCACCTCGGCCATCTTGCGCTCCGCCTGCGGATCCGGATCGAAAAGTGCTACGTCCCAGCCGTTCAAAAGGAGCCGCGCGGCCCAGCCACCGCCAATCACGCCGCCGCCGATAATCGCTGCCGTCATGGTCATTCAGAGCACCTGCAATCTGGTCAGATCATAACCATTGAAATCAAGGACCCGCCGTGCCGCTTCCAGCCGGTCGGAGGGAATCGCCGCATCGCGGTTCAACACGAATCCGAAAGCGCCATTTGGTGTGCCGATGACGGCGGTCCTGTAGCCTTCATCCACCCAAAGTATCCAGAACGGCGGTTCGGCGCCACCGTCAGAGCGTCTGAACCGACCCGGACCGGCAGGCTTGACAGGCAAGGCGCGCGGACCTTCCGGCGTCTGAAAAAACATCCGACCGTCCTCGGTGGTCCAGTCGAAACTGATGCGGGTGCCGGGCTGCCAATTGGTGCCCGGAAAGGCCGCCACGGACACCCAGTCTCCCTGCATGCGTGATGCATCCCAAAGCGCCGCCGAGCTGATATTTGCACCTGTATCCCGGAACCCGGCTATGCGCGGGTCGGATGCACAGGCGGACAGGACCAGGATCAGCGCGAGGGCCGAGGATCGGATCACGCTGCCACCGGCGCGCGCTTGGTCAGGCCGAGCTTTTGACGGACCTCCGCTGGTCCGATCACCTTCGCGCCCATCGCCTCGATGATGCCGCGCGCGCGTTCGACCAGCGCTTCGTTTGTCGCGAGTTGCCCCTTGGCGAGCCACAGGTTGTCCTCGAGCCCGACCCGGACATTGCCGCCGGCCAGCACGGCGGCGGCGACGTAAGGCATCTCGTTCCGCCCGATGGAAAAGGCCGACCAGTGCCAGTCCTTGGGGACATTGTTGACCATCGCCATGAAGGTGTTGAGGTCATCTGGTGCGCCCCACGGCACACCCATGCAAAGCTGAACCAGCGCGGGGCTGTCAAGAACACCATCTGCGACCAACTGCTTGGCAAGCCACAGATGGCCGGTATCGAAGGCCTCGATCTCTGGCTTGACGCCGAGTTCGTTCATCATGCTGCCCATGGCCTTCAGCATTCCGGGCGTGTTGGTCATCACGTAATCGGCCTCGGCGAAATTCATCGTGCCGCAATCGAGTGTGCAGATCTCGGGCAGGCATTCGGCGATATGAGCCACCCGCTCCTCGGCACTTGCCATGTCGGTACCTTTGGCCAGGGGCAGCGGTGACGACGGCGCGCCGAACATTACGTCACCACCTGTCCCGGCGGTCAGGTTCAGCACCACGTCCACGTCAGCCTCGCGAATCCGGTCCGTGACCTCGCGAAACAGCTTGGTCGAGCGTGACGGCACGCCGGTGTCCGGATCGCGGACATGGCAATGCACCACCGCGGCACCCGCGCGGGCGGCGGCGATCGCGCTGTCGGCGATCTGTTTCGGGCTGCGCGGCACATGCGGGCTGCGGTCCTGCGATCCGCCTGATCCGGTAACGGCGCAGGTGATAAACACCTCTTGGGTCATTTCCAGCGGCATCTCGTCCTCCCTTGGCGACTCGGATGTCTCTGACACTATGCGGCTTGATTTTTCCAATCATGCCGGATTGGATGAAAATCATGCCGGATTGGACAATATCACAAACCCAAATCCGCCGCGTCGGACTGCTC
>JAGXFH010000010.1 GCA_024637315.1 Brevirhabdus sp.
CTGGTCTTTCGTTTACTCGATGATCTTGGAGACGACACCTGCGCCGACGGTGCGGCCGCCTTCGCGGATGGCGAAGCGCAGCTTCTCTTCCATCGCGATCGGGGCGATCAACTCGACGTTGAACTTCAGGTTGTCGCCCGGCATCACCATCTCGGTGCCCTCGGGCAGCATCACCGTGCCGGTCACATCCGTCGTGCGGAAGTAGAATTGCGGACGATAGTTCGCAAAGAACGGCGTGTGACGGCCACCCTCTTCCTTGGTCAGGATGTAGGCCTCGGCCTCGAACTTGGTGTGCGGCTTGACCGAACCCGGCTTGCACAGGATCTGTCCGCGCTCAACGCCTTCCCGGTCGACACCGCGCAAGAGCGCGCCGATATTGTCGCCGGCCTCGCCGCGGTCCAGAAGCTTGCGGAACATCTCGACACCGGTGCAGGTGGTCTTGGTCGTCGGGCGGATGCCGACGATCTCGATCTCGTCGCCGACATTGATCACGCCGCGCTCGACGCGACCGGTCACCACCGTGCCGCGGCCGGAGATCGAGAACACGTCCTCGATCGGCATCAGGAACGGCTGGTCGACCGCACGCGCCGGGGTCGGGATGTACTCGTCGACGGCCTTCATCAGCTCGCGGATCGAGGCCTCGCCGATCTCGGGCTGGGTGCCGTTCATCGCGTGCAGAGCCGAGCCGCGGATGATCGGAATGTCGTCGCCGGGATACTCGTACGAGGACAGAAGCTCGCGGATCTCCATCTCGACCAGTTCCAGCAGTTCCTCGTCATCGACCTGGTCGACCTTGTTCATGTAGACGACCATGTAGGGAATGCCCACCTGGCGACCCAGAAGGATGTGCTCGCGGGTCTGCGGCATCGGGCCGTCAGCGGCGTTCACAACCAGGATCGCGCCGTCCATCTGGGCGGCACCCGTGATCATGTTCTTGACGTAGTCGGCGTGGCCGGGGCAGTCGACGTGGGCGTAGTGCCGGTTCTCGGTCTCGTATTCCACGTGCGCCGTCGAGATCGTGATCCCGCGGGCCTTCTCTTCCGGCGCGCCGTCAATCTGGTCATAGGCCTTGAAATCACCGAAATACTTCGTGATCGCAGCCGTCAACGTCGTCTTGCCGTGGTCAACATGGCCGATCGTGCCAATGTTAACATGCGGTTTGTTGCGTTCAAACTTTGCCTTTGCCATGGTGGCCTCCTGTCTGTTTCGGGATAAGGGCGGTTGTCGCCCTTACGCGTATTTCTTCTGGATCTCGTCCGAGATGTTCTGCGGGACCGGTTCGTAATGCGCGAACTGCATCGTGAAGTTGGCCCGGCCCGACGACATCGAACGCAGGGTGTTGATGTATCCGAACATGTTGGCAAGCGGCACGAAGGAGTTGACGACGACGGCGTTGCCGCGCGCTTCCTGCCCCGAGATCTGACCGCGACGCGAAGTAAGGTCGCCGATGATGCCGCCGGTGTATTCGTCGGGTGTGACGACCTCGACCTTCATGATCGGTTCCAAGAGTTTCGCGCCGGCCTTTCTCAAACCTTCGCGCATCGCGGCACGCGCCGCGATTTCGAATGCGAGTACGGACGAGTCGACGTCATGGTAGGCACCGTCGATCAGCGAAACCTTGAAGTCGATGACCGGGAAGCCAGCCAGCGGACCGCTGTCCATGACCGATTTTATGCCCTTTTCGACGCCAGGAATGTATTCCTTGGGCACCGAACCACCGACGATCTTGGACTCGAAAGAATAACCTTCGCCCGGTTCGGTCGGTGTGATGACCATCTTGACCCGTGCGAACTGACCCGAACCACCCGACTGTTTCTTGTGGGTATAGTCAATCTCGGCTTCGCGGCTGACCGTCTCGCGGTAAGCCACCTGCGGGGCACCGATATTGGCCTCGACCTTGAATTCCCGCTTCAGCCGGTCGATCAGGATGTCGAGGTGAAGTTCGCCCATGCCCTTCATGATCGTCTGACCGGACTCGATATCGGTTTCGACGCGGAACGAGGGGTCTTCGGCAGCCAGACGCTGCAGGCCCATGCCCATCTTTTCCTGGTCGGCCTTGGTTTTCGGCTCGACCGCGATCTCGATGACCGGATCGGGAAAACTCATGGTTTCCAGAACGACGGGGTGCTGCGGATCGCACAGCGTGTCACCGGTCGTGGTGTCTTTCAAGCCTGCAAGCGCGATGATGTCACCGGCGAATGCCTCGGTAATTTCTTCCTGCTTGTTGGCATGCATCATGACCATCCGGCCGATACGCTCTTTCTTGCCCTTGGTCGAATTCAAGAGAGCATCGCCCTTGTTAACCTTGCCGGAATAAATCCGGGTGAAGGTCAGCGTGCCCATGAACGGGTCGTTCATGATCTTGAAGGCGAGGCCCGAGAAAGGTTCGCTGTCATCGGCATGGCGCGCAATGGAGCGCGTTTCGGTCTCGTCATCCGGCGAGAAACCCATATAGGCAGGCACGTCGAGCGGGCCCGGCAGGTAGTCGATTACCGCGTTCAGCAGGGGCTGCACGCCCTTGTTCTTGAACGCGGAGCCCGCAGTTACAGGGAAGAATGTCAGAGACAGCGTACCCTTGCGGATCAGTTTGCGCAGCGTGGCCTCATCAGGCTCTTCGCCTTCGAGATAGGCCATCATCGCGTCGTCGTCCTGCTCGACCGCAAGTTCGATCAGATTGCCGCGCCATTCCTCGGCGAGTTCCTTCATGTCGTCGCGGATTGCCTGACGGGTCCAGGACGCACCCAGATCTTCACCCTTCCAGGTCCACTCTTCCATCTTGACCAGGTCGATGATGCCTTCCAGCTTGTCCTCGGCGCCGATCGGCAGCGCGATGACGGCTGGCGTACCACCAGTCCGATCCTTGATCATCTTCACGCAGTTGAAGAAATCAGCGCCGATCTTGTCCATCTTGTTGACGAAAACGATCCGCGGAACCTTGTATCGGTCGGCCTGGCGCCAGACGGTTTCAGTCTGCGGTTCGACGCCAGCATTGGCATCAAGCAGCGCAACCGCGCCATCGAGAACGGCGAGCGAACGCTCGACCTCGATGGTGAAATCGACGTGGCCGGGAGTGTCGATGATGTTGAATCGGTATTTGGTGTCAGAGGTGCCTTCGGGTGTCGGATCTTCCTGACGCTGCCAGAAGGTTGTCGTGGCAGCCGACGTGATCGTGATCCCACGCTCTTGTTCCTGCTCCATCCAGTCCATCGTGGCGGCGCCGTCATGGACTTCCCCAATCTTGTGGGACTTGCCGGTATAAAACAGCACACGTTCTGTCGTCGTGGTCTTGCCAGCGTCGATATGCGCCATGATACCGAAGTTGCGGTACCGGGTGGGGGGATAGTCGCGTGCCATTTTCTCGGCCCTCTAAATCTTTCGTCGGGAAACCCGACCTTTACCAGCGGTAGTGGCTGAATGCCTTGTTGGCATCGGCCATCTTGTGGGTGTCTTCGCGTTTCTTCACAGCGGTGCCGCGGCCATTGACGGCATCGACCAATTCGCCAGCAAGACGCTCTTCCATCGTGTGTTCGTTGCGTTTTGCTGCCGCAGCGATCAGCCAGCGGATGGCCAGCGCTTCGCGGCGCTCGGGGCGCACTTCGACGGGCACCTGATAGGTCGCGCCACCAACCCGGCGCGAGCGAACCTCTACCGACGGCTTGATGTTGTCGAGCGACTCGTGGAACACTTCGAGAGGCGACTTTTTCAGCTTGCTCTCAACCCGGTCAAAGGCGTTGTAGACGATCCGTTCGGCGACGGATTTCTTACCGTCAACCATCAGGTTGTTCATGAATTTCGTCAGAACCCGGTCACCAAACTTGGCATCGGGCAGAACTTCGCGCTTTTCGGCGGCGTGGCGACGGGACATCTGTTGATCCTCTTACTTCGGACGCTTCGCGCCGTACTTCGAACGGCGTTGTTTACGGTTCTTGACGCCCTGGGTATCCAGCACACCACGCAGAATGTGGTAACGGACGCCCGGAAGGTCTTTCACACGGCCGCCACGGATCAGGACCACCGAGTGTTCCTGAAGGTTGTGGCTTTCACCGGGGATGTAGCTGATGACCTCAAAGCCATTGGTCAGGCGCACCTTGGCAACCTTCCGCATGGCCGAGTTCGGTTTCTTTGGAGTCGTGGTATAGACCCGGGTGCAGACGCCACGCTTTTGCGGGCTGCCTTCCAGGTGCATCGACTTCGAGCTTCTTACTTTCGGCTGGCGCGGCTTGCGGATCAGCTGTTGTATCGTTGGCATTCCGGTTTTTTCCCCGTGTTGCAACACATTTCAAATTCAAAGCGCCATCGACGCTGCTCAGTCTCGTTTCACGCGTCCGCAAAACGCAAATACCGCATGCGTCCCCTCGTTCGCGGGAACGACGCGGTGGAATTTCAGAGGATCGGGGCGTTTTGGCCCGGATCATGACCACTTCAGTTTTGACACCCGACCACAAAAGCTCCGTCTTCGGGGTCAGGTGCGCGCCGTATATGGGGAGTCGCCGGGGTTGTCAACAGCGCCACAGGTGCTTTGGCTGCAGTGCAGCAACTATCTGATCCGCAAGCCGACAGGGCCGAAACGGCGGGCCAAACGGCGTTCGCGGTAGAAGGTGAAGACGCCGGTTGCCACCACGATGGTGCTGCCCAGAAGCGTTAATTCGTCGGGCCATTCGCCGAAGACGAAAAAGCCCAGGACAAGCGCACTGAGCAGACTGAAATAACGGAACGGGGCGACGACGCCGATTTCACCGACTCGCATTGCCATGACGCTGAAGATATAGCCGCCGATGACGAAAAAGACAGTACCAGCCAGCTGCAGCGCCTCCAGCCCGCCGACGGGTGTAAATGGTTGGGTCATCATTCCAATGCCGCCGAACGCCGTCACCGTCACTGCCGCCGCCAGCGCCACAGTCAGCGACGGCACGTCGGGCGAAAGCCGGCGGGCAGCAAGATCGCGGATAGTCACTGCGATCACCGAGATCACGGCGAAGACCGAGTAGGAGTTGAAGCCCTCTGCCCCCGGCTTGACGATCAGGAGCACACCGAGAAACCCCACCAGGATCGCCAGCATCCGCTTCCAGCCGACCTGTTCGCGCAAGAAGAGTGCCCCCGCCAAAGTGACCGTCAGTGGCAGCGCCTGCAGGATCGCCGAGACGTTGGCAATCGGCATGTTGAAAAGCGCCGAGATGAAGAAATATGCCGCTGCGACCTCGGCCAGTGAGCGAACCCAGATCAGCGCCTGATCGCGGCGCGACAGCCGGGTTCGCAACGCACCCAGATACGCCGCCGCGCCGGCAAGGGCGAGGCTGGTGAAGATGCCACGCAGAAAGACCGCCTGGAAGAGCGGTATCTGGTCAGAAAGCGCCTTCATGCAGGTATCGTTCAGCGTGAAAGCCGCCATGCCGGACATCATCAAGAGCGCGCCGCGGCTGTTCGGGGTCATCGATGATATCCTTGCCTGATGACCGGCCATTAGCAGGCGGTCGGGGGCTTAACCAGATACTATCGAGCGGCGTACAGTAAGATCTTCGACACGACCCGGCCGCGGCGCGACGCGCTCTTTGCGGGGGCAATGAACAGACAAGGAAAAGCCGGGCCTTCCCGTCATAATTTGTGAAATACCTGCGGCCCAAGGCTGTTCCGAGCGGCCCCCCGGAACGGACCCGATCTGAGAAGCGACCTGTGAAAGAAAAGGCCCCGCCTGAAATGGCGGGGCCTTTGGCCTTGGTCGTGCAGCGACGCTATTCGTCGCGGCTTTCGGTGCTATCGGAGAACACGTTGTCGAACTCGCCCGCAGGTGCTGCCTCTTCTTGCAGCGGTGCCGCCAGCGCTGCGGCGGCCTCGGCTTCGGCGCGTGCGGCCTCGATCACCTTCTGGTCACGCTCGGTCGCGATGCGGCGCACATTCATCGCGGCCCCACCGGTACCGGCCGGGATCAGACGACCAACGATGACGTTCTCTTTCAGGCCGACCAGTTTGTCGCGCTTGCCCTGAACCGCCGCTTCGGTCAGCACCCGTGTCGTTTCCTGGAACGATGCCGCCGAGATGAACGAGCGGGTCTGCAGGCTGGCCTTGGTGATGCCGAGAAGGATCGGTTCACCCGTTGCGGGGTTGCCACCCTTCGACACGGCCTTTTCGTTGGCAGCATCGAATTCGGCCTTGTCCACATGCTCGCCCTTCAAAAGCGTGGTTGTGCCACTCTCCTGAATCTCCCACTTTTGCAGCATCTGGCGCACGATGACCTCGATGTGCTTGTCGTTGATCTTCACACCCTGAAGACGATAGACGTCCTGCACCTCGTCGATCATGTAGTCCGCCAACGCCTCGACGCCCATGATCGCCAGGATGTCATGCGGTGCCGGATTGCCATCCATGATGTAGTCGCCCTTCTGCACGAAGTCGCCTTCGGCTACCGGGATGTGCTTGCCCTTCGGCACCATGTATTCCACGGGCTGCTGGGTGTCATCGGACGGTTCGATCGTGATCCGGCGCTTGTTCTTGTAGTCTCGCCCGAACCGGACATAGCCGTCGATTTCCGCGATGATGGCGTGATCTTTCGGGCGGCGCGCCTCGAAGAGTTCGGCCACACGCGGCAGACCACCGGTAATGTCCTTGGTCTTGGCGCCTTCGCGCGGGATCCGCGCCACTACGTCACCGGCCTTGATGTCCTGTCCGTCTTCGACAGACAGGATGGCATCGACCGACATCTGGTAGGTCACCGGGTTGCCCGCATCGTTGCGAACCGGTTCGCCATCCTTGCCCATGATGATGATCTCGGGCTTGAGATCATTGCCGCGCGGGGCTGTCCGCCAGTCGGCCACAATCTTCTGGGTCATGCCAGTGGCCTCGTCCGTGTCTTCGCGGACAGAGATGCCCGAGGTCAAATCCACAAACTTGGCGATCCCGGCCTTTTCAGCGATGATCGGCAAGGTATACGGATCCCATTCAAAGAGCTTGTCGCCACGGGTCACGTTCGCGCCCTCTTTGACATGCAGCTTCGTGCCGTAGCCCAGCTTGTGGCTGGCGCGTTCCTGACCGACATCATCCTTGATCACCAGTTTCATGTTTCGGCCCATCACGATCTCGTCCCCCGCAGCATTCTTGAGGATGCTGGCGTTCTGGAATTCGACCTTGCCGGACTGACTGGCTTCAAGGAACGACTGCTGACCACCCTGCGCAACGCCGCCGATGTGGAAGGTCCGCATCGTCAGCTGGGTGCCGGGCTCACCGATTGACTGAGCGGCGATGATGCCGACAGCCTCGCCTTGGTTCACCAGGGTACCGCGCGCCAGGTCACGACCGTAGCAGGCGGCGCAGACGCCCTCCTCTGCCTCGCAGGTCAGCGGCGAGCGGATCCTCATCGAGGCAACACCGGCGGAGTCCACCGCATCGGCCTTGCGTTCGTCAATCAGCTCGCCACGCGCGACCAGAACCTCGTCGGTACCCGGCTTCATGACGTCATCGGCCGAAACCCGGCCGAGGATGCGTTCGGCCAGCGACGAAACCACTTCACCGTCGTTGACGGCCGCAGATGCGGTGATCGCCAGATCGGTGCCGCAATCGCGTTGGCGGATGATGCAGTCCTGCGCGACGTCGACCAGACGACGGGTCAGATAGCCAGAGTTCGCGGTCTTGAGCGCGGTGTCAGACAGACCTTTCCGCGCGCCGTGGGTCGAGTTGAAGTATTCAAGAACGGTCAGACCTTCCTTGAAGTTCGAGATGATCGGCGTTTCGATGATCTCGCCCGACGGTTTGGCCATGAGGCCGCGCATACCGCCCAGCTGTTTCATCTGGGTGACAGAGCCACGGGCACCGGAATGGGCCATCATGTAAACCGAGTTAGGCTCGGCCTCTGCGCCATTCTCGTCGATCTTGTTTGCCGAGATGGTGGACATCATCGCCTCTGTAACCTTGTCGTTGCATTTCGACCAGGCGTCCACGACCTTGTTGTATTTTTCGCCCTGAGTGATCAGGCCGTCCATGTACTGCTGCTCGAAGTCTTTAACCTGACCGCGGGTCTCATCGACGATCGGCCATTTCGAGTCCGGGATCACCATGTCGTCCTTGCCAAAGCTGATGCCGGCCTTGAACGCTTCACGGAAGCCCATGGTCATGATCTGGTCACAGAAGATGACGCTCTCTTTCTGGCCACAGTAGCGATAGACGGTATCGATGACCTGCTGCACTTCTTTCTTGCGCAGCAGCCGGTTTACCAGTTCGAACGGTGCCTTGGCGTTCAGCGGCAGAAGCGCACCCAGACGGGTCCGGCCGGGCGTGGTTTCGAAGCGCTGCAGCACCTCGTTGCCTTCCTCGTCGATCTGCGGAATGCGGGCCTGGATCTTTGCGTGCAGATGCACTTCGCCGGCGTCGAGGGCGTGGATCACCTCATCGACGTTCGAGAAGATCATGCCTTCGCCCTTCATGCCCTGACGTTCCATCGAGACATAGTAGAGGCCAAGGATCATGTCTTGCGACGGCACAATGATCGGCGCGCCGTTGGCGGGCGACAGAACGTTGTTTGTCGACATCATCAGCACGCGGGCTTCAAGCTGCGCCTCAAGGCTCAGCGGCACGTGGACCGCCATCTGGTCGCCGTCGAAGTCAGCATTGAAGGCGGAACAGACCAGCGGGTGAAGCTGGATCGCCTTGCCTTCGATAAGCACGGGCTCGAACGCCTGAATGCCCAGACGGTGCAGGGTCGGCGCACGGTTCAGCAGAACCGGATGCTCGCGGATCACCTCATCGAGGATGTCCCAGACTTCGGGGCGTTCCTTTTCGACCAGCTTCTTGGCTTGCTTGACAGTCGAAGACAGACCCTTGGCCTCCAGCCGCGAGTAGATGAACGGCTTGAACAGCTCAAGCGCCATCTTCTTCGGCAGGCCGCACTGGTGCAGCTTGAGTTCCGGCCCGGTCACGATGACCGAACGGCCCGAAAAGTCGACGCGCTTGCCCAGCAGGTTCTGACGGAACCGGCCCTGCTTGCCTTTCAACATGTCGCTGAGCGATTTCAGCGGCCGCTTGTTGGCACCGGTGATCACGCGCCCGCGGCGGCCATTGTCGAAGAGCGCATCGACCGACTCTTGCAGCATGCGCTTTTCGTTGCGGACAATGATGTCTGGCGCGCGCAACTCGATCAGCCGCTTCAGACGGTTGTTCCGGTTGATGACCCGGCGGTAGAGGTCGTTCAAGTCCGAGGTTGCAAAACGGCCACCATCCAACGGCACCAGCGGACGCAGTTCTGGCGGAATGACCGGGATCACGGTCAGAACCATCCATTCCGGGCGGTTGCCAGATTCAAGGAAGTTCTCAACGATTTTCAGCCGCTTGATGATCTTCTTCGGCTTCAGTTCGCCAGTGGCTTCCTTGAGGTCCTCGCGCAGTTGTTCAGCGGTTGATTCAAGGTCGATTGCTGCAAGCATTTCACGGATCGCTTCTGCACCGATATTGGCGCTGAAGGCGTCGGCGCCATAGGCGTCCTGCGCGTCGAGGAATTCCTCTTCGGTCATCAACTGGCCATAGGTGAGATCGGTCAGACCCGGCTCGATCACGACGTAGTTTTCAAAGTAGAGGATGCGTTCCAAGTCACGCAAGGTCATGTCCAGCATCAATCCGATGCGGCTGGGCAGCGACTTGAGGAACCAGATGTGCGCAACGGGCGCGGCCAGTTCAATATGGCCCATCCGCTCGCGCCGGACCTTCTGCAGCGTGACTTCCACGCCGCATTTCTCGCAGACGACGCCGCGATACTTCATGCGCTTGTATTTGCCGCAAAGACATTCGTAATCCTTGATCGGGCCAAAGATACGGGCGCAGAACAGGCCGTCCCGCTCGGGCTTGAAGGTCCTGTAGTTGATGGTTTCCGGCTTCTTGATCTCGCCGTAGGACCACGACAGGATCCGCTCTGGCGAGGCCAGCGAGACCTTGATCTCGTCGAAGGTCTTGACCGGGGCAAGCGGATTGAAAGGGTTATTCGTCAGTTCCTGGTTCATTTTGCGTTCCTTATGTCAGGGATGGGATGAGAAGGGCGTTGACCGCCCTACTCTTCCTCCGCATCCAGGAGTTCCATGTTGAGGCCGAGACCACGGACCTCTTTCACCAGCACGTTGAAGCTTTCCGGCACGCCGGCCTCGAAGTTGTCCTCGCCCTTGACGATGGACTCGTAGACCTTGGTGCGGCCCGCCACGTCATCGGACTTGACGGTGAGCATTTCCTGCAGCGTGTATGCGGCACCATAGGCTTCGAGTGCCCAGACTTCCATTTCCCCGAAGCGCTGGCCGCCGAACTGGGCTTTGCCGCCCAGAGGTTGCTGCGTGACAAGGCTGTAGGGGCCCGTGGAGCGCGCGTGGATCTTGTCGTCGACCAAGTGGTGCAGCTTCAGAAGGTACTTGATGCCGACAGTGACTGGGCGGGCGAATTGTTCACCCGTCCGACCGTCGAACAGCACCGACTGGCCGGATTCAGAGAACCCGGCACGCACCAATGCGTCGTTGACGTCAGCCTCTTTCGCGCCGTCGAAGACTGGTGTTGCGATCGGCACGCCATTCACCACATTACTTGCGGCTTCAACGAGCTGGTCCTCGCCCATGTCCTTGATGCCTTCTTCGAAGACATCGTCGCCATAGGCGATTTTCATCGCGTCGCGGACCGGGGTCAAGTCACCGGAACGGCGGTATTCGCCGAGGGCTTCGTCGATCTGGATGCCCAGACCACGCGCAGCCCAGCCCATATGGGTTTCGAGGATCTGACCAACGTTCATCCGGCTAGGCACGCCTAGCGGGTTGAGGCAAAAATCCACCGGAGTGCCGTCGGCGAGAAACGGCATGTCTTCCATCGGCACGACCTTGGAGATGACGCCCTTGTTGCCGTGACGGCCGGCCATCTTGTCGCCCGGCTGCAACTTGCGCTTCACGGCCACGAAGACCTTGACCATCTTCATCACGCCCGGCGGCAGGTCGTCGCCACGGCGGACCTTTTCGACCTTATCCTCAAACCGGTGTTCCAGCGCGCGTTTCTGCGCCTCGAACTGCGCGTTCAGGGCTTCGACCTGACTGGCTTCCTTGTCGTCGGCCAGAGCAAGCTGCCACCACTGACCACGGGTCAGGCTGTCGAGCAATTCGTCGTTGATCTCGGATTTTGGCTTGATGCCTTTCGGGCCTTTGACAGCCACCTTACCGTGGATCATCGACTTGAGGCGCGAATAGATGTTGCGCTCCAGGATCGCCATTTCGTCGTCGCGGTCGCGAGCGAGGCGTTCGACCTCTTCCCGCTCGATCTGCAGCGCACGTTCGTCTTTTTCGACGCCGTGGCGGTTGAAGACGCGCACTTCGACGATCGTGCCGAAGTCACCCGGCGGCAGGCGCAGCGAAGTGTCACGCACGTCCGAGGCTTTCTCGCCGAAGATGGCGCGCAGAAGCTTTTCTTCCGGCGTCATCGGGCTTTCGCCCTTCGGCGTGATCTTGCCAACCAGAATGTCGCCCGGCCCCACATCGGCACCGATATAGACGATACCGGCTTCGTCAAGATTTCGAAGCGCCTCCTCGCCGACGTTCGGGATGTCTCGGGTGATCTCCTCTGGCCCCAGCTTGGTGTCACGTGCGGCGACTTCGAATTCCTCGATATGGATCGAGGTGAAGACGTCATCACGCACGATGCGCTCGGAGATCAGGATCGAGTCCTCGTAGTTGTAGCCGTTCCACGGCATGAACGCGACGACCACATTCTTTCCCAGTGCCAGTTCACCAAGATCGGTCGAGGGACCATCGGCGATGACCTCGCCCTTGCGCACCGTATCACCGACCTTGACCAGCGGACGCTGGTTGATGCACGTGTTCTGGTTCGAGCGCTGGAACTTGCGCAGGCGGTAGATATCGACGCCCGGATCGCCGGGTTCGAGATCTTCGGTCGCACGCACAACGATACGCTGCGCATCGACCAGGTCGATGATGCCGGCGCGTTTCGCCATGATGGACGCACCCGAGTCACGGGCCACGACTTCTTCGATGCCGGTGCCGACCAGCGGCGCCTCGGCTTGCAGAAGCGGAACCGCCTGGCGCTGCATGTTCGACCCCATCAGGGCGCGGTTGGCGTCGTCATTCTCGAGAAACGGGATCAGTGACGCGGCCACTGAGACCAGCTGTTTCGGCGACACATCGATAAGGTCGACCATGCCATTGGGCGACAGGGTGTATTCACCGGATTTCCGGGTCGACACCAGATCGTTCACGAAATTACCCTTGTCGTCCAGCTTGGCATTGGCCTGCGCAACGGTGTGGCGCATTTCCTCGGTGGCGGACATGTACTGCACTTCATCCGTCACATGGCCATTCTCGACGCGACGATAGGGTGTCTCGATGAAGCCGTACTTGTTCACGCGGGCAAAAGTAGCAAGCGAGTTGATCAGGCCGATATTCGGGCCTTCTGGCGTTTCGATCGGGCACATCCGCCCGTAATGGGTCGGGTGTACATCGCGCACTTCAAAGCCCGCACGTTCGCGGGTCAGACCGCCCGGCCCAAGTGCGGAGAGGCGGCGCTTGTGCGTCACTTCCGAGAGCGGGTTGGTTTGGTCCATGAACTGCGACAGCTGCGAGGAACCGAAGAATTCGCGCACCGCTGCCGCCGCCGGTTTGGCGTTGATCAGATCCTGCGGCATGACGGTGTCGATCTCGACAGAGGACATGCGTTCCTTGATCGCGCGCTCCATCCGCAGCAGGCCGACACGATACTGGTTCTCCATCAGTTCGCCAACCGAACGGACCCGGCGGTTGCCGAGGTGGTCGATATCGTCGATATCGCCCTTGCCGTCGCGCAGTTCGACCAACGCCTTGATGCAGGCTACAATGTCGTCCTTGCGGAGCGTCCGCTGGGTATCGGGCGCGTCGAGATCGAGGCGCATGTTCATCTTCACGCGGCCGACGGCCGACAGATCATAACGCTCGCTATCGAAGAACAACGTGTCGAACAATTGCGATGCCGCATCGACGGTCGGCGGTTCGCCCGGGCGCATGACGCGGTAGATGTCCATGAGCGCTGTTTCGCGATTCATGTTCTTGTCGACCGCCATCGTGTTGCGGATATAAGCCCCAACATTGATGTTGTCGATATCGAGAACCGGGATCTCGGTCACACCGGCATCCATCAATTCCTTGAGGTTGCCACCGGTGACGTCCCCGTCCTTGTCGACGTCCCATGTCAACTCGTCGCCAGCTTCTACATAGATCGCGCCGGTTTCCTCGTTGATGATGTCCTTGGCGGCGAACCGACCGACGATGCGGTCGAACGGCACCAGAAGTTCGGAAGTCTTGCCGCTGTCGATCATCTCCTTGACAGCGCGCGGCGTCACTTTCTTGCCAGCCTCGGCAATGACTTCGCCGGTCTTGGCATCGACGATATCGTATTCCGGCCGGGTGCCGCGAATGCGCTCGGGGAAGAACTTGGTGACCCAGCCCTTGTTCTTCTTCAATTTGAAGTCGATCGTGTCGTAATAGGCGTCCATGATCGCTTCCTGATCCATGCCGAGGGCATAGAGCAGGGTAGTCACCGGCAGCTTGCGGCGGCGGTCGATGCGGGCAAAGACCACGTCTTTGGCGTCGAACTCGAAGTCCAGCCACGAACCGCGATATGGGATGATACGGCAAGCAAACAGCAGTTTGCCCGATGAATGGGTTTTGCCCTTGTCATGGTCAAAAAATACGCCCGGCGAGCGGTGCATCTGGGATACGATCACACGCTCGGTCCCGTTCACGATGAACGTACCATTCGGGGTCATCAAGGGCATGTCGCCCATGAAGACGTCTTGTTCCTTGATATCTTTTACCGATTTCGCGCCAGTATCCTCGTCCATATCGAACACGATCAGACGGAGCGTCACTTTCAGCGGGGCAGCATAGGTCATGTCGCGCTGCTGGCATTCCTCGACGTCGTATTTCGGCTTTTCCAGCTCGTACTTGACGAACTCCAAGACTGCGGTCTCGTTGAAGTCCTTGATCGGGAAAACCGACTGGAAGACACCCTTGATGCCTTCGCCATCCATCGGCTCTGGCTGGTCGCCGGAGTTCAGGAACAGGTCATAGCTGGATTTCTGGACCTCTATGAGGTTCGGCATCTCCAGAACTTCGCGGATTTTGCCGAAATATTTGCGGAGTCGTTTCTGGCCAAGGTAAGAGGAAGCCATGTTCGTAAACACCTTTCAGTTTTCGCAAGCACACCAGCCGTCGGGGCCACGGACGGTGCGCCCTTGAAACAGGGGGTATCCAGTCTATTCCTGCAGGGCGTCCCACCGCCCTGCTCCCGATCCGGAACCTCTCCTTAGAAAGGGCCTTTCCGACAAAGGCCCTTTCTGAGACAGGTTCGACTGGGCCCGATATTTCGGGCCCAGCCTTATATTTCTCGGGCCTTGCGGCCCCGGCTATTAGGCCAGCTCGACTTCGGCGCCAGCTGCTTCCAGCTTTGCCTTGATCTCTTCGGCGTCGGCTTTCGAAGCGCCTTCCTTGACCTTGCCACCGGCTTCGACCAGATCCTTTGCCTCTTTCAGGCCAAGACCGGTGATCGCCCGGACTTCCTTGATCACGTTGATCTTCTGAGCGCCGGCGTTCTTCAGAACGACGTCGAACTCGGTCTTTTCTTCTTCGGCAGCACCAGCTTCAGCAGCCGGACCGGCCATCATCACTGCACCGCCAGCTGCGGGCTCGATGCCGTATTCGTCTTTCAGGATGTTTTTCAGTTCCTGGGCTTCGAGAAGGGTCAGACCCACGATCTCTTCAGCAAGTTTCTTCAGATCAGCCATTTTACTGTTTTCCGTTCTTCTAGATGTGTTCCAACGTGCATGGTTTCAAGCCACACAGGTCGCAGGATTGCTTATGCAGCCGCCTTTTCCTCGATCGTGGAAAGGATGCTTGCGATGTTAGAAGCAGGTGCGCCAATGGCCCCGGCGATGTTGGCGGCAGGCGCCACGACGCAACCGACGATGGAAGCAATAAGCTCCTCGCGCGACGGCATCTTGGCGACAGCTTTCACACCGTCGACGTCCAGAGCCGTTCCAGCCATTGCGCCGCCCAGAATAACGAGTTTCTCGTTCTTCTTGGCGTATGCATCCACGACCTTGGCAGCTGCCACGGGGTCTTCGGAATAGGCCAGTACGGTCATACCAGTGAGAAGATCGGCGATCGAAGCGCTCGGCGTTCCCTCAAGGGCGATTTTGGCGAGCTTGTTCTTGGCAACGCGTACAGATCCGCCCGCTTCACGCATTTGCGCGCGCAGATCCTGCATTTCGGCAACCGTGAGACCTGCGTAGTGTGCGACCACAACAACGCCAGAGCTTTCAAAGATTTGGCCGAGTTCCTCGACCACTTTCTCTTTTTGTGCTCTATCCACAGTTTCACTCCAATTTTGGAGGGTGACCCCTCCGGCTCGTATTTTGCCGGGCAAGTGCCCGACAATCGGGTCCTTACGGGTCCTTCGCAAATTCGCCCGAGGCTGAAAGCCACGGAATTCTTTGTTCATTTCCCGTCTCAGGCAGGATTTACAACCGAGGCTACCCACCATCTTGGACGAATCGTCCGGGCGACCACGAATCCGTGATCCCGAACCGAGGCGGTCTTAGGAGGTTTGGCGGCGAATGTGAAGGGCAAAAGAGCAGATGCACCGCAACGGCCCTGCAGCAGCGTTCACATTCGCTTGTCTCGAACAATTATGCCCGACTTTGCGGTCACGAGGCAAGTTGTTTCGGCGGATACTTTGGCGCGTGTAGTCCCATCACCTGCGCCTGCCGCACATCTGCCAACAAATCGCGGGAGGCAGCCTGGAACAGAACGTCGATATCATCGAGCACGAAATACACGGGCTGATGAATGTCGATCCGGTAAGGGGTGCGCAGAATGTCGATCACATCGAACGGCCGCCGTTCCGCGATGTCGCTGGTTACGGCATAGGCCAGTTCGGTGGGCGATGAGGCCAGCCCCGAGCCAAGCGCCTTGGTCTCTCCATTCGTGCGGGTCAGCCCAAATTCAATGCTGAACCAATAGAGTCGGATCAGCCAGGAATAGTCCTTTGCCCCGGCACGCAGCCCCGCCTGCCCGATGGCCTGCGAGAAATTGGCGAAACGTGAATCGGTCAACAGCGGCGTGTGGCCAAAGATCTCGTGGAAGATGTCCGGTTCCTCGATATAGTTGAAATCCTCGCGTCGGCGAATGAACGACGCGGCGGGGAATGTACGGTTCGCCAGCATGCCGAAGAACTTGCCAAAGCCGATTAGCGCCGGCACCGGCTCCACCTGCCAGCCGGTCAGATCGCGCAAGGTCGCCGACAGGTCCGGGCATTGCGGAACGCGGTCCTTCGGCAGGTCCAGCTTGTGGAGTCCGGCGAGGTATTCGGGCGCGGAATACTTGCGCACATTCGGCAGTTGTGCCGCAACAAGGTCATGCCAAACCGCGTTTTCCTCGGGCGTGTAGCGGATAAACCCGTTACCGTCGGGTGTCTTTGCTTGATAGGCGGTCGATTTCGGCATGCAAGGGCCTCCTTCAGCTTCAAGGCGAGTGTCGCACGGATCAGCCGCAAAACGGTTGCATTTCCCTTGCCAGGAACCGCATTGATCGCAAGGATATGCCCTGAATGAATGAAAAATTGGAAAACTCATGCCGGATTTTGACGAATTGGATCGAAAGATCCTTCGTATTCTCCAGAATAGTGGAAAGATCAGCATGCAGGACCTGGCGGATCAGGTCGGCCTTTCGGTCTCGCCGTGCTGGCGCCGGGTCCGCAAGCTGGAAGAGGCAAGGATCATTACCGGATATGTCGCGCTGCTGGATCGACGCAAGCTGGGGCTGAACACGCTGGCATATGTCCACGTCTCGCTGACCGACCATAAGGAAGAAACCATCAAGCAGTTCGACGATTTTGTCGCGCATCAGGATCAGGTTGTCGAATGTTGTTCGATCACCGGCGCGGACGACTATCTGCTGAAGGTTGTGGCGGAAGATCCCGAGGGGCTGGAGACCTTCATCATGCGGCGTATTCTGCACTTGGGCATCGTGCGATCGTCGACCACGCATTTCGTGCTGCGGCAGAAGAAATACCGCAGCGATCTGCCGCTTGATCTGGCCTGATAAAAAAGGGGCGAACCCAAAGGTCCGCCCTTTTTGGACTGCATATTGGCCGACTCAGTTGCCGGTGGCGGAAACCACATCGATCGAAACGCCCGGCCCCATGGTCGACGACAGCGAGACCTTCTTCATGTAGCTGCCCTTGGCGCCGGCCGGCTTGGCCTTTTGCACCGCGTCAACGAAGGCGCGCACGTTCTCGACCAGCTGCTTTTCGTCGAACGAGGCTTTGCCGACACCGGCATGAACCACGCCGGCCTTTTCGGCCTTGAACTGAACTTCGCCACCCTTGGCCGCAGCTACGGCAGCAGCGACATCCATCGTCACAGTCCCGACTTTGGGGTTCGGCATCAGGTTGCGCGGGCCAAGCACCTTGCCCAGACGGCCGACGATCGGCATCATGTCGGGGGTGGCGATGCAGCGATCGAACTCGATCTTGCCGCCCTGAACGGTCTCCATCAGATCTTCGGCGCCAACGATATCGGCGCCGGCCTTCTTGGCCTCCTCGGCCTTGTCGCCACGGGCGAAGACCGCCACGCGCACCGTCTTGCCGGTGCCGTTCGGCAGCGTAACGACGCCGCGGACCATCTGGTCCGCGTGGCGCGGGTCGACGCCGAGGTTCAGCGCGATTTCGACGGTTTCGTCGAATTTCGACTTGGCGTTGCCTTTGACAAGCTTGACAGCCTCTTCCACCGACAGGTTGTCCTTGCCGTTGAATGCCTCGCGTGCGGCGCGGGTCCGTTTTCCAAATTTAGCCATGACGGTTATCCCTTCACCTCGATGCCCATGGACCGCGCGGAGCCCAGGATGATCTGCATTGCAGCCTCGACACTGTTCGCGTTGAGGTCCTTCATCTTGGCCTCGGCGATTTCCTTGACCTGCGCCACGGAAACCGAACCCGCGGTGTCACGGCCCGGGGTCTTGGATCCGGATTTCAGCCTGGCGGCCTTCTTGAGGTAATAGGATGCCGGTGGGGTCTTGATTTCCATCGAGAACGACTTGTCCTGATAGTAGGAAATCACCGTTGGGCAGGGTGCGCCCGGTTCCATCTCTTGGGTCTTGGCGTTGAAAGCCTTGCAGAATTCCATGATGTTGATGCCGCGCTGACCCAGTGCGGGACCGACCGGCGGCGACGGGTTGGCTTGGCCCGCTTTCACCTGAAGCTTGAGCTTGCCGACGAGTTTCTTGGCCATGAGGCCTCTCCTTTTCTCACCTCCGCCTGCATCGCGATGCCGGCGGTCTTCGGTTTAGTGGTCCGGCCATTGAGCGCGCGCGCCCTGACCTCCCACACTCACATCACGTCAGCCGCGCTTGGCGACTTGCGTGAATTCCAGTTCGACCGGGGTTGCCCGGCCAAAGATCGACACCGTTACTTTCAGACGCTGGTTGTCTTCGTCCACTTCCTCGACCATGCCGTCGAAACCTTCGAACGGGCCGTCCGAAACGGAAACCTTCTCGCCGGTCTCGAAGTGGATCAGTGTACGCGGCGCTTCCTGACCTTCTTCGACTCGGTTCAGGATCGAATTCACCTCTTCGTCCCGCATCGGCATCGGTTTACCCTGCGGCCCAAGGAAACCAGTGACACGGTTGATCGAATTGATCAGGTGGTAACCCTTGTCGGTCATCTCCATCCGGACCAGCACGTAACCCGGCATGAAGCGGCGCTCTGCCGTGACCTTCTTGCCGCGGCGCACCTCGATGACCTCTTCGGTCGGCACCAGAACTTCCTCGATCTCGTCTTCCAGACCGGCCGCGGCGACGTCATGTCTGATCTGCTCGGCGATCTTCTTTTCGTAGTTCGAGAGAACGCTCACCGAATACCACCGTTTCGCCATCTGCCTAAGCCCTTGCATCTTTTCCGGCATCGGCCGGATATTTCCTAAATCTTCCAAGCGGTTGATCCCCGGCGCGCCAACAAAAAGCGGCGTGCAACTCGATTCGATGCACGCCATGTCGGGGAATTGCGCCCGCCTTACAAGTGTATGGTTGCGAATTCAAGCCTAGAGCAGCGTGATTTCTAGCCGAACATCCCCAGCACACCCTGCAGCCCGGTTCGGATCAGCAGATCGACAAAGAAGAAAAAGATCGCCGTAAGAGTAGCCATCACGAAGACCATGCCGGTGGTCAGCAGAACCTCTCGCCGGTTCGGCCAGACGACTTTTGCCACCTCTGCCCGCACCTGCTGAATGAACTGAAGCGGGTTCATCGTCTTTGCCATGTGTTCCTACCTGATCAACGTCGCGTGTGGGGCAGATACGCGCTTTGGCGCGGCAGTTCAAGTCACGTCCAGTCCAGCACCACCTTGCCGCTGGAGCCGCTGCGCATAACGTCGAAGCCCTTGACGAAATCATCGACTTTGAGGCGATGCGTGATGACATTGCGTACATCAAGACCGTTTTGCAGCATCGCCAGCATCTTGTACCAGGTTTCGAAGATTTCGCGGCCATAGACACCCTTGATCGTGATCGCCTTGAACACGATCCGACTCCAGTCCACCGGGCTTTTTCCGGGCGGGATGCCCAGCAGCGCGATACGGCCACCCATCACAAGCGCCTCGACCATCTGGTCCAGCGCCTGCTGGCTGCCCGACATCTCAAGCCCGACGTCGAACCCTTCTCGCATCTTCAGGCGCTTGATGACGTCTTTCAGGTCTTCGTTCGCCACATTGACCGGCGTAAGGTCGGCCACTTTCTCGGCCAGCGCCAGACGGTCGGCATTGATGTCGGTGATAACAACATTTCGCGCTCCCACATGGCGGGCGACGGCGGCGGCCATGATGCCGATGGGACCAGCCCCGGTGATCAGCACATCCTCGCCCACCAAGTCGAAACTGAGTGCTGTGTGGACGGCATTGCCCAAGGGATCGAGAATCGCGCCGATCTCGTCATCGACCTCGTCGAGTAGTGGCACGACATTGAAGGCGGGCAGGCGCAGATATTGTGCGAAAGCACCCGGTTCGTTGACGCCGATACCGCGCGTTTCAGGATCGAGGTGGAACTTGCCTGCGCGGCTCTGGCGCGAGGTCTTGCCGATCAGATGCCCCTCTCCGCTGACCCGTTGACCGAGGTGCAGTTCTTTGACATCCTTGCCAAGTTCAACGATTTCGCCGGCGAATTCATGGCCAGTCACCAGCGGCACCGGGACGGTACGGGCGGCCCATTCATCCCAGTTCCAGATGTGTACGTCGGTGCCGCAGATGCCGGTCTTGTTGATCCGGATGAGCACGTCATCCTCGCCGATCTCTGGTACCGGAACATACTGCATCCAAAGCCCCGGCTCTGGCTTGGCTTTGACCAGCGCTTTCATCTCGTTGCTCATGCCAGCACTCCAGTCTCGCGCCCCGCCTTGCCAAATGCATCAAGCGCATCGTCCAGCTGGTCGCGCGTCAGCGCAGCATTCATCTGGGTGCGGATGCGCGCCTTGCCCTTTGCTACCACGGGAAAGAAGAATCCGGCGACATAGACTCCATGGTCAAACAGCCGCGAGGCCAGATCCTGCGCCAGCCGCGCCTCGCCCAGCATGACCGGGACGATGGGATGCTCGCCGGGCAAGAGATCGTAACCCAGATCGGTCAGGCCCTTGCGCCAGTAGTCGGTGTTCTCGAAAAGCCTGGTGCGCAGGTCATCGCTGTCCGCGACCAGCTTGAGGACCTCGATCGATGCGGCAACGATCGACGGGGCAAGCGCGTTCGAGAACAGATAGGGGCGTGCGCGTTGGCGAAGCAGGTCGACCACCGGTTGCGGGCCTGCAATATAGCCGCCCATCGCGCCACCAAGCGCCTTGCCAAGCGTGCCGGTCAGGATATCGACTTTGTCACCGACGCCAAAATGTGCCGGAGTACCCGCGCCCCTTGGCCCCATGAAGCCCGTCGCGTGGCAATCGTCGACCATGACGATCGCATCATACCGGTCGGCCAGTTCGGTGATCTCGGGCAGCTTCGCCAGATAGCCGTCCATCGAGAACACGCCATCGGTTGCGATCATGACGTGCCGCGCACCTTCGGCGCGGGCGGTCTTCAGCTGTGCCTCAAGGTCATCCATATCGGAATTGGCATATCGATAGCGTTTCGCCTTGCAGAGCCGGATTCCGTCGATGATCGAAGCATGATTGAGGCTATCAGAGATGATGGCGTCTTCGGGGCCAAGGAGAGGTTCAAACAATCCGCCATTGGCGTCGAAACAGGCGGCGAAGAGGATGCTGTCCTCCTTGCCAAGGAAGGCAGCCAGATCACGTTCCAGCTGCCGGTGCAGGTCCTGAGTGCCGCAGATGAACCGGACGCTGGCCATGCCGTAGCCGTGATCGTCAAGCGCGGCTTTCGCGGCGGCGACAAGGCGGGGATGGTTGGCAAGGCCAAGGTAGTTGTTGGCGCAAAGATTGATGACTTGATGTCGGGTGTTGCCCTGCTCGACCTCGATAAGCCCGCCCTGCGCCGAGGTGATCGGGCGCTCGGCCTTCATCAGCCCTGCTTCCTCGATCTCCTCAAGGGTCGACCTGACATCGTCGAGAAAGCTTTCTGGCATCGCTGACAGACCTTTTCTGGGTAGGCAATTGCAGATACGACCTTTGGGAAAATGCTGCAAGGGTTATGCCTGCCACCGCGACGGTCATTGTCGAGAGCGCCCTCCACCATATGCATTTCATGCGACCAAAGACTGCATCGCGAGCGCGACCACAACCGCTGCTTGCGCATTTTGGTGCAGGAAAGACTCACTCCGCCACAATCGCGCCTCAAATCCGACCGGAAATTGACAAGACTCGCGAGTTCGGCGAACTGGACACGGGATAAACACGCTGGGTGCATCTGGCAAAGTCCTTGCCAGTTCTCAAGAGGTAAGTTGGAATGATGCTCAAGTTTCTGTTCGCCACAACCGTCATCGCCGCTGCCGGTCAGGCAAGTGGTGCAGGACTTTTGAATTCTTCGCTCGAAGAGCCTCGGGTAACGCTTCTTTCCGCAGAGCAACTCGATATTTGCAGCCGAGAACAGATCGACCCTGTCGAGTTGCGTTGGCTGCGGCAGTCGCCCGATTTCGATCTGATCCTTGATGAAGCGCTTCTTAACTGCCCGGAACTCGCGCTTTTGCTTGTCGACTCGGCGACAGCTACAATTCGCGAGAGAGGCGGCGAGCGCGACAACGAACGCGGCTTCCCGTCCTTTTCTGGCGGCAAGGACGACTCCGAGAACGGTGGAGGCTCGGGTGATGGGGGCGGCTCCGACGGCGATGAAGACTCAGGCGGCGGTGGTGGCTCGGGTGACGAAATCGACCCGGGTGACGAAAACGGCTCGGACGGCGACAGCGGCTCGGATGGCGATAAAGACAAAGACAAAGACAAAGACAAAGACAAAGACAAAGACAAAGACAAAGACAAAG
>JAGXFH010000078.1 GCA_024637315.1 Brevirhabdus sp.
CCGAGCGTAATACCAGCCCGCATCTACGCTGGCCCGGAGCCGCTGCGTTAATTGGTGACTACGCAGCCCCGGGCCAACTCAACACCAAAGGGGTCAATCTTGCGCGCCGATAAGGGGCCAACATTGGATGCCGATTGACATTGATTGTTTCGAGCCTGTCGTCTTGCCGCGCTTTCTGATCACATAAACCCCGGAATTGCAGATTCGTTACGTTATAAAATAACAATTCCAGCGCCCACCGCAAGCCACCAATGCCGCACCCGCAAGGCTACAGTGGAATTTCCGCCAAGGAACCCGTCGCGGCGAGACTTCGCCACCGTCAATCCGACTTATGGTGGGTACCTCCGTCAGCACAGGGTTGTTGATGTGGGGGGCATGGTGGATCGAAGGACCAGTCCCGGAGTCACCAGACTTGCCTGGCATTCGTGCTTTGCGACGCGCTTGGAACAAGGGGTGGATTGACGTCAAGAAGCGACCTCTCAAGCCGAAACGCTCGTCTGTCCCGCAAAGCGAGACTCAGAAACCGGTGAGGTTCGAGGTGTCCATTTCTGTACTTGATTGAAAGAGTGGACCTTCAATCGTGAAGGCGCGAACGACCGCTCTCTTTCCTGTGCGACGCTCGATCAGGCTGAAGCGTTTCGTCCGCATAGGCCCCAACGACCGATGCATGCAGCATCAGTCCACCACGGGATCCAGGCCCATAAGATGGGTCAACGGCGCGTGGTCGTCTGTCAGAATCTGCGCATTCTTCTGACGAAGAATGGTGTCAACGAACCCGGGATCCAACACTTGAAACCGGGTCATGTCCGGGGCTGGCGTCTCGATCGCCGATACAGGGCTGTCTTGGGCGCTGGCCAGCAAAACGAAGACGCGGCGCTCACCAGCCCGGGGAGGGTTTGCTGCGGTCCAGACCTCGACGCTTGGGAAGACCTCGCGCAATGTCACGACGACCGCTGCCAGCGCGTCAAGTCTGTCCGTGCTATCAATAAGGTTCATGGCAAAGACCCCGCCTGATGCCAGCCGATTGGACACCAATGCGAAAAATTCCAGCGTTACCAGATGTTCCGGAACTGCGATGTCGGTGAAGGCATCGCCAACGATGACGTCAAACTGTTGAGTGCTGTTTCGAAGTGCCAGTCGGGCATCCCCGTGCAGGATCGTCGCGATCTTGGGATCAAACCAGAACCGGTCGACAGCCACTGCCGTGACTTCGGGATCGATCTCGGCGATCGTGATGCCCGAGATGCCTCGATCCGACCACGCCCGGGGCACCGAGTAGGATCCCCCGCCAATATGAAACGAGGTGAATCCCGTCCGGCTCATACGCATCCGGGGCAGCGCATCCAGCATTGCCGCATGTTCCGTGAACATGACCCTCGGCGTCTCTCGTCCGCTGATCCCGTGCGCAAGATGATCAACGACCATCAGATTGACCGGCGCCTGCGGATCGTCCGACATGGCGACAGTCCGTATGCAATAGTAGCTGCTTTCCCGATCGCAAACCGATGGCAGGCCAAAAGCACCAAGGCCGATCAGAAAGGCAAGGCCAATCCCTGAGGCCGCGAGCGCGGATTCGCGCCGCGACGCGCTTCCCAGCCAGAAGCAAATACCTGCGGCAATGGCATAGGTCGAGGCGATCACAAGCAGTGTTGCGACCGAGCCTATCCAGGGGACAAACAGGAAGCCCGCCAGTAGTGTCCCGGCAATTGCGCCAATAGCGCCCGCCGCAAACATCGCACCTAGCGCACGCTCGGATTGGTCGCGGCCGCGCATCGCAGCTACGGTCAGGACGGGTGCTGGTACGCCCGCGAAAAGCGAGGGCAGGAAGAACGCAAGCGCGCTGAGGGTAGTGATCGCCGCCAAGGGATGCAGGAGAACTTCAAGCACCGGACCTGCGACGGCCCGCAAGAGAAGCGTAGCACCGGCAGTCGCCCCGGCGGCCGCGATCATCGTCCAGCCGGTAATCCGCAATGCGCGACCGGTGTCGAGACCGGCGATACGTCCGCCCCACCAATGACCGACGGAAAACCCTGCGAGCACGACCGCGATGATCGACGTCCAGGTGTAGAGGCTCATGCCGACATAGGGTGCAATCATGCGCCCGGCCACGATCTCGACCACAAGGCTCGACGCCGAAATGCCAGCCTGAAGGAAGATCAGCAGCCAAAGCGGCGTCAGTTTGGGATCGAGGGTGTTTCTCATCGGCGCGCCACTATCTCACCACCCGAAAACCAGTCAAGTGGCGTTGAATGAATCCCGGGAAATATGGCGGAGCGATCCGCTGCAGCGCGAAGCTGCCAGTCTTGTCGATCGCAGAAGGAACCCGATTTTCCGCCCCTCTTGTTAAGCCGGAAAGAAGGCCGAGCGTTGATTTCTCATCTGCAGGGAATGGCCGGATGGTCGGCCCATAGCAGGCACTGCCCAGCCGCCCAAAGGGCCGCGTGTCCTTCACGATCGTAGCGAAATGGCTTTACCGTGACGCCAGGCAGGGGCAGGATTTGCCATGCGACTCTTCCTTCTCACCGCCCTTGTCATGCTGGCTTTTGCCGGCAATTCGCTGTTGAACCGCGCCGCGCTGGCTGGGGATGACGGAACCGGACCGGCGGCCTTTGCCTTGCTGCGGCTGGTCTCGGGCGCGATCGTGCTGCTGGGCATTACGGCGTTGCGGCGCCCGGCCACCGACTGGACCGGGCTGGTGCGGCCATGGGGGGCGCTGACACTGGCGCTTTATGTGCAGGGGTTTTCATTTGCCTATGTCTCATTGGCCACCGGGGTCGGGGCGCTGATCCTGTTTGGCGGCGTACAAATCACCATGTTCCTGGGCGCGGTCGTGCAGGGCGAGCGGATCGAACCGCGCCGCTGGCTGGTGGCCGGGGTCGCCTTTGCCGGGCTTGTCGTGCTGCTTTGGCCCGCCGGGGCGGCGGTACCGGACGGCGCTGGTGCAGTGCTAATGGCGGCGGCGGCGCTGGGCTGGGGACTGTATTCGCTTCTGGGGCGCGGTGCGCGCGATCCCCTGGGCAAGACGGCGGTGAACTTTGCGCTGGCGGTGCCGCTGGGCGCCGTCTGCTACTGGTGGGTGCCGGACGGGATCGGGACGCGCGG
This sequence comes from Brevirhabdus sp., assembly GCA_024637315.1. GTDB lineage: Bacteria > Pseudomonadota > Alphaproteobacteria > Rhodobacterales > Rhodobacteraceae > JAHEAO01. Next base: position 3,103 of record JAGXFH010000078.1, read on the forward strand.
GGCGGTGCTGGCAGTGGTCAGCGGCGGGCTGACCTCGGGGGTTGGCTATGCGCTTTGGTATACGGTCCTGCCCCGGCTTGCCTCGTCGGCCGCAGCGGTGGCGCAACTGACCGTTCCGCTGATTGCCGCGGCGGGCGGTCTGCTGCTGCTGGGCGAGGTGCCGGGACTGCGCTTCGCACTAGCAGCCGTGCTGGTGCTGGGCGGTGTCGCGCTGTCGCTGATCCGCCGATAAGGACAGGTCCGGCCGCAGAAGGGTGGATGCTGCTCGGCAGGAGACAAACGGGGGAAGGGCGTTCGCAACGGACGGCCTGTTGCTTTGCGGGGGTTCCGTCACTGGATGTAACCATTTCCATTTGCCAAGACTCCATTATCGCGATGAGTTGACGAACTGGACTTTACGGAACCGGCCGAGATTCCGGATGCGATGCAGTATGACATAAAACGCTGGCTTCGTCCGCACCCCCGACTTGTTCTTTCGTCAAGAAAGTCGGCCGCGGCCTCAGCCGCCCTGCCATTCCATCACCGGCTCCAGCGGGTAAAGCAGCATCAGGATGTTAAGGCCGAGGCCGTCGCGGATGATGACGGCCGTGAGGGCTTCGAAGCCGATCACGATCGCCACGCTTGCCCAGACCGGGATGCGGCGGGCGAGCCAGAAGCCGAGGATCATCGTCAGGATGTCGAAGACCGAGTTGATCACGCTGTCGCCGAAGTAATCGAGCGAAATCGTGACCTCGCGGTAGCGCTGGATCACCGCGTCGGTGTTCTCGATGATTTCCCAGGCACATTCCAGAACTGTCGCGATGACCAGCCGCCAACCAAACGCCACCCGGCGCGCCACCAGCCAGAAGAAGCCGTAGAACAACAAGCCGTGCAGCAGGTGCGACGGCGTGTACCAGTCCATCAGGTGCTGCGAATTCTCGCTGCTCATGGTCTCGCCGTGCCAGAGTTTGACATAGCCGCAGGTGCAGATCGGCACACGGCCCATGGCCAGAAGCGTGGCCGCCGTGGCAAGGACAAGGGCGGCAGTCAGCCAATAGGGAAGTGTCTGACGGGACATCACGAATCGACAACATCATGGGCTGGCCCGTCCGGTCCAAGTGGCGTTTGGCAGTTGCCACAGTCCGCCGGGCCATTCACCAGATAATCGCCGCGTTCGACTGGCGGCCCTGCAAAGGCCGTATCCGCCGCGCAGGCGGCTGCTATCAGCAATACCGATCTCATTTCCTGATCCCTCGATCCAATTTGCAAGGCCCCCGCAACAGCGAGGACGATGCGACAAATTCGCATAGATTTCCGGTCTGTGTCAGCGTGAATCTGAAGGCCGCCCTGCGGTGCGGGAAATGACCTATTCGCCGTAGGGAACCCAGATCGTCCTGGTCTCGGTGGCGTGGGCCAGGAACTCGCGCCCCTCGCCCGCGGGACCCGTCCAGTCACGCGTTCGGCGGTTATTGACCCAGCTGCGCTTCAGGTTTCGGGCCGACTCCTTTTCGATCACTGTCGACAGGTTCGAGGACGAAAAGCTCCAGACCGCATCGACATCCATGTGGCCCGCCAGTTGCGGCGCAAGGTCGGCATGACTGCCGGTCAGGATGTTGACGACGCCAGCCGGGACATCCGAGGTTTCGAGCACCTGGTAGAAATCGGTGGCGGCAAGCGGAAAGGGTGCCGAGGCCACGGTGACGGTGCGGTTGCCCATCGCGATGGCGGGCGCGATGACCGAGATCAGGCCAAGCAGCGGCGCGTCATCGGGGGCGAACTGGCCGATCACGCCGACGGGTTCGTTCATCGCCAGCGCGATGCCCCGGATCGGCACACCCTTGACGGCGCCGTCCAGCTTGTCGGCCCAGGCGGCATAGGTGAACAGGCGGCTGATCGCGGTGTCGACCTCGTCGCGCGCGCTCGTCGCATGGACGCCGGTCAGGTCATGCAGACGATCGGCGAATTCCTCGGCACGGGCGGAAAGGTTTTCGGCGATGTAGTAAAGGATCTGCGCCCGCAGATGCCCGGTCGTCTTCGACCAGCCGCGGGCCGCCTGCGCCGCCTCCACAGCGTTGCGGACATCCTTGCGGTTGGCCAGCGATGCATGGCCGAGCAGCTTGCCGCGTGGACTGTGGACAGCACGCGAATAACCGCCGTCGGGTCGCGCCTGCTTGCCGCCGATGTAAAGCTTGGCGGTGCGGTCAAGGCCGCTGACCTCGGCGCTGTCCGGCGGGTCGGCGGCGGCGATCTGCTTGAGCGGCCTGGTCGCGACCCTTGGCCTGGTATAGGCGCGCAAGCCTTCCCAACCGCCCTCGCGGCCAAAGCCGCTTTCGCGCACCCCGCCGAACCCGGCCGCGGCATCGAAAAGGTTGGTTGCATTCACCCAGACCACGCCCGCGGCCAGTTTCGGCGCGATGTCGAGTGCGAGGTTGATGTTCTCGCTCCAGAGTGTCGCGGCCAGCCCGTAGCGAGTGTTGTTGGCCAGGTCCACCGCCTCGGCGGGGGTGCGGAAGGTCGTGCCGACAAGGACCGGGCCGAAGATCTCTTCCTGCATCAGCATCGCGGCGGGCTGCAAACCGGTGATCAGCGTCGGCGGGTAGTAGCAGCCGCCCGCGGGCAGCGGCGTCGCGGCGTGATAGACGGTGCCCTCATGGCCGCCGGCATCGACCAGATCGCGGACGGTTTTCAGTTGCACCGGGTCGACCATCGCGCCCACGTCGATGCACTTGTCCAGCGGATCGCCAAGCCGCAGCTTGTCCATCCGGGCGCGGAGGCGGGCATAGAAGGTCTCGGCAATGCCTTCCTGCACCAAAAGCCGCGATCCGGCGCAGCAGACCTGGCCCTGGTTGAACCAGATCGCGTCCACCAGCCCTTCGACCGCCGAGTCGATATCGGCGTCGTCGAAGACGATGTAGGGCGACTTGCCGCCCAGTTCGAGGGTCAGCGACTTGCCTGAACCGGCGGTCGCCTCGCGTATCCGGCGACCGACAGAGGTCGAGCCGGTGAAGGCGATCTTGTCGATATCCTCATGCCCCACGATCATCTCGCCCACCGCGCCGTCGCCGGTGACGATGTTGACGACGCCCTTGGGCAGCCCGGCCTCCTGACAGATCTGCGCGAACAGCAACGCCGTCAGGCTGGTATATTCCGCCGGTTTCAGCACCACGGTGTTGCCCATCGCGATGGCGGGCGCGATCTTCCACGACAGCATCAAGAGCGGGAAGTTCCAGGGGATGATCTGGCCGCAGACGCCAAGCGGTTCGACGCCCGGCAATTCGGCGTCCATCAGCTGCGCCATGCCGGCGTGATAGTAGAAATGCCGGGCGACCAGCGGGATGTCGATGTCGCGGCTCTCGCGGATCGGCTTGCCGTTGTCGAGCGTCTCCAGCACCGCGAACAGCCGCGAATGCTTTTGCACCAGCCGCGCCAGCGCGTAGAGGTATTTCGCCCGCTCGTGTCCCGAGCGTTTCGCCCATTTGCCCTGCGCCTTGCGGGCCGCCGCGACCGCGGCATCGACGTCCTTGCTGGTTGCCTGCGTCACCTGCGCCAGCAGATCGCCGGTCGCCGGGTTGCGGCTGTCGAACCCCTTGCCGGGTCGGGTGAACGCGCCGTCGACGAACAGGCCCAGCTTGCGACCGTGGCCCTCAAGCCAGGCCATCGCCTCGGCGGCGCTTTCCGGGGCGGGGCCATACTCCATCGTTTCGAAGATTTCAGAGACGTTCATGGCTTCTTCTTCCTGAAAATATCCAGATCCGACGCTGCCCGGTCAGGCCCGCGGATGCCGGTAGGACGCCGAGTAGCGCCCGGTGACATGATGCTCCAACTGCCGCTCGATATCGCCCAGCAACGATGACGCGCCGAACCGGAAGAGGTCGGGCTGCAGCCAGCGGTCGCCCAACTCGTCCTTCATCAGCGCAAGGTAAACCAGCGCATCCTTGGCCTTGGATATGCCGCCGGCGGGTTTGTAGCCGACCCGGTGGCCGGTACGCTGGTGATAGTCGCGGATCGCGCGGATCATCGTCAGCGATACCGGCAGGGTGGCGTTGACGCTTTCCTTGCCGGTCGAGGTCTTGATGAAATCTGCCCCCGCCATCATGCAGACATAGCTGGCACGGGCGACGTTCCTGAGCGTCTGCAACTCTCCGGTGGCCAGGATCGCCTTGACATGGGCATCGCCGCAGGCGGAGCGAAATTCCCGCATCTCGTCGTAGAGCGCCCGCCAATTGCCGGTCAGGACATGGCGGCGTGAAATCACGATGTCGATCTCGGACGCCCCGGCCTTGACGCTTTCGCCGATCTCGGCGACGCGCAGGCGATAGGGCGACAGCCCCGCCGGAAATCCGGCGGACACGGCGGCGACCGGGATGCCGCTGCCGCGCAGGGCCGCCACGGCGGTTTCGACCATCTCATGATAGACGCAGACCGCACCCGTATGGATCGGCCCGACCCCCAGCGCGTCGAGGATGTCCCGCCGCACCGGGTTCGCCGCCTTGGCGCATAGCCGCTGCACCCGGCCAGGCGTGTCGTCGCCCGACAGGGTGGTGAGGTCGATCAGCGTGATCGCCTTCAACAGCCACGCCGCCTGATATTCCTTCTTCACCGATCGTCGCCCCGGCAGGGTGGCGGCGCGTCGTTCGATCGCCGAGGTGTTGGCCTGCACCGAGGCGACCCAGTCCATGTCCAGATCCATCCCCGGATTTCGGGTTTCGTGGACTTGCGGCAATTGTGCTGCGGTGGTCTTGATCTGGGTGCTGGTGCCGGTCACGCTGACCTCCCTGAGACGAAGTCTTATCGTGGCATGGGCCGAGGCGCTTGGCAAGATTTTACCAAATGGTCAAACCGGTTGGATGACGTTCCTCTGGAACTTGCGGCGGTAGTCGGCCGGGGTCAGCCCGTGATGGGCGCGGAACAGCCGGTGGAAATGCGACAGGTTGGGCAAGCCGCACTCCGCCGCGATCTCGGACAGCGGGTCGGATGTTCCGGTCAACGCCATCGCGGCATGGGCCATGCGGATCCGGTTGACATAGTCCGAAGGCGTCTCGTTGAAGTAGCGCTGCATCATCCGGCTGACATGGGCATGGGCGCGCCCCGCCACGCGCACGAGGCCCGCCGCGCCGTCATGGAATACCGGCTGGTCATGCGCGGCGGCGCAGGCGCGGGCCAGCCAGTCGGGCAGGGTTTCGGGCATCGGGCCGGTATTGCTCTGCAGGTCGGCGAGGATCGGCAACAGGAACGCCTCGGCAGCAAGACCCGAGCGGATGCCGTTTTCCAGCCGAAGCGCGGAGCGGGACAGATCAGCGAGCTGGCGGATCTCGCGGTGCGCCTTGTCCGGCTGAGGCGCGACGGACCAGAAAAGCCTGCCGCGCATGTCGTGGCGCTCTGCGATGCTGTGAATCAGCGCGGCCCGGAAGGCGATGTTGACCAGATGGGTTTCCTCGCCCATCCCTTGAAGGGCATGACTGTCGGCGGGTCGAATGAAAACCATATCGCCTTCGCTCAGCACTTCTTTCACGCCGTTGATCAGATGCCGGGCGCGACCGTGATGCAGCCAGAAGAGTTCGTAATAATCGTGATCATGGACCGCCCGGATCGGCTTTTTCGACAGGACCGCGCGGGTGAAGTGCACGGCACTGCCCGGTTGGAAGATGTCGCCCGAATTCAGCCGAAGGGTTTTCATGGCCGTTGACTAGCACGGTCCGGGGGCAAGGAACATCCGGGCTGCGGCGCAGCGGCGTCCTGCCGCCACCCCTGACCGTGACGGGCGCGTCGATACGCGCTAGAGACGGGTGAGCAACAAGGGAATCGCTTATGTCCTTCGACCGTTCGGTAAAGATCGCCCCCTCGATCCTGTCCGCCGATTTCGCCAATTTTGGGGAAGAGATCGAGGCCGTCGAGGCGCAAGGGGCCGATTGGATCCATGTCGATGTGATGGACGGGCATTTCGTGCCGAACATCACCTTCGGTCCGGCCACCTGCAAGGCGATCCGGCCACATGTAAAGACGGTCATGGACGTTCATCTGATGATCGCGCCGGTCGATCCCTATATCGAGGCCTTCGCCGAGGCCGGCGCCGATATCCTGACCGCGCATGTCGAAGCCGGGCCGCATATCCACCGGACGCTACAGGCGATCCGCGGCGCGGGATTGAAGGCCGGGCTGGCGATCAACCCCGGAACTCCGCCAGAGGTTTTGGCACCTGTCCTCGATATGGTCGATCTGGTTTGTGTGATGACGGTAAATCCCGGTTTTGGTGGCCAGAAATTCATCCCCTCCTGTGTCGACAAGGTGCGCACGATCCGTGCGATGATCGGCGACCGGCCGGTGCATATCGAAATCGACGGCGGCGTCGATCCGACAACCGCGCCGCTGGTTGTGGCAGCCGGGGCGGATGTTCTGGTGGCCGGATCGGCAGTGTTCAAGGGCGGCTCTGTCAGCGATCCCGCCCCCTATGGCGCCAATATCAGGGCGATCCGGGCGGCAGCCAGCTGAGCCTTGGCGTTTTTCGCGGCGGGTCGGTCGGGGTACCGGCCACGGCCAGCAAGGTGAGGTAGAGGAGCACCGTCATCAGTTGATCGACGAGGCTGGTCGAGAACAGCACCGCCAGAAACAGTGCCAGGCCGAAGCCGTTGGCAAGCCTCCGGGCCTGCCTGTCGGCAGCGGTCGCGACCGGCAGTCGGTGATGGATGCGCAGCAGCCCGGCCAACGTGATCAGCAAGGCGACAAAGCCAAGAATGCCGCCCTCGAAAAAGCCTTCCAGCACCAGGTTGTGCATCTCGAGGCTGAACTGGCTGGCATGAGCCGATTGGCCGGGGCCAAAACCAAGCAGCGGCTGCTGCATCGCCTGTCGCAATCCATAGGACCAGTTGACGATCCGCCAGCTGACGGAATTGTCGATATAGCGGTGATCGAAGACGGTCTCGACAAAGCTGAAATTCTGCCAGAACAGCGGCAGACTGGCCAGATCGGCGAAGCGGTCGGACAGCGCCAGCCCAGCCAGCCCAAGCGGCAGGGCGAGTGCGACGAGGCCGAGCCGCTGCGCCGCACTTCCGCGCTGCCAGAGCGCCAGCGCCACGACCATCAGCGCCATCACCCAGGCGGTGCGGGCGAAGGTGAGGTAGAGCGCCAGTGCGCCGAGCATCAGCAGGGCGAGATGGACGGCCCCGGCCCGCGCGCCGGTCTTCAGGCGGATCACCTCGAGCGCCAGCAGCGCGGCGAGGATCTGGATCGCGAACGAGACCGGATGCACATCACTGCCGAAGGCCCGGATCACACCGGGTTTGCCGGGATCGATGAAGCCGCTGCCCGAAACGCACTGCCAAAGCGACAGCGTCGCGCCGAGGGCGATGAAACCGGTCAGGAGGCGGCGAGGGGCGGCGAGGGCGGCAACAGAGCGCCAGTGGCCCAGGGCGGCATTTGCGAAAAGCGCGTAGAGCAGGAGGAGCGCGAGAAGCGCAACCGCCTCGACCGGACGCGGCATGTCGGTGGCCAGCGCCGACAGCGCGCCGGTGAAAAGCCAGGCCAGGAGGCCGGTGACCAGAAGCGATGCGTCGCGGGTCAGTTGCATCCGGTTCAGGAACATCAGCCCGAGTGCGGCCAGCATCACCACCGCGGCGACTTCTGATCCCGCGCGCAGACCGGAGTTGTCGGCGACCCCGGCTAGCCAGCGCAGCCCCAGAAGTGCCACCAGCAGGCGGGCGGGATGGGCGGGGGCAAGACCGGCGCTGGCGGTCATGTCAGGCCTCCCGCAAGCGGCGGCGGGGGCGCGAAGACATCGCTGCGCAGTCCCATGACCCGGCGCAGCACCACCCAGAACATTGCCTTGCGGGCGGCCGTGGCGGCCAGCACCGACAGCGCCACGCCGAAGCCGCCGCCAAGCGCCGCGCCCAGACCCAGCGCCAGCGTTGCCACACCCAAATTGACCGCGCTGACCCGCATCGCGGCGCGGTCATGGCCGCACATGTTCAGCGCGATATCGGCTGGTCCGGTCGCGGCATTCACCACGCTGGCCAGCACCAGCACCTGCAGCATTGGCGAGGCCGGGCCGAAATTCGGCCCGAAAAGACCCAAAAGCCAGGGCGCACTGGCCAGCATCGCGACCCCCAGCGCCACTGTCGGCACGGTCGTGGCGCGGGTCGTGCGGCGCAGGAGCGCGGCGATGGCGGCGGGATCTCGTGGCGCCCAGGCCTGCGCAAGCTGCGGACCTATCACGATGTTCTGGCTGATCACGAAGAGCGCCAGCAACTGCGCCAGCCGGTTGGCGGCGAAATAGATGCCGGCCTCGGCCGGTCCGACGTAGAGCGCGACGGCGATCACGTCGGCATTGGCCAGGAAGACATTCGAGACCGAGGTGATCCAGAACGGCACCGTCGTGGCGCGCCACTCGGCCGCTTCCTCGCGTCCGCAGCCCCAGCGGAAATGCGGCCGCAGGCCGGTCAGGTGCTGCAGCACCGCGCCCTGCGCCAGCGCCACCAGCAACAGCACCGTTAGCAGCGCCGCCAATACGCCCGGCGCGCCAAGTTGTGCCCTGCCCGATGTCAGCACGATGCCAAGGATGAGCAGGCCCGAGATTCCGCGCCATGCCACCTCTTTCGGGATCAGTGACAATGGCAGGCGTTGTACAGAGCGTGCGAAATGTGACTGGATGTCGATCCAGCCCATCGCCGGGATCAGCGCAAAGCCGGTGGCGGCCAGAAGTGGGTCGACCCCCGGCAGCAGGCCGCAAAGCGCCAGCCCCACCGCCAAGGCATAAAGCAGCGCCGCGCCAAGGATCGCGCGGAAATAGGCCAGGCCAACGAAGTCGGGCAGCGCCTGCTTGCGGTCGCCCCAAGCCAGAAGCGGCGGCACGAAACGCACCATCGCGATCTGCTGGCCGCAGGCGCCCAAAACCGACAGCAAGAGCGCGGCGTTGAGGAAAAAGGCGACCTGGCCGAACCCCTCGACCGTCATCACCCGCGCCAGGAGAATCGCGAAGCCATAACTGACGGCGGCAGCCAGAACCTTGATCGCGAAGGTCGCCGTTGCCTGAACGCGGATACTGATCATGCCGGCCCCCTCGCCGTCCCTCCTGCCCCGTCAGCTAAGTCCGGTTAGGTTAACCCGCCGTTAATCGGTTCGGATTTTAGATGAATGCGACATGTCCCCAACCCACCGTTTCGGCAGGGACCACCACGCCAGCGCCGGAGACGCATCATGCAGGCCAGACCCCATCTGAACATCCTCGGCACCCGCGGCATTCCGGCTGCGCATGGCGGGTTCGAGACCTTTGCCGAGCGGCTGGCGCTGTACCTCACCTCGCGCGGGGTGTCGGTAACGGTCTATTGCCAATCCGACGATCCCGCCGACCTCGAGGGCCGCGAGGATCACTGGCACAGTATTCACCGGGTGCATTTTTGTCCCGGAAGGGGCGGTGTAGCGGGCACGATGCAGTTCGATCTGGCCTGTGTCCGCCATGTCCTCGGCCAGCCCGGCAGCGATCTGGTTCTGGGCTACAACACCGCGATCTTCAATGTGTTGCAACGGCTGAACGGCCGGCAGGTTTTCATGAACATGGACGGGATCGAGTGGAAGCGGAAAAAATGGTCGAAGCCAGCAAAGCTGTGGCTGTTTTTGAACGAGGTCATCGGCTCGAATCTCGCGTCCACGCCGATCGCCGACCATCCCGAGATTACGCGCCATGTCGAAAAGCGCTGCCGGAACAAGGCGATCATGATCCCCTACGGATCCGACATCATCGGCGCGGCCTCTGATCAGCCGGTGCGGGATCTGGGGCTGTTGCCGGGACGATACTTTGTGTCGATCGCGCGGATCGAGCCGGAAAACTCGATATTGGAGATCGTGCAGGCGCATCGTGCGGCGAACACCGATACCGATCTTGCGGTTCTGGGGCGGCTTGACTCGACCAACGCCTACCACCGCACAGTCCGGACGGCGGGCGGCAACCGGACGCTCTATCCGGGTGCGATCTACGACGAAGAGGCCGTGCGTTCGCTGCGATTCCATGCGCGGGGTTACATGCATGGGCACCAGGTCGGCGGCACCAACCCCTCGCTGGTCGAGGCCCTTGGCGCGGGTAACGCCGTTATCGCGCATGACAATCCGTTCAACCGCTGGACGGCGGGCGAGGATCAGCGCTTCTTTACCGATCGTGAAAGTTGCTCCAGGCATATCCGCGCCTTCGCCAGCAACGATCTGATCCACTTCACCGCCCGGATGGGCGCGAGAGAACGCCATGCCCGCGATTTCCGCTGGGCCAAGGTGCTGGCCAGCTATGAGCGGCTGTTCTTCGGGCGGCAGGCGCAGGCGGCTCAGATCGCCGCCGAGTAGCCGTCGCCGTAAGGGTCGTATTTTGCCGACAACGGCTCCGCCCGCTGCTGATTCAGAACCGGGATCAGCGCCGCCTCTGGCCGCATCGCGGCGCGCAATGGTTCGACGGCTGCGCGCAGATCGCTCTGGCTGGTCGCGGCCCAGCGGACCACCAGCACCACGGCATCGGCATTGTGCGCAATGTAGCGGGCATCGACGATCGGCAGAAGCGGTGGCGAGTCGATGATCACGATGTCATAGACGTCGCGGGCCTGATCCAGAAGTGCCTCGAACGTGCTGGAATTCAGCAACTGATCGGTGGGGATATCGCTGCGCCCGGCACCCATGATCAGCGCCAGTGGGCTGGCAGGGTCGCGGGCGTAGAAGCTGCCGGAAATCTCGGCTGCGCCGGGATTGCGCAGGTAGTCCAGAAACCCGACATCCGGCGCGAAACCGAGTTGCCGGTGCACTGCTGGCTTGCGCAGATCGGCGTCGATCAGCAGTGTCCGCTTGCCCGCCAGCGCATAGGTCCGCGCCAGCGCCAGCGCGGTGGTGGTCTTGCCCTCGCCGGCCTGGGCCGAGCTTAGCAGGATGATCCGCCCGCGGGCCATGCTGCCTGGCAGCGCGGTCGCGCGGAACGCCTGATCGATGGCGGCGCGCAGCTTGCGCACCGATTCGGCGTAGTTTGACAGCGGCGCGTCGATGATGCGTTCGGCGATGCTCAGCCGGCCTTCATTGCGCTCTGGCGCGAACGGCAGCGCGGCGGCGGTCGGCAATTGCAGAAGGTCGCTGAGTTGCCTCGCCGAGGTGACGCCGCCGATATAGTATTCCTTGAGGAACGCAGTACTGACGCCAAGGCCGGTTGCCAGCCCAAGCGCGGCCAGAAGAACCAGTGCCTTGTTGGGGAAACTGGCCGAGGCGGGGGCGAGAGCGGGCGAGACGATGCGGGCATCGGCCAGCTGCATCCGGGCCTGCGCCTCGACCTCGCGAAGCCGCGACAGCAATGTCTGGTACTGGGCGCGGGCGATCCCGGCCTCTTGCTGCACAGCATAGATCCCGGCCAGCAGGTCGGGCGACAGATCGGTCTGCATCAGCCGCTCGCGCAGATCGGCGCGAGTCTGGGCGGTATCGCGGTCAAGCGATCCGATCCGCTCGCCCAGCGCCGCCAGCGCCGCCAGCGCCGCCGCCGAGCGGTTCTGCATCTGACTGTCGAGTCGCGCCAATTCGGTTCGCAGATCGGCCGCGCCGGTATCGGCGACCGGCAGTCCCGCGAGGCGATCAGCCAACGCCTGACGTTCGGCGCCGACCTTCGCCAGCGCTTGATCGCCGAGCGCCTCGGTCAGTGCCTGCCAGTCCTGCGCCTCGGCGAAGGATTGCAGATCGCTGCGCAACGCCGCCTGCGCGCGCAGTTCGGCGCGAAGCCCGGTCAGATCACGGTAGAGCCCGGCAATGTCCGCGCGGCCGGATTCCCCCTCGATCCGACCGATGTTGCTGTCGAGAAAGGTCTCGAACGCGGCCTCGGTCTGGCCAAGCGCGCCGCGCGCGGCGGCGATCTGGTCTTGCATTGCGTCCCGGGCGGCCAGCGAACCGGCGATTTTCGCTTGTAATTGCTGCTGGATGTAGCTTTCGGCCAGCGCATTGGCGAGGTCCGCGGCGCGGACCGGATCCGTGGACGTGGCGCCGACCGAGATCAGGTAGGTCAGCCCGCGTCGCCGGATGCTGACCGCATCGCGGAACCGCGCAAGGGTGCCGGCAACCATCGTCGATGCCGCGGCCTCGGCGGCATGAGCGATGCCGATGGCACGGACCAGTTTCTCGGACAGGGCCAGACGCGGGCCGAATTCAGCATCGGCGATCAGGTTCTCTGCGGCAATGACGGCAAGCGCCACGGCGTCTGAACGCAGGATCTCGACCTCGCTGTCGACGCGAGCATTGTCGCTGCCGGCCGAGCCCGCCTGCCCCTGCGATGGGTCCAGAAGGTTCTTTTGCAACGGATCGACCAGCAAGAGTGCGGTGGCGGTATAGGTTGGCGTGACCGTAACCAGATAGAGCAGTGCCAGCCCGATGATCAGTGAAAAGGTCAGACCGATCACCCGGATTTGGCGCCTGAGCACGGTCAGGACGTTGCGCAATTCGATATCTGTAGCGTCCATGATGTTATCCTTTCGCGGGGATCGCGGCCCCAAGGCCCAACCCGACCAGGGCCAGAAGTAGAAAGAGGTTGGCCGAGATCTCGAGGCTGAAATCGAAGACCGAATGCAGCGCGGCCAGCACGAGCGCCGCCATCGCGGCCGCCGCAAACGGGTCGGCCCTGCGGCGGTAAAGCAGGACCAGCGCGAGAGCGCCGGCCAGCGGCGGCAGCGAGCCAAACAGCAGCCCGGCCTCGGCCCAGAGAGTCAGATAGGTCGAATGGGCGCGGTCCCAGACCACCTCGGAGGGAACCGGCGGGCGGTGAAAGATCTCGAATGCCAGCGGGAACGCATCAAGACCGAACCCGGTCAGGGGTCGCGCCGCGATGATCTGCCAGACCTGCGCGTATAGCTCGGCCCGCGTGTCCCATGCCGAAGCCAGCCAGACGATTCGTTCGGCAAGACCCTGCCCGAACATCGCCAGCCCCAGCGTTGCCGCCAGCGCCAGCGCCATCCCGGAGCGCCAGCCGGGACGGCGGTTGAGCAGAATCACCAGCGCCCCGGCCGCGGCGGCCACGACACCCATCCGCGATTGCGTGGACAATAGCGCCATGCCGATGATCGCCAGCCCGACCCAAAGCACCGGCGCTTGCCGTCCGGGCAGCACCGCCAGGCCCAGAACCAGCCCGATGCCCAGATGCGTGGCCAGCGCGTTGCGGCCAATGAACGTGCCGACCGCCGAGCCGGGATAGGCCGAGATGTGGCGCTCTCCCAGCGGGCCAAGCATCATCAGCGCCCAGACCGCCTGCGCGACGATACCGGCGAAAAGCGCAAGTCCGACGGCCCGCCGTCGCGCCGGGTTGCCTGACACGCATAGCATCAGCCACAGGATCATCAGCGCCGCTGCGCCGCGCAGCACCGCCATCAGCGTGGCGTCAGGCGAAAGGCTGCCGGGGCGCAGCATCAGGCTGCGATCGGGCATATGCAGCGATGCGACGGGCAGATGTGTTGCGGCGACCTGAAGCAGCCCGTAGACGAGCGGCAGTGCGCCGCAGAGCAGAATGACGGCGATGCCCGGTCTCACCGGTTTGCGGCCCGCCGGTATGCCGAAGGCCGCGACAAGGCCTATCGCCCCGGTTGCGACGGCCAGAACGGGCCAGAGCAGCGGCACCGTTCCACCCGCTGCAATCGCCGAAAGCGGGATCAGCGCGACCAGTGCGGCGGCAATCGCGTTCTTGCGCGCCGACACCCCGCGCGACCTCAACGCACGACCGCGGCGCGGATCTACTGCCGCGACTCCGTCCGAAAGAGCGCCAAAGATCGGGGCCGGACCGCTCATCCGCCGTTCGCCTGCCGTTTGAGCAGGGTAATAAGCCGCTGTCGGTCGGGCGCACTGGCCGTCGCCGCCCGGTCGAGCAAGATGTCGCGCAGCGGTGTCGGGGTGGACATCGCGCGGGCCAGCATTTCGGCGCCGGTCTGGGTGGTCAGCAGCGAGCCGATCTCTGCGGAAAGAAGCCGCGTCCGACGCGCCGGGGCGGCCCGGTCGATGAGCGAGAAGCGCCGCTCTGCGAGCCAGCCCTCTTGCGGCGCGAAGGCTTGCGATGCGGCCAGATGATGGGCCATGCCGGTTGCGTCGCCCGCCGCATCGGCGGCAAGGGCGGCGATCACATGCGCGAAACCGTGGCTGGGCGCGTCATCCAGCACCAGCTGCGCGAGATCGGCGCAGGTCAGTGCGATCCGCTGGCGCGTCACGGCACCCTGCACCGGGAAACCGGGCGCGGCCATCGCGCGGTCGCACCGCATCAGCGTCGCATTCCGGGATTCGGCTGCCAATCCAGCATGAAGCGGCGCCGAGGGCAGTCCGGGCGCGCGGGCCGCGACCAGCGCCCGCGACTCGGACAGGCCATCGCCAAGGCCCGCCACGATCAGCGCGACGGCAATCAGGATCTCGGTCAGGCGTCTTCCTGGCAAGGGGCGTTCCATTCTGCGAACCGGTCCGGGATCACCGGACGCGGCCATCAAAACCGGAACAGCGTTAATTTAGGCTTAATCATTCTCTGGCCGATATGGACAGAACTGGCAGGAGAACGCGATGCGAGAGTTTCCGACCCGATTTCCGTGGGGCTGGCTTGCCCCGGCGATGCTGATTGCGCTTGCCGGGCAAGTTGGGGCGCAGACCGCGCTGTTCGACGAGTTCGCCCTGACTTCCGCCTGCGATCAGCAACGCTGCGTCGCCGAGGTCGAGGCCGTCGTTCAGAGCCTTCGCGACCGCATCCTGCCAGAGCCGGATTTCAACAGCCAGATCGGCTTTCTGGCGGCGATCCTGCTGCAAAGGGCCGAAACCGCCGATCCGGCCATTCTGCCGCAACTTGGCGCTGCTTTGGGCGTGCTGGGCGAAAGCTCCAGCGATGCGCGGCAGGGCGCGGCGATTGCCGAGGTTGCCGAGGCCGTGGCCGGCGGGCACGCCGGAAATCTGGCGGTCTCCGCTCCATATGCGGCCAGCCCGTCGCGTCCGCCAGGCCTCAACAGGCCGCCACCCCCATTTCGATCAGGTCCTGGCCCCGGACGGAATAGAAGCCCATGGTCCGATTTCTGGCAACGCTGAGATACCATGACCGGATCGGTTCGGGGTAATGTCGCGCCATGACGCGGGACCAGTGTTCGAACGCCGCAGGCGTCAGCCCGATCCCGTAGACCTCCGAAGCGGGGCCGTGAAACCCGAACACGGTCTGTGGCGTGGTGCAAATATCGGTCAGCGCCAGATACATTGTGCAGGCCGACAGGCAGTACCCGCCCCGGATCTCGACCCGTGTGCCGCTTTCCTGCAATTGCCGCACTGCCGCGACTCGTGCCTCGACCGAGCCGCCGCCATCATTGCCGACGACAAGCGTCGCCTGCCGCGCCAGCGCGGGTGACGCAATGAAAGCGCCGACAACGAATGCCCGGACCAAAGCGATACAGGGCCGCGAGCGGCGAAGATGTCGTAACCGGGCCATCATATGCCCCCACCAGATGACAGCGCCAACCCCCGTGGCGCGCGACTCACCCCGAGCCACTGAACAGATCTTAGCTCAGGGAATTGACGATTTTCTTATGTCACCGGCGAAATCCTGACGCACGACGGTTAAATCACGGAAAAAGCCGCGAAATTTCACTAGAATTTTAATCCAAATTAAATGAACCGGCCTTCAAATCGGGCAGGATGGAGCGGAATTGTCTGTGCTCCTCGCCATGAAGGGAGAGTTCCGTCCAATGAATACCGGCCTGTTTGATGACCTCGCTGCGGGGCCCATGCGCCCGGCGCCCGATTTGTTCGGATATGCGCGTTGGGGAAAACGCGCGATGGATATTGCGATCATTCTGGCGATGCTGCCAATTGCGTTGCCGATCATTGCTCTGGCCTGGGCGTTGACTGCCTGGAAGGGCGGTCGGGGCTTCTTTTGCCAGGATCGGGTTGGCAGAGAGGGTCAGCTGTTCAGCTGCTGGAAGATCCGTACAATGGTTCCGGATGCCGATGCGGCGCTGGCCCGACTCGTTGAAGGAAACGCGGCCCTTGGAGCAGAATGGCACCGGACGCAGAAACTCGACCGCGATCCCCGGATCACCCGGTTGGGGCGGATTCTGCGCAAGACCAGCATCGATGAATTACCGCAACTCTGGAACGTGCTCATCGGCGACATGAGCCTGGTCGGCCCGCGGCCCTTTACCCCAGCGCAAAAGGCGCTTTACGACCGGTTGCCGAATTCCGAGGCGTATTACACGCTGCGGCCCGGCATTTCCGGGCTGTGGCAGGTGGCGCGGCGCAATAGTGGTGATTTCAGCGAACGTGCGCGCTATGATCACATCTATGCCAACAACCTGACGCCGGGCCAGGATCTGCGCATCCTCGGGCGTACCTTCCGCGCGGTGGTGGGCGCGACCGGCAAATAGCCGGGTTCAGTCTATCGGTAAAAAGGTTCAGTCTATCGGTAAAAAACTGTCCGCCCGCGCGCGGTTCCAGCGCGGCAGGTAGCCGAAAGTATCGGCCTTGCCCTCGGTCAGGAAGTTCATCGGCAGATACGGAAAGACATCGTCGCCGGTGATCATCTCGCCGCCGGCATCGCGCATCATGAAATGCCGCGGCAGGAAGCTACTGGGATCACTGAGACCGGCTGCACCGGTCATCTCGGCCAAGGCCTTCATCGTATTGGCATGGAACCGTGCGACGCGCTCGGACTTCTCGGGCACGACCAGCGCGCGCTGTCGAAGCTTGTCTTGTGTGGCGACGCCGACGGGGCAGTGATTGGTGTGGCAGGCCTGCGCCTGAATGCAGCCGATAGCGAACATGAAGCCTCGCGCCGAGTTCGCCCAATCGGCGCCCAACGCAAGCGCGCGCGCGATATCGAAGGCCGTCACCAGTTTGCCCGCCGCGCCGATCTTGACCTGGTCACGGATGCCAGCGCCACGAAGGGTGTTGTGGACGAAGGTCAGCCCCTCGACCAGCGGCATCCCGACATGGTTGGCGAATTCCAGCGGCGCCGCGCCGGTGCCGCCCTCTTTGCCATCCACCACGATGAAATCCGGAATGATTCCGGTTTCCAGCATCGCCTTCACCATGCACATGAATTCGCGCCGGTGGCCGATGCAGAGCTTGAACCCGACGGGCTTGCCGCCGGAAAGCTCTCTTAGCCGGCCAAGAAACTGCATCATCTCCAGCGGAGTCGAAAACGCGCCGTGCCGCGCCGGAGAGATGCAATCGACGCCCAGCGGAATGCCGCGCGCCTCGGCAATCTCTGCGGAGATTTTCGAGGCGGGCAACATGCCGCCATGCCCCGGCTTCGCACCCTGACTGAGCTTCAGCTCGATCATCTTGACCTGGGCGTCGGCGGCCTGTTGGCGGAACTTGTCATCGCTGAACGTGCCGTCCTCGTTTCGGCAGCCGAAATAGCCAGAACCGATTTCCCAGATCAGATCACCGCCGCCGGAGCGGTGATAGCGGCTGATACTGCCCTCGCCGGTATCATGCGCAAAACCGCCGATCCGCGCGCCGTTGTTCAGCGCCGAAATCGCGTTGGCCGACAGTGCGCCGAAACTCATCGCCGAAATGTTGTAGATCGAGGCGGAATAGGGTTGTTTGCAGGCCGAACCGCCGATAGTGATGCGGAAATCGAAATCGGCGATATGAACCGGCTGAATCGAGTGGGTCAGCCAGGCGTAGCCCGCGTCATAGACCCTCTGGCGCGTGCCGAAGGGCCGCTTGTCCTCGACCCCCTTGGCGCGCTGGTAGACGATCGAGCGGTCGTCGCGGCTGAAGGGTTCTTCATCCTGATCGCTTTCGATCAGGTACTGCCGGATCTCGGGGCGGATGCCTTCGAACATGAACCGCATGTGACCCAGAACCGGATAGTTGCGCAGGATCGCGTGGCGGGTCTGGGTCACGTCGTAAATGCCCAGCAGGGTGAGCCAGGCAAACAGGATCAGCGGCAGCACAGCCCAGCCGGACACCGAAAGCATGAACACCGAAACCAACGTCAGCACCGCCGACAGCCCGAAGACACTGAACCGCACCATCTTGTCCCTTCCCATCCAGAGGCGCCATCCAACCCGTTTGGGCCGCCTGATTGCAAACTGTTTTCGCAGTGCGGATCAGAACCACTGCCCCGGTTCCATCAGCCCCAGATCTAGCAATTGCTGCGAGCGCCAGGAGAATTCCACCGAATTGTGCCATTTGAAAGTATGGATATCGAAAGTGGAACCGGCATTGCTTTTCAAGGCCTTGGCAGTACGGAACGACGCGATCGCGAGCGTGATGTTGTGGTGCCAGGGACAGGCATAGGTGTTGTATTCCTCTACGTTGAACAGGTGGCCGGGCAGCAGCCTCAGCCCCGGCTTTGCGCGGAACACCGCGATCCGGTCGATCCGCCGGCGCGGTTCGGGGATGTGCTCTTCATACCGCCAGCGCAGTCCGCCGAAGAAGTTGAGCTGCCGCTCTTTTGGATGAAGGTTGGCGTCGTTGCGGGCCAGTGCATAATAGCCGGACCTGTCCAACCAAGCATCCTCCAGCGATACGGCGGTCGGGAACTCTTCCAGATCGCCGGCATAAAGATCGACGACGTATGTCAGCACCGCGTTGCGGCGTTCCTCGGTATGAAAGGCCAGCAATTCACCGATGCTGCGGTGTTCGCAGAACGGGTGGAACAGGTATTCGGCGTTGTAGCAGTAGTAGAACCACAGCCCCGGAGCAGCATCGCTGATCGCGTTCACCACTGCTTCGACAGCACCGGGCTGGGTCACGTCGTGGCTGACCCGGTGCACCGAGGCTTCCAGCGCTTCTGGCAGGTCCAGTTCCGGCGGCGCAAAGACGATGAGCGCGGCAAAGCCTGCCTTCTGGTGATGGAGGATCGTGCTGGCAACCTCGATCAGGTCCTCGACCATGATCAGCGCGACGGGCCCCTTGGCCAGCGCGGCGCTGCAGGTACTCATAAAATCTGCCAGACTGTCGTAGCGCATCGCCTGTCCTTATGCCCCATGCAACGTGAAAATCACATGAAACGTGAGAATTGCAAGCGTTGCAGGACGCGACGGTTCACGGTAGGACCCGCTTGAGCGTGACAAGGACCGGGGCGATGGCCGAAAGAAAGCTGTTCATCAAGACCTATGGCTGCCAGATGAACGTCTATGACAGCGAGCGCATGGCCGAGGCCATGGGCGTGCAAGGCTACGTCACCACCGACCGCGCCGATGACGCCGACCTGATCCTGCTGAACACCTGCCACATCCGCGAAAAGGCCGCCGAGAAGGTCTATTCCGAACTTGGCCGGCTGAAGGAACTGAAGCTTGCCAACCCACAGTTGAAGATCGGAGTTGCCGGCTGTGTGGCCCAGGCCGAAGGCGCCGAGATCATGCGCCGCCAGCCCGCCGTCGATCTGGTGGTTGGCCCGCAAAGCTATCACCGCCTGCCCGAGATGGAGGCGAAGGTGCGCAAGGGCGCCAAATCGCAGGAGACCGAATTTCCGGAAGAGGACAAGTTCGACCACCTTGCTGCCCGGCCCAAGGCCGTCCGCGGACCGACCGCGTTCCTGACCGTGCAGGAGGGTTGCGACAAGTTCTGCGCCTTCTGTGTCGTCCCCTATACCCGAGGCGCCGAAATGTCCCGCCCCGCCGATCGCATTTTGACCGAGGCCCGCGATCTGGTGGAACGCGGCGTGCGCGAAATCACCCTGCTGGGCCAGAACGTCAACGCCTACAATGGCCATGACGCGGGTCTTGCCGGCCTTATCGGCGCATTGGCGAAAATCGACGGACTGGCGCGCATCCGTTACACGACCAGCCACCCCAACGACATGGACGCGGCGCTGATCGCGGCGCATGGGGGCTGCGACAAGCTGATGCCCTATCTGCACCTGCCGGTGCAGTCGGGGTCCGACAGGATCTTGAAGGCGATGAACCGCAAGCATACCGCCGAGACCTATCTGCGGCTGGTTGAACGCATCCGCGCCGCGCGTCCCGATATCCTGCTGTCGGGCGATTTCATCGTCGGCTTCCCCGGCGAGGCCGAGGCGGATTTCGAGGCGACGATGGAATTGGTCCGGGAGGTGAATTACGGCCAGGCCTATTCGTTCAAGTATTCGTCCCGCCCTGGCACCCCGGCGGCGGAGCGCGAACAGGTTGCCGAGGATGCCAAATCCGACCGGCTGGCCCGCCTGCAGGCGCTGCTCAGCCGACAGCAACATGCCGCGCAAGAGGCGATGATCGGACGCGAGGTGGATGTGCTGTTCGAGAAACCCGGTCGGTTGACGAACCAGATGGTCGGCAAATCCGGCTACTTGCACGCCGTCCATGTGACCGGCTCGGGCGCTGTTCCCGGCGACATCGCCCGCATCCGGATTCTGCGCAGCGAAGCGAATTCGCTTGCTGGCGAGGCACTGGCCTGACGCGGTCGCCGCGGGCAACCTCTGGCGTCACTCTTCGCTGCAAGACCCGGCCTGAAGCCCCCTAGATACAGTATGGGTTGCTGCAAAAAGCGACGTCTTTGGCGGCCCAGCAACGCTTTTTTGTATCATTTCTGTGAACATTGCGCCATGGAACTTGCGCTGCCGGTTCAGAGTTGGCACCATGTTTCGAAGGGCACTCTGATACGGAGACTTTATTGGGATTTAGCGCACTGACCCCGCCGCCATCGCCAGACGACGTTCACGAAACGCTGCTGGAATTCCCTGACAATCGCCTGTTGATCGACCTCTGCGGAGAGCACGATCGCAATCTGGCCCAGATCGAACAGAAGATGGGGGTGCAGATCGTGCATCGCGGCAATCTGCTGGCCATCGGCGGAGAGGCCGAGGCTCGCGACAAGGCCGCCGATGTGTTGCAGGCGCTTTACGCCAAGCTCGAATCCGGACGCGCCGTCGATGCCGGCGAGATCGATGGAGAGATCCGGATGGGCCGCTCGGGTGTCGAAACCGGTACTTTGGACGGCGATCAGATCGAACTGTTCCAAAGCGGCCGGATCGAGATCAAGACCCGCAAGAAAACCGTTGAGCCGCGCACCAAGGCGCAAAGGGCCTATGTGCAGTCGCTCTACCAGAACGAACTGGCCTTCGGCATCGGCCCGGCGGGTACTGGCAAGACCTATCTTGCGGTGGCGGTCGGCGTGAACATGTTCATCGGCGGCCATGTCGACAAGATCATCCTGTCGCGCCCTGCGGTCGAGGCGGGCGAACGGCTGGGGTTCCTGCCCGGTGACATGAAGGACAAGGTGGATCCCTACATGCAGCCGCTTTACGACGCGCTGAACGATTTTTTGCCGGGCAAGCAGGTGGCGAAGCTGATCGAGGAAAAGAAGATCGAGATCGCGCCCCTGGCCTTCATGCGGGGTCGCACTCTGGCCAATGCCTTTGTCGTGCTCGATGAGGCGCAGAACGCCACCACGATGCAGATGAAGATGTTCCTGACCCGTCTGGGCGAGGGCAGCCGCATGGTCATCACCGGCGACCGCACCCAGGTCGATCTGCCGCGCGGTGTGTCCAGTGGTCTGGCGGATGCCGAGCGGCTGCTCAAAGGCATTCAGAAGATCGGCTTCAACTATTTCACCGCCAAGGATGTCGTCCGCCATCCGCTGGTTGCCAGAATCATCGAGGCATACGACGCCGACGACAATGTCTGATCTGGTCGATACGCTGACCGAGGATCAACACTGGAACGAGATCGGGCTGGAAAAGCTGGCCGAAGCCGCTTGCCGTACGACACTGTCCCATCTGGGCGTTCGCCCCGACCGATTCGAAATCAGCCTGTTGGGCTGCAATGATGCCCGCATCGCCGCACTCAACGCCGACTTTCGCGGCAAGCCGCAGCCCACGAACGTCTTGTCCTGGCCAGCCGAAGATCGCGCGGCCGCGACCCCCGGTGGCCAGCCGGGTTTGCCGAATGTGGATGCCGAAGGGCCGCCACAGGAGCTTGGCGACATCGCCATCGCCTTTGAAACCTGCCGCCGCGAGGCCGAGGCGGCGGGAAAACCGCTTAACGACCATGTGTCGCACCTGCTGGTTCATGCAACGTTGCATCTGTTGGGATATGATCACATTCGCGACGAAGATGCCGCGGTAATGGAAGGAATCGAGGTCGGCGTACTTGCCCTGATGGGCCTACCCGACCCATATTAGAATGATTGGGGCCGTTTGCGGCCCGGCATTTTGGAAAGGACCTATGGGCGACGCAGAAGGCGGGTCTAACGCAGCGCAAGGCGCGCGGGACCCTGGAAGTACATGGCACCGCGGCTTTTTTGGCCGCATCATCGGTGCCTTAACGCCCTCGGACAGTCACGAGGATCAAGTCAACGACAAGCCTCCCGCGGGTAAACGCCCGGTGCCGGGGCTGTCGGCGCTTGGCATGGCGAACCTGCGCCGGATGCGGCTTGATGACGTGGCGGTCCCGACGGCAGATATCGTGGCGGTACCAACCGACATCAGGAAGGACGATCTGGTAGAGGTGTTCCGCAAAAGCGGCATGACCCGGCTGCCGGTCTACAAGGGCACACTCGATACCCCGATCGGACTGATCCACCTCAAGGATTTCGCGCTGAAACACGGCTTCAACGGCAAGGGAGAGCGGTTCTCGCTGAAAAGCATGATTCGCCCGCTGCTGTTTGCGCCGCCCTCGATGCCGATCGGCATCCTGCTGCAGAAGATGCAGAGCGAGCGGATGCACATGGCGCTGGTGATCGACGAGTATGGAGGGGTGGACGGGCTTGTGACCATCGAGGACCTGATCGAACAGGTCGTCGGCGAGATTGAGGATGAGCACGACACCAATGACGATCAGCTCTGGGTGCAGGAGAAGCCGGGCTGCTATCTGGTGCAATCCAAGGCCCCTCTGGAAGAGTTCGAGGCCGAGATCGGCATGAAGCTTTCCCACGCAGACGAGGATGAAGAGGTCGACACTTTGGGTGGCCTGGTCTTCGTTCTGATGGGACGGGTTCCGGCCCGCGGAGAAGTGGTGCAGCACCCGGATGGCGTCGAGATCGAAGTCGTCGAGGCCGATCCCCGCCGCATAAAGCGGTTGCGGGTGCGGCTTCCAGGATTCGCCAAGAAATGACCATGGCAGAGCGGTTTTCGGCCGCAGAGCAAGGCTGGCGCGGCGTCGGCCTGGCACTGCTGACTGGGATCGGCATCGGATTAGGGCAGGTGCCGTTCGCGCTGCCGGTGCTGGCGCTGCCTGCGCTGCTTCTTGCCGTCGCCCTTTTTCAGCGCAGTGCAACCCCGCGCACCGCATTTCGGCGCGGCTGGGTCATTGGCGCCGGTTATGCGCTGATCGTGATGTTCTGGATCGTCGAGCCGTTCCTGATCGACTTCGCCCGCCACGGCTGGATGGCGCCCTTCGCGCTGGGTTTCATGGCCGCAGGGTTCGGTGTCTTCTGGGGCGCGGCATTCTGGGCCGCGCGTTGTCTGGTGCCGGTGGAGGGCCGGGGCGCGTTGGTGCTTGCGCTGGCATGGGCCGCGGTCGAGATGTTGCGTAGTTATGCGCTGACCGGCTTTCCATGGGCACTGGTCGGCTACATCTGGACCGAGACCCCGATCCTGCAACTCTCGGCCTATGCCGGCCCGCATGGCCTGACGCTGCTCACGTTGGTCTTCGCCGCTGGACTGGTGATCGCGTGGGCCAGCCGGCAGCGCGTTGCCGCCGTCGCGGGAATGGGCGCCGTCGGCCTTGGTCTGTTCAGCGCGGGCTATAAGCTGCAAACCGCGCCAGTCCCCGGCAGCGCCGAAACCAGGCCGATCATCCGCCTGATCCAGCCCAACGCCGATCAGCGCCAGAAATGGGACCCGGCGATGGCCCCGGTCTTCTACCAGCGGCAACTTAGCCTGACCGCCGAGGCAACCGCACTGCCGCCCGATCTGGTGGTGTGGCCAGAAGTCGCGGTGCCCTTCCTGATCAACGACCCAGACGCGCCGTTGCGGGAAATCGCAGGCGCGACCGATGCTACCGTCATACTTGGCGCACAACGGCTGGAAGGGGACCGCGCGTATAACAGCATCGCGGTGCTCGACCGCGCTGGCGACGTCACGGCGCTCTACGACAAGTCGCATCTGGTGCCGTTCGGCGAATACCTGCCGCTGACCGGGATCATGGCCCGCTTCGGCCTGTCGGCGCTCGCCGCGCAATACGGACTGGGCTACACGCCTGGCGACAGCGCGCAGATGCTCGATCTCGGCGGACTTGGCACCGCGCTGCCACTGATTTGCTACGAAAGCATCTTTCCGCACGAGGTTCGCAGCGCCGAACGCCCGGACTGGCTACTGCTGGTGACGAATGATGGCTGGTTCGGCACCTTTTCCGGTCCTTACCAGCATTTCGCCCAGGCGCGCGCCCGCAGCGTCGAGCTTGGCCTGCCGATGGTGCGCGTTGCCAATACCGGGATATCGGCGATGATCGACGCGCGGGGCCGCGTGACCGGCAGCCTGCCGCTGGGTGTTTCAGGGCGACTCGACGCGGCGCTGCCGCCGGCTTTGCCGCCGACGCCCTATGCCCGCGCTGGCGATCTGCCCGTCCTTCTACTATTGGCTGCCAGCCTTGCCATTGTTTCCATTCGTAGAATCCGATTGACCCGGTCCTGACCCGCCGGTAACGCTGATCCGAACTCCTGTCACAACGGCTTCCTGACGTGGCAGGCAACCCCCCAATGGAGCACTTTTCATGGCCCGACAGAACTATATCTTCACCTCGGAATCCGTTTCCGAGGGCCACCCCGACAAGGTCTGCGACCGGATCTCTGACGCGATCCTTGACGCCTTTCTGGCCGAGGATCCCGAGGCGCGGGTAGCGTGCGAAACCTTCGCCACCACCGACCGCGTCATCGTCGGCGGCGAGGTCCGGGGCCCAGCCACCGTTATCCAGCGGGTCGAGGACATCGCCCGCGACTGCGTTCGGGATATCGGGTATGAGCAGGAGGGCTTTCACTGGGCCAATCTGAAGGTCGACAGCTATCTGCACGCGCAATCGGCCGATATCGCCCAAGGCGTCGATGGCGGTGGCAACAAGGATGAAGGCGCCGGCGATCAGGGGATCATGTTCGGCTACGCGGTGAACGAGACGCCGGAACTGATGCCCGCGCCGATCCTGTTCGCCCATGCGATCCTGCGCCGGCTGGCAAAGGTTCGCAAGGATGGCAGCGAGCCTGCGCTCGGTCCCGACGCAAAATCACAACTGACCGTCCGCTACGAGGCCGGTCGACCCGTTGGCATCAGTTCGATCGTTCTGTCCACCCAGCATACCGACCCTTCGCTCACTTCCGAAGATGTGCGCGCCATCGTCGAGCCCCATATCCGCGACGAACTGCCCGAGGGCTGGCTGATCGACGACACCGAGTGGTGGGTGAACCCGACCGGCAAGTTCGTGATCGGCGGGCCGGATGGTGATGCCGGTTTGACCGGGCGCAAGATCATCGTCGACACCTATGGCGGTGCCGCGCCGCATGGCGGCGGCGCGTTTTCCGGCAAGGATCCGACCAAGGTCGACCGCTCGGCGGCCTATGCCGCGCGCTATCTGGCCAAGAACGTCGTGGCGGCTGGTTTGGCAGAGCGTTGCTTGATTCAGCTTTCCTACGCCATCGGCGTGGCCAAGCCGCTGTCGATCTATGTCGACACCTACGGCACCGGCGATATCGACGCCACCAGTATCGAGCGTGCAGTCGCCAAGGTCATGGACCTGACGCCGCGTGGCATCCGACAGCATCTGCAAATGAACAAGCCGATCTACCAGCGCACCGCCGCCTATGGGCATTTCGGCCGCGCGCCCGATGCGGATGGCGGCTTCAGCTGGGAGAAGACCGATCTGGTCGATGAGCTGAAGGCGGCGGTCTGAGCGGCGACGGACCACGTTCCCTACAATGAAAAAGGCCCCGCTTGGCGGGGCCTTTTTGGTCTTCCGTGCCTGCGGATTACGCGGCGGGTATGGCCTCGGGTTCCTTGCGGTCGAGCGCAAGTGGACCGGCGCCGAGCGCCACCACCATCAACATTCCGCCGGCGATGCTGACATTCTTCATGAAGCTGATCATCTCTGCCTGGGCTTGCATGCCCTCTAGCCCGAGTGACGGGATGAAGTGAAAGAGCAGGCCGGACAGCAGGCTGAACCCCGCCAGCAGGAAAGCCACCAGCCGGGTCTGCCAGCCGAGGACCAGGGCGATGCCCCCGCCAATCTCGAACAGGATGACCAATGGAAGAAACCCGCCGGGCACGCCCATCATCTCCATATAACCTTGGGTGCCCGAATAGCCGGTGATCTTCTGCACCCCGGCGATAACGAAGATAAGCGCAAGAAGCAGCCGTCCCACAGGAGCGGCATAGGATTGCAGGTGAGTCGTCATGGTTTAAGTCCTTTTGTGAATGATCTCTGCCCGGATACGAGCCACATGAAAGGTTTGCCTGACTCTGTAGCGGCGCACCATTCGGTGAAAACGGACAGTCCATGTGCTTGGTTGCACATATCGGGGCAGTCACGCAGCAGGCTGAACCAAGGAGTTGATTGCGCGCATCCGCACCGGTAGGGAGACGCGCATGAGCAATGACAGCCATCCTTCCGGGGCGCCGTGGCGCAATTTCTATGGACGCCGCAAGGGCAAGACTCTCCGCGAGAGTCAGAAAGAGTATCTGGATCAGGATCTTGCCGCCATGTCGCCCGGTCCAGTCGACTGGGACGTAAACCCGAAGCGTGAGCCGCTGGATCTTGCCGGGCGTTTCGGGGGCAAACCCGTCTGGCTGGAAATCGGGTTCGGCGGCGGCGAGCATCTGGTGCACCAGGCGGCGCTGCACCCAGAGGTCGAGATCATCGGCTGCGAACCGTTCATCAACGTCGTCGCGATGCTTTTGGGAAAGATCCGGGACGCCGGGGTCTCGAATGTCGCGATCCATCCCGACGATGTGCGCGATCTCTTCGACGTGCTGCCGGACGGCTCGATCGAGCGGGCGTTCCTGCTCTATCCCGATCCCTGGCCGAAGAAGAGACATCATCGCAGACGTTTCGTGACGCCCGAGTTCCTGGAACCACTGTCGCGGGTTCTGGAGCCCGGCGCGATCTTTCGGGTGGCAACGGACATTCCGGATTATGTGCGTCAGGCGCTGGAAGAGGTACACAAGGCGGGCTTCGACTGGCTGGCAGAGGATCCATCGGACTGGCGCACACCCTGGCCCGACTGGATCGAAACACGCTACGAGGCGAAGGCCTTGCGGGAAGGCCGGGTGCCGCATTACCTGACGTTCCGACGGCAATAGCGGCGCAGCCCCCCGGCCGGACGTTCCTGCCGCCGGGCAAGGACCGGGTGCTGCTTTTCCTGCATGGACCGTCCGAAGAGGCTGCGCTATCAGGGCGCGAGCATCTTGAAGGAGCCCTCATGTCTGACCATGGCGATCCGATTCCAATGACATCGCACCGAGCGGCGCCGCTGAACGGCGTGGCCGAAGTGCCAGGGGACAAGTCGATATCTCATCGCGCGCTGATCCTCGGGGCGCTCTCGGTCGGCGAATCCCGGATCAGCGGCCTGCTGGAAGGGCAGGACGTTCTGGATACTGCCAGCGCAATGCGGGCTTTCGGGGCGGATGTGCAGCAGCACGGCCCCGGAGAATGGTCGGTTCACGGTGTCGGTGTCGGTGGCTTTGCCGAGCCTGCGCAGGTGATCGATTGCGGCAATTCCGGCACCGGAGTTCGGCTGATCATGGGGGCGATGGCCACCAGCCCGATCGCCGCGACATTCACCGGTGACGCCAGCCTGCGATCGCGCCCGATGGGGCGGATCACCGATCCGATCTCGCTTTTCGGTGCGCGCGCCTATGGGCGCTCCGGGGGGCGTCTGCCCATGACGATCCTGGGCGCGGCCGACCCCGTGCCGGTCCGTTACACGGTGCCGATACCCTCGGCGCAGGTCAAGTCGGCCGTGCTGCTGGCCGGGCTGAACGCCCCCGGTGAAACCATTGTGATCGAACGAGAAGCCACGCGCGACCACACAGAGCGGATGCTGGCAGGCTTCGGTGCCGAACTGCGCGTTGAGGATAGCGAAGAGGGCCGTGTCATCACCTTGACGGGGCAACCGGAACTCCGCCCTCAAAACGTCGCAGTGCCGCGCGATCCCTCGTCGGCGGCTTTCCCGGTCTGCGCCGCGCTGATTGTCCAAGGTTCGGAAATCACCGTGCCGGGGGTGAGCCAGAACCCGACGCGGAATGGCATCTACACCACGCTGGTCGAGATGGGTGCGGATATCAGTTTCGAGAACCCCCGAGAGGAGGGCGGCGAGCCTGTCGCCGACCTCCGGGTCAGGTTCTCGCAACTCAGAGGTGTCGAGGTTCCCCCGGGCCGCGCCGCCAGCATGATCGACGAGTATCCGGTGCTCTCCGTCGTCGCGGCCTTTGCCGAAGGCAGGACAGTGATGCGCGGCGTCAAGGAGTTGCGGGTAAAGGAAAGCGACCGGATCGACGCGATGGCGCGGGGGCTCGAGGCCAATGGCGTGACTGTCGAGGAAGAGGAAGATACCTTCATCGTGCACGGGCTGGGGCAGGGCGGAGTTCCCGGCGGAGCCCTATGCGCGACCCATCTGGACCATCGCATCGCGATGAGCTTTCTGGTGCTCGGAATGGCCGCGCAAAAGCCGGTCCGCATCGACGATGCCGGGCCGGTGGCGACCTCTTTCCCGGTTTTCGAGCCGCTGATGACGGATCTTGGCGCGAAGCTGGAGCGGACCGGGGCATGAGGTTCACCGTCGCCATCGACGGCCCCGCCGCTTCTGGAAAGGGTACGATCGCCAAGGCGGTAGCCGCGCATTTCGGCTTCGCGCATCTCGATACCGGTCTGCTATACCGCGCCACAGGACGGCGTGTCGCTGCGGGCGAACAGCCGTTGGAAGCCGCGCGCGCCTTGCGAGCCGAAGATCTCCACCGCGACGATCTGCGGAGTGTCGCGGTGGCGCAAGCCGCTTCCAAAGTGGCCGCAATTCCAGAAGTCCGGGCCGCGCTGGTGGATTTTCAACGCGACTTTGCCCGCCGCGAAGGCGGCACGGTGCTAGACGGGCGCGATATCGGAACGGTGATCTGCCCGAAAGCGGAGGTAAAGCTTTACGTCACCGCCAACGACGACGTGCGCGCCCGACGGCGGCACGCCGAGCTTGCGGGCAATGGCGCCGATGTCACCCTGGATCAGGTTATGGCCGATCTCCGGGCCCGCGATGCCCGTGACAGCGAACGCGACATCGCGCCGATGAAGCCCGCGCCCGATGCGCTCTTGCTAGACACGACAAACCTCTCTATAGACTCCGCCGTTGAAGAGGCCGTCAGAGCTGTAAAACAAAAACTTGAGCAGGGTCGGGGTTAACCACCGGCCCTGATTGTTTTACAGAGATCGCGAGCAGCAGAAACGAAACCCAAAGACCTGCGGAGACAACCGCATGGCCAGAATAAACGACTGAAAAGGAACTGAACACGCATGTGCGCCAAAGCAACTATGGACGAATTCGAAGCCCTGCTTGAAGAGAGCTTCGAGATTGACACACCCGAGGAAGGGTCTGTCGTCAAAGGCAAGGTCATCGCAATCGAAGCGGGACAAGCCATCATCGATGTCGGCTACAAGATGGAAGGCCGCGTCGATCTGAAGGAATTCGCAAATCCGGGCGAAGCCCCCGAAATCGCCGTCGGCGACGAGGTAGAGGTGTTCCTTGACCGGGTCGAGAACGCCCGTGGCGAAGCCTCGATCAGCCGTGACAAGGCCCGCCGCGAGGAAGCCTGGGACCATCTGGAAAAAGCCTACGAGAAGGAAGAGCGCGTCGAAGGCGCCATCTTCGGTCGCGTCAAGGGCGGGTTCACCGTCGATCTGGGTGGCGCTGTCGCCTTCCTGCCCGGCAGCCAGGTCGATGTGCGCCCGGTGCGCGACGCCGGCCCGCTGATGGGCATGAAGCAGCCCTTCCAGATTCTGAAAATGGACCGCCGCCGCGGCAACATCGTTGTCTCGCGCCGTGCCATCCTTGAAGAATCTCGTGCCGAGCAGCGCGCCGAGGTGATCGGCAACCTGACCGAAGGCCAGGCGATCGACGGCGTGGTCAAGAACATCACTGAATACGGTGCGTTCGTGGATCTGGGCGGTGTTGACGGGCTACTGCACGTCACAGACATGGCCTGGCGCCGCGTCAACCATCCCTCGGAGATCCTGTCGATCGGCGAGACCATCAAGGTTCAGGTCATCAAGATCAACAAGGAAACCCACCGCATCAGCCTTGGGATGAAGCAACTGCAGGACGATCCGTGGGATACCGTCGAAGCCAAGTTTCCGCTCGGCTCGGTCCATACCGGTCGGGTAACGAACATCACCGATTACGGTGCGTTTGTTGAACTGGAGGCAGGCGTCGAAGGACTGGTCCATGTCAGCGAGATGTCCTGGACCAAGAAGAACGTCCATCCGGGAAAGATCGTGTCGACCTCTCAGGAAGTCGAAGTCATGGTGCTGGAAATCGACACCGCCAAGCGCCGCGTTTCGCTGGGGCTCAAGCAGACCCAGCGCAATCCGTGGGAAGTCTTCGCCGAAACCCATCCCGCCGGGACCGAAGTCGAGGGCGAGGTCAAGAACATCACCGAATTCGGTCTGTTCATCGGTCTCGAAGGCGAGATCGACGGCATGGTTCACCTGTCGGACCTTTCATGGGACGAGCGAGGCGAGGATGCGATCCAGAGCTACCACAAGGGCGACGTGGTGAAGGCCGCCGTCACCGAGGTCGATGTCGAGAAAGAGCGTATCTCGCTCTCGATCAAGGCTTTGGGCGAAGACAGCTTCTCGGAAGCCGTCGACGGCGTGAAGCGCGGCTCGATCATTACTGTCACTGTGACCAAGATCGAGGATGGCGGGATTGAGGTGGAATATGAAGGTGCGAAATCCTTCATCCGCCGGTCCGACCTGTCGCGCGACCGTGCCGAACAGCGCCCCGAGCGCTTCGGCGTAGGCGACAAGGTCGATGTCCGCGTGACCAACGTGGATGCCAAGACCCGCCGTCTGGGCTTGTCGATCAAGGCCCGCGAAATCGCCGAGGAAAAGGAAGCCGTACAACAGTATGGTTCGTCCGATTCCGGCGCCTCGCTGGGTGACATTCTGGGGGCGGCGCTGAAAGGCGACGACAAGTAAACCCGGCCCAATTGATGAGTGACAACGGCCCCGCAAGCGCGGGGCCGTTTGTTTTCACGGCCGCGAATCAATGGCCGTGCCGCGATCGCGAACTTGGCCGATTTGGCTCATGCCAGCACATCAATCCCTGTGGTCCCCCGGCAATATCACTGAAAATCAGCGCATTAGCGCCGCTTTTCTTCACCGACAGGCGTGTTGGTGTTTGTACCGACCGCAATTCCGCTTATAGTCTGCGTCGTGCCACAACAAAGCGATTGAACGCTGGCATCGTGTCAAACGGGGGGATGGAACGGATGATCCGATCGGAACTGATCCAGAAAATCGCAGACGAGAATCCTCACCTTTACCAGCGCGATGTCGAACGCATCGTCAACACGATCTTCGAGGAAATCATCGAAGCCATGGCGCGCGGTGACAGGGTTGAACTGCGGGGGTTTGGTGCGTTCTCGGTGAAGCAGCGAGACGCCCGGACAGGCCGGAACCCGCGCACCGGTGACAGCGTTATGGTCGAGGAAAAACACGTTCCGTTCTTCAAGACCGGCAAGTTGCTGCGGGATCGCCTGAACGGGAAATAGGACCCGGCCATGATACGCTATATTCGTTACGCCCTACTGGCCGCGCTGGCCATTGTTCTGATCGCGGTCGCCTTGGCGAACCGCGAAGCCGTCACCTTGCGCCTGATGACAGACGATCTGGCCGATCTCGTGGGTATGAACGCTGCGATCACGCTGCCGCTTTTCGTCGTCATTTTTGGCGGGATCATTGCGGGTCTGTTGGTCGGGTTCGTCTGGGAATGGTTGCGCGAGCACAAACATCGCGCCGAAGCCGTCCGTCAGCGCCGTGAAAAAGACCGCCTGAAGCGAGAAGTCGGTCGCTTGCGCGAAACCAGCGCCGAAACCGATGACGACATTCTGGCGCTGCTGGAAAGCTCTGGCGCAAAGCGTTAAGCCTGCCACATGGCACATGACATCCGGGTCAAGATCTGCGGGCTGCGAGAGCCAGAACACATGCGCGCCGCCGTGGCGGCCGGGGCTGGCTATGTCGGCTTGGTGTTTTTCGCCCGGTCGCCGCGTCACCTGAGCGTTCAGGAGGCGTTCGAATTGGCCGTAGATGTGCCGCCGGGGGTGGCCAAGGTTGCGCTTGTGGTCAATGCAACCGATGCAGTGCTTGACGATATCGTCGAGACGGTTCCGCTGGACATGCTGCAACTTCACGGCTCTGAAACCGCCGAACGCGTCGCCGAGATCCGCGACCGCTACCGGCTGCCGGTGATGAAGGCCGTCGGAGTTTCGGATGAGGGCGATCTGGCGGCGCTCGCCGAGTATGGTCGTGTCGCAGACCAGCTTCTCGTCGATGCCAAGCCGCCAAAAAATGCCGCACTGCCCGGTGGCAACGGCCTTGCTTTTGACTGGAGACTGATCGCTGGCCGGCGTTGGCCGGTGCCATGGATGCTGGCTGGAGGCCTGACCGTGGAGAACGTCGCCGAGGCCATCCGGCTGACCGGCGCGCGGCAGGTCGATGTATCCTCTGGCGTAGAAACCGCGCCGGGTGTCAAGGATATCGCGATGATCGAAGCTTTTATCCGGGCAGCGCAGGCATGATCACGTTCCGCGAGGCCACCCGCGAGGATGTACCCGCCGTCGTGACGATGCTGCGCGACGACGCGCTTGGCGCGGGCCGGGAAACAGCATCCGATGCCGAGTATGCGGCGGCCTTCGACCGGATGCAGACCGAAGCCGCGAACCACATGATCGTCGGAGAGCGGGATGGCTGTATCGTGGCGACCTACCAGATCACCTTCATCAGCGGGCTTTCGCTTCGGGCAGCACGCCGCGCCCAGATCGAAAGCGTGCGCGTCGCCAGTGATCTGCGGGGCCAGCGCATCGGCGCGGCGCTGTTCGCGGATGCCGAAGCACGCGCCCACGCCGCCGGCTGCAGCCTGATCCAGTTGACCACCAACGCCACCCGCGACCGGGCGCGGGCCTTCTACGAGCGGCTCGGCTTTACGGCCAGCCATGTTGGATATAAACGCGATCTGGACTGACAGGAGACGCGACAATGGCCGATGATCTTTTCAACAGCTTCATGAACGGACCCGATGAAAACGGGCGGTTCGGAAAATTCGGCGGGCGGTTCGTCAGCGAGACACTGATGCCGCTGATCCTGTCGCTTGAAGAGGAATACGAGAAGGCCAAGACCGACGAAAGCTTCTGGGCCGAGATGGAAGACCTGTGGAAACACTACGTGGGCCGCCCCAGCCCACTTTACTATGCCGACCGGCTGACCAGGCATCTTGGCGGTGCAAAGATCTACCTCAAGCGGGATGAGCTGAACCACACCGGCGCGCACAAGATCAACAACGTGCTGGGTCAGATCATCCTGGCTCGCCGGATGGGCAAGACCCGGATCATCGCCGAGACCGGGGCCGGGCAGCATGGCGTCGCCACCGCCACCGTCTGCGCCAAGTTCGGGCTGAAATGCGTTGTCTATATGGGCGCGCATGATGTGGAACGGCAAGCGCCCAATGTTTTCCGTATGCGCCTGCTGGGTGCCGAGGTGCATCCCGTGACATCTGGCCGCGGCACGCTCAAGGATGCGATGAACGACGCGTTGCGGGACTGGGTGACGAATGTGCGCGACACGTTCTATTGCATCGGCACGGTCGCGGGTCCGCATCCCTATCCCGCGATGGTGCGCGATTTCCAGTCGATTATCGGCAAGGAAGTCCGTTGGCAGCTGGCTGAGCAGGAGGGCGAGGGCCGTCTGCCCGACACCGTGATCGCGGCGATCGGCGGCGGCTCGAACGCGATGGGGCTGTTCTATCCGTTTCTGGACGATCCAACCGTGCGGATCATCGGGGTCGAGGCCGGCGGCAAGGGTGTGAACGACAAGTACGAGCATTGCGCCAGCCTGACCGGCGGGCGTCCAGGTGTGCTGCATGGCAACCGCACTTATCTCTTGCAGGATGCGGACGGGCAGATCCTGGAAGGCTTCAGCATCTCGGCCGGGCTCGATTACCCCGGCATCGGGCCGGAACATTCCTGGTTGCACGACATTGGCCGTGCCGAATATGTCTCGATCACAGATGCCGAGGCGCTGGAAGCGTTCCAGCTGAGCTGCGCGCAAGAAGGCATCATCCCCGCCCTGGAACCCAGCCACGCGCTGGCCCACGTGATCAAGATCGCGCCAGACCTGCCGGGCGACCATATCATCGTGATGAACATGTGCGGGCGGGGCGACAAGGATATCTTTACCGTCGCCAAACATCTGGGATTCGAGATCAATACCGGCGGCTAGGATTTTGGGCTTTGAAATGCTGGGAAAGACACCTGCATGCATCAGGGCGGGCGCTCTCTCGCGCGCATAAACTTGGGTTTATGTCTTTGGGCCACAGGTTTAGGCGGCCGTTTCTAAACCCTTGGCCAATGGATCGACGTGGCGGGCTGGGCAACACTCTGATCAACTCGGCGCAAATCCGCGGCGGGCAGATCAACGGAGACTGACATGAAAGCCAAACTGTTCATGGGCGCCGCGGCCGGTGCCATTGCCGCCACAATGGCGTTTGCCCAATCCTCGACCGACAATCTTGTAGCGCAGCTTCAGGAGCAGGGCTTTACCCGCATCGAAGTCAAACGCGGCCCGACCCAGTTGAAGGTCGAAGCGATCCGCGGCACCACCAAGCGGGAGCTTGTATATGATCTTGCCACTGGCGAGCTTCTGAAGGCCGAGGAAGAGCGTGTGCGTCCCGGCGAGGATACCAGCCCCGGCGTGGAGTTCGACAGCCGTGACCGCGATTTCGTCGGCAGTGACCGTAATGACGATGAAGATGACGATGAAGATGACGACGGCGAGAATGACGACGACGAACATGACGACGACGAACATGACGACGACGAGGATGATGAAGACGACGATCGTGGTGGTCATGGATCAGATGATGACGAAGATGATGACGAAGATGATCGCGACGACGATGAGGACGATGACGACGATGACCGCAGCGGCAGCAACAGCGGGCGCGGCTAATCCCCTGTGGCCGGTTGCCATACGTGATGCTATTTACAATAGGCGTGGCGGAGCCGGTTCCGCCACGCCTGTTCTGTAGGCGGGTTCGGAGATGAAGCGCAGGACATTGCTGGCCATCACTACGGCGCTTCTGTTGGCTCCTGGCATTTTGATGGCCGGGCCTCGGGAAGATCAGATAATTGAGGCCCTGCGAGATCAGGGCTATCGCAGCATCACGGTGTCGCGGACGCTTCTGGGCCGGACGCGATTTGTGGCGACCAGCGACAGATATCGGCGAGAGATCATTCTGAACCCCCGCACCGGTGAAATCCTGCGCGACCTCTGGCAGATCACTGGCGAAGGTTCCTCGAACGGCGGGCAAATCATCGATCAGGGCAGCGGCGGCTCGGGCGGCACCAGCGGTCGGGGCGACGAAGACGACGATGACGGGGATGACGACGAAGACGACGATGACGACGAAGACGACAATGACGAAGACGACGATGACGACGACGATGACGACGATGACGACGATGACGACGACGATGACGACGAAGACGACTAGGGTAACAGTGACAATGACAGTGCCAGCAGCAATCGTGGACGGCTTTGAGTGACGATTGCTTCCAATGAACGGCCCCGGACCGGACCCGACGGGGCGTCAATTCCAAGGATCGAGCCCTTGTGAGGGACGGACTGGTGATCTTTGCCCTTCTGGTGGTGCAGGTCTTCTGCGCCGTCTTTTTCGTATCCGACATCCTGTTGGGCGTCATCGGCCTGCAAACCGAGCCAATCAGTTGGCAAACCCGCGAACTTCTGGAGATCGGCGCCGCTCTCGGCCTTGTACTGGGCGCGGCCCTCGGGGCGGTGGCCCTGCGCCGGTCGCTGCGGCTGCGCAGAAAGGTCGAGGGGCAGTTGCGCCTCGCTTCGGGCGCGTTCATGGAAATAATGGAGGAACGGTTCAGCGAATGGGGGCTGACACCTTCCGAAAAGGACGTGGCGCTGTTCGCAATCAAGGGACTCTCGACCCAGGAAATCGCCGCCCTTCGCGCCACCAGCGAAGGCACGGTCAAGGCCCAGACCAACGCAATCTACCGTAAGGCTGGGGTCAGCGGCAGGCCGCAGCTTCTGAGCCTGTTCATCGAGGATCTGATGGGCGAGGGCCTGTTGGTCGAGACGCCTTAGCCTTCGGCGTTTTCCCGCAAGACTTCCAGCGACACGATCTCCAATGCCCGCCGGTGGGTGGCGCCTAGCCGGACCTTCGGCGCGCAGCCTTCGTCATGCCCTTGCAGGAACCGACCGGCGCACAGGCACCAGTTGTCGCCCGCCTTCAGACCAGGAAACCCGAATTCTGGCCGCGGGGTCGACAGGTCGTTGCCGACATATTTCGAGAAGGCGAGGAACTCGTCCGTCATCACGGCGCAGATCGTATGGCTGCCCTGATCTTCGCGGCAGGTGTCGCACGCGCCGTTGCGAAAGAACCCGGTCATCGGGTCGGTCGAGCAGGGCTGCAGCGTTTCGCCCAGCACGTTCAGCGATGGGTCCTTCTCCGGGGTCATTGGTCTACATCCATTCCGCGATCTTCCTCAGCATATCTATATTGTCCCCGGAAACACCAGTGTCGCGAAACCTGCGATCGGCGGCGTTGACCGCGATCACGACATTCTCGGACTCGTTGACATAGGTATATTGCCCATAGATACCGTTCGCATAAAATTCCCGGCTGTGGGTATCGGCCGGTATCCACCAGTGATAACCATATAGCCGCTTGCCTGGCACGGTCGGGGCTGATGGCGTGGTCGGGGCCAAAACCCAATCGGCAGGCACCACCTGCTGCCCCAGCCACGCGCCGCCTTGCAAGAACACCTGTCCCAGCCGCGCAAAATCCCTCGTGCGCAGGTTCAACACGCCCAGAGCGAAGGCAACGCCATGGCCGTCTGTGACGTAATAGGTTGCCTCCTTCAACTGCAAGGGCCGGATCAGCTTTTCCGACATGAGGTCGGAAATATCACGCCCCGTCGCCCCCCGGATCACCATGCCGATCACATCGGTGTCGATCGAGACATATTGCCAAGCCGCGCCGGGCGTGTCGTCGCGCGCGCTCAGTCCGGCGGCGAAATTGTCCATCGAGCGGCCAAGCGCCAGAACCCGTCCCATCCGGTTGATGTCGGAGTCATAGTCCGGGTAGTCCTCGTCAAACCGCACGCCAGAGGCCTTGTTCAGCACATTTCGGATCGTCGCGCCCCGATAGGCGCTGCCTGCCAGTTCCGGCGCGTTTTGGGTCACCGGATCGTCGAGCGACGCAATATGCCCCCCGGCCAGTGCGATGCCCATCAGCGCCGAAAGAAAACTCTTGGCGACCGAACACGAGATCCGCCGATCCTCGGCGGTGGTGCCAAGATAGTAATTCTCGTATGTGATCTGCCCGTCCTTCAGATCGACGATGCCGGTGGCGGCGCGATCCTCGATCCATCGCGCGGCGCCGGGCGGTAGATCGCGGGCCGGAGCAAAGGGAAGGCTTTTGGGTGCGCCACCGCCACCCGGCACTTCACGGGTCAGGAATGCCACATCCATGTTCGAGAAGTTGAACACGCTGTTGTCTGGCTCGAAGAGCGTCTTGACGGCGACCAACCGCGCGATCCGATCGTGATAGGCAAGCGCCGCCGCCGACAGCCCAAGGGCTGCAACCAGGAGGGTCAGGGCCGCGACCTTCACGAGCCTCCGCATGGTCAGTCCTTCCCGAACCGGTCCAGCAGTCTTTGCAACCGCGACCTTGTGTCGGGTTTCGGCACTTTTTCGGCCGCCGCCGTGGTTGGTTCGACCTGCTTGGCCGGTATTGAAGCCACCCTGGGAGGGTTCACCTGCAACGCGACGGCGTTCATGAACCCGCCAGTGTCGCCTTCAGCCAGCTTCGCCGCCCCCTGCGACACACCGCGGATCAGATCATCTAGCCAGTCCTCATCCGCCTTGGCGAAATCATGCAAGACATATGTCGCCACCCGGTCCTTGTGGCCCGGATGCCCGATGCCGAGACGTACGCGGTTATAGGCCTCGCCCAGATGCGAATGCAGCGACCGCAGCCCGTTATGCCCGGCATGGCCGCCGCCGGTCTTGACCCGGCACTTGCCGGGGGCGAGGTCCAGTTCGTCATGGAAAACCGTCACCTGCCCGGGGTCGATCTTGTAAAATCTCATTGCCTCGCCGACCGATTGGCCAGAAAGGTTCATGAAGGTCTCGGGCTTCAATAGCACCACCTTCTGGGTGCCAAGCCGGCCATCGGCCACGACACCGCTGAATTTCGACCGCCACGGCGTGAATCCATGATCCTCGGCGATCCTGTCGACCGCCATGTAGCCGATATTATGCCGGTTCCGAGCGTATTTTGCTCCGGGATTACCAAGGCCGACAAAGAGTTTCATTCCCGCATTCCCCGACTGGACCGAGTTGCGCTCAGCCCCTAACCTGACACTTGGCGGCAGGATAGGCCGGGGCAGCCGGCGATGCAACGAAGGGCAGGGCAGATGCAGGACTTCATCCTCAAGGGCATTGCGCTTCGCATTCCTGACCAGTGCCTTGGCCCGACGTTGATCGAGGCGCTGAAATCGGGGCGCTACGAACATTCCGAGGCGGCGGCGCTTGAACGCCATCTTCAACCCGGCGACCGGGTGCTCGATCTGGGGGCCGGGGCGGGCTATCTCTCATGCCTCGCTGCCCGGATTGTCGGCGGCGCGAATGTCACGGCGGTCGAGGCAAATCCCGACATGATCGCCGCGATCCGTGCCAATCTGGATGCGAACGAGGCGACCGCGACCCGGCTGATCGAAGGTGCGATCGTGCCAGAAAGCCACGCCGGCGACACTGTCCGGTTCCGCCGCAATGCCGCGTTCTGGGCGGCTGCGCTGGCCGAGGACGGCGCCGGGCCGGGCGGCCGCATCTCGGAGGTCGCCGCCCTCCGGCTTGGCCCGCTGCTGGCCGAGCACCGCCCCAGCGTGGTGATCATGGATATCGAGGGCGCTGAGGCCCGGCTTGCGGACATGAAATGGCCGGGCCATGTCCGGCTTCTGGTGATGGAGATCCATACCGGGCGCTATGACGGGCGGGCGCTCAAACGTCTTTTCGACGGATTGTCGGCCTCGGACATGACTTACATGCCCTGGGGATCACGCGGCGAAACGCTGGTCTTTCAGCGCGTCGGGTAGGTTCGGGAAGGGGGGGCGGAGTTCCGCCGCTGGAACCGATAGGGCGTCCACATGTGGACGCCGAGGGAAAACCTTCAGGAACAATGGGTTGACGATTTTCGTTTGGACGTTGTTAACCGAATCGATGTGGCGGGCGGTGGGGGTGGACACAAGGGATGGGAAACCCGTGCCAAAGTGAAGAAGGAGAACGGACGGGGCGGCGTGCAGCGAAGCCGGGCCATGAGCCGAAAATCGACGCCCGCAATCAGCATCGGGTGGCATTGCCGGCAAGGCCACAGAACCTTGACAGAATGCAGTGTCAGTGTCCGCCTTGCGAAGACCGTGTCGAAAAAAACCGGCCGCTGAAAATCGCGCGCAAAGTTTGCAATACCATTCCGCCAGAGGGCGCCTTGGCAAACAGGGTTTCCGAAACAACGCTTCGGTGGGAAGACGTTCTGCCGATTTGACCTTTTTGGTCCGGGCGCCGAGTTTTTCAATGGTATCCGGACCAAACCGCCATTGGGCGCGGGTCTTTGATGATACCGACATTCGGGTCGCTAAGAGGCAGGACGCGCATTGCGAATTGCGCAATCTGAGAGGATGGCAGCCTCGTCAGATATAGCCGTACCGCCGCTGTCCCGCACGCTTCAGGGGATTGGCTGTGTGATTGCCGGGATGATCCTGTTTGTCGGGCAGGATGTCCTGATGAAGGACATGCTGACATACTACCCGGTTTGGATGCTGATCTTCACCCGTTCGGTCATCGCCCTGCTGACCCTGCTTCCGCTGGTTCTGTGGCTCGGGGCACCGCACCGCATCCTCAGCCCCCTGTGGCCGTGGTATCTGGCGCGGGCCATGCTGTTCGCCTCTGGCTTCTCGATGTTCTACGCAGCCTTCCCTTTCATGGGACTGGCTGAGGTCACAACGCTGTTCTTCGCTGCGCCTCTCATGACAGCGACGCTTGCAGCGCTGTTCCTGCAGGAGAAGGTCGGACTGCACCGTGCTGCGGCGCTGCTGGTCGGGTTCGCAGGTGTTGTCATCGCGATGAACCCGACAGGCGACAGGTTCGGCTGGATCGCAGTTCTGCCGCTTCTGTGCGCACTCACCTACGCAATCAGCCAGATCATCGTCCGCAGGATCGGAGAGCAGGACACCTCGCTGACCATCGGTCTCTATACGATCTCGTTTTCGGGTGTCCTGATCGTACCGATGGGATTTGCGGTGTCGAAGTTGATCCTGGTCACGCCGGAGCTGAACCACCTGCGGATGGACTGGCCGGTGCCGGAAGCGGAGGGCATTGCCATGCTTGCCTTGCTGGGAGGCATCGGGACGGTGGCCTACACGCTTGTTTCCCGCGCCTATCAGATCGCCAGTGCCAGCGCGATTGCACCTTTCGATTACAGTTATCTGCCTCTGGCGGCGATCATCGCCTATCTGCTGTGGGGAGAGGTGCCGCCCCACACGACTTTCGCAGGGATGGTGCTGATCGTGGCGAGCGGGATGTACACCGCATATCGCGAACTGCGCGTCCACCGCGCCGCCGATGATCGTCCACCCATCGCCCAGACCGTCTTTACCCCCGGCGGACCCGCGGCGGTGCTGGCGGATGCGTTGGATGCCGAGGCGGCGGACCTGGACGAGGCTGACGAAAAGCCGAGTTGAACGAGCGGCCGCTGCGGCGCAGGCCATTGGCCCCTGCGCGCCACCGCATGTCCGGTGTGAAACGAAAAACGCGCCCCGTCGGGGCGCGTTCTGGTCTTCCAGAGGTCGCTCGGAGCCGGCATTGCGGTGCGGGCCGGACCCTTGGCTGGCCGAATGACCGGATCAGTCGTCGTCGCCCTGCGCGGTCGCTTCGACCTCGTCGGCGGCGACCTCTTCGGTCTCTTCGGCCTCTTCGTCGTCAGCCGAGCGCAGGCTTGACGGCGCGGCGATGTTGGCGATCACGAAATTCCGCGGGATCGTCTTCTTCGCCCCTTCCGGCAGGATGATGTCGTCGACATGCACCACGTCGCCGATATCGAGACCGGTCAGGTCGACCGTCAGGTGATCGGGAATATCCGCCGCGGTCACTTCCAGTTCGACCTCGGGACGGACCACGACCAATGTGCCGCCACGCTTCAGGCCGGGGGCCTGCTCGTGATTCTCGAAGTTCACATGGATGAACAGCGAGATTTGGCTGGTCCGGCGTAGGCGCATCAGGTCCAGATGCGTCGGCAGGTCCTTGACCACGTCGCGCTGGACGCTGCGGCAGATCACCCGCACGTCGTCATGGCCGTCAACCTTGAGGTTGAACAGCGTCGACAGGAAGCGGCCCGCCTTCAGACGCTTGATCAGCGCGTTGTAGTTGATGTTGATCGGCAGCGGGTCAACGCCGCCACCGTAAACAATGCCAGGTACGACGCCGGAACGGCGGGCTTGACGGGCGGCCCCCTTGCCTGTCCCCGTCCGTACCGTGGCGACGAGATCCGGGATCTCTCCAGCCATGGGTATTCTCCAATGTTAGGGCGGATATCCTCCAAGGGTGCATATCCGCGTGAAGTCGCGCGTATAGGGCAGATGCGCGGGCTTGAAAAGACCGAATCCGCACCCGCCCGCGCTTGTCAGTCCGCATCCTCGGCGGTATCGCTGACGCCAGACCCACCGGCCAGGACATCCGCATGTCGATCCTCAATGCCATGCGGATTTCCCGCGCACCGATTGCCTCGCTGACCGCCATTGGCGTGATCTGGGGCGGCCTGGCCGGGTTCGTCCCCGATATCAAGGCCGCGGTCGATGCCAGCGATGCCGGGCTTGGCGCGGCGCTGGTCATGTCGGCGGTCGGCTCGATCACCTCGATGTATCTTGCCCCCCGCATCGGCGACGCGCTGGGCCGCGTCGCGCTGCCGGTCCTGGGCGCGCTGCTGTGCCTTGCCTTCTTCTACCCGCTGATGGCCGGCAGCGTCGTGGCGCTCGGGTTGGCGCTGTTCGGCATGGGCGCCAGCGTGGCGATGCTGGACATCACCGCCAACGTGCGGATTTCCGCGCTGGAGAACCGCCACGGCCTGCATCTGATGAACGTCAGCCACGCGATGTTCTCGGTGGCTTTCGCACTGACCGCGCTGATCGCGGTCCTGGCCCGCAAGGCCGGGCTGGGGCCGGAAGAGGTCTTTCCGATCCTGGCGCTGATCTGCCTGGCGCTGGTGCTGCCGATGTGGGAAGGCGGTGGCCGCCTTGCCCCGCCGGCACCGGACGCGAACGACACCCGCTCGAGCGCGACGCCCTGGCCCGCGATCCTGCTGACCGCGCTGGTCCTGTTCGCCGCCTTCGTCGGAGAGAACGCGACCGAGGCGTGGTCTGCCCTGCATATCGAGCGCACCCTGGGCGGCGCGGCCGGAGAGGGCAGTTTGGGTCCGTTCATGCTGGGCCTGACGATGGCGTTCGGGCGGTTCTCGGGGCAGTTCGTCGCCGACCGGCTGGGCGAGGCGCGGTTGATCCTGTGGTCGGCGGTGCTGGGCGTCATCGGCGCGCTGATCATCGCCGCGGCGCCGACCCAGGCCACCGTGCTGGTCGGTGTCGCCATCCTCGGTCTTGGCGTGGCGACGATCGTGCCCTCGGCCAATTCGATCCTCGGCAAACTGGTGCGCGAGGAACAGCGCAGCCACGCCATATCCCGCGCCTGGATGGCCGGCATGCTGGGCTTCTTTCTGGGGCCGGCGATGATGGGCGGCCTGGCGGAATTGTTCGGGCTGCGCGTCTCTTTCGCCGCGGTCGCGCTGGTC
This sequence comes from Brevirhabdus sp., assembly GCA_024637315.1. Lineage (GTDB taxonomy): Bacteria > Pseudomonadota > Alphaproteobacteria > Rhodobacterales > Rhodobacteraceae > JAHEAO01. Next base: position 46,075 of record JAGXFH010000078.1, read on the forward strand.
GTCGCCGCGATCATCCCCGCCGTGCTGGCGCTGGCGCGACGGCGGTAGAGGGCCGGTCCGGTTTCGCCGCGCCCGCGGGCGCGGCGACAGGCAAGGGGGCGCTGCCCCCTTGGACCCCCGGGATATTTATCGACGAATGAGAAGGGCAGGAGGGGTCCTGCCTGGTCGGCTCGCACAGATCCCCGCCGGGCGCATCGCGGTGCGGCCGGGCCGCGGCTTACGCCCAGTCGCCTTCGAACCCCTTGGGCACCAGCAGGATATCCCGCCCGACCCTGGTGATGTCGCGCTGCCCGCAGAGCGCCATCGACACGTCCAGTTCCTTGCGGATCACCTCCAGCGCGCGTGTCACCCCGGCCTCGCCCATCGCGCCCAGCCCGTAGACATAGGAGCGTCCGACATAGGTGCCCCTGGCGCCCATCGCGACCGCCTTGAGCACGTCCTGACCTGACCGGATACCGCTGTCCAGATGCACCTCGATCTTGTCGCCCACGGCATCCATCACCGCAGGCAGGGCGCGGATCGAGGACAGCGCCCCGTCAAGCTGTCGCCCGCCGTGGTTCGACACGACGATCGCATCGGCCCCGACATTCAGCGCCTGTTTCGCATCCTCGGGGTCGATGATCCCCTTCAGGATCACCTTGCCGCCCCACATCTTGCGAAACTCGGCGATCCGGTTCCAGTCGAGCGACGGATCGAAGGCCTCGGCGGTCCAGGAGGACAGCGAGGACGGATCCGAGACGCCCCTGGCATGGCCGACGATATTGCCGAAGGACCGCCGCCTGGTGCCCAGCATCTCGAGCCCCCAGCCGACCTTGGTCATCATGTTGGCGATGGATTTCGCGGTCAGCTTCGGCGGCGCGCTCAACCCGTTCTTCAGATCCTTGTGGCGTTGCCCCAGAACCTGCAGATCGACGGTGATCACGACCGCCGAGCAGCCCGCCGCCCGCGCCCGGTCGAACAGCCGCCGCATGAAATCGTCGTCCTTCAGCGTGTAGACCTGAAACCAGAACGGCCGGGTCGTGGCCTCCGCCACATCCTCGATCGAGCAGATCGACATCGTCGACAGGGTGAACGGCACACCTGCCTTCTCGGCGGCGCGCGCGGCCTTGATCTCGCCGTCCGCCGACTGCATCCCGGTCAGGCCGACGGGGGCCAGGGCCACCGGCATCGACACATCCTCGCCGATCATCCGGGTCTTCAGGCTGCGCCCGGCCATGTCCATCGCCACCCGCTGGCGCAGGCGGATCTTCTGGAAATCGTCGGTATTGTCGCGGAAGGTCTGTTCGGTCCAGCTGCCGCTTTCGCAGTAGTCATAGAACATCTTCGGAACCCGGCGGCGGTAGATCGCCTTGAGGTCGTCGATATTGGTGATGACGGGCATCGGCGGTCCTTCCCTGACTGGTCCGAAATCCCTACCCTTGGAAGCTGCGCGTGACAATCATGCAGATGGCCCGGCGCCGCGGTTCGGGTTAGCAGGGGCAGGAACCGGAACGAGGGACAACGGCACATGGACATCATCCAGATCGGCATTCTGGCCAGCCTCGGGGCCGGGCTGATGACCGGCGTCGGCGCGATCCCGGTGCTGTTCGGGCGCACGATCTCGCGGCGCGCGAATGATACGCTGCTGGGGTTCGCCGCCGGGGTGATGATCTCGGCATCCTACTTTTCGCTGATCTTGCCCGGCATCGAAGCGGCGACCGACCAGCATGGCAGCGTGACCATCGCGGCCTTCATCGCGGCGGGCGGGCTTGCGCTGGGCGCGCTGGCCGTGGCGCTGATGAACGAGATGCTGCCGCACGAGCATTTCATCGCGGGGCGCGAAGGGTCGGACGCTGTGGCGCTGTCGAAGATCTGGTTGTTCGTGATCGCCATCACGATCCACAATTTCCCCGAGGGCATGGCCGTTGGCATCGGCTTTGGCGGCGGCAATGTCGCCAACGGAATGACGTTGGCCACCGGCATCGGCCTGCAGAACGCCCCCGAGGGGCTGGCCGTCGCGGTGGCGCTGCGCGGGCAGGGTTATTCCAGGCTTGCCGCCTTCGGCGTCGCGCTTGCGACCGGGCTGGTCGAGCCTGTGGGCGGCGCCGTCGGTGTCTTGGCGATCCATGCCTCGGAACTCTTGCTGCCGTGGGGCCTGACCTTCGCCGCCGGCGCGATGATCTACATCATCAGCCACGAGATCATCCCCGAAACCCACCGCCACGGCCACCAGAATGCCGCCACCACCGGGCTGGTGATCGGGCTGATCCTGATGATGGTGCTGGACGTAACGCTGGGCTGAAGCGTTTCGGGCAAGGGATTGAATCGGAATTGCCCGGCCTCTCGCGGCGCTCGAACGCGAAGTCCGTTGCTTTTCCGTCTCAACTGTTTCGCGAACCGCTGCAGGCGCGACGGCGGAGTGACGCGCCTCGGGTGAGAGTTTGAGTGACGCGCCTCAGGCGAGAATTTGGGTGACGCGCCTCAGGCAAGAGTTTGCGTGACGCGCCTCAGGCGCGATGCGCGCCGTCGGCCAGCCCGCGCACGAAGTCCAGCACCTCGGCCGGTTTCCTGCCCTCGCCGATCATCGCGACGATCGCCGAGCCGACCACCGCGCCATCCGCGACGCTGGCAATCGCCTGCGAGGTTTCCGGCGTGCGGATGCCGAAGCCGACGATCACCGGCAGATCGGTCTTTGCCTTGATCCGGGCGACTTCCGGGCCGACATCGGCGGCCTCTGCCGCTGCCGCGCCGGTGATCCCGGTGATCGAGACGTAATAGACGAAGCCCGAGGTGTTGGTCAGAACCTTCGGCAGCCGCTTGTCATCGGTCGTCGGCGTCGCCAGCCGGATGAAGTTCAGCCCCGCCTTCTGCGCCGGAATACAAAGCTCGTCGTCCTCCTCGGGCGGCAGGTCGACGACGATCAGCCCGTCGATCCCGGCGGCCTTGGCGTCGGTCAGGAACCTGTCGACGCCGCGCGAATGGATCGGGTTGTAATACCCCATCATCACGATCGGGGTGACATCGTCGCCGCGGCGGAACTCTGCCGCCATGTCCAGGGTCTTCTGCAAGGTCTGGCCGCCTTCCAGCGCGCGCTGGCCGGCCAGCTGGATCGTCGGACCATCAGCCATCGGATCGGTGAAGGGCATCCCCAGCTCGATGATATCAACGCCCGCAGCCGGCAGGCCCTTCACGATCTCAAGTGAGGTCGCGTAATCCGGATCGCCCGCCATCACGTAAGCCACGAAGGCCTTCTTTCCCTCGGCCCGAAGGGCGGCGAACTTGTCGTCGATGCGTGTCATGGCGATCCCTGGTTTGCGGTTCGCCCCGATGTGCAGAAAACCGCGCCGGAAATCAATGGGCTTGGGCCTCTCGGGGGGGCGAGATCATCCGGTGCGTCCCGAACCGGGCACGGCCCGCGCTGCGAAGAGCCGCGCCGCCGAGCCGGGGCGAAGGCCGCTATTTGACATAGAACAACGACGCGCCCCCCGATTGCGGGATACCCGTGGATCGGATTTCGACTTGCAGCGAGGCGCTTGGTCCCGACCCCGAAAACAAGGAGGCCCAGATGAAGGCACTGATCATTTACGCGACCGTCGAGGGACAAACCGGCAAGATCGCCCGTTTCGCCGCCGACCATATCCGGGAGTTGGGCCACGAGGTTCTGCTGGCCGATGCCGACGATCCGTCAGAGATCGCCTTTGACGGCGTGGATGCGGTCATCCTGGCCGGTCCGGTCCACCAGCGCCGCCACCCCAAGACCTTCGAGGCGCTCATCGAAGCCTCGAAAACGGATCTGGAGCAGCGCAAGACGCTTGTGATGTCCGTCAGTCTGAGCGCGGCGTTCCCCGAAGGTCTTGGCGAGGCCCGGGACTACCTGATCGAAATGGAAATGCGCACCGGCTTCAAGCCAGACAGCGAAATGCTGGTGGCCGGTGCCGTACGGATCAGCCAGTACGATTATTTCGCCACCCAGGTTGTCCGGCATGTCGTCCTTCGGGGCCGGGACCATGATCTGAGTGCAGGAGAGCACGAGTTCACCGACTGGCAAGCCGTCTCGGCCGCGCTGTCGACGTTCCTTGAAGAGCAATGACCGGGGTGGCGGCCTGGCAGGGGTTGCCCGGCCGACCGATCCCTGGACCCCTGCGAAACAAGGTGCCGAGACTGGTCGGACGGGCGGAAGAAGGCCTGCCGGGACAGCCTTCGGCTTGACCCCGCCTGCACTTGCCCCCTAGAAGCGCCCGTCCACCAGAACTGGAGTTTCGCAATGGGGTTCAAGACCGGGATCGTGGGGCTGCCGAATGTCGGCAAGTCGACTCTGTTCAACGCACTGACGCGCACCGCCGCCGCGCAGGCCGCGAACTTTCCCTTCTGCACCATCGAACCGAACGTCGGCGAGGTCGCGGTGCCCGATGAGCGGGTTGAAATTCTTGCGAAGATCGCGGGGTCAAAGCAGATCATCCCGACCCGCATGACCTTCGTCGACATTGCCGGGCTGGTGAAGGGCGCATCCAGGGGCGAGGGCCTCGGCAACCAGTTCCTCGCCAATATCCGTGAATGCGACGCCATCGCCCATGTCGTCCGATGCTTCGAGGACGGCGATGTGACCCATGTCGAAGGCCGCGTCGACCCCGTCGAAGACGCCCGCACCATCGAGACCGAACTGATGCTGGCCGACATGGAATCCATCGAGAAACGCCTGCAGGGCCTGTCCCGCAAGGTCCGCGGCGGCGACAAGGAAGCGCTGCAGCAAGAGCGGCTTCTGCAGGCCGCGCTTGCCGCGCTGGAGGACGGAAGGCCGGCACGGACCCTGGAGGTTGCAGACGAGGATTCAAAGGCGTGGCGGATGCTTCAGCTGCTGACGGCCAAGCCCATTCTCTATGTCTGCAACGTCGATGAGGCGCAGGCCGCCACCGGCAATGCCCATTCGCGGGCGATCGAGAAGATGGCCGCCGAGGAGGGCGCGGCGGCGGTCGTGATCTCGGCCCGGATCGAGGAGGAGATCAGTCAACTCGACCCCGAAGAGGCCGGGATGTTCCTTGAAGAGATGGGCCTGAAAGAAGCCGGCCTCGACCGCCTGATCAAGGCCGGCCACAAGCTCTTGGGCCTGCAGACCTACTTCACCGTCGGCCCGAAAGAGGCCCGCGCCTGGACGATCCGCAAGGGCATGCTGGCTCCGCAGGCAGCGGGCGTCATCCACGGCGACTTTGAGCGTGGGTTTATTCGCGCCGAAACAATATCTTACGAGGATTTTGTTGCCGGAAAAGGCGAAGCTGGCGCCAAGGAGGCCGGCAAGATGCGCGTGGAAGGCAAGAATTACGAGGTCAAGGACGGAGACGTCCTGCACTTCCTCTTCAGCGCCTAGTATTCGTGAATGTCGTCTTGACGGCAATTATCATTCGTTTTGCATGGCTTTGGCGGTGTGACAGAGTCTTGCTCATCAACGAGGGCAAGCGCGAATGCAATTGGCGATGGTAGGGATCGAGGCGGCGAAGTCTGCAAGCGTTGCCGCATTGAAGGTCGGCGGCAGGAACGCCGGCTTTCGGATCGGCAGCATCAGTCCGGGCCCGGTGGTTCTGGTCAGCGGCTTCGAAGCCTCTGCGACACCGACCTATGATCGTCTGCTTTGCCTGCCTTCCCTCAGAGTTCTGAAAGGCACACTGTTTCTGGTCTTCTGGAACTGTAATTCATATCATTGACCTGAATTCTGTCAGGAGATGATACGATGGCGGGGCGTGTGGCGGACGAGGTGGTTCTGAGCGATGAGGAGCGAAGCTTTTTGGAGGCGCTGGTGCGGCGGCACAAGGCTGCGCGGTCTCTTTCGGATCGCTGCCGCATGATACTGCTCTGCGCGGAAGGTTTGCAAAGCAAGGAGGTCGGTGCCCGGCTCGGGGTGCATGAACACACCGTCGGCAAGTGGCGCAGGCGGTTCGTGAAAGATAGGATCGAAGGGCTCACCGACGAATACCGCCCCGGTCGTCCTCGCACGGTGTCGGACGCACAGGTGGCCGAGGTTATCGAGCGCACGCTGAACACCACACCGAAGGACGCCACCCATTGGTCGATCCGTTCCATGGCCGCAACGATGGGCCTGTCGCATACGACAATCCGGCGCATCTGGACCGCGTTCGGGCTGCAGCCGCACCGGAGCGAGACGTTCAAGCTTTCCACCGATCCGCTGTTCGTTGACAAGGTTCAGGATATCGTCGGGCTTTACATGTCGCCGCCGAACAGGGCTATCGTCCTATGTGTGGACGAAAAGTCCCAGATCCAGGCGCTGGACCGCGAACAGCCGGTGCTGCCGATGGCACCCGGCGTGGCCGAACGCAGAACCCATACCTACATCCGCCATGGAACGACGTCGCTGTTTGCTGCGCTCGACATCGCCACGGGGGCGGTGATCGGCAAATGCTACAAGCGCCATCGGGCAACCGAGTTCCTCGACTTCCTCAAGAAGATCGACACGGCCATGCCGGAAGGACCGGACGTGCATCTGGTGATGGATAATTATGCCACGCACAAGACGCCGAAAATCAAGGCGTGGCTCGCGCGCCGCCCGCATTGGCACGTGCATTTCACGCCGACCTCGGCGAGCTGGATAAACCAGGTGGAACGCTGGTTCGCCGAACTGACCCGCAAGCAACTGCAACGGGGTGTCCACCGAACCACCGCCGAGTTGGAGGCCGACATCACCGCCTTCATCAAGGCGCACAACGAGAATCCCAAACCATACCGGTGGGTCAAATCCGCCGACGAAATCCTCGCATCCGTCAAGCGGTTCTGCCAGCGGACACAGCAAAACTTATGTACCGAACTTTAGATTCGGGTGACTAGGCTGCACGGACCTTTTGCGGAACGGCGACGAGGATGTCGTGCTGTCAACCGGATCTGCTGGCCATGCAGATGCCGTGCTGTTCCTGCCCTGCATGGATTGCGAAACCATGGAGCAGGCCGAGGGCCAGGCGGCGATCAACGACACGTATTGGCAGATCCCGGCGCTTTGCGCGAAAGACGGAATGATCTCAGGTCTGGGCATCCCGATCCACAGGTTGTTTCCGCCCCAACAATGACACGGTAGGAAAGCTTTGCACTTGTCCCCGCGCGGGCCAGCGATTAAACGGGTCGGTGGAGACGTGGCCGAGTGGTCGAAGGCACGCCCCTGCTAAGGGCGCAGACGGGAAACCGTCTCGAGGGTTCGAATCCCTTCGTCTCCGCCACCAACCGCTGTTATATAATTGTTTTCAAACAATAAAATTTCGCCAACATCAAACCGTTCCCACACTTGTTCCCACGCAGCGCAGTTGTCTAGTTGCGCCTCAGTCGCCCCGATCAGTCCTCCAATACATCATCCCCTGACTCGCCAGTGATTAACGCCCGTTGCCGTTCACGGCTGATTTGGCCGTAGCTGCGCAAGGTTGTCAGAACATCGGTGTGACCAAGATTTTGCGAGGTGGCCACCAGTTCGGCGACAGAAGTGCAGGTTTTTGCGGCTCGGCGAGCGAGCATGTGTCGGAAGGCGTGCGGGCCGAAGGCAGGTAAGTTTGCAGCCTTAAAGGCTTGATTGACGATCTTGCGCACAGGTTCAGTGCTTTTCCATTGGCGGCGCTCGAAACCTTCTGCCTTGAATCCAGTGTGGGCGACAGAGGAAAGCGCCGTTGCGGGGAATAGCGGATCGTCGGGGCCGTAGAGTTCAGCATCGTCCAGATGTTTGATCCATGCAGAGAAGGCAACTTCGGCCTCTTCAAAACCCTTTGCAAAGAAGGTGTCGATACGCGCGCCGAATTTCGTCGCCACCTGGCGCGGATTCTGGGTCACGGATTTTTCAGCCAGATCGATGTGCCTGATTCGCAGTGAGACAAGCGCCGCTACGCGAATGCCAGTCAGACACAAAAGCGCGAAAACGGCCTTTTCGCGCATCTGGCGGGCCGTCTTGTCGGGCATCAGGGCCAGGGCGCGTTTGGCTTGTTTGATGCTTGGTGCCGGGCGCGCGGGTGCTGCACGGGCTTCGGCCTCGTCGCGGCGTGACAGGTTAAAATAATCGGCATCCGCCGGTTTGATCCGGGTGCGAAAACCATCCTGTTGAGACAGCCACAGGGTGAATTCTCGCATGGTCGCCATAATTGCGCGCGTGGTGGACTTGCCCAGAGGCTTGCCGGTAGCGCTCTTGGCCTCTTCCAGATGCGTGCGAAAGCCCATGGCCCATTCGATGTGAAACCGTGCGAAATCGTTGCGCCCGTTCCACACATCGAAACGCTCCAGCGTGGCAAGTTCCTTGTCGAGCGTCTTGTCCGAAAGCCGCTTTGCATGTTTGCGGTACTCCAGGAAACGGCGCTTGATCCGCTCGTTTTGTTCATTAGGTCGCTTGCTCATTTCTACCTCCATTTGTGGGTGAAAAACGGATGCCGGAAGCCTGCCAATCGGCTAGGTGGCTAAGTGGAAAATCAAGGGGGCGCGTGTCCACCATTATAATGTCTTCTCATGCCGTTTGATTGTGAGGTCGAGGGTCCGTGCAATCTCAGGGATGCGGGCCTCGACAATTGGCTTAGAAACGACGGTTTCGCAGACCTCGCAGAGCGCTGTGAGCGTGACGTGATTGCCTGTGATGTTGCAGTCGGCAAATCCCCCGGCGGCTTTTTGCGCCTTGCTGCAACGGACACAAAAGAACCTGTCGAGCGCGGTCTTGATTTTCCGGCCTTCCCGCTGGCCTTTGATGTAATCGCGCAGATCGTCGCCACGGATCAGCGGCGGGCGTTCCCCATTCATCACGCGCAAGCCGTTAGCTATCCAGTTGCCGATTGTGCGGGGTGAGACGCCGGAAACCTCCGCCGCCTCTTCGATTTTGTAACACCACAAGGATTTGATCCCGCTCAGGCGCGCTTGCTTCGGCATGTCGCGCCCTCACTCGCCCGTCGTCTGCTCGTTCTGTTTCAACCAAGCACGCAGGGCGTCGATGGTGATGAGACGGCGAGTGCCGATCTTGACGCTCTTGAGATTGCCCGACGAAAGGGCAGCGTAGAGCGTGGTCCGCCCGATGCTGCATAGACGCGCGGCCTCGTTCGGTGAGACGGCAAGGATTTGTGCGGCCTGGGTGAGAAGTTCGGTTGTGTTCGTCATGGCCCATACTCCTTTGTTTGGGTATGGGCGGACGTTGAGGGATGGCGGGTGGTTCAAAACAGATCGGAGGTTTTGAACCAGTTATGAACTGGGTCGAGACTTTCTTAGATGCCGTTTTATGGTCTCCAAGGAAGGGGCACGTTCGAGGGGGTGGCGTGTCTTGAACTCCGCTAATATCTCCTTGCCTTCGCCATTGACGACCGGAAGCGCTCGGCCCGATTTCTTCCTATCCGAAATGATTGCCGCCAGTGCCGCGCCATGTTCGCTTGGTCGCCCGCCTTTGTTCTTGCGGGGAACCCCCACAAGATCGGCAGTTTGGGCGAGAAAACTTAAAGCGCCGGTTTCAGCGTCCAGTGCAGCCAGATCGTCAAGCCGCACTGTTTGCGCTTCTGCAACCCGCAAGGTTCCAATCGCCGTGACGATCAACCGCCATCGTGAGCGTACTTCGCGGCTCAGCGCGTGTTCCAGTTCGCGCGCATCCTCTTCGGTTTGTAGCTGTGGGTGGAAATAGAGCATGATTTCGCCTGCATCCGTTTCGAGCGATCCGATCCGCCAGGTCCGGTCATGAACGGGGGTTTGTTTACGTCGCTTGCAGTCAGTCGCTTCAAACAGGCGGTCAATCAAAAGGCGCGAATCGGGCAGCACGGCTTGCACGTTCGCCCGATCAAGCGCGACAAAGCCAAACTCCGGGCAATAGTAGCCATAGCGCCCGTCCTCGAACCCGACCGGCGCGGCGTGCGCCTCGTCACAGTCATTGCATACTACCGAAGCCAAAACTCCGGCTTCGCGAACAAACCCGTGGCGAAGCAGCGGCGCAAAACCGGGATTGTCCCGGAAGGACACTGCGGCAGCTTTTCCGCCAAGCACGATGATCTCGCACAACAGTGCGAGCGGGGTCACTCAACAACCTCGAAAAGGTCAGCGGCAGTTGGTGGCGGGGCCAGTAGCTTCCACCGCTCCAACAGATCAAAAACGAACTGCCGGTCCTTCTCGGTCTTGTTCGGCAGGCTTGTCGTGTTCGGGACGCTCAGAGTCACGGTCAGGGTGCGTTTGCTTTTTCCGTCGCGCGCCTCCAGCATTATTCGCAGCGTAGCGGCCAAGATTTGCCAGCCACCAGCACGCAACGGCGAAGCCTGGCCAAACCTGCGGGCGAGGAAGTGATACAGCGTTTCGTCTTCGCCGCGCTTTTCGACCCGGACAAAGCCGCCGTCCGAAGAACGAAAGGATAGCGATGACACCTCGACCTGTTCGATCCCGTCTGCCGGTTCGGTTTCAAATTCCGGTGCCTTGCGCAGCATGTCCAATTGCACATCCCGGCGAGGCACTTCTACAGGCGCTTCGGAATGCGGTGCAAAATGCGAGGCAAAAGACTGGAGATACTCATCGCGCAATTTCTTGCCACCCTTTGCGCATATCTCGACCACCCGTTCTTTCGGGTCGCAAGCGATGCCGACTTCCAGAACTTTCTGAACCGTTCGCCGCTCAAGGCTTTCTTCGCCAAAAGCCAATTCGCTTTGGGCGTGCTCTTCGACGTAGATCGTCGCTTGGGTGAGAGTGCTTTCGCTTCCGGTCACCGGATCAAAGCGGACGGATTGATACCAGTCGGCTTCGCGTTTGCGATGCTCGGGCAGTTCCAAGATCGCGACCGTTTCATTGAGGAAGGCATCACGGGCGCTGGATTGCTCCAATATCCAAGGCTTGCCGTCATCCGGGAACTGAAAGCGCGCCCATTGCCGTCCACCGTTGCGCCGCATCAGCGAGGTTTGGACAGTGACCCGGTCGATCATGCGGGGATATTGCGTGGCCAGCATCAAGAGCACGTCCTGAACGCCTTCTAACCCCTCAAGAACAATGCCTTGTCCAGCGCAAACCTGCACCGCGCCCGTCATGCCAGTTTCATCGGCAATGCTGGCTAGATGGTCGAGTTCTGCCTTCACTGCATCTTGCTGCCGGTCTGGCAATTCGGCCAGCAATTCTTCGATGGATCGAACCAATGCCGTCCCGCGCCCTTCGCTGGTCCAATCAAATTCGGCAGGCGCATCAACACCTCGCGCAGCAAAGAACTGCCTGAGACGCTGTGAAGGCGACTTGCGAATGAACCCACTAAAGGACGCCATATCTTGACCTCTGCCGTAATGTGCGCGGTAAATATGGTGTTCGGAGATGTTCATTGCAAGTCATCTTGGTTCAGGCGAAGCCGCAGTTTCGGCTGGTCTCATCTCGCCCAAGGTGCAATGTAACGGTTGCTGGGGGCGTCTCACGTTGCATTCCCGGTCAAAGGAAATACGCGGCAAGAGCAAGAAGAAGAGCCGAAGCAGAACCAATTCTCGACCAGCGCTATTTGCAAGGAGCCGCGCCCATGTCTCGCCTGACTGATCTCATTGCACAGGCGAAAGTGAAGGACGTCGACCTGGGGCGGGAATTGGAGCGGGAGTTCAAGGCGCTCGCCAGCCGCCGGTCCTTCGGACTGAACTTCGAGCGGCACACGCCCGAGACGGTCGAACTGCCCGGACAGCCGATCCGCAAGGGCGACAAGGTGCGGGTGCTTCCGCCCCGTGGCAGCACGGAGAAGGGCGACAAGCGGCTGTGGAAGGTGGTGCGGACCACCAAGGCCGATGGTCAGCGGGCAGCGCAGCTTGACCTGATCGGGGCCGATGAGCCGGAGACGCAGACCGTCCGGGTGGAAGACATGATCGTGGTGGCCGAGTTTCGGGACTACATCTACCCTGGCCTTGTCAGCACCGGAAAGGTCGAACGGGGCGGGGACAAGCCGTTTCATACCGTGATCAACGGAGAAAACTTCCACGCCCTGGAGGCGCTGACCTTTACCCATCGGGGAAAAGTGGACGTGATCTATATTGATCCGCCCTACAATTCGGGGGCAAGTGACTGGAAATACAACAACAATTACGTCGGGGATGAAGACATCTATCGACACTCGAAGTGGCTGGCGTTCATGGAGAGGCGGCTTCAAGTTGCCAAGGAGTTATTGAAGCCCAGCGGGGCTTTGATTGTGACAATTGATGAGCACGAAGTTAGACGCCTTGGCCTGTTATTGGAGCAGACCTTGCAATAACACACAATTCAACAGGTCACTATCGTCAACAACCCGAAGGGCGTTACTCAAGGCTATTTGTCGAGGGTTGAGGAATATGCGTTCTTTTGCTTTGGCCCAACCTGTCAGATTTTTCCGGCTGATGATGACCTATTGACCATAAGGGAAGAAAAAGAAACAGCGGACGGGCTTTCCCGTCCTAGATGGAAGGGTTTACTCCGATCCGGCGACGAAGCTCAACGAGTAGACAGAGAGCAGATGTTCTATCCGATCTGGATTGATCCGAGATCAGGAAAGATCATTAAGGCAGATAAATCGTCGCCACCCACTTTATGACGGCCTCGCGCCAGCCCGTGTGAAGACGCGGGCAGAGGAGACCGGGCGCATCCTCACCGAAATTCCTCTAACGGCACTTGCGGCAACAATCCGCAGCGGCCTAGACTGCCCGGACGTTGGCCGACAGGTTTGCTACGATAACGTCGGCGCGGCCGGCAGATCCGACGATGGACATCCGATGGCCGCTGATTTGAGGCGAAGGAGCAGCGGTTTGGAAGAAGTTGTGGCCAACCGACTAGTTGTGGATGACGCTTCGGTTCTGGTCGTGGATGACAGTCGGGTCAGCGCGATGAAGCTGGCGAAGGCTATGACCGCCCTCGGGCACCGTGTGGAGACGGTGTTCGACGGCAGGTCCGCCGTCGATCTCATAAGAAACCGCTCCTTCGATGTGATTCTGCTCGACATCGTGATGCCGGAAATGGATGGCTACGAGGTCCTTGCCCTTCTCAAGTCCGATCCGGACCTGCGAGACTTGCCGGTAATCGTCATATCTGCGCTCGAAGACGAGGCCGGCAGCGTTGCCAGAGCCCTGGAACTTGGCGCGGAGGATTTCCTGCCGAAGGATTTCGACCTTGCGATCCTGAAAGCGCGTCTCAAGTCCTCCCTCATCAAGAAGCGCTACCGCGACCGCGAACTCGAATATCTGCACGACGTCGAAACTTTGACGAAAGCCGCCCAAGTGATTGAAGCCGGAGCGTTCCGCCCTTCGGAGCTTGAAATAGATGACGTGGCCGTCCGAAATGACCAATTGGGACGCCTTGCGAATGTGTTTCGAGGCCTTGCCCAGGCGATATACGACCGCGAACGGCGCATGGACCGCAGAACGCGCACCCTGTGGGGCACGATCATGGTAATCGTCGCAGGTAGCCTGTTCGCCATCGGACCTTCGCTGAGCAGGCTTGGCGCGGAATTGGGCGCGACCGCTTTCGGACTGGCGGTCTGGTCGAATGTCGTGGGGGCGGTTGTGTGTCTCGCTATAGGCGCCGCCCGAACGGGATTTCCGCGACTCCGGTTGGCTCACATGCGTTTCTATCTGCTCTGGGCACTGGTTTATGGATGTCTTTACAAGCTGTGGCTCGTGGTTGTCGCTGAGAACGTCGAAGCAACGGTGATCGCTCTCGTCGCCAGTTCTCGCGCTTTCATGGTGTTCGCGCTTGCCGCGCTGATCGCGCTGGAACGTCCAAACCTGCGCCGCCTTCTCGGCTTGGGGATAGGGTTTGCCGCAGTGGCGGTTGTCCTTATTTCCCGGGGCGCCGACGCGCAGGGAACCGCGGCCATCTGGCTACTGGCCGCACTTGGACTGCCGGCCCTTCTGGCTGTGCACACGCTATTGATGGTCTGGCGGCCAAGGGAGATCGACGCTTTCATTACGACGGGCATCATGCTGACGATCTCCGTCTTTTTCCTTATCCCGGTTGCGGTGTACACGGACCGGTTGTTCCTTCCCGATCAGTCGTTCAGTCGGCTAAACGTCATCATTGTCGTTTTCGGTGTCGCGACCGCAATTGCCGTCGCACTGGCTCTGGACCTGGTGGCAAGGGCCGGGGCCGTCTTTGCGAGCCAGATGTCCTATATTCAGACTCTCGCCGGTATTGCCTGGGGCATGTTACTGCTGAACGAAGAGCTTTCGTACGTCGCCTGGGGGGCGCTGGCCCTGGTCGTTCTGGGGTTCCTTCTCGTGCAGCCCAAACAGGCCGGCGACGAGTTTTCTGTCACGATCTTGATTGATCCACCGGACCACAGGCAGGATCCCGCAGCATGAGATATCCGTGCCAGCGAATACCGACGCGAAAGGAGCAACGGCATGGGGCGGGGGGCGTGGCCGGACAGCCCGGGCAACATGGATCCCAAGTCGCCCACTTGGTTGCGGCCCCAGTCCCGTCGCTGTCTGCGCATCGTAAACTGAGCATCGAATAATGGGTGGCGACTGCATACTTGTGGTCGACGACGACCGCCTGGCACGCCGCAAGCTGACACTGGCCGCCAAGGCGCTTGGCTACGGAACCGAAGACGTGGATGGCGCCGATGCGGCTTTGGAAAGGTTGCTGCAACCGGGCATAGACATCGTTCTTCTGGACATCGAGATGCCGGAAAAGAACGGCTACGATGTGCTTGAGGCGCTTCAAGCTTATCCTGCGGATCGCCGCCCCCCGGTGATCGTCGTATCCAGCCTGGACGACCCCGAAGGAATTGCGCGCGCCATCGAACTGGGGGCGGTGGATTTTCTGCCGAAGTCCTTCAATGCGGTCATTCTACGGGCCAGGATCTATGCCTGCCTGAGAGAGGCACGGCGCCAGGAAGAAGACAGGCGGACGTTGCATCAGATCGAGCGGCTGACCATCGCCGCAGAAGCGCTTGATACCGACGAAATGAACCCGCACGATCTGGATATCGACGATCTTGCCGAAAAGGAGGGTGCGCTCGCGGTGCTATCCCGCGTTCTGCTGAACAAGTCGATCATGGTGTACAACCGTCGACTGAGCCAGTCGCACCAGATCCGGACACTCCGCGGAATCCTTGGGCTGCTGTTCATCGGCGCCAGCTTTGGCCTGAAGCCCGCCATTGCCAAGCTTAGCTTGGCAGAGGTCAACAGCCCGCTTGCGGTGGCCTTTTACACCATGGGTCTCTCAGCCGTCTTTATTACGATTTACGCCATTTCCCAGAGGGCCAAGGTGCCGACAATATCCTTGGGCTCCAGCGGTTTTTTCCTTGTTCTGGCAATTCTGACCTTTCTGCCGCAGGTCCTGTTATTCTGGGTGGCCGAAGAAGTTCCAGGCGTTCTAATCGCCATTCTCGTCTCGCTGGAATCCTTCATGGTCTTCTTCCTGGCGGCGGCTATCGGGTTGGAGAAACTGTATTTTCGACGGTTCTTTGGTCTGCTTCTGGGCGTGGTCGGGGTTGTTGTGCTTCTTATTCCGTTCTTTGATGTTGAAAACAGCGCCGTCGGCATTCACTGGATTCTGATAGCGATGATTATTCCCGCCTGCTTCGCGGGCGAAAGTATTCTTTTGTCGCTATCCAAGGCCGTTGATGCCGATCTGGTTGCCGTGATTGCCATCATCTTCGGAATCTCGACTGTGGTTCTGTTCGGGGCGGCAATGTATTTTGAAGGCCTGGTTCCGCTTGACCTCCCACCAGGGAAATTTGAATTGTCTCTCATAGCGTTTTCAATTGCGGATTCCGCGGCGATGATCGCGCTGGCGAAACTGATCGGATATGCAGGGCCGGTCTTCAGTGGTCAGAAGGCCTATACCGTCGCGACGGGCGGCGTCATCTGGAGTGTTCTGCTGCTGAATGAAGTGGTTTCTGCGACTAGCTTGATCGCGCTGTTTTTGATCCTGACCGGGTTATATTTCGTGGCAAAAAAGGCGGTAGTCCAGGAATTGATAAGGCGACCACGGCAAATATGACGCTGGCCCCTTGGCCTATATTCCGCTTGCAGATCGTACCCCATCGCGGAGTTGTGCCCGCCGCACTGTCACAGCTGTTGCCAGACAACATTACGTCGCGTAACCTTTATTTCGGGCCTATTTTGCGGTCATTTTTTTGGGGGATGGAGTGATGCACAGACTGTACGTTGTTGTTGCCGTGGCATTGATTGGCGGCGTGACTGTTCCCCCAGTGATGGCGGAAGGCGTGACTGTGAATACGCTCGAGTGGCCGCCGTACACCTCGGCGGAGTTGCCCAAGGGGGGCGCGACGACCAATGTGGTCGTTCAGGCTTTTGCCGCTGTCGGGATGGACGCCAGCGTAAACTTCCTGCCTTGGAAACGCGCCATATCCATTGCCAAGGACGACCTGTCGGTTGCGGCCTATTTTCCGGGCTATCATTGCCGCCACGTGGATGGTTTTGTCGCCTCGGATCCGATTGGCAACGGACCGCTGGGCTTTGTCGAAAACGTCAATGCTGCCGTGTCCTGGGCAGACATCGACGACATTGGCGAACAAAAGCTGAAGGTCGGGACCGTACTGGGATATGCGAACACCGATGAGTTCGACGAGAAGGCCGGGACCGGGTGGATCCGTTCCATCCCCGCACCTGACGATTTGACCAATCTGCGGAAACTGGCGCGCCAGCGCATCGATATCGCTGTGATAGACAAGTTGGTTCTGTCCTACATTCTAGCGACAGAACAATCGTTGGCCGACGACGCGGACAGCCTACGATTCAACGCGAAGCCGTTGGAGGAAAAGACACTTTATTTGTGCTTTACCGACGACGAGAAGGGGCGTGCCCTACGCGACGCGTTCAACGCCGGGCTGGCAATGGTGGATGTCGAAAAGTCGGTCGACGAGTACTTTGAAAAAGAATTCTGATGACCAGCGACTCCGGCAGCGATTTGCATGCCGGTGAGGCAAGCGGTGCAAAGGGTTTGAGACGCCTGCGTGGTGCGCGGTCGGTTCAGGGCAAATTTCTGCTCTATGTTGTCCCCCTGGTTCTGTTTTCCACACTTCTGGTTTTTGGTGCGTTCGAATGGAACGCCCGCCGGTCCGCCGAACACCAACTTCAGGTGAAACTGGAAAAGATGGTCGCGATCCAGAGTTCGGTGCTGGCCGAGTCCCTCTGGAACGTGGCTGATGCCCAGATAAAGCTCATTCTGACGGCCCTGATCACTGACCCGGATGTCTTGGCGGCCGCGGTTTACGACGAGCGTGAACGGCTGGTTGCCGAAGCCGGCGCGACGGATCAGTTCGACAAAGCACATTACCTTCTGGAAAGTGACATTCAGTACAATAGTGGGGATCAGCGGGTTCGCATCGGCTCGCTTCGGATTGCGCTGACCGACGCTCGGCTTTCCCTGCTGGTACGCGAACGGCTGATCCTAGTGGGGTTTCTTGCGGGCATTCTGCTGATCGCCGTCGTCGGCGCGACGTTGACCGCGAATCGCCGGATCATCGGTCGCCCCCTTGGGCTGTTGATGGAGTCGATCAACTTGGCCCAAAGCGATACACCGCGCAGATCGGTCGAATGGACCAGCGACGACGAGATCGGGCGGGTCGTCACTGCATTCAACGAGATGCAGCAGCGCCAGACGGCGTATGAACAACAGCTTCGTTCGGCGAACGACGAACTTGAACGACGGGTCTCCGAGCGCACCGCCGAACTGGCCGGAGCGGAACTGACCGCGCGCGAGGCGAGGGGCCAGCTGACGGATGCCATTGAAAGCATCACCGAAGGATTTGCCCTGTTCGATAGTGAAGACCGCCTGGTCGTGGCGAACGGTCGCTATCGAGAGATCATGCTGGGCGACGCGGACGCGGATATCGCCATGGGGACGCCCTTTGCCGATATCGCGCGCCGTGCAGCCGAAGCGGGCAGATTTCCGAATGCCTCCACGAGCCGCGAGACCTGGATAAAACGTCAGATCAACCGCCATCGCACCGCCGGGTCACCCTATATCCAGGAAATTGCCGGGAACTACTGGCAGCAGATTAGCAATCGCCGTACCGACAAGGGCGGTACTGTGGCGGTGCATTCCGATATTACGCAGATCAAGCGCATCTCGGATGAGTTGAAACGCGCCAAGGATGCCGCCGAAGCCGCCAACGAGGCCAAAAGCGCGTTCCTGGCGACGATGAGCCATGAAATCCGAACGCCCCTCAACGGCATCATCGGCATGAGCACCCTTCTGAACGGGACCGAATTGAACGATGAACAACGCGATTTCAGCGACACCATCGCTACTGCGGCGGACACGCTGCTGACGATCATCAGTGATATCCTCGATTTTTCCAAGGTCGAAGCCGGCGCGCTGGAGCTGGAGAGTATGCCGACCGATCTGGTCGAAACCATCGAAAGCTCTGTCGAACTGGTGGCAGCAAAGGCCGCCGAAAAGGGGATCGAACTTGCCTGCAGGATAAACCCGGACGTGCCCGTGGGCATACTTGGAGATCCGGTGCGGCTGAAGCAGATCCTGATGAACCTGCTCAACAACGCCGTGAAATTCACCGAGTTCGGCGAGGTTGTTTTGACCGTTTCGACCATGATGCCCGAAGCCAGTCAAACACCGGGGCAGACAACCCTGCTGACCTTTGAAGTTCGAGACACGGGCATCGGGATACCGGCGGATCGAATGGAGCGTCTGTTCAAGTCGTTTAGCCAGGTGGATGCCTCGACGACACGGCGTTATGGCGGCACGGGTCTGGGTCTGGTGATTTCCAAACGGCTAGTCGAACTGATGGGCGGCGAGATTTCGGTAGAAAGCACACTGGGCAAGGGAACGGTGTTCCGCTTTACCCTGCCGGGCGAAGTGGCGCAGATACCCGACAAGATCAGCCGCGATGCGCAATTGGCGGCGATCCGCGGTTCGAATATCCTGATTGTCGACGACAACAGAACCAACCGACTGATACTAAGCGAGAAATTCCGTGCCTGGGAGCTGCTGCCGCGCGCCATCGGAGGACCGGAGGAGGCTTTGGAGGTGATCGGGTCCGGTGAACGGTTCGACTTGATCATCGTGGACTACAAGATGCCGGTGATGAACGGTTTCCAATTCACCAAAGCGGTGCGCAACCGCCTTGGGACCGATGCTCCGCCGATGATCCTGTTCAGTTCGGTTTCCCCGATGGAGGAGTCGTTCCGCGAGGGGGCTGCGAAAATGGATTATGCGGCGATGCTGAGCAAGCCTGCCAAGTCCGGCCAGTTGCTTTCCGCCCTGGTCAAATCGCTGGCTCCCGATACTGCGCAGATTGACAGAAGTCCGCAGGCCGAAGCGGAATCTGATTTGGTCTCTGCACGAGATGTTCGCGTTCTTCTGGTGGACGACAACACGATTAACCAGAAAGTCGGGCAAAAGATCCTGAAACGGCTGGGATACGATCCCGTCGTTGTCAGCAGTGGGATGGAAGCAATCGAAAGCTGCACGTCGGAAGATTTCGACATCGTGCTGATGGATATCGAGATGCCGGACATGGATGGCATCGCCGCAACGCACCAGATCCGCGAGGCCCTTGCGGGCAAGCGGGTGCCGTTCATCGTCG
This sequence comes from Brevirhabdus sp., assembly GCA_024637315.1. GTDB lineage: Bacteria > Pseudomonadota > Alphaproteobacteria > Rhodobacterales > Rhodobacteraceae > JAHEAO01. Next base: position 65,537 of record JAGXFH010000078.1, read on the forward strand.
CGCTGACCGCAAATGCGATGAGCGAGGAGCGCGACAAATATTTGAGATCGGGCATGGACGATTATCTGAGCAAACCGATTGATGTCGATGCCTTGTCCAAAAGTATTAAGGCGGCCCGCGTGCGTCGCGCGGCGCAAGTGTCGTGACGGAGATACGGGGAAAGGAAAAACCAGTGGGGGATGAAGCTTGAGCACGGAAATCATTAACCGAGATGCCATTCACCGATTGCTAAGCGTCATTGGCGGCGACAAGGAGGATCTTCTTGAGCTGTTGAATGAGTTCGAAGAATCAGCACCGTTACTGGTGGGCAAGATGAAAGCGGCGGCGACCGAAGCAAACCTCGATTCCCTGCGGATCTCAGCGCACAGCCTGAAATCGAACAGCCGGGATTTTGGTGCGGTGACGCTGGCCGATCTCTGTGAAAACCTAGAACACGCCTGCAAGAGCGGCGAGGTGTCCAACCCGGTGGAGAAAGTCGGCGAGATCGTGCGCGCGCTGGACGTCGCACGCGAGGCGCTAAGGGGTATCTCGCTTCATGATGGATGATCCTTCGTCGATTACGCATGAAGGTATCGCACCGAGCCGCGCGCAAATACTGGTCGTCGACGACAACAGACTCAGCCGCAAGAAAATGCGTATGGCGGTCGAGGCACTAGGCCATTCGGCGGAAACGGCAGAGAACGGCGCCATGGCACTGGAGTTGTTGAAGGGCGGCACCTTCGACGCCGTCCTGCTGGACATCATGATGCCCGAGATCGACGGCCTCGATGTGCTCGGCGCGCTGAAAGATGACAAGAACCTGCGTGACATCCCGGTCATCATCATTTCCGCCCTCGATGACGAAACCGAAAGCGTAGTCAGGGCGATTGCCCTCGGGGCAGAGGATTTCCTGCCCAAGAATTTCGATCCGGTCCTGTTGAGGGCACGTCTGGGCGCCTCGCTGGCCAAGAAGAGATTCCACGATCAGGAACGCGAATACTTCAGTCGGATCGAGCGTCTGACTGCGGCGGCCGAAGTTCTGGAGGCTGGCCGGTTCGCCCGGAAAACCTGAACCTCGACGATCTGGCGGCCCGTAACGATCCGCTGGGCCGGTTGGCCGGGGTGTTTCGTGGCATGGCCGTCGAGATCTACGAGTGCGAACGGAAGTTGCGCCGGGCGATTCAGACGCTGCAGGGGGGCTTTCTGGTGCTCGCCGTTGGGCTGGTATGGGGATTGACGCCCGCCTTGTCCCGCATGGCCTCGGGGCTGGTGTCAAACCCGTTGGTGTTGGCGGTCTGGGTGAACGCTATCGCGGCCGTTTTCTGTCTGTCAATCGCCGGTTATCGCGGAAAATTTCCGCGCATGACCGGCAAGGAATTCCTGTTCTTCCTTGGCTGGGAGATTCTCGCCGGCATCCTGCAACGCCTGACAACCTTCGTGGTCACCGAACATGTCGAGGCTGCGATGCTGTCGCTCATCGTGACGCTACAGGGGGTTCATGGTTTTCGGCTTCGCGGCCATCACCAAACTCGAGCGCGCCACTCCCAGGAGGCTTCTTCCAATCAATGGCAATCCGGGTGGTGCCCCCAGTCAGAAATCGCACCAAAATGCAAAAAGATATGGCAGCGGGCTACAGGGTCGCTACAGGCTCCCAGCCGCCTATAAGAGCATCAGATTCCGAGCAATGCCTTAGCCTCAGCCAGTGCATCAACCGAGGCTTGGTGGTTGCCCGCCTCATGTTCGGTCTCGCCGGTCGCGCGAAGTTCCTTCACGTGAGCCAGTTGCTCATCGGTGAGGCTCGCAGTCTCAAGCGCGGCATCGATGGCAGCCATGTCGGTTGGGCATTGGAAGGCCAGCGCCGGCCCGGCAAAAATTGCGAATAATCCGGCAGTGATCAATGTCTTCATGTCGCGCACCCCTTCGTTGCATGCGCCTGCAAGCGCATACCGCGAGTTTACCAGTCTCACTGACCGGCGACGATCACGTTTCTGTGCATGAAGAAGGAACACTGCCCGGGGGGCCGGTTCTGCAGCTGAGCGAGCGTGATTGGAGGGACGCGAGTGAGACGAATGATCACTACGGGTTCAAAGCCGTAATCCGACACTTTCCAGTCAGTTCTTGGTCGCTGACCCTCGTTGCCAATTTCTTGGGAATTCCCGCGGCTGAATCGTCGGTGACCTGACTTTTCTGCTGCCACATCGATCAAATCAGCTCTATTGAGCGCGCGGTCGCAACAGCTTGCCCTCGGGTTCGAACCTCCAACTTTGCTAGGATCGCCGATACGTGATGATCTACGGTTTTTGTCGATACGAACAGGCGGTTGGCAATATCTGCGTTCGACAGACCTTCAGCTAATAGTCCAAGCACCGTCATCTGTCGTCGGGTCAGTCCGGACGAATTAGATCTTGTGGCCAATTGCGGCCCTCGCGGGATTGAGCGTGCCCCATGCTGGCGCATCGACCAGCGAAACCTATCCGCAACAGCCTTTGCACCCAGATCGTCCAGACAGGCCAGACCTTCATGTTGCGCCGCCTGATCACCCGACATCAGCGCCAAAGCCCGGTCGTAGGGGCAATATGTTTCTGACCAGACCGCAGCGGCCGCTGCCCAATGACCGGCTGCCATCAGTTGGTAGGGTAATGCGAGCGCAATTTCAGGTAGGCCCTCTATGCCCAGCTTGTGCCCCCAAAACCACAATTCACCTGCTGACCAAATATCACCCGTCTTACTTGCTAGAAGCGTGGCTTGATTGATCAAGTCGCGAAGCTGTTCATCGGCCAATCCGACGACCCAAGCATGCTCGGCACAAATCGACACATACAACAGGAAGCGGGGCGGCTCGTTTCCCGTTTCGATATATGAGGCAAGCATTTCAAGAAGGTCTGCGACATCTGGGTCGCCGCGTCGCGACCGGATACGCGCCAGCGCCGTCACCGCAGGAAAACGCAACATGGGCGTTGCGTCGACAGCCAAGATCTCCTCCTGCGCGATAGCAGCAGCCTCATCCCACTTCCCTTCTCTCAAAAGCAGCTGTGCCCGACACCCATGGATGTAGGTTCGCCAGGTTTCCAAGTCGCGTTCATTGCAATACATCAACCCGGCCTTAAGAAATCGATGGGCATTTGTATGTTCCAGCCAATTGATCTCGACATAGGCGCGGTTGGTGTAGTTGCGCGCGACATGATCGGGGAAATCGCTTTCCAGCGCGATCTGTAAGCTGCGGTCAAGATTGTCGCGTGCGGCGGCTTTGTCAGTCCAGCGCTGAGCCGCTCCTGAATTGTTCAATGCATGTGAGATGATGTCATTACGGTCAAGCCGGGTTGCGATGGCAATCGCCTTTTGGCTCCAGCGCAGTGTTTGTGTTGGATCATCTTCCAACATGGCAAGTTGGCCAAGATTCGAATAGGCCATCGCCAACTCGGCCCCCGGCTCCTCCGCCTCAAGAATTACCAATGCGTCTCGCGCGTAACGGGTGGCCAGAAGGCGATTGCCAGACAGATAGTGCACCCGAGACATCCACCGCAGATTGTCACCTTCTGTCAGGCGATGTCCAGTAATTCTGTTGAGTTCGAGCGCAGATTCATATGCAGCTATCGCTTCTTCCAACTTGCCGACCAGATGCAGCTCGAATGCGTATTTTTCGAACAACTGCGCGCGATGTCGATCATCCATATCCGGCGCGACTGTCAGTGCCGTGCCGTAGTGTCGAGCCGCCTCACGATGCGCGCCCGCAAGTGAAGCGGCGGCGGCAGCGACGGGGGCCAGTTCACGGACAGAAATGGTTTCGCCCGCTGCCTCCGCGTGATGGACGAGCCGCGAAATCGCGACCTTTGGCTCAGACCGCAGGACCTCCAGTGTTGCGCGGTTGATTTCGCGACGCTTATCGGCAGGGATTGTACTTTCCACCGCCCGACGGGCTATTTCGTGGCGAAAGGCATAGACCCCATCACGTACATCGATGAGACCTGCCAGAACGGCACGCCCAATTTCATCGAACTCCTTGGGGCAAATCTTTCGGACGGCCCAAACTTCCGCGCGGCGTGGAAAGACTGCAATTGTTTGAATCACACGCTGACAAGACTTTGGAAAGCGATCAAAACGGGCCAAAACTGCTTCGCGTACTGTGGCTGGTAGCGCATCACCGCCCCGCAGTATCTCAGTGACAAAAAATGCATTGCCACCGCTTAACTGGTAGAGCCTTTTGCCATCCATCCCGCTATTCGTAGCGAGCTTTTCGACTGCCTCAGCAGTTAGGTTAGGCACGTCGATATAGGTCTTTTGCTCAGTTGGGATTTGCCCCAACGCGGTTCGAAGGCGCACCCGGGCAGCGCTATCCTCATTTCGGGCCGTAACAATCAACAGCACTGGTTTGTTTGCGATGCGACGACCCAGAAAGCGCACAAGATCAAGCGTTGCACCATCGGCCCAGTGAAGATCCTCGACGATCGCAATCGTTTGATCTGAGGAAAGAGCTTGGAGGACATCAGAAAAAAGTTGAATCCTGTGGCCCGGCTGGGGTGTCTCGGCATAAGCCGATATACCGGATTCTCGCGCCCAATCTCTCAACGGCCCTAGCGCCTCAGGCGTTGACAGGTCTTCACATGCACCCCAGAGAACACGGGTTTGGGCAGCGTCGACGAATTGCCGTAGGAGCGCAGTCTTGCCCACCCCCGCATCGCCAAACAGACAGACCACGTGCCCCAGACCGCGACATGCGTTCCCGAGCCGTTCATTTAATATGTCTATCAGTGTTTCGCGTTCTAAAAGCTTCATGACGACCAAGTTAGCAGAATTTTGGAAAACTGTATGCTTCCAACGGTTTCCGACAAAATAGGGAACCCATCGGCAAAAAATAGGTAGTCCTCCCGATGCGGCTGAGGGAACGAATGGACAGACTAAATCCATGCAATCGACAAGGAGTAGTAGCATGCCTAAATTCATCGTTGAAAGAAACATTCCCGGCGCCGAAAAGCTGACAGCGGAAGAGCTTTGCGGGATATCGAAAAAATCGAACGCGGTCGTTGACGGTCTTGGTGTTCCATATGTCTGGCACCACACCTACGCAGCGGGCGATAAGCTTTACTGTGTTCATGAGGCCGACAGCGCCGACGCAATTTATCGTCACGCCAAGGAAGGTGGCTTTCCGGCTGATCTTGTGGCTGAGATCAAGAGCACTTTCGGACCGGAAACGGCGAACTCCGCGAACTAAGGCAATCACGCGAACTAAGGCAATCAATAGAGGGGTCCGGTCAGATCTGGCCCCTCAGCTGGAAAAATCGTGACTACACGTCAGCAAACTGTCGGCGTGAAATCGAAATCGAGTAACCATCATGCTTAAAATCTCTCAAGCAACCACAGCCGACGAGCTGGACGGTGTCCGCCGCCTCATGCGAGATTTTGTGGCATGGCATCAAACCCGTCATGCACAGTATCGTAACCTTATCGACAATTACTTTGACGCAGTGGCATTCGAGACCGAACTGGCCAATCTTCCGGGACATTATGCGCCGCCACGCGGGCGTCTTTTGATCGCGAAAGATGGCCCAAAAGTCGTCGGATGTTTCGCGCTGCACGATTTTGGCGACGGTATTTGCGAAATGAAACGCATGTTCGTGGCCTCTGCGCACCATGGGCAGGGCATCGGACAAGCGCTTGGGGCCCACATGGTCAAAGAAGCACGACACATCGGATATCGACTGATGCGTTTGGATACGGGGCCGCTTCAAAACGAAGCGCATGGGCTTTATGAGCGGCTTGGGTTTCGAAAAATTGGGCCCTACTACTCGCTGGATGAGGACATGCGATCTTGGCTGATTTTCATGGAATTGGATTTGGAGACTTGAACGAACACTGGCAGGATATCAGCATTGCCCTTTGCGGCTCCGTTCCGAAAGTCGGCTTTTGTGTGTCTTGTCAGAACAATATGTATGCAAAAAAATGGCTGCACTTTGCCTGAAAATGTTGAGCGCTGGTGTCGCCAAGCTACGGAGGACTAAGCCGCTCCGCGGCATTGGCGCCTGACCGCGACGTCGGCACACATTTCATGGTTTTTCTTTGTGGCAGGCCCTTCTGGGCTGACGATTGGGGTCTTTCCCACCGTCAGACAGGAGGTTGCCATGAAGGAGGAGA
>JAGXFH010000079.1 GCA_024637315.1 Brevirhabdus sp.
CAGAATCGCGGACTGTCCCAAATGGCCGTGGGTGTCACCGATCACCAGAGCGACGTGACCCTCGCGGGCATGACCGGCGATCAGCTTGTCCTGGGTTGCGATCAGACCGACCGCCCCGATGGTCGGGGTCGGCAGGATGCCGGTGCCGTCGGTTTCGTTGTAAAGCGACACATTGCCCGATACGATCGGCATGTCCAGCGCCGCCACCGCAGCGCCGATCCCCTTGATCGCACCGACGAGCTGGCCCATGATCTGCGGTTTTTCGGGATTGCCGAAATTGAGGTTGTCGGTGGTCGCCAGCGGCGTTGCCCCGACGGCGGTCAGGTTGCGGTAGGCCTCGGCCACCGCCTGCTTGCCGCCCTCGACCGGGTTGGCCTTGACGTAGCGGGGGGTCACGTCAGAGGTGAAGGCCAGCAACTTTGGCGTGCCATGCACCCGGATGACACCGGCACCAAGGCCGGGCGCGACGACGGTATCGGCCATGACCATATGGTCATACTGCTCGTAGACCCATTGTTTCGCGGCGTAGTTGGGCGAGGCGATCAGCGCCTTCAACCCGTCGATCGGATCGACGCCGGGCACCGGCTCCATCTCCTCGGCGGGCGGTGTCTCGACCCAGGGACGATCATATTCCGGTGCATTGCCCGAGAGCGCCTTGAGCGGCAGATCGGCTTTGACCTCGTTCCCCAACATGATCACGAAGCGGTCTTCGGCAATCGTCTCGCCGACGATGGCGAAATCCAGATCCCACTTGTCGAACACCGCCTTGGCCTCGGCCTCCAGCGCGGGGTTCAGAACCATCAGCATGCGTTCCTGCGATTCCGACAGCATCATCTCGTAGGCGGTCATGTTCTCTTCGCGGACCGGCACGGCATCGAGGTTCAGCCGGACGCCAAGATCGCCCTTGTCGCCCATTTCGACCGCCGAACAGGTCAGGCCCGCCGCGCCCATATCCTGGATCGAGATCACTGCCCCCGTCTGCATCAGCTCCATGCAGGCCTCCATCAGCCGCTTTTCGGTGAACGGGTCGCCGACCTGCACCGTGGGGCGCTTTTCCTCGATCGTATCGTCGAATTCCGCCGAGGCCATCGTTGCCCCGCCAACCCCGTCGCGCCCGGTCTTCGCCCCGAGGTAGACCACCGGCATGCCAACGCCGGAGGCCGCCGAGTAGAAGATCTTGTCAGAATCGGCCAGGCCCGCCGCAAAGGCGTTGACCAGACAGTTGCCATTATAGGCGCTATGAAAGCGCACCTCGCCGCCGATTGTCGGCACGCCGAAGCAATTGCCGTATCCGCCGATACCCTCGACCACGCCGTTGACCAGTTGCCGGGTTTTCGGATGCGACGGTTCGCCGAAGGACAGAGAGTTCATCGCCGCGATCGGGCGGGCGCCCATGGTGAACACGTCGCGCAGGATGCCGCCAACGCCGGTCGCCGCGCCCTGGTAGGGCTCGATGTAGCTGGGGTGGTTGTGGCTTTCCATCTTGAAGACCACCGCCTGACCGTCGCCTATATCGACGACGCCGGCATTCTCGCCGGGGCCGCAGATCACCTGCGGGCCGGTCGTGGGCAGGGTGCGCAGCCATTTCTTGGAGCTCTTGTAGGAACAATGCTCGTTCCACATCGCCGAGAAGATGCCGAGTTCGGTAAAGGTCGGCTCGCGTCCGATGATCTGAAGCACACGCTGGTATTCATCGGGCTTCAGCCCGTGCGCGGCGATTAGCTCTTCGGTGATCTTCGGCTCGTCCATGCGGTCCTCCGGGCGGTGCTCGTCGTTCTCTTAATGCAGATGGCTGCGGGGGAAAAGGCGTCGGAAGCGCGCTGATGCTCTCCTTGCACCCACAGCGACACCCAATTACCCTCTGAGGGAGCCTGAGATCCTGTTCCCCTGATCTGTCAATTGAGGGCCGGCGGGAATCTTCATCTCCTGATCCTTTCGAACCAGGGAGGCAACGCTATGCCGGAGCGGCCCATCGTCTATCACATCCCGGTCTGCCCGTTCTCGCAGCGGCTGGAAATACTGCTCGACCTCAAGCGGCAGCCCGACGCGGTCGAGTTCCGGGTCGTCGATATCACCCGGCCCCGCGATCCGGTGCTTTTGCAGAAAACCCGGGGCACGACGGCGTTGCCGGTTCTTGAGGCTCCGGATGGTCGTATCCTCAAGGAAAGCCTGGTGCTGCTGGCCTATCTGGACGAAACGATTCCGGCAGGGATGGTGCGGCGCCCTGATCCTTTCGAACACGCGATCGAGTCGATGCTGATCGCGAAGGAAGGCCCGTTCACCACCACCGGTTATGGTCTGGTGTTGAACCAGGATCGGGCTGCGCGTCAGGCCATGGTGGACAAGCTGCTGGGGATTTACCGCGAACTGAACGAATTTCTGGTGCATCAGAATCCATCCGGGCCGTTTCTCTTCGACCGGTTCGGATTGGCCGAGACGGTGTTCACGCCCATGTTCAACAGGTTCTGGTTTCTCGAATACTACGAGGATTTCCGGCTTCCTGCCGGGAGCGACTATGACCGGGTCCGGGTCTGGCGGGAAGCGTGTCAGGCTCATCCGTCAACGCAGCAGGTGAGCCGAGAGGAGATCGTCAAGCTTTACTATGATTACAGCCTTGGGGCGGGGAACGGTGCGCTGCCGGACGGGCGCAAGGTTTCCAGCTTTGCGTTCCAGCCTGACTGGCGCGACCGTCCCTGGCCGCCGAAGGCGAAATACGAGCACTTCGCGACGGATGCGGAACTGGGATTGGTCTGATGACCGGGACGGGATGACCCTATGGGAGTGGCGCTGCGGTTATCAGCGCCCTGCAATGATCGAGAGCGAAAAAAAGTGGCCGGGCGAAGCCCGGCCAAGTCCAACAGGGAGGTGAAACCAATATGAGTTGCCTCAACCATCGGTTTCACGGTGGATTTAGGAGTGCCGAACACGCCCTTCAAGGATAATCGACCGGACTGAGCGCAAGGCTGCCATGCATTTTTCGCATAGCGTCGTGTTACTTGCCTTCCGCATCTATCCGTTGGCGTTTTCGATGCGCCATGATCTCTTCCATCACGAAATCGCGGAACGCGGAGATACGCTTGGATTGACGCAATTCCTCGGGGTAGGCAAGAAAGACCGGCACCTCGGTTGACTCGATATCGGGCAGAACGCGAACCAGTTCGGGAAAATCTTCTGTCAGGTAGTCCGGCAGTACACCGATACCGAGATTGTTCAGAACCGCCTGCAAAACCCCGAAGTAGTTGTTCACCGTCAGCGTCGATGGGATGTCGTAGGTCAGCAATTCCTGCACCAAAGCGGCCCCGGCCGCGACCTGCGGCGAAGAGGTGTTCTGGCAGATCAGCCGGTGATCGGACAGATCGCGCGGATGTTGTGGGCTACCCTTCGCCTCCAGATAGGCGGGGGTCGCGTAAAGCGCCATGCGCACCGACATCAGCCGGCGGCGGATCAGATCGGCCTGGCTGGGCTCCTTCATGCGGATCGCCACGTCGGCCTCGCGCATCGGCAGGTCCAGCACCCGCTCTTCCAGCATCAGGTCGATCTTCAGGTCGGGATACTTTTCGTAGAGCTTCGGCAGGCGCGGGGCCAGCCACAATGTTCCGAATCCGGTGGTTGTCGTGACGCGCAACTCGCCGAACACCTCTTCCTCGCTGTCGCGAATGCGGGCCGCCGCGGTTTCAAGCCGCCGGTACATCGCACTGGTGGCATCGAACAACAACTCGCCCTGTTCGGTGAGAATCAGTCCGCGTGCATGGCGGTGGAAAAGGGTGGTGTTCAGGCTCTCTTCCAATGCCCTGACCTGTCTGGATACCGCGGACTGGGACAGGTGCAGGGTATCGCCTGCATGGGTCAGACTTCCCGCATCGGCGACGGCGTGAAATATTCTTAGCTTATCCCAGTCCATATCGGCTCAACCAATGCTTGTTAGCGCGTGACAACATGGTCAGAGTTACTTGCAAGTGAAGGTCGATTGCAAACGATGAGGTGCCGGGGAATTCATTTTGTAGGTCAGCAAATTTGACCTATAATGGTGGGGCTTCAAGTATCCGGGAGACGCGAAATGAGCAGACAGGACATCACTCTTCACGACAAGTTCGATCTGGAGAAGTCCACCATTCTGATGAATGGAACGCAGGCGCTCGTGCGGTTGATGCTGATGCAGAAGGCGCGCGACCGCGCGGTCGGGCTCAACACCGCCGGCTATGTCACCGGGTATCGCGGATCGCCGCTTGGCAGCGTTGATCTGCAGATGAACAAGGCAAAGAAGGATCTGGACGCCGCTGACGTCGTGTTCAACGAAGGTCTGAACGAGGATCTGGCCGCGACGGCGCTTTGGGGGTCGCAGCAGGCCGAACTGCGTGGCGAGGGCAAGTTCGACGGGGTTTTCGGTCTTTGGTACGGCAAGGGGCCGGGAGTGGACCGCTCTGGTGATGTGATGCGCCACGCCAATATGGCTGGCACTTCGCCGCATGGCGGGGTCATTATGGCGATGGGTGATGACCATACCGGCGAAAGCTCGACCACCCTGCATCAATCCGACTGGGCGATGGTGGATGCCTACATGCCGGTCCTGTCGCCAGCAGGGGTGCAGGAGATTCTGGATTACGGGCTTTACGGCTATGCGCTGTCGCGCTTCACGGGCATGTGGGTTGGTCTCAAGGTCATGAAAGACACGATCGAGGTCACGTCGGTGGTCGACGGCAGCCCGGATCGGGCGGAGTTCGTGACGCCCGACTTCAAGATGCCCGAAGGTGGTCTGAACATCCGTCTGGTTGACACGCCGGTCGCGCAGGAAGCGCGGATGATCGACTACAAGCGATTCGCTGCGGAAGCGTTTGCGCGCGCCAACAAGATCGACAAGCGGGTATGGGGCAAGCCTGGTGCCAAGATCGGGTTTGTCGCGGCAGGCAAGAACTGGCTGGACCTTATGCACGCGATGCATCTTCTGGGGATTGACCGGGATGAGGCTGAACGGCTCGGGATCACAACCTACAAGGTCGGGCAGGTCTGGCCGCTGGACATGAAAAGCTTCCATGACTGGGCCGAGGGCTTGGAACTGATCGTCGTCGTCGAGGAAAAGCGCAAGCTGATCGAGGTGCAGGTCAAGGAGGCGTTGTTCGACGACCAGCATCGCCGGGTCTACGGCTGGATGAAGGACGGCAAGGAACTGTTCCCGACCCGCTACGCGCTGTCGCCGACCCATATCGCCAAATGCGTCGGCAAGGTGCTGATCGAGGAGGGGCGCGGCACCGACGGCATCAAGGCCGGGTTGCAGGTCATCGAGGATACCGAGAAGGCCGACAATGCCCCGGAGATCGCGTCCCGGTTACCGTATTTCTGCTCTGGCTGTCCGCACAATACCTCGACCCGGCTGCCGAAGGGTGCGCGGGCCTATGCCGGCATCGGCTGTCACTACATGGTCCAGTGGATGGATCGTGACACGATCGGCTTCACCCAGATGGGCGGCGAGGGCGCGAACTGGATCGGCGAGGCGCCGTTCTCAAAACGCGATCACGTGTTCCAGAATCTCGGCGATGGCACCTACAACCATTCCGGCATCCAGGCGATCCGAGCGGCTTTAGCGGCGGGCACCACGATCACCTACAAGATCCTGTTCAACGATGCCGTCGCAATGACCGGAGGCCAGAAGAACGAAGGCGGGCTGACGGCGGACCGGATCGCCCGTGAAGTCAAGGCGATGGGCGTTGACCATCTGGCCATTGTCTATGACGAAAAGGAGGATATCGACTTCTCGAAGTTTCCAAGGGACGCGGCAACTCATCCGCGCTCGGAACTGTTGTCGGTGGAAGATAAATTCAGCAAGATCAGTGGCGTGTCAGTGATAGTTTACGTGCAGACCTGCGCTGCCGAAAAACGCCGCCGCCGTAAGCGGGGACAGTTTCCCGATCCTGACAAGCGGGTTTTCATCAATACCGACATCTGCGAGGGCTGTGGCGATTGCGGCGTGCAGTCGAATTGCGTGTCGATCGTGCCGGTCGAAACCGAACTTGGCCGCAAACGCGCGATCGACCAGTCGTCATGCAACAAGGACTTCTCTTGCCTGCAGGGGTTCTGCCCCTCCTTCGTGACGGTGCAAGGCGCCAGGATCCGGAAATCCGCGACCGTGGACGTTGATGTTGGCGACCTGCCGGACCCCGAACTTCCCCGGATCAACGGCACCCATAACGTGGTGATAACCGGGGTCGGTGGCACCGGTGTCGTAACCATCGGCGCCGTGCTGGCGATGGCGGCGCATCTTGACCAAAAGGGTGCGGGGATGATGGAGATGGCCGGCCTTGCCCAGAAGGGCGGTGCGGTTCATATCCACTGCCGCTTGGCGAACCGGCCCGAGGATATCAGCGCGATCCGCGTCGCAACCGGCGAATGTGATGCCCTGATCGGCGGCGATCTGGTGGTCAGCGCCGGGTCGAAGACGCTTGGGCTGATGAAGACGGGACGCACCGGCGGTGTGGTCAACAGCCACGAGATCATCACCGGCGACTTCACACGCAATACCGAATTCAAGCTGCCGATGGAGCAGCTTGGCTTGTCGCTTCAGGCAAGGCTCGGCGACCGGCTGGCGATGTTCGATGCCTCCGATCTTGCCAAGACGGTGATGGGCGACTCGATCTTTTCGAACATGATGATGTTGGGCGCCGCTTGGCAACAGGGGCTGTTGCCGCTGACCCGTGACGCGATCTTCCAGGCGATCGAGTTGAACGGCGCGGCGGTGGATGGCAACAAGCGGGCGTTCGAGATCGGGCGGTGGGCGGTTCTGAACCCCGCCGAGGTCGAAAAGATGCTGACACCGAACGTGACTGAACTGCCCAGATCGCTTGAGGATCGGATCGCCTTCCGCGCCGATCACCTTGTCCGGTATCAGTCCGGGCGGTTGGCCAGACGCTATCGCAAACGGGTCGACGCGATCGGCGATCCGCGGCTGAAAGAGGCCGTGGCGAAAGGCTATCACAAGGTGCTGGCCTTCAAGGACGAATATGAAGTCGCGCGGCTGATGCAGGAAACCGAGGCCAAGGTACGGGCGGAATTCGACGGCGATCTGAAACTGACTTACCTGATGGCGCCGCCTGTCCTGTCGCGCACCGGGCCGGACGGACGCCCGAAGAAGCGGGAATTCGGCAGCTGGATTGTTGGTGCGTTGTCGATCCTGCCGCGTCTCAAGGCGTTGCGCGGCACGCCGTTCGATCCGTTCGGCTGGTCTGCCGAGCGGCGGATGGAGCGCGACCTGATCCGGCGCTACGAGGCTGACATGGCCGAGATCCTGCGCGATCCCCGCGACGAAACGATGGATGCCGCGATCGCGCTTGCTGAACTGCCCTTGCAGATTCGCGGTTTCGGCCCGGTCAAGGTTGACAACCACGCCAAGGCGATGAAACGGCGGGACGAATTGCTGGCGGTTCTGCGTTCGGGCGGGGCACCGCTGAAAGAGGCTGCGGAATAGGATAACTCGGCATCGGGGCTGAACGGATATCTGGGCTGAGGACGAGTGGTGTCAGAAGCAACCAAAAGGTTGTCAGTCATGTCGAGTGACACGATGCGCGGTGATCGTCACGTCGCGCGTGACATAAGGCACGCCAGTTCGGCCAACTCGCGTAGCGGGCGCGGCGGTGCCGTGGGGGTCTTCCCCCGGCGGTACGGTCAGCACGGCCAGCAGACCGTTCGGCCAGCCGATGAATCCGCGCTGGCGAAGCTTCACCGCCAAGATGGTTTCAAAGTCGCAAGCTGCTGTCGTTCCAGTGTTTTTCGACGGCCGCAACAGCGGGTTGTGCCAGTTGGCGAGCCATTTGCACAGCAATCTTCGACTGGCTTTGCTGATCAGCGAGTTTCGCAGCCGGGCGGATTTGCCGGCAAGGATCGTGATCGGCAAGCCAATTCCGCCAGAACAGTTGCAGCAGAACGCGCGGGACACAAAAAGCATGATGGATTTCCTGCGCCAACAGACGTATGCCCTGTCCCCGAGGCCGCTCAAATCGCTGGGCTACGGCTTCGCGTTCGAAGAGAAGTACAGGCAATATATGGCAATAGGCATTTTTGATTCCGGACTGGGCGGCCTGACGGTTCTGCAAGCGGCATCCCGGCGCTTGCCGGATGTGCCTTTCGTCTATCTTGGCGACAACCGGAATGCCCCTTACGGCGTGCGCACGGCTGACGATGTCTATGCGCTGACCACGGCCGGCGTCGAGCGGTTGTTCGAGGCTGGCTGCGACCTTGTGGTTCTGGCGTGCAATACCGCCAGCGCCGCCGCCCTGCGCCGGATGCAGGAATCCTGGGTGCCCGCGAACAAGCGCGTTCTGGGGGTATTCGTGCCATTGATCGAGGCGCTTACGGAACGGCAATGGGGCGACAACAGCCCGCCGCGCGAGGTCGCGGTCAAGCATGTGGCGCTGTTCGCGACTCCGGCGACTGTCGCCAGCCGGGCGTTCCAGCGCGAGCTTGCCTTCCGTGCCATCGGCGTCGATATCGAGGCGCAGGCCTGCGGCGGCGTGGTCGACGCGATCGAAGAGGGCGACATGATCCTGGCGGAAGCGCTGGTGCGCAGCCATGTCGATGCGCTCAGGCGCAAGATGCCCGACCCGCAGGCCGCGGTTCTGGGCTGCACGCATTATCCGTTGATGGAAGAGGTGTTTCAGGATGCGCTGGGGCCAGAGGTGTCGGTCTATTCCCAGGCAAACCTTGTGGCCGAAAGCCTTGCGGACTATTTGACCCGGCATCCGGGGGTGTTGGGCGAGGGAACGGAAAGCCTGTTTCTGACCACTGGCGATCCGGCGAAAGTATCGATGCGGGCAACCCAGTTCATGCGACGACAAGTGACCTTCAAAGCCGCCTGACGACCGACCTCAAGCGAATTCCCTGACGCCCTTGCAGATTTGGAGGGGCTTTTCCAAAAGGTTCAAAGAAAGACCATGACCCAGAACATCGCCATACTCGGAGCGTCGGGCTATACTGGCGCGGAACTTGTCCGGCTGGTCGCCAGCCATCCCTCGATGAAGATCGCCGCGCTGTCGGGCGACCGCAAGGCGGGGATGGAGATGGCCGAGGTCTTTCCGCATCTGCGCCATCTTGATCTGCCGACGCTCTCGACAATCGACGAGATCGACTTTGCCGGGATCGACCTGGCCTTCTGCGCGCTGCCGCATGGCGTGACCCACGGTTTCGCCAGGTCAATGCCCAGTCATCTGAAGGTGGTCGATCTGTCGGCCGACTTCCGGCTGCGCGATCCCGAGGTCTACCGCAAATGGTACGGGATCGAGCATACGGCCACCGACCTTCAGAACGAGGCGGTCTTCGGCTTGCCGGAATTCTACCGCGACCAGATTGCCTCTGCCCGGATCACCGCCAATACCGGCTGTTACGTGGCGACCTCGCTTTTGCCTCTGATCCCGCTCTTGCGGGCCGGGGTGATTGCCGCCGACGGGCTGGTGATCGACGCCAAATCGGGTGTGTCGGGTGCCGGGCGGTCGCTGAAGGAGGGCAATCTTTTCTGCGAGGTGAATGAAGGATTCACCGCCTACGGTATCGCCCATCACCGGCATATGGGTGAGATGGATCAGGAACTGAGTCTGGCGGCGGGCCGTGCGGTCGAGGTCAGCTTCACGCCGCATCTGGTGCCGATGGATCGTGGCATGATGGCGACGATCTATGCCGCCGGCGATGCCGCGGCGGTACACAGCCAGCTGGCCGACCAGTTCGCCGCAGAGCCGTTCGTGCAGGTGCTGCCGATCGGCAAGGCGCCGTCGACCCAGCATGTCAAGGGGTCGAACCAGTGCCATATCGGTGTCGTCGCCGATCGAGGCGCAGGGCGGGTGATCATCATTTCGGTTCTCGATAATTTGATCAAGGGGGCCTCGGGTCAGGCGCTGCAGAACGCCAATATCATGTTAGGACTTGACGAAACCGACGGGTTGATGCTGTCGCCGATGTTCCCCTGAAGGAGGTGCCGTGAAAGGTCTTAAGAAACAACGGCGGATCCAGATCATCGCCGTGGCGGCGGTGGCATTGGTCTTGTCGACGGCGCTGATCGGCTATGCGATGCGGGATGGCATCAATTTCTTTCGTGCGCCGGCGCAGATCGTGGCGGATCCACCCGGCCCGAACGAGGTCTTCCGGATCGGCGGGCTGGTCGAAGCAGGCACACTGGTGCGCGGTCAGGGCGAAACGATCACGTTCAGCGTGACCGATGGCGCGGCCTCGGTGCCGGTGACTTATGCCGGGGTATTGCCCGACCTTTTCAGCGAGGGCGAGGGTATGGTGGGAACCGGACGCCTGGTCAACGGTGTCTTCGAAGCCTCGGAAATCCTTGCCAAGCATGACGAAACCTATATGCCGAAAGAGGTATTGGACGCGCTGAAGGAACAGGGCGTCTACGTCGATCCGAACAGTTGAAACGAGGCGCGCGCCGCGCGCCGCCGGTTCCTCTCGCGTCCTTTCGGACGCTCGGATTTAGCGCTCCGCGCGGGGATATTTGAGAACGAAAGACGTAACCGTTCCCTAACCGGAATTGGGAACACTGCATGGGCGGTACAGCCGGGGACGCCGATGACCGCAACGAAAGATCGCACCCTGCTCTGGTTCTCCGGGCGGGGTGTTTTCGTTCTGGGGCCGTAGCTTACAGATGTCCCCGTGCCGCACTTTGACGCGCTCGCAAGGCGGGCAAAGGCTGCGGGCGCAATCCCTTGAGCGCGAGAACTTGCTTCGGCTTGGGCGGCACCGTCCGGTCGGTTTCGGTGTCATTAATCAAATCGGCGCAGCCTTGGTGGTGAATTTTTCACTCAACAGGCTGATTTCCCATGAAAAGCGTAGAGGCGATTGCCGAAGAGATCATCGCTCGAGAGGGCGGGTATGTGAACGATCCCGACGATCCGGGCGGGGCGACCAATTTCGGTGTGACCATCGGGACGATCCGACGGTTGCGGCTGGACCTGACCGGAGACGGCAAGGTTTCGACGGCCGACGTTCGGGCGCTGACGCGAGAGAAGGCGAAGGAGATCTTTATTCGGGACTATTTCGAGCACCCCCGTATCGGCGAATTGCCGGAGGTGCTGCAGGCTTCCGTTTTCGACATGTATGTGAATGCCGGGTCGAATGCGGTCGAGATCCTGCAGCGATTGCTGCGCGATATGGGCCAGGCGATCACGGTCGACGGGATCATCGGGCCGCGGACCATCGAGGCGGCGGGGATTGCCTGCGCCTCGGCCCCGAACCACCTGGCGGATGCCTACGGCATTGCGCGGCGAAATTACTACTACGCTCTGGCCGACCGGCGCCCGGCGAGCCGAAAATACGCCCGCCGGCGCGATGGTGGCAAGGGTGGCTGGATCGCGCGGGCCGAAGAATTCATCGCGCCGCGATATCATCTGACCGAGGCCGAACATGCGCGGCGGGTGGCGGCATGGGGCTGATCGACGGGCTGTTGGGGCTGATCTTCGGCGGCGGGCGCAACGCGATCCGCGAGACGATCGAGGTCTTTCGCGGCAATGCCGAGGCGGGCGAGATGCGCGATGCGGCCTATCGCTCTGCGGCGCTGGCCCAGTTCGGCGGCGAGTTCGCGCTGGAGCGGAGGGGGATCTTTGACCGGTTCGTCGACGGGCTGAACCGGTTGCCGCGCCCCGCGCTGGCCTTGGGTACATTGGGCCTTTTCGTCAGCGCGATGGTCGACCCGATCTGGTTTGCTGCACGGATGCAGGGGGTGGCGCTGGTGCCGGAGCCGCTTTGGTGGCTTCTGGGGGCGATCGTGTCGTTCTATTTCGGCGCGCGACATCAGGCCAAGGGGCAGGACTTTCAGCGGTCAATCGCGATGACGCTGGCGCGTGCGGCGGATGTAACGGCCAATCTGGGCGCGTTGCAGGCCTTGCAGACCGGAGCCACACCGGGGCAGGCGGCGGAAAATCCGGCATTGGCCGAGTGGAGGGCAGGCGATGCCCGATAGTGTCTTCGTCACCCTGCTGACCGAGCATGGGCCCTGGGTTCTGCTGGTCTTTTATCTTCTCTACCGCGATTACCAGAAGGATCAGGCAACGCGGGATCTGTTGAACAAGAACACCTCGGTCTTGACCGAACTTGCGGTGCTGATCCGCGAGCGGCTGCCGCGGAACTGAAAGGTCGATTGCATGGTGAACAAACTGACAGAGGCGCAGGCGCGCAACCGGCTGGCGGCCGAAGAACTTGACCGGGCGTTGCGCGAATGCCTCTCGGCAATCAAGGACAAGCCCGAAACGGTGGTCGAGGGTCGGTTCCGTGTGATCGCAGGTGGACGCGGCGAGCGGAACTGACCCGCGGCTCACACCGACATGTGACAGGATGCCCATTGGCGGCGGCGGCGGTTGTCGATAGGGTCGCGCCATGTTGGTGGAACTTGGACATTTCGCGCTGATCTTGGCGTTTTTCGTGGCGCTGGTGCAGGCGGTCATTCCGATGATCGGCGCTCATCGGCGTCAGGCCACATGGATGGCGATTGCCGAGCCGGCGGCGATCACGCAGGTGCTGTTGATCGGGTTTTCCTTTGCAGTGTTGACGCATGCTTTCGTCACCTCGGATTTCTCGCTGCGGCTGGTGGTGGCGAATTCGCATACGGCCAAGCCGATGATCTACAAGATCAGTGGCGTCTGGGGGAATCACGAGGGCTCGATGCTGCTCTGGGTGCTGATCCTGGCGCTGTTCGGCGCATCGGCGGCGGTCTTTGGCAGCAATCTGCCCGATAGTCTGCGCGCCCGGGTGCTGGCCGTTCAGGGCGCGATCGGGGTGGCCTTTCTGGCTTTCATCCTGTTCACCTCGAACCCGTTTGAGCGGCTGGTCCGGCCGCCGATGAATGGCGAGGATCTGAACCCGCTCTTGCAGGATCCCGGCTTGGCGTTTCATCCGCCGTTTCTGTATCTCGGCTATGTCGGCCTGAGCATGTCGTTCAGCTTTGCAGTTGCCGCGTTGATCGAAGGCCGGGTCGATGCCGCCTGGGCGCGATGGGTGCGGCCATGGACGCTGGCAGCCTGGGTGTTCCTGACCCTTGGCATCGCGCTGGGCTCCTGGTGGGCCTATTACGAGTTGGGCTGGGGTGGATTCTGGTTCTGGGATCCGGTTGAGAACGCCAGTTTCATGCCCTGGCTGATCGCCGCCGCTCTATTGCATTCAGCGATCGTGGTCGAGAAGCGCGAGGCGTTGAAGAGCTGGACGATCCTGCTGGCGATCCTGGCCTTCGGGTTCTCGCTGATCGGCACGTTCATCGTGCGTTCGGGCGTTCTGACAAGTGTCCACGCCTTTGCCAATGATCCCGAGCGCGGGGTGTTCATCCTGATCATCCTCGGGGTTTTCATGGGAGGCGCCTTGACACTTTACGCGGCGCGGGCCGGTGCGATGGATGCGAAGGGCGTTTTCGGTCTTGTCAGCCGCGAAAGCGCGCTGCTGCTCAACAACATCCTGTTGGCGGTGGCGGCCCTCGTTGTCTTCATCGGCACTCTCTGGCCGCTTTTTGCCGAACTGGTGTTTGGCCGCAAACTAAGCGTCGGTGCACCGTTCTTCGATGCGGCCTTTACGCCGTTCATGGTTCTTTTGGCGATGGCGCTGCCCTTGGGCGCAATCCTGCCCTGGAAGCGCGCGCGACTTGGGCGAGCGGCGCGGTCGCTGGGGCCGGCGCTGGCGCTGGCGGTTGCGGTTGCGGCGCTGACTTTCGCGGTGCAGACCGGACGCTCGGCCTTGGGGCCGGTGGGGGCCGCGCTGGCGGTCTGGTTGGTCGCCGGGTCGCTGACCGACCTGTGGCTGCGTGGCGGGCGTGGCGATCTGGTCAGCCGGCTGGGTCGGATCGCAAGGCTGCCGCGCGCCGATTGGGGCAAGTTCTTCGCGCATTCCGGGCTTGGCATCACCATTTTCGGCATCGCCGCAATGACCGCCTGGCAGGTCGAGGACATCCGCGTCGCCGAAGTTGGCGAGTCCTTCGATGTCGCGGGATACCAGATCGCGCTGAACGGTGTCGAGGAAGCACGAGGCCCCAACTATCTGACGACTTTGGCCGATATCACGGTGTTCCGGAACGGTCGCGAAGTGGCGCGGCTGTTCCCCGAGAAACGCATCTATCCGGTGGCGCAGATGCCGACGACCGAGGCGGCGATCGACAACGGCTTCCTGCGCGACATCTATCTGGTAATCGGAGACGCGCAGGATGGCGGGGCCTGGGCCGTCCGGACCTATATCAAGCCCTTTGCGAACTGGATCTGGGCGGGTACCTTAATAATGGCCCTGGGCGGCATCCTGAGCCTGACGGACCGGCGATACCGTGTGGCGGCAGGCGCGCGCAAGGACCGCCGAGCGGTGGCCGTGGCCGCCGAATGAAACGCCTGCTGCTGATCCTGCTCCTGGTCGCTTCACCGCTTTGGGCGGTGCAGCCCGACGAGGTTCTCGACGATCCGGCGCTGGAGCAGCGGGCCCGCGAGATCAGCCAGAACCTGCGCTGCCCGGTCTGTCAGAGCGAGAGCATCGACGAGAGCAATGCCGAGATTGCCCGTGACCTGCGGCTTCTCGTGCGAGAGCGGCTGTTGGCGGGCGACAACGATGCCGAGGTTATCGACTTTCTGGTGGCGCGTTACGGCGAATATGTCCTGCTGCGCCCCGACCGGCGCGGTGCCAATGCGATCCTGTGGCTTGTCGGCCCGGCAATGTTGCTGATTGCCTTGGCGCTGGGCGGTTTCTACGCGCGGCGGCGCAGCCAGGCAGCGGCGCCCAAGGGTTTGAGCGCCGAGGAGCAGGCGCGGCTGCGCGAAATAATGAAAGACTGACAGCGCGTTTCACTTTCGCTCGGCGCAGCTTCGCCTAAAGTGCGGCGCAGGATGCCGAGGGAGAGAGTGCAGTGGACTATCAGACCATCACCCTATCGGAGAGTGACGAGATCGCGGTTCTGACGCTGAACCGTCCCGATGTCATGAATGCGCTGAACACCCAGATGCGGGCCGAGATCCTGCATGGCGTGAAAGAAGCTCAGAAATCGGCGCGGGTTCTGGTGATCACCGGCGCGGGCCGCGCATTTTGCGCCGGTCAGGATCTGGGTGACCGGGCGACGGTCGGCAACCTCGATCTGGAGCGCACGCTGCGCGATGAATACCAGCCGATGCTGGCCGCGATCTTCGATTGCAATATCCCAACCATCGCTGCCGTCAATGGCGCCGCGGCTGGGGCGGGCGCAAATCTGGCGCTGGCCAGCGACGTGGTGATCGCGACGGAAAGCGCGGTGTTCCTGCAGGCCTTCGCCCGGATCGGGCTGATTCCGGATGCCGGCGGAACCTATTGGCTGCCGCGCCAGATCGGGTTTGCCAAGGCGATGGGCGCGGCCCTGTTTGCCGAACCGGTGAGCGCCCGACAGGCCGCGGATTGGGGGATGATCTGGGAAGCAGTGCCCGATGACGGGTTTTCGGCGCATTGGCAGGCGCGGGCCGCGAAGCTGGCCAGCGGGCCGACCACGGCCTACGCGCACATCAAGACAGCCCTTCGGCAGAGCTATCAGAACGATCTTGCGACTCAATTGAGTCTCGAGGCGAAGTTGCAGGGCGAATGCGGCCTGACGCGTGATTTCAAGGAGGGCGTGCTGGCCTTCATGGAGAAGCGGCCGGCGCGGTTCGAGGGGCGATAGGAGCATTGCCCAATACCGCGCGCCGATCTCAGTCAGGCGCGTGTGATGCGTCAGGACCGGCAGGATTTGATCACGTCGGCATGCAGCCGGCCGATCTGGTTGGTCCGGGTCAGAAGCGTGGCAAAGCCGATGCCCTGCGCTGCCGCTTCTGCCTTGACGGCGTTGTCCCAGGCCTCGGCGCGCGGCAACCCTGCATCGAGGCCGTCGAAATAGTCGCCGCTGACCCGAAGATATGTCGCGAAGTCCTCGGGTTCCAGTCCGGCCCGCAGGCCTTGCTCGATGCAGTCGCAGGTGGCGGCGTCCAGTTGATCGCGGATCATGCAGGTATCGGCCATCTCGCCGGCACCGGCGGGCAGGCCGATCAGGATCATCAGGGCGGCGAGCGGTCGCATATCAGTGCCTTTCCGGTTACCGGCGTTCCACATCCACATAGTCTCGATAGGTCGGCCCGGTGTAGAGCTGCCGCGGGCGGCCGATCTTCAAGCCGGGATCGGTGATCATTTCCTTCCACTGGCTGACCCAGCCAACCGTGCGGGCGACGGCGAAGATCGGCGTGAACATCGAGGTCGGAAAGCCCATCGCATCAAGGATGATGCCGGAATAGAAATCGACGTTGGGGTAAAGTTTCTTTTCCACGAAATAGGGGTCTTCCAAGGCAATCTTTTCCAGCTCCTTGGCGACTTTCAGGGTCTCGTTGTTCTCGACCCCCAGAAGATCCAGCACCTCATCCGCCGATTGCTTCATCACCTTGGCGCGCGGGTCGAAATTCTTGTAAACCCGATGGCCGAAGCCCATCAGGCGGAACGGATCGTCCTTGTCCTTGGCGCGCTTGATGTATTCGGGGATCTGGTCGACCGTGCCGATTTCGCGCAGCATTTCCAGCGCCGCCTGGTTGGCACCGCCATGCGCCGGACCCCACAGACAGGCGATGCCCGCGGCGATGGACGCGAAGGGGTTGGCGCCGGAAGACGAGGCAAGGCGCACGGTCGAGGTCGAGGCGTTCTGTTCGTGATCGGCATGCAGCGTGAAGATCCGGTCCATCGCGCGGCTGAGGATCGGGTTGACCTCGTAGTCCTCGGCGGGGACCGAAAAGCACATGCGCAGGAAATTGGATGCATAGTCCAGATCGTTGCGCGGATAGACGAATGGCTGGCCGATCGAATATTTGAATGCCATCGAGGCGATCGTCGGCATCTTGGCGATCAGCCGGATCGAGGCGACTTCGCGCTGCCATGGATCCGCGATATCGGTGCTGTCGTGGTAGAAGGCCGACATCGCGCCGACCACGCCGACCATCGTCGCCATCGGATGCGCGTCACGGCGGAAGCCGCGGAAGAACATGTGCATCTGCTCGTGGATCATCGTGTGATTGGTCACGCGTGATTCGAAGTCCTCCAGCAGATCCGCCGTCGGCAGTTCGCCATAAAGCAGCAGGTAGCAGACTTCGAGGAAATGCGATTTCTCGGCCAACTGGTCGATCGGGTAGCCGCGATGCAGCAGCACGCCCTCGTCGCCATCGATATAGGTAATGGCGCTGTCGCAGCTGGCGGTCGAGGTATAGCCGGGATCGTAGGTGAAGACCCCGCCCTCGGCATAGAGCTTGCGGATGTCCAGCACATCGGGGCCGGCGGTGGGGGAGTAGATCGGCAACTCGACCTGCTTGTTGTTGAACGTCAAGGTCGCGCTGTTGGTCTTGTCGGCCATTATTATCCCCTTCATGTATTCGACCGTCTCCGTATGGGGCGGTCCCGGTGGGTGCGGGGATTTACCCCTCGATATCCTGTAGCCGGGCGAGCGTTTCCTCGCGGCCCAAGACAAGCATCATGTCGAAAACACTGGGAGAAACCGAGCGTCCGGCAAGTGCCGCCCTCAAAGGGCCCGCGAGCTTGCCCAGCTTGGTGTCGTTGGCCTCGGCTACAGCGGCAACGACAGCCTCCAGCGCGTCGCGGTTCCAGCTAGCATTTTGCAACTGCGGCGTCAATTCCGTCAGTATACGACGGGATACCGGATCGAGCGCGGCAGCCGTCCTGTCATCTGGAACGATGCGGCGCTCTGCCAGCACAAAGTGCGCTTTTTCAAGGAGTTCCGGGAAGGTCTTGGCGCGTTCTTTCAGGCAGTACATCGCCCGCGACAAACCGTCTTTCTGGTGTTCCGTAAGGGCAGGTTGCCCCGATGCAGCAAGAAAACCCTCGATCTCCGCTACCAGTGCAGCATCGTCGGCCGCGGCGATATGCTGACCGCAGAGATTTTCCAGTTTCCTGGTGTCAAAGCGTGCCGGCGCCTTGCCGATGCCGTTAAGATCGAACCACTCTTTCGCCTGCGCGTCTGTGAAGAATTCGTCGTCGCCGTGGCTCCAGCCGAGGCGCGCCAGGTAGTTGCGCATTCCGGCGGCAGGATAGCCCATCAACTGATACTCTTCGGTGCCGGTCGCCCCGTGGCGTTTCGACAGTTTCTTGCCATCCTCGCCGTGGATCAGCGGGATATGCGCCCAAACCGGCACCTCCCATCCCATCGCGGAATACACCAGCATCTGCCGAGCGGCGTTGTTCAGGTGGTCGTCTCCCCTAATCACATGGGTCACGCCCATATCATGGTCATCCACCACGACGGCCAGCATGTAGGTCGGCGTACCATCGGATCGTAAACAAATCATGTCGTCGAGTTCGCTGTTGCGGATCGTGACATCGCCCTGCACGCGGTCGCGGATCACCGTTTCGCCCTCCAGGGGCGCCCTGACGCGGATCGCGTAAGCCGCATCGGGATGGGTCGCCGGGTCGGCATCGCGCCAGGGCGAGCGGAACAGCGTCGAGCGTCCAGCGGCCCGGGCCTCTTCGCGGAACGCCTGGATTTCATCCTGCGTCGAGAAGCATTTGTAGGCGCCGCCCGAGGTCAGCATCTGGTGCGCGACCTCGGCATGGCGATCCATGCCGGCGAACTGGCTGATCGGTTCGCCGTCCCAGTCGAGGCCCAGCCAGTTCAGGCCGCGAAAGATCGCCTGCGTCGCTTCGGGCGTCGAGCGGGCGCGGTCGGTATCCTCGATCCTGAGCAGGAACTTGCCGCCGCGGCCGCGGGCATAGAGCCAGTTGAACAGCGCCGTGCGCGCCCCGCCGATATGCAGATAGCCGGTCGGAGAGGGCGCGAAACGGGTGACAACCTGGCGGTCGGACATTGAGAATTAACCTTGTGGAAACCGTGCGAGGGTTAGCGTCCGGCAAGGTCTAGTCAATGATATGGTGGAGAACAAGTGTGGCGGCCATCGCGTGGATCGCGGCAGGGCTGCAGGCGCAGCGCGGTTATCTGTTTCCCTTCGTGCCGATTGGCCTTGCCCTTGGAATCGGCAGCTATTTCGCGCTGCGGTTCGAACCGGGCTGGCAGGTCTATGCCGGTCTGGCCGCGCTGGCGCTGGCGCTGACGGTCCTGATCCGGCATCTGCCCGAGCCGGTTCGGCCGGTCCTGACGTTGCTGGTACTGGTCGCCGCCGGTGCCGGGCTTGCAGGGACGCGAGCGCATCTGGTGGCCGAACCGGTGCTGACCTTTCGCTATTACGGGCCGATCCAGGGCCGGATCGTGAATATCGACCGCTCGGTTTCGGATGCGGTGCGGCTGACGCTGGACCGCGTGGTCCTGCGCGACATGGCGCCGGGTCGCATGCCGACGCGGGTGCGGGTATCGCTGCACGGACAGCAGGGGTTCATCGCGCCCGAA
>JAGXFH010000011.1 GCA_024637315.1 Brevirhabdus sp.
CGCCGAAGGTCACCACCGCCATGACGCTGAAGAAGCCCGCGATCTGTGAAAAGACATTGGCCGGGCCCAACACCCCAAAGAGCAAGGCGACCGGCGTTAACCAGAGCACGAGGAACACGGCGGAGATCTGAAAGGCCCACCTTCGGTTGACCTGCGTATGATCCGGCGACTCCTCGCCCAGCAGGGTATCGGCGTCGTCAACCTCGACCTTGCCCACCCTGCCGTGTCCGCCGCCGCCGTGGAACGCGGGCAGGCCCGCACGCGCGCCGAGGAACCCGATCAGGCCAGCGACCAGGATGATCAGCGGAAACGGCACCGCGAAGCCGAAGATCGCCACAAAGGAGGCGGCGGCGATGGCGACCATTGCGCCGTTCTTGAGCGCACGCGAGCCGATACGGACAACTGCCTGCACCACGATCGCCAGGACCGCGGCCTTGAGCCCGAAAAACAGCGCCTCGACTGGTCCGACATTGCCGTAGAGCGCATAGATCCAGCTGAGCGCCATGATCGCCACGACGCCCGGAAGAACAAACAGGACACCCGCGATGATGCCGCCGAGCGTGCGATGCATCAGCCAGCCGATATAGACGGCGAGCTGCATCGCTTCGGGGCCCGGAAGCAGCATGCAGTAGTTGAGCGCATGGAGAAACCGCTTTTCGCCCAGCCAGCGCTGCTCTTCGACCACGATCCGGTGCATGAGTGCGATCTGCCCGGCCGGACCGCCGAAACTCAGCAGGCCGATCCGGGCCCAGATGCGGGTCGCCTCCGCAAGTGTGGGGTATGCGCGGTCCTGCATCAGTCGGCCTTCGGCTTGTTGGTTGGCCAGTTGTGGGTCTCGTCGGTGGCGTCCCGCGCCCAGCGATAGAAGGCGTCGTAGAGCAGCATTCCGGCTTCGAGCTGCTCCAGATCGTCGGAATACATCCGCGACAGACCGAGCGAGGCCGCAAGCAGACCGGCCGCCTCCGGCGCGAGATCAAGCCGGGCGGTATCAGCACCACGCACGATAGTGGCCAGACGATTGAGCGCGGGAATGCTCAGGCCGATCTCCACCAGCATCACGTCGAAGGTGCACAGCTCGCCCCGGTGGCTCCAGAACACGTCTTCAATGTCGAATGGCGACGCATTGTAGCGTTCGGCAACGCCCACGACCTCGGCGGGCGCAACGAACAGGATGATCGCACGGGGATCGAGAAAGCGCCGGATTAACCAAGGGCACGCGATACGGTCGATCTTGGGACGCGAGCGGGTGACCCAAATAGTGCGGCCCTGCGCATCGCGCGCGGGCAGCTTCGCCGGATCGATTAACGGCAGCCCGGCCGAGCGCCAGGCCTCGAACCCGCCCTCGAGATACTCCGACGAGCAACCCTCG
The DNA here is from genome assembly GCA_024637315.1 of Brevirhabdus sp. Classification (GTDB taxonomy): domain Bacteria; phylum Pseudomonadota; class Alphaproteobacteria; order Rhodobacterales; family Rhodobacteraceae; genus JAHEAO01. Next base: position 1,370 of record JAGXFH010000011.1, read on the forward strand.
GCGCGCAGCCAGGCGGCCGTACCCTGGCTGCGCCGGTGCCCAGCCTGACAGATTGCGATTGACGGCTGGCCGCCGAGTTGTGGCGCGAGGGCGGCGAGCGCCTGATCATCGATCCGGGTGGTGCCGGGGAGCAACCGCGGATCGGCGGCAAAATCTTCCTCGGATCGCACGTCGAGCAAGAGCGGTACGCGGGGGGTTCCGATGATGCGGGTGAGCTTGTCGAATGAAATAGAATTGGGCGCAGGCATGTGCGTTCCTCCGTCTTGCGGGTGATTTGGAACGCGATCTTCAGCTGGCGCCTCGTGGGGCGGTCGCAGACCCCATAGGCGAACTATCCGACTAAGGAGCGAACGTGTCAAGGAAGCACAGCATTTTCGGTGGCCCCGCGACACCGAAGTCATCGGGGGGCTATCTACCCTTTGCGGCAATGCAGCGCCAAACCTTGCCCAGAGGTCGCGTGGATGTCGGCTGAAGTGGTCCTTGCGATGACTGCGTCGCAACTGCTCCGAACTCACACTCCGCCCTGCCGGAGCTGACAGCCTCGACGCAACCGGCCCAATGTATGTACCGGCTGCTGTTCGCAAATGATTTCTGGCATGTTCTCGGAAGTCGCTCATATGTATCCGGCCTATTGATCGACACGCGGGTCGTGGCCTTGTTGGGGTTACGCACGCGCCGTGATCTCATTAGCTGCAAGTTCGATTATGACCAATTGGGCCGTCAGACTCTGGGGGCGTAATATTTCCGTTCCATACTTTCTATCTGTCGCGAACTCCTTTGGATCGTGGTGGTGCCTCAGACGCCAGCCATGATCTCATCTCTGGACGCATCAAACGCCGTTTTATGTCTCAATATGCTTCAAACACCCCCTTCAGCGCATGGTCGTTCGCCTCGCTGCCACCGCTTGTGAAAGCGATCTCCTGCGGCGCGCAGCCCACAAGCGCCGCGACTTTCGTCCTGGCTTCCTCCACCATCCGGCGGGTAGAAACCCCGGCCCAGTGGTCGCTGGAAGGATTGCCATGCCCCGTCTCCAGGGCATGGCGCATGATCTCGGCGACCGGGGTGCTGGCGTTGAAATCCAGATAGATGTCTCGCATGAGCCGGTCTCCCGTTATCATTCTACCCGGGTTCAGGGCTTGTAAGCCGCGTCCTGTTGCCAGCCCGTGAAGCCGGTCTGCATGACGACAACGTTCGACCGTCCTGCCACCCGCAGCGCGAAGGCCGCCTGCGCCGACAGGCTGCCGGTGTTGCAGAAGAGGATGGTCATGCGGTCCTCGGGGATCTCGTCGATCCGGTCGAGAACCTCGCGCCACTCTATATTGACGGCACCGGGGATCGTGCCCTCCTCGAACTGCTCTGCGTCGCGGGTGTCGACAAAGAGCGCGGTCTCGAAGACGGTCTGGTCGAGTTGCTGGGGCAGGATGATGCCGGCCTCGTAGTCCGAGAACATCATGTATTCCTGCATGGCGTCGATGGCGGCATCCTGCGCCTGGGTGGGTGCCGCGTGGACGCCAAGTGCAACTGTTGTCGCCAAAAGTAGGTGTTTCAGGTTCATCCGGTGTTTCCTCCGTTCCGGTTTCTTGGTCTTCAGGTGTTCTGCGCAAGCCAGCCGTTTGTGCCACCTTCGAGCCAGAGCGCGTTCGGGTGGCCAGATTTGCGCAGAACCCCTACGCCTTCGGCGGAGCGACCGCCGCCTTTTCCGCAAATGGTCACGGGTGTTTTGCCGTTAGGGATTTCACCCACCCGAGCCTCGAGGTCGGCCAGCGGGATATGCACGGCACCCGTCACGTGGGCCGTGGCGTAGTCTTCGGCGTCGCGCACATCGATCAGGTAGAAGCGATCCGGGTCGTCCGCGAGGGCGGCGAGTGTGAGCATCTGAGCCATCAGAACACCAGGACCTTGTCTGCGGCGAGAGTCGCCTGGGCGAGTTCGTCCATGGTCGATCGGCTTGCCCCCTCCATCATGTCGCCCTCGGCGAGGCCGCGCGCATCCATGCAGGTGCCGCACATCAGGACGCGCCCCTTGGCGGACAGGACACGGCGGAGCATCCGTTCGAGGTTGTAGAATCCGTCCGGAGTCTTCTGCCCGGCCTTGGCGCAGAGCACCGCATCGGCCATCAGGAAGACGGTGATGTCCGCTTCAGGATCATTCTTTGCCAGAGCGTGGGCCATGCGCAGGCCGTTGAAGCTGCGCTCGGTGCCATAGGGCGGGTCGTTCAGAAGGATCAGGTGTTTCATGGTCGGTCCTCAGTTCAGGGTGCGCGTTTCGAGATCAGCGAGATACGTCTCGATGCGCCGGGCATTGGTGCCGCGGTCGATCTGGCCGAGGCGCGAGCGCGAGCGCATGTCGATGCGGGCACCAGTATCGGTTCCGGTGACACGGATCGCCACCTCGTCCTCAAAGCCGAACAGGCGGCTTGTGGCGATGGCTTCGATCTGGCTTTCCGCAGGATCAGCCGACAGCATCTCCCAGCCGCGCTCCTCCACGAGGTCGAGCGCCGCCGTGAAAGCCTCGTCTGCGGAGACTGGCAACTCCAGCGGACGCACATTCGCATAGGCAGCCCGCTGCGGCTCGGCGTTCTGCGCCGGGTAATCGCTGGGTGTGACCGTGAACCAGAAGACCGGCGGATCTTCGGTGTCGGTCGAGATGTCGTTGATCGGCGGCGTGGTGCGCGCGGCGATCTCGAAGGCGACGCCAAGCGCCGCGACGGGCAGCGACAGGACCAGACCCAATAGGACCGTGCCGGCACCGCCCTGCCTGCGGCGAAGCCAGATCGCCAATCCGGCCAAGGCCAAGACGACACCTGCGCCCGCCGTCCAAGCACCCCAACCTGCAATGTCGTAGGTCTGCGGCCAAGGCCAGCTGCCCGTCCGGAAGCCCCAGGCTGCGACAGCAAGGAGCGCGAGGGAAACGACCCCCAGCAGGATCGAAAGCAAACCAAGGCGACGGGCAAGGGTGTCAGGCATCAGCGGTCTCCGGATTGGCGGGGTTCAGCCGTGGGTGGGTTTCCTCTCCGAGCCAGAGCAACAGGCCGCCCGAGACGAACATGGAGATCGCGACGAACCAGAAAGCAGCTTCCGCAGCGCCCGTCAGGCTGGCGGCGAGGCCGAGTCCAAGCGCGCCGATAGCGTAACCCAGATCGCGCCAGAAGCGGTAGATGCCGATGGCTGAACCGCGCCACGCGGGCGGCGTGATGTCCGCCACGGCCGCCGAGAGGTTCGGGTAAAGGAGCGCCATGCCGAAGCCCGCCACCCCGGCCGAAACCGACCACCAGAGCGCGCCGGTGCCCATGACCACCATCGCCACGCCCGCGCCGCAGATCCACATGCCCAGCACGTTCGGCCAGAACCGGCCCACATGGTCCGACAGCCGCCCGGTAAAGAGCTGCGAGCCGCCCCAGACGAAACCGTAGACACCGACGATCCAGCCGACCTCCGTCAGGCTCGCGCCCTGGCCCACGAGGAAGACGGGGAACAGCGCCCAGACCAGTGCATCGACGAACTTCTCGACCAGCCCCGCTTGGGAGATCGCGAAGAGGCGCGGATCGCGCCAGGTCATCAGCGCGAAGACCTCACCCGTCGTGGGGTGCTCGGACACGCCCTGCGGATAGCGCGGCGGGTTCTTCGGGGGGGCTGCCTTGTGCGCCGCCGTCTCGGCCTTGACCCAGACAACGGTCAGGACCAGCGCCAAGATGACCACCGCCATCCCGAAGACCAGAAGGCCAACACGTGCCCCCAGCCATTCGGCGGCATAGGCGGTTAGGATTCCCGCGATGGCCACGCCGACATAGCCAGAAAACTCGTTCAGCCCCATGGTGAGGCCGCGTTCCTCGGCCTTCGTGATATCGAGCTTTGCGGTCTGCGTCATCGACCAGCAGAGGCCCTGGTTGACGCCGAGCAGCACGGTCGCTGCGACGATCCAGTTCCAGTCGGGCGCATACCAGATCATCACCGGGATCGGCAGTGCGACGACCCAGCCCCAGAACAGCACACGCTTGCGGCCGATCCGCTCCGACCAGCGCCCGGCGACAAAGTTCATCACCGCCTTCACCGCACCGAAGGCCACGACGAAGGACGCGAGCAAAAGGAAAGAGCCGCGCTCCAGCCCGAATTCGCTCTCGGCCAGTGCCGGGACAACCGTGCGCGTCATGCCGATGGCGAAGCCCACCAGCATCACCTGGATCAGTTGATGCGCGACCTGGGTCTTGTTCTCGCGGATGCCGCGCGTGAAGTCGCTGGAGGTCATTCGGCGGGCTCCTTTTTCGTGTTCCGTGGATCGAGCGCATGACCACTTGCCGGGCCACGGACGGGCTGGATCAGCATACGGTCGAGCCACAGGTCACGACGTGTGCGGAATTGTTCGATCCCGATGTCCATCCCCTCGTGGCCCTTGGCGGGCTGCGCGATGTAGGTGCCAAGCAGCCGATCCCACCACGGCAGGTTGAAGCCGTAATTCGAATTGGTCTCGCGCGGATCGACCGAATGGTGAACGCGGTGCATGTCAGGGGTGACGACGATCAGGCGCAGAACGCGGTCCACCGGGCGCGGCAGGTCGATATTGGCGTGGTTGAACAGGGCTGTTGCGTTCAGGATCACCTCGAACAGCAGCACGGCAATTGCGGGCGGGCCGAGCGCTGCGACCACCGCCAGCTTGATCCCCATGGAGATCAGGATTTCCACCGGATGAAACCGGAGGCCGGTCGTGGTGTCGAAATCGAGATCCGCATGGTGCATCCGGTGCAACCGCCACAGGCCAGGAACTGCGTGAAACATCACATGCTGAAGATAGATCGCCAGATCGAGCAGCAGCATCGAGACGACGATGGCCACCCAGAAAGGCGCGTCAATGTTGTTGAACAGACCCCAGCCGCTGTCCTCGGCCATCACGGCAAGCCCCACCGCGATGATCGGAAAGGTCAGCCGCAGGATCACGGTGTCGAGCACCACGAGGCCAAGGTTGTTCGTCCAGCGGATCACGCGCGGGATGTCCCGCCGCCGCCGTGGAGCCGCCACTTCCCACAGCGCCATCGCCGCCAGCACGCCAAGAAAGATGCTGAGGCGGATCGCGGGTTCGGCTGATAGGATGCTCTCAGACATGGGTTTGGTCCTTGGGGTTGCGGAAAGTGGAGAAATCACTATCATTCAATTTATTACTTGAATGATTAGGACTTGGAGTTCCCTATGTCAACCAGCCCGAAGACAGCCCTGCTCGAAGAATATGCGCTTGTTGCACGCGCCCTGTCCGCGCCGGCGCGGCTTTCGCTGTTGGAACAACTGGCGCAAGGGGAACGCGGAGTGGAGGCGCTGGCCGACAAGACCGGCCTGACCGTCGCCAACTGCTCGCAGCATCTGCAACAGTTGCGCCGCGCGGCCCTTGTCACCAGTCGGCGCGAGGGCAAGGCGGTGATCTACCGGCTGACCGACGCAAAAACGCTGGCGTTGATGGAGCTGCTGCGCATCGTGGCCGAGCGGAACCTCGCGCAGGTCGAGCGCATCTTACGCGGCCTCTCGGACGGGGAAGATGCGCCTGAGCCGGTCAGCCGCGAAGACCTTGCCGCGCGACTGGCAGAAGGTTCCGTGACGGTTCTCGACATGCGCCCCGCAGATGAATACGCCAGCGCCCATATTCCCGGTGCGCGCAACATCACGCTGGCTGATCTGGAGCGTATCCTGCCAACGCTCGACCCCGGCACCGAGATCGTCGCTTATTGCCGTGGCCCTTATTGCATCTATGCCCATCAGGCGGTCGCAGCCCTGCGCAAGCACGGGCTGAACGCAAAGCGGCTGGACGGCGGCCTGCCCGAATGGCGTGAAGACGGGCGGCTCGTGCTGACCGAGGCAACACCGGCGTAAAATTGGACACCTGACATGCGACCAGTCCGATTCAGTATTGGATAATTTGGTGATCAGCTTGGGAACCGACCACTCTGAAGTAGGCGCAATCCAGCATCGGCTAACAAATACTTGAGCGCTTTGATGCGGCCCCATCATCTGCGTTCATCGAACGAAATATCAGACGCTGTTTGATGATGTTCGTGATCTATGTTCTGCCAACCTTTAGCTAACCGTTTCAGCTTGCGGTTTCCAACAATTGGAAACTCATGCTCGGCGATGGGCAATGAAACTGGTCGCATGGAATTCTGTCGACAGAAAAAGGCCCGTATCGCTGTTTGGAGCCCTTTTCCGTTTTGAGTGATTGGTTAGTGACCGGGTTGTTTGTCCCATTCTTCCTGCTTTGGCAGGATTTCGAATGTGTGCTCAGGCGGTGGGCTTGGCAGCGTCCATTCCAGCGTATCGGCATATTCGTTCCAGGGGTTGTTCGCCTTTGATCGCGCACCCCAACGCAGGGTGTAGGCGATGAGCCCGAAGAAAAACAGGAACGACGCGAAGGACAGGAAGGCACCCATCGAGGAGACGTAGTTCCAGTAGGCAAAAGCATCCGGATAGTCGATGTAGCGGCGTGGCATACCCTGACGGCCCAGGAAGTGTTGCGGGAAAAAGGTTACGTTCACACCGATGAACATCATCCAGAAATGCAGCTTGCCCGCCCATTCAGGATACATCCGGCCAGACATCTTGGGCAGGTAGAAATAGATCCCCGCAAAGATCGCGAACGCTGCACCTATGCTCATCACGTAGTGGAAATGCGCCACCACATAATAGGTGTCATGGTAATAGCGGTCCACGGCTGCCTGCGACAGAACGACACCCGTTACGCCGCCGATGGTAAACAGGAATACGAAGCCAATGGCCCAGAGCATCGGCGTCTTGAACTCGATCGAGCCGCCCCACATGGTCGCGATCCAACTGAATACCTTGACGCCGGTGGGCACCGCGATAGTCATTGAGGCCAGCATGAAATAGGCCTGCTGGTTCAACGACATGCCGACCGTGTACATGTGGTGCGCCCATACGACAAAACCGAGGAAGCCGATGGCGATCAGCGCCCATACCATCGGCAGATAGCCGAAGATGGGCTTGCGCGAGAACGTCGCGATGACGTGGCTGATGATCCCGAAGCCGGGCAGGATCACGATGTACACTTCCGGATGCCCGAAGAACCACAGGATGTGCTGGTACAGGACCGGATCGCCACCACCTGCTGGATCGAAGAACGCAAACCCGAAGTTGCGGTCCATCAGA
>JAGXFH010000080.1 GCA_024637315.1 Brevirhabdus sp.
CGCCCAGTAATTCCGAACAACGCTAGCTCCCTCCGTATTACCGCGGCTGCTGGCACGGAGTTAGCCGGGGTTTCTTTACCAGGTACAGTCATTATCTTCCCTGGCGAAAGAGCTTTACGACCCTAAGGCCTTCATCACTCACGCGGCATCGCTAGATCAGGGTTTCCCCCATTGTCTAAGATTCCCCACTGCTGCCTCCCGTAGGAGTCTGGGCCGTGTCTCAGTCCCAGTGTTGCTGATCATCCTCTCAAACCAGCTATGGATCGTAGGCTTGGTAGGCCATTACCCCACCAACTACCTAATCCAACGCGGGCCAATCCTTCTCCGATAAATCTTTCCCCCGGGGGGCGTATACGGTATTAATCCAAGTTTCCCTGGGCTATTCCGTAGAGAAGGGTATGTTCCCACGCGTTACTAACCCGTCCGCCGCTATCCCCGAAGGGATCGCTCGACTTGCATGTGTTAGGCGTGCCGCCAGCGTTCGTTCTGAGCCAGGATCAAACTCTCAAGTTGAAAAGCGTTTGCACGCTTATCCTTGACGTTCGAACCTTTGCACATCGTCCCTTCCGGCTGGAAGGGACAGTTTTCTGTTTGTTGTGCTTTGGGTTTCAGAGAAACCGAAAGCCGTCCAAACAGTGAAGCTGACACCGGATCATCGGACCGAAATCCTACCGGCGCGATATACAGAAGGCTGATCCATCGAACTGAACCAAACCGCCCACATATCTCTTCAGATACTATCAATTTCAAAGAGCGCGGAAACAAAACCGACCGTTGCGCCCTGTGTACTTGGCGCGCCCGCCTGCTCGTTTCCATTTGTTTTCCCGTGGCGCCGTTGTTTGCCGCTCCGGTGAGGGGGTATTTACGGATCGGTGCCGGGGTCCGCAAGGGCTATTTTACAGAAAGATGACATTTTTTCGGCGCCCCCCGTTTTGACCTCCAAATCTGGGGGTTGGCGCAAGGAATGCCACAAAAGAGGCCGTATTCGGGCAACAAGATTAGCCTCGACGCGGTGCGGGCGTCGGCCGGTGCGGCGCTGCCCACAGGCAAAAAACGGCAAATCGCGGCTGGTGCCTGGAAAATTCGACCATCTGGTCGAGCATCCGCCCCGACTCGCCTCGACCTCGGCCGTCGAGTCGGGGGTCAGGCGGCCACCCCCACCCGATTCCAGCGCAATCGCAGCGCAAGCAGAACCAGAATCAGCCCCAAATAGATCATCGGCTCGATCTGCCAGGTCTTCGCCACCATCACATGATGCACCCCGCCCAGAATCGCCGCCGCGTAGGTCAGCCGGTGCAGGGTCCGCCAGCGCCGCGCGCCCAGCTTGCGCACCGACCAGTTGTTCGACGTCACGGCCAGCGGAATCAGCAGCACGAACCCGGCCATGCCGATGGTGATGTAGGGCCGCTTCAGGATATCGCCCCAGATCTGGCTCCAGATCTGCACGTCGAGGAACAGCCAGACCAGCAGGTGCAGTGTTATATAGTAGAACACCAACAGCCCCAGCGCCCGGCGGATGCGAAACAGGCTGATGCCGGTATGGCGGCGCAGCGGCGACACCGCCAGCACCACGATGAACAGCTGCAGGCCGAACAGCCCCAGCTCATGTTCCAGCGCCTTGATCGGCTCGACCCCCAGACCGCCGGTCAGTCCCAGGTACAGGAACCAGAATGCCGGCAGCACGCCGACTATATATATAGCCAGCGGCGGAATGTGCCGCGCGACCGCGCCGATCCGGTACAGGATGTCATTCATCGCGGCGCTCCTATCCGCAACACCCGGTTCCCGCCTGAACCGGCGGGCAGGCAACCGTGCCATAGGAACAGAAGACGCAGCAATCGCCGGGCTTCGGTTTCAGCACCGCGCCACAGCTCTTGCACTCATAAAACCACTGGCAGGCATCCTCGGGCATCTTTTCAGAGGATTTCGCGCCGCATTCGGGACAGGTCAGGACCGAGGTCAGCTGCATCAGTAGAACTTTGCCAGGTCCATCCCGGCATAAAGCCCCGCAACCTCGTCGCCGTAGCCGTTGAACATCTGCGTCGGCACCCGCCGGGCAAACAACCCGCCGCCGATCTTGCGCTCACTCGCCTGGCTCCAGCGCGGATGATCCACCTCGGGGTTCACGTTGCTGTAAAAGCCGTATTCGCGCGGGTTCTGCATGTTCCAGGTCGCCTCCGGCTGATCCTCGACCAGGGAGATGCGCACGATCGACTTGATCGACTTGAAGCCGTATTTCCACGGCACGACCAGCCGGATCGGCGCGCCGTTCTGGTTCGGCATCTCCTCGCCATACAGACCGGTCGCCAGCAGCGTCAGCGGATGCATCGCCTCGTCCAGCCGCAACCCCTCGCGGTAGGGCCAGTCGAGGATCGGATATCTCTGCCCCGGCATCTCTTCGGGCCGCACCAGCGTTTCGAAATAGACATACCGCGCCGAGGGCTGCACGCCGACCCGGTCCAGCAGCGTCGCCAGTTCGAACCCGACCCAGGGGACCACCATCGACCAGGCCTCAACGCAGCGCAGCCGGTAGATGCGCTCCTCCAGCGTCAGGCCCGCCAGGATGTCCGCCAGATCGTAGCTGCCGGGCTTGTCGACCAGCCCGTCGATCGTCACCGACCAGGGATCGGTGGTCAGCCGATGCGCGTTGTCTGCCGGATCTTCCTTGCCGGTGCCGAATTCGTAGAAGTTGTTGTAGCCGGTGATCTCTTCCAGCGCGTTCGGCGCCTCATCGGTGGAATACCGGCTGGGCACGGTCGTGATCCCGGCCATCCCCGGCCCGGCAAACGCGCCCGCCGCCAGCGCGCCCGCACCCGCCATCCACTGCCGACGGCTCAGATATACCGCTTTCGGCGTCACATCCGACCAGTTCAGATCATTTTTCCAGCGTGCAGGCATATGTCGCTCCAGCTTGTCCTCTTGCCCAGTCTTAGAGACCACGCGCAGCAAAGCCAAACCAACTGATCTCACAATGCTGTTGGACCCGGAATTCTCACGAAATCCTCGCTCCGGATCACGAAAAGTTGCGTGGAATTCCGCAAGACCCGCAGCTTAGCGCGTGCGCCGGTTCCGTCAAACACGATCGGCGGGAAACCCCGGTCATCCAATCGGGCGCAGCCGCCGTAACCAGACCGATGCCCAAGAAGACGGGCACGTCAAACTTTAAAGGAGAAGTTACATGCTACGCCGCACATTCCTTTCGATCACCACCGCAACCCTGCTCGCCAGCCCTGCCCTTGCAGGCGGCCACAGCAAGGACATCGTCGACACCGCCGTCGATGCCGGATCGTTCACCACCCTGGTCGCGGCCGTCCAGGCCGCCGGTCTCGTCGAGACGCTGAAGGGCGAAGGCCCGTTCACCGTCTTCGCGCCGACCGATGCCGCCTTCGCCGCGCTGCCCGAAGGCACGGTCGAGGATCTGCTGAAGCCCGAGAACAAGGACAAGCTGACCGCGATCCTGACCTACCACGTTGTACCGGGCAAGGTGATGTCGACCGACCTGACCAACGACATGAAGGCCGCCACGGTCGAAGGCAGCGAAGTCACCATCATGACCGAAGGTGGCGTGACGGTGGACGGAGCACCTGTGTCCACTGCCGATATCGAGGCCTCGAACGGCGTGATCCACGTCATCGACGCGGTGATCCTGCCCGCCTCGGCAATGTAGGCCGGACAACCATGACGGGGCGGGCGCAGGCCCGCCCCGTCTCTTTTCAGAACCAGAAGGGACATTGATCCATGAACCGTCGTTTTGCATTCAAATCCGTCGCTGCCGCGGCAGCCCTGGCGATCACCGCCGCCTGTACCCCGATGATGAAGTCGGACCCCGACATCGTCGATGTCGCCAGCTCGAACGCCGATTTCTCGACGCTTGTCGCCGCGGTTTCGGCCGCCGGCCTTGTCGACACGCTGAAAAGCGAGGGCCCGTTCACGGTCTTTGCCCCGACCAATGCCGCGTTCGAGGCGCTGCCCGCCGGCACCGTCGAAACCCTGCTGAAGCCGGAAAACAAGGACCAACTCGTCAAGATCCTGACCTATCACGTGGTGCCGGGCAACTATCCCGCCTCGACTCTCGTGGGCAAGCGCGGAACGCTGACCACCGCAGAGGGCAGCACCCTGCATACCAACGGCCGCGGCGCTTCGGTCAAGGTCGAAAACGCCACCGTCACCGCCGCCGACATCATGGCGTCGAACGGCGTGATCCACGTCATCGACACGGTGCTGCTGCCCAAGTAGCAGCCAAGCCTATGGCGAATCCCTCGCCCCGTGCTACCGTCGGACATCCGCCGACAGCACGGGGTGATAGGGATGAGCTTTGTGACCACGGTATCCGAGGACGCAGCGACCGGCGCCACTGCGGCACTCTACGACCAGGCACGCAGGCAGGATGGTCGCGTGACCAACATGGTCCGTGCTTTCGGCCATCGCCCCGAATACATGGACGCATGGTCGGCGCTGCTGGACGCCATAAGATCCCGCATGGATCCGCGCCGCTACGAACTCGTCACCCTCGCCGCCGCGCTGGCGCTGCGCAGCTCCTATTGCGCCCTGGCGCATGGCAAGGCGCTGCTGAACGGGTTTTTCACCGCCGAGGAACTGCGCGCCATCGCCATGGATTTCCGCCATTCCGACCTGCTGCCGGTCGATATCGCGGCGATGGACTATGCCCAGCAGATCGCCAGCGACGCCGCCGCCGTCACGCCCGCGCATCTCGACGCGCTCAGGATGCACGGCCTGACCGATCCCGAGATATCCGACATCGCCGCCGCCGCCGCCGCGCGCGCCTTCTTCAGCAAGTTCCTCGATGCGCTCGGCACCCATCCCGATGCCAGCTTCACCGACCTGCCAAACCCGCTTCGGGGCCAGTTGGCCATCGGCCGGAGCATCGAGAAATAGACCTCAAAGGCCGCGCCCCTGCATCCTCGCCGCGCGGCGCCTCTCATCATTTGTCCGGAAATATCCTCGCCGAAGGCAAAAGCCCCGCCGATCGGCGGGGCTTTCCTGTTCAGCAGGGCGCAGGCGTCAGTGCACCGTGGCCTGATCCGGCTTCGGTTGGTTCGAGGCGGCGATCCTGTCGCCGATGATCAGCCCCTCGACCCCGGCACTGACCGGGATCGTGTCGCCGTCGGCGACATCGCCGGCCAGCAGCATCTCGGCCAGCGGGTCCTGCAGGCTGCGCTGGATCACCCGCTTCAGCGGCCGCGCGCCGTAGACCGGGTCATAGCCCTCATCGGCCAGCCAGGATTTCGCGCTCTGATCCAGATCCAGGGTGATGTTGCGCGTCGCCAGACGTTTCTGCAACCGCCGCAGCTGGATCTCGACGATGCCGTCCATATCCGCCCGGCTCAGCCGGTCGAAGATGATCGTCTCATCGAGACGGTTCAGGAATTCCGGCCGGAAATGCGCCCGCACCGCTTCCATCACGTCGCGCTTGGCATCGGCCGGATCTGCGCCCTCGGGCATCTGGCTCAGCGCCTGTGACCCAAGGTTCGAGGTCAGCACGATCAGCGTCTGCTTGAAATCGACCCGGTGGCCCTGACCGTCGGTCAGCACCCCGTCGTCGAGCACCTGCAACAGCACGTTGAAGACCTCCGGATGCGCCTTTTCGACCTCGTCGAACAGCACAACCTGGTAGGGCCGGCGCCGCACCGCCTCGGTCAGCACGCCGCCCTCGTCATAACCGACATAGCCCGGAGGCGCGCCGATCAGACGCGACACGGAATGCTTCTCCATGAATTCGCTCATGTCGATCCGCACCATCGCCGCGTCGTCGTCGAAGAGATACTCGGCCACCGCCTTGGTCAGCTCGGTCTTGCCGACGCCGGTGGGTCCAAGGAACAGGAACGACCCCAGGGGACGGCTTTCGTCCTGCAACCCGGCGCGCGACCGGCGTACCGCATTGGCCACCGCCTTCACGGCGGTCCTCTGGCCGATCACCCGCTTGCCCAGTTCCTCTTCCATCTTCAACAGCTTGTCGCGCTCGCCTTCCAGCATCTTCGAAGTCGGAATCCCGGTCCAGCGCTCGACCACCTCGGCGATCTGCTCGGGCCGCACGGCCTCTTCGACCATCCGCGCATCGCCTTCGGCATCGGCCACCTCCAGCGTCTTCTCCAGCTGCGGAATCACGCCATAGGACAGCTCTCCGGCCTTCGCCAGATTGCCCTCGCGCTTGGCATGGTCCAGTTCCATCCGGGCCCGGTCCAGCTGTTCCTTGAGCCCGCGAGAGCCTTCCAGCCGGTCACGCTCGGCCTGCCACTGCGCCGTCATCGCTTCGGATTTCTCGGTCAGATCCGCCAATTCCTTGGTCAGCTTCTCCAGGCGGTCCTTCGACGCCTTGTCGTCTTCCTTTTTCAGCGCCTCGGCCTCGATCTGCTTTTGCAGGATCTCGCGGTCGAGGTTGTCCAGTTCCTCGGGCTTGCTGTCCACTTCCATCCGCAGCCGGCTGGCGGCCTCGTCCATCAGGTCGATCGCCTTGTCCGGCAGGAACCGGTCGGTGATGTAGCGATGGCTCAACTGCGCCGCCGCCACCAGGGCCGAGTCGGAAATCCGCACCCCGTGGTGCAACTCGTATTTCTCCTTGATGCCGCGCAGGATAGAGATCGTGTCCTCGACCGTCGGCTCCGCGACCAGCAGCGGCTGGAACCGTCGGGCCAAGGCCGCGTCCTTCTCGACATGCTTGCGGTATTCGTCCAGCGTCGTCGCGCCCACGCAGTGCAGTTCACCGCGCGCCAGGGCCGGTTTCAGAAGGTTCGAGGCATCCATCGCCCCGTCCGCCTTGCCGGCACCGACCAGCGTGTGCATCTCGTCGATGAACAGGATGATCTCGCCCGCCGCCGCCGTGACCTCGGCCAGAACCGCCTTCAGCCGTTCCTCGAACTCGCCGCGATACTTCGCGCCGGCGATCAGCGCGCCCATGTCCAGCGCCATCAGCCGCTTGTTGCGCAGGCTCTCGGGCACGTCGCCGTCAATGATCCGCAGCGCCAGACCTTCCGCAATCGCGGTCTTGCCGACGCCGGGTTCGCCGATCAGAACCGGGTTGTTCTTGGTGCGGCGCGACAGCACCTGCATCGTGCGGCGGATTTCCTCGTCGCGGCCGATGATCGGATCGATCTTGCCGTCCTCGGCGGCCGCCGTCAGGTCGCGCGCATATTTCTTCAGCGCGTCATAGCCTTCCTCGGCGCTTGCACTGTCGGCGGTGCGGCCCTTGCGGATATCGTTGATCGCGCCGTTGAGCTTTTGCGCGGTCATCGCACCGGCTTCCAGCGCATCCTTGGCGGGCGAGCGCACGACAGCCAGGGCCGTCAGGATCCGCTCGACCGGCACAAAGCTGTCGCCGGCTTTCTTGGCGATCTTCTCGGCCTCGTCCAGCACCTTGGCGGTCTGCTGGTCCATATAGGTCTGCCCGGCATCGCCGGTGACCTTGGGGATCTTGGCAAGCGCGGCATCCACTGCCTCGACAACCCGCGCCGGCTCTCCGCCCGCGCGCTTGATCAGGTTGGATGCAAGTCCCTGATCGTCATCCATCAATGCTTTCAGCAAATGCTCGGGGGCCAGCCTCTGGTGGCTTTCCCGCATTGCAATCGTCTGGGCTGCCTGCAGAAATCCCTTCGACCGCTCCGTGAACTTTTCCATGTTCATCGGCATTCTCCTTTTCAAAAGCGCCCGTCCATCGAACCGCCCGCGGTCGCGGCGCGGCCCCTTTGCGGGCCTCTAAAGGTATTTGGGGGTCGCGGTCGCCCGCTTCAAGCCTGAACAGGCCAGGAAGGCACCCAAATCGGATGCCTCCCAGGCTCTTCAGTCACGCTGCCTAGTTGGCAGTGTCGGCGCCGGGAACCATCTGTTCCTCGGTTGCCGGGGGCAGCGCCTCTTCCGGGGCAGGCGGCGCGGCTGCGCCATCGACGGCCGGCGCGGTCTCGACCGCACCCGGCACGGTCACATCGACGTCAGCCCCGGTCGCCGGTTCCATTGCAGCGGGCACCGTGTCAGAGTCCCCGCCGGTTCCGACGACGATAGCCACCAGTACCAGCGCGATGACAACCGCGCCCGCGATGAACCAGACCGCATTGCCGCTGCCTTCGCCGCTGACAACGCGAAACGAGTCGCGCCGGGTCATGTCGCTTCGGTTTGGATCGTCTGTTTCAGGTCTGTAAGCCATGATTGCCTCTCCTCTGCGTTGGGTATCTGACAAGGCAACCTTTTGCCGTGAGGCTCGGTTCCGACCGGCGCGGCGGCGGGCGAAATCTTGCCGAAACGCGGTTGCCGCTTGGCCGGACACCGCTCAGGGCGTTGCGGAAAAAGCCTGAATCGAAGGTGCGCTGCCTCTCGCTGCGCTCTAGCCCCGAATCCCGGTGCTCTTGGCTTGATGCTCTTGGCTTCAAATAGGTTCCGAAACCCTGTAGACAGGCCGAAATCCACCGGAGCGCCAGATGACCGATGACCGCCTGATCGTAGCCCTCGACCTGCCGAACGCGCTGGACGGCCTGAAACTGGCCGAACAGATCGGCGACGCGGCCAGCTTTTACAAGATCGGCCTCGGCATGCTGACCGGCGGCGGGCTGGCGCTGGCGAACGAGCTGAAATCCGAATACGGCAAGCGGATCTTTCTGGACATGAAGCTGTTCGACATCCCGGCCACAGTCGAGGCCGCGGTGCGCGGCATCGCGCAGTTCGATCTCGATCTGCTGACGGTGCACGGCGATCCCTATGTGGTGCGCGCCGCAAAGCAGGGCGCGGCCGGATCAAGCCTCAGGATCCTCGCGGTGACGATCCTGACCTCGCTCGACCGCGCCGATCTCGACGAGGCGCTGATCCGCGACGGGACCGTCCCCGATCTGGTGATCGACCGCGCCGCCCGCGCGATGGAGGCGGGGGCCGACGGTGTGATCTGCTCTCCGCAAGAGGCGGCGATGATCCGCGCCCTGCCGGAAGCCGCCGGCAAGCTGATCGTCACCCCCGGCGTGCGGCCCGCCGGCACCGACAAGGGCGACCAGAAACGCATCGCCACCCCGGCGCAGGCGATTTCAGACGGCGCCGATCACATCGTCGTCGGCCGCCCGGTCTGGCGCGCCGAGAACCCGCGCGCCGCCGCCCAGGCGATCCAGTCCGAAATCGCCACCGCATGGCAGCTCAACTCCGGCTTCGCCCGGTCCTGACCCGACCTCCGGTCGCTTTTCAGCCGAATTATCCCCGCGCGGCGCAGCGAGATGAACACGGTCACGGTTCGTCGTTGATGTCCCGGTGCCAGATCTTCACCTGCCGCCCGCGCAGCCCGAAGACGCGCCGCAAGCCCAGCCAGGCGACCAGCGACAGCACCGCGGCAATCAGGATAAGCACCGGCAGCGACGCCCCGACCAGCCCCAAAACGATCAACAGCCCGGTCACCGCGACGCCGATGGCGAAGCCCAGGAATATGTAGCCCGGCACGATCACTTCCAGAACCACCAGCCCGATGCCGGCAAACACCCAGACCCACCATTCCTGCCACAAGGCCATCAGACCCGGCCCTTCAGCATCTTGAACGCATCGCCGAACGCCTCCAGCGCCTGCGCCGGCACGATCACCGTCTGCTTGCCGGCCCCCTGGCCCACCGCGGTCAGCGCCTCGACCTGCTTCAGCGCCACTTGGTACTGCGCCGCCTCCAGCCCGTTCTCGCGGATCGCCGCCGCGATCAGAGGTGGTTCCGGAAATCTGAACAGCCGGGATAAGTGGATTTTCTGCGCAACAGCAGCATGATGCTGCGAGCGAGGAGAAGACCAATGTCAAGACGACCGCGCCGGAACCACAGCCCGGCATTCAAGGCGAAAGTGGC
>JAGXFH010000081.1 GCA_024637315.1 Brevirhabdus sp.
CCACTGACCTGATTGTCGTGTCATCGGCGCGAGGCCCGCGAGACTGGCGATTTGCTTGCGGCCCATGGTGCCGATTTCCGGGCACTCGATCAGGATCGCGACAGCTGTGACCCGCCCCAGCCCGGGGATCGAGCAGAGAATGTCGAGGGCGCGCGCGCGTTTCGGGGATTCCTTCAAAAGCGAGAGCAGCGCGCTCTCCAACTCGGTGATCTGACGTTTGACTTGGGCGATCCGCGCTTTGGTCTGACGCTTGGTCAAAGCCATGGTCTGGGTCTTCAGGCGGTTCAACAGGCGCGTGCGCTCCTTGATCAAGGCCGTGCGCGCGACCTGCAACTCCTTGAGCTCAGGCTGATTTTCATCGCCAACCCTATCCGGCACAAGATTGAGCGCCGCTCCCATCATGGCCAGAACGCGCGCATCAACGGCATCGGTTTTTGCCCGTGTCCCGCGGGCCTGCGCGAAGCGGCGGGCCTGTAGCGGGTTTACCTTCACGAGCGGCAGAATGCCTGCACAGCTGCGCTCAAGGGGGGCGTGATAAGAACCGGTCGCCTCAAAGACCACCAGCCCCGGCATTTTTGCTCCGATCCAGCGACGCAGCGCACGCAGACCTGCTGGGGAGTTGGGAAATTGCGCCGTCTCGCCCGTGCTCAGGCGGTGGGCATCAAGCGTGTCTTTTGAGATGTCGATTCCGATGGTATCCTTTGTCATCTTCGCGTGTCCTATGCTTCATCTTCGCGTGTCCTATGCTTGTCGTAGAGAGCTTCGTGCCGCTCTGTATCCGTTCAGGCCTCAGGCGAAGACGATGGCTGATCACACTCTAAAACGGTCCATCACGACCAAGCCTGTGACGATCCAGCCACCGCCAGCGCGCGCCATAAATGGCGTGGCGCGCGCTGGCTCTTTCTTCGCACAAGAGCCGGGATCAGCATAAGACAAGCGTATCTCTGCCATTCGGATTCAGGATTCCCAGATTGGCCGCGATGTGATTCCCTGCCTTTGAGGCAGATATTGGGGTCACAGATGGGAAAGCCACATCCGATAGAGCTACGAACGCGGGTTTCCGCGTTTGTCGACGAGGGCCACGGACACCGTGAGGCGGCGCGTCATTTCCGGGTGTCGCCGAAATTCGTGAACGAGCTTATCAAGCTGCGGCGCGAAACCGGATCGCTTGTGCCGCGGCCCCAAGGTAATGGCGGCGGGCACGGCAAGCTGGCGGGGGTGACCCGCTGGATCGAAGCGCGCGTCGCCGCCAAGGGCGAGATCACGCTCGACGAGTTGGTTGCCGAACTGGCCGAGACCCACGGTATCGCCGTTCACCGCGGCACCGTCTGGCGGTTCTGCGCAGGGCCTTGCGATGAAGCTCGACGAAGGCGAATTTGCTCGTGCGATCAATTGCCACGAAGAGATAGAGCCTGCCTTCCGCCGTTTGAACCTCGGCAATATCGATGTGAAAGAAGCCGATGGGGTAGGCCTTGAACTTCTTCTTTGCAGGAAGGTCGCCGTCCACATCGGGAAGCCGACTGATCCGATGTCTTTGCAGGCATCTATGCAGCGAAGACCGCGTCAGATGCGGTATCGACGGCTGAAGCGCATAGAGGCAATCGTCGAGCGGCAGCAACGTGTGCCTGCGAAAGGCGACAACCGCAGCTTCTTCATCCATCGTCAGCACTGTGGAGCGTGGGTCTTTCGGTCCTGTCGGAATGTCCGCCACACCGTCCCGCTTCTTCCACTTCGCGACGGTCTTCTGATTGATCCCGTAGCGCTTCGCCAGCGCCCTCAGGCTCTCTTGACTGTGTTGTATCGCCCGACGAACTGCCTCTGTCGTGGTGGCGCTCCCGTGAAGTACCTGGCCCATAGTGCCTCCTTCCAATCCATGGAAAACATTGCACCATCAAAGTCCGGGATCAAACATCTAGTGGCAATATAGTCGCCCGCCCCGGCCGGAACCGGCAGCCGGGGCGGGGCGACTGACGGGCCGAAATGCGACGCCAGGCCGCGCTGTGCTTCAGGCCATCAGTGCCGCTGCAAGGCGCGTCATTTCGGCAGCAAGACCTTGTCGATGACGTGGATCACGCCGTTCGACTGGTCGACGTCGGAGATCGTGACCAGGCTGGCATTGCCGCTTTCATCGAAGATGTAGACGTTGTCGCCGCGCACCTGCGCCGAAAGCGCATCGCCCGAGATCGCGTTGAAGTGGTAGAAGCCGTCGCTGGAGGCGCGCGCGGCGGCGGCGATGTCGCTGGCCGGCCATTTGCCCGCGACGACATGCGCGGTCAGGATCTTGGTCAGCAGGTCCTTGTTCTCGGGCTGCAAGAGCGTCTCGACCGTGCCGGCGGGCAGGGCGGCGAAGGCGTCGTTGACCGGCGCGAAGACGGTGAACGGGCCGGGGCCGGCCAGCGTATCGACAAGGCCCGCGGCCTTCACCGCGGCAACCAGCGTGGTGTGGTCGGCGGAGTTGACGGCGTTCTCGACGATGTTCCTGTCGGCCAGCATCGGCGCGCCGCCGACCATCGGGTTATCCATCGCATGGCTGGCCGCGAAGGCGGTTCCGGTCGACAAGACGATGGCGCAGAGGGTCAGGGCGGTTCTGGCGAGAGTCATGGCGTGGTCCTTTCGATGTGATGCCGAAGCATTTGCCCCGGCTGTGACAGAAGCCACGTCAGGCGGTGGTGACAAGTTTCACACCGCACCGGTTTTTTCGCCCGATTTCGGCAGTTGAACGAAGAACCCCTTCGGGAAGAGTTTCCGAAGGGGCCGCTGTGCAAAACAGCATGCTCGTTACATCCGCGGGCGGGCGGTGCCCGCTGTCGAAACCGGATCACTGGCCCGGATCACTGGCCCCGATCACTGGGCGGCGATGATCGTCATCACCAGCTGGTCGTCGATCCTGATCGGGCCGTCTTCCTTGGCGCCGAGCGTATATTCGAAGATGCCGGCCTGCATGCCGTCGGCTTCGGAATGGACCATCAGCATCAGCATCTCGCCCGAAGTCACCGCTTCGGTCAGGATCGCGGCGACGTCGATGTTCTCGCCCTCGCGCAGCGGCGCATGGCCGACGACGGCGCCGGGCGTCATCTGGGCATCGGTGCGGTGGACCACCAGCCAGCCGGTTTCACCGGCGATGATCCTGTCGGCGCTGACGACGCCGTTGGCGACGGATTGATCGCCGGCATCGACCATCGGCGCCGTGGCGTGGCCGGCGGCGAAGGCCGCGCCAGCGGTGGTGGCAAGGATTGCGGTGGTCAGAAGGGATTTGTGGAACGTCATGGCGATACTCCTTGGGGTTTGTTGGGGGGCGGAGTGCCCGGAGGTGGCGTAGTCACGCAGGCGGGCGGGCAACAGTTTCTTCCGCCGTGCAATTTTCTGCGGCTCGCGCGTGGCGGACAGGAAAACGCCCGCGGCCTTGTGGCTGCGGGCGGGTTGTGCCGGATCGGTGCGGGATAGCCCTTGGAACGTCCGGAGCCGGACCTAGTGGTTTTCGGAATTGACGTTGCTGCCGAAGGTGGCGGTCGACCGGTCGGCGGGCATGCTGACATCCATCCGGGTCGCGGCGTCGTTGGTTTCGCGCAGGATGAAGTCGATCCGTGCGGTTTGGTTCTCGCGCTGGGCGTCCAGCAGGCGGATCAGCTGCGCGGTGCTGTAGGCGCCCGGCTGAACCCCGGCCTTGAGGGCAAGCTGGATATCGCCCGGATTGACCGCCTGGGCGCCGGCAGCGCCAGCGACAAGAGCGGCAACAGTGGCGAGGGTGAGTGTGCGAATGGTCATGATCGTCTCCTTGGTTTGGTTCTGGCGGGGCGTCTTGCCCGTTCATGATTGAAGAGACGGAACCGGATCGGTGAAAGTTTCGCCCATGCCGGAGTTTTTTCGGCGGCCTGAAATTTTCATGGCGTTCCTGGACCTGCTTGAGAGACCAAGCCCTCAAAGGCGCGTCAGGCCTCGGGCAGGGGGCCGCGCAGCGTCCTAAAGTGTCGTGACCGCGCCGACGGCCAGAACCGCGCCGGTGGGCTGGCCGGTGGGCGAGCCGCCCGGAGGCTCGTCGCTGATCGCCAGCGTGCCGCCGGCAAGGGCGGCGATCAGGTCGTCGGGAACCGCCACCGTGGCGCGCTGGTCGGCAGGCAGCACGCCCAGCGACACCGGTGCGCTGGCGCCCTCGGCGATCAGCCAAAGCTCCAGCACCCGGCCGGGCAGGGCGTCGCCCGCCACGCGGTCGAGGCGCAGCGCGTTCGCCGCGCGATCGAACCGGGCTCGCACGATCAGCGACTGGTCGTCGGCGGCAAGCTCTGCGGTATAGGTCGGTCCCGGCGGGGTCAGCCGGGTTTCGGGCAGCGCCACCACCAGCATCAGCATCAGCACGGCCGCCGTCAGCGCGCCGAACAGGCCGCCAAGCGAAAAGCCGCGGCGCGGCGCGGCGGACCGCGGGTCACTGGCGCGGAAAAGCGCGCGCTCGATCCGTTTCTTGAGCTTGCGCGGCGGTGCGACGGGCTTGACGTCGTCGGCCAGCGCGACGAACCCCTCGTCCCAGTCCCGCAGCAGCGCGCGCAGACCGGGTTCGGCGGCGAGCCGACGCTCGAACGCAAGACGGGCATCCGCATCCAGAAGATGCAGCGCATATTCGCCCGCCAGGGCGATGTCGTCTTCGTCGTGATCGTCGGCTTGGCTCATCGGCTCAGGCATTCTTTCAGTTTCAGAAGGCTGCGGCGCAGCCAGGTTCGCATTGTATTGAGCGGCACACCGTGATGATCCGCCAGCTCCTGGTAGCTTTCCCCCTCCAGATACGCTCCTCGAACCGCGTGGGCGCGGTCCGCCTCCAGTTCGTCGAGACATGCCTTGATCCGCGCCGCTTCGGACGCGGCGACCGCCGCCTCCTCGGGCGTCGGGCCGCTGGCGCTGAGGTCGGGAATGTCGTCGATGTCATCGGCGGGCGCCTTGCGGGCCCGCAGCTTGTCGATCGCCAGATTCCGCGTCAGCGTGATCAGCCATGTCATCGGGCTGTAGCCGTTGGCGGCGTAGCTGTCGGCCTTCTGCCAGATCCTGACGAAAGCCTCTTGCAGCGCATCCTCTGCTTCGGCCCGATTGTTCAAGATACGCAGGCAGACCCCGAAAAGTTTCGCCGAGGTCGCATCATAAAGCGACGCGAACGCCTTTCGGTCGCCGATACCGATCCGGGCGATCATTTCCTCGATGTCGGCGATGGTGGTCATCAGGGCCTGTCTGCTGTGGTCGGCAACAGATAACAGGGCCGGCGGGGATTTCAAATATTCGTTTCATTGCAATGTGCTTTGCACCGCCTTGGCGCCGCACAGCGAGGTCGGGGCCTGCTGGCGCAACTGGTCAATAACGCACCGGTTATGGGCCATGGTTGGCGTTTGGGCGATGCCAAGCGCGCCGCAGGTGTAATCATCCCAGACATGGCAGGAGATCTCGTCCAGCGCGCGCTGCGACAGGATCCAGCCGAGGGTGAATTCATTCTCCTGCCGGTCCAGCCGGATGGCGCTGTGGTGCCAGTTGCTGGCGCGGCGATTTTCGCTGCGGCGCTTGGGCAATTCGCCGCGCGCCTGCCGGGTGGCCAGCATCGCGCGGATCGGCGACAGGGTTTCGCCAGCCCAGTGCGCGCGGCTGATCTCGTCATCCGAGGGCGGTTCGAAATCCAGCGCCACCAGTTCGAAGCGCACCTCGTTGCGGTAGCGCCCGAGCGCGTCGATCAGGTCGTGCAGGGTCTCGGTGCCGGAATTCTCGTAATAGCCGCCATCGACAAGGCGCAGCTTGGTGCCGCGGCTGGTAAAGACGCTGGCGGCCGGCGTGACATAGGGAAACCGGGCGCTGATCAGCGCGGCGGCCAGCATCGACGGCGCCGGGCATTCCGGCGCAAGGTCCGGGCAGCGGATCATGTCGAGATAGGTGCGCACCGCGCGCAGGTGGTTCGGTTTGGTCAGGTCGATCGCCCTGAGCCGGCTGATCACCACGCGCTCGCCGGTATTCACGTCCGTGGTGTTGAACAGCATCAGCGGCGAGTTGATCCGGTTGTCCTTTCGGCGCGCCTCGGCGAGCGGCAAGGCATAGGCGGCGGCGGCTTGCTGTTCGCTCAGACCATAGAGCGTCAGCGTCTCGAAGATCGCGTGCTCGAACGACCGCTGCAACGCTTCCGACCGGCTGGGAAGCACCAGGTACCGACCTGCCGGCGGGATCAGCCGTGCGGCCAGATCGGTGAACAGCAGGCCGCCCATCAGCGGCGACAGGAAGTCGTGGCGCATGATCTCGGTGACGATGGTGGTGTGGCAGTTCAGCGTTGGCGCCTTGGGGTTGACCGCCGGGTCGCAGACGCCGCTGGAGCGCACGATCTCGAACACCGCCGCACCGACCGAGCCGCCCGAGACGCCGGAGACCGCAAAGATCCGCGCCGTGGCTGGCACCCGGTATTGCGCATCCTCCGGCATGTCGTGCATCCGGGCCAGGAACAGCGCCGTATGGGTCGCGGCATAAAGCCCGCCGCCCTGCGCCGCGACCACGTAGACCGGCGCCTCGATCCTGCCGTCGCGATCGCGCAGCGGCGCCGACCAGCGCTCGAACGCGGCGACCGGATCGCGCACCATCGCGGCGGCGGCCAGGGGCTGCTGTGGCACCAGGTGATTGTCGGTCCAGTCAAGCGCCGAGAACACCACGCCGGTCAGCGCCAGGATGCCGATCAGCGGCAGCCGCAGCTTGTCGCCGAACCGGGTCAGCGCGCTCAGAAGCGAACTGAGGCCGATGGCGAAGAGGAACAGCACCCCCGCAGGGCCGACCAGTTGCGGGATCGCGACCGGCGCGGCCAGGAAGATGCACAGCACCACCGGAGAGACGAACACCGCCACGGCGCGGAAGGCGGCGCGGTGGGTGTCGCTGGCCAGAAGCGGCGGGATCGACAAGAGGTTCAGCACCAGCCGCCCCATCGGCAGCGCCAGCAGCACGGCCCGGGTGCGCTGTGCGCCTTCGGGCAGTTTCGGATTGTCCCTGACCAGCCAGTCCGGCGCCCGGCCAAAGACGAAGAAGATCACGATGGAGGCCATGACCATCATCACCCCCGGCAGCCCGATCAGCGGCAACAGCAGGCCATCGCCGATATCACCGAAGGCGGCGCGGATCGAGCCGATCAGCACCCCCGCCAGCGGCAGCGACGCGGTCAGCTGCGCCAGCGGCCGGCGAAAGCGGGCCAGCTTGCCCGCCGGGTCGCGGACATGCAGCAGCCAGTCCGCGTTCATGAACAGCGCGATGTAAAGCAGGATCAGCAGCAGGAAGGCCAGAAAGTTCTGCCCGGTCACGAACGCCGCGATCATCACGCCGACATCGCCTTGCCCCATCGCGACCTCTTCGCGCAGGCGTTCGGCCATCTTGGCCAGCACCTCGTGGGTCTGCGCCGACCAGACGAACAGCAGGAAGATCAGCACCGACACGGCCAGCGGCCAGCGGACATTGGTCAGCGCCTGGATCAGCTCATCGCAGGGCTCTCCGAGCCAGTGATGCAGCTTGCGGCAGAACGCCCTTGTGCCGCAGCGAAAGCACCAGAGATAAACACCCAGCGCCGCGGCAAGCGCCAGAAAGACAATGACCGGGGTCATGGAAACGATGGGAGCGAAATCCGGCTGCATGGATAATTCCCGCGGAATTTCCGAATTGGTGGCGATCTATGCACAAACACATAGCACAATTCGGCCCCGAGAGTCAGGCCCTTGCAACCTGCGGTGGTTCAAGAGGACGCGCGCAGGTCCGGCCTCACTCCTTGACCGGTGGCGCGCCGCCCTGAAAATCATTGCCGTTGACATAGTCGCAGGGCGCTTCCTGCATCTCCAGATGCAGCCGGTCTCCGGCATAGGGATGCGCGCGGGCGACATCCTCGTCGAAATCGATGCCAAGGCCGGGGCCGGTGGGGGCGTGCAGGAAGCCGGCTTCCCAGCGGATCGTGTTGCGGATCAGCTTTTGATGGAAGGCGCCGCCGGTTTCGATCGTCTCGGCGATCAGCAGGTTGGGGATCGAGACGGCAAGCTGGATATTGGCGGCCCATTCGACCGGGCCGGCATAAAGGTGCGGCGCCATTTCGGCGTTGAAGACCTCGGCGATGGCGGCGATCTTCCTGGCCTCCAGGATGCCGCCCGCCCGGCCCAGCGCCGGTTGCAGGATCTTCGCGCCGCCGGTGCGCAGAAGCGCCGCGAATTCCGCCTTGGTGGTCAGCCTTTCACCGGTCGCCACGGGGATGCGCACGGCGCGGGCCACCTCGGCGAATTCCAGCAGGTTGTCGGGCGGAATCGGCTCTTCGAACCAGAGCGGGCTGTAGGGTTCCAGCGCCTGGCCCAGCCGGATCGCGCCGGCGGTGGTGAACTGGCCATGCGTGCCGAAGAGCAGATCGGCGCGGTCGCCGACCGCTTCGCGGATCGCCTTGCAGAAGGCGACCGATTTGGTGATGTCCGACATCGCGGGCTGGTGGCCGCCATGGATCGTGTAGGGCCCCGCCGGGTCGAATTTCAGCGCCGTGAAGCCGAGATCGAGCATCGCGGCGGCGGCCTCGGCATGCAGGTCGGGCGAGGTCCAGAACGCGTCCATCGACTGGCCCGGCTGCGGGTAGAGATAGGTGTAGGAGCGCACCCGCTCGTTCATCATCCCGCCCAGAAGCGCCCAGACCGGCCGGTCGCGGTCCTTGCCAAGGATGTCCCAGCAGGCAATCTCCAGCCCCGAAAACGCGCCCATCACGGTCGGGTCGGGGCGCTGGGTGAAGCCCGAGGAATAGACCCTACGGAACATCCGCTCGATATTCTCCGGATTCTCGCCGGCCATGTGGCGCTCGAACACATCGGTGATGACCGCCTTCATCGCCTCTGGCCCGACGGTCGAGGCGTAGCATTCGCCGTAGCCGACGATGCCGGTATCGGTGGTCAGTTTCGGAAAGATCCAGTAGCGCCCGCCCCAGCCAGGCGCCGGCGGCGCCACGACGAAAATCTCAAGCTCTTGCAGTTTCACCGATCCGCCTCCCCGTCGTGATCACCGTCGCGGTCGACCAAAGCACCAATCGCCGCCGCCGTCCAGAAATCGCGGCCCGTTCCGGGCCCGGATATCTGTCTGCCGCCTCGTTCCGAGGCGGCGTGCCTCCGGCGGGGATATTTCCGGACGAATGATGCAGCGGCCGCTGCTTTCTTTTCAGATCAAACATCCTCGCCGAAGGCAGCGCGACGCGGCGCAAACCCTGTCGTGACGCCGCAGGCGTCGCCGTCAGAAAATGATCACGTTGCGCCGTGCAGCGCCGGAGCGGGTGCTGGCGATCGCCTCGTTGATCTGGTCCAGCTTCCAGCGGCCCGAGATCAGCTCGTCCAGTTTCAGCCGCTTTTGCCGGTAGAGGTCGACCAGCCAGGGAATATCGCGCGACAGCACGACATCGCCCATCTTCGAGCCGATCATGCCCTGGCCGAGAGCCGCGATGTTCACCGGTTCATAGCTGGAGGCCTGTCCCGAATGCGGCATCCCGACCATCACCACCCTGCCGCCGGCGGCGAGGTATCTGGGGGCGTCGTCATAGACCTTGACCGCGCCGACCGTGACCAGCACCGCATCGGCGGCGCGCCCGGCGATCTCCCTGACCTCGCGCCAGGGTTTCTCGGCGTTCGCCAGAACCCCGTCGGTGGCGCCGAAATCGCGGGCGGTCTGCAGTTTTTCCTCGGTCATGTCCACCGCGATGATCCGGCTGGCCCCGGCGATCCGCGCGCCCTGAATGGCGTTGAGGCCGACGCCGCCGGCGCCGATCACCACCACGACGTGACCGGGCCGGATGCCGGCGGCGTTCACCGCCGCCCCGACGCCGGTGATCACGCCGCAGGACAGAAGGCTGGCCGCATCCATCGGCATGTCGTCGGGGACCGCGGCAAGCTGGCTTTGATCGACGACGACCTTCTCGGCGAATCCGCCCACGGCCATCCCGTGTTCCAGCGTGCTGCCGTCCGGCATCGACAGCGGACCCGTCGCGCGGTCATAGGGCGCGCCGCACAGGACCGGCTTGCCGCTGGCGCAGGGCGCGCAATGGCCGCAGGAGCGGATCAGCGTCGCCAGCACCGTATCGCCGACCGCGTAGCGGGTGACGCCGGGTCCGACCGCCGAAACCCGGCCCGCCGCCTCGTGGCCGTAGACCGCCGGCAGCGTGCCGCCCCAGCCGCCGTCGAGATAGGAGATGTCGGAATAGCAGATCGCACAGGCGGCAAGATCGACCATGACCTCGCCGGGGCCGGGATCGCTGAGCGTGACCTCTTCGATCACCAGCGGTTTTGCGAAGTCGTGGCAGACGGCGGCTTTGATCTGTGGCATTTTGGGTTCCTTTTTCGAGAGGCTAGGGCTCAGGCCATCGCTCTTGCCCGCGGACGGACGACAAGAATGAGCACGCAAACGACCATAAGCAGGGCCGAGAGCAGAAACGGTGCGCCCGGTGCGTGGACCGGCGCGCCGTCGCGGGTGAAAAAGAAGAACACCGCCGTCATCACGATCGGCGAGACCGACATCGCCACCGCGGCGATCGACGACAGGACACCCTGCAGTTCGCCCTGCTGATCGTCGGGCGTGGCGTTCGACATGACGCCTTGAATGGCCGGTCCGGCGACGCCGCCCACCGCCGCCATCGGCAGGCAGGCCAGCGCCCAGGGGGCCGAGCGGACCAGGCCGAAGAAGACGAATGTGCCGACCTCGAAGCCCATCCCGTAGATCGCGGTGTTGCGCTCGCCCCACCAGCGGATCGCCGGGGCGACGGCGAAGATCATCACCAGGGTCGAACTGACGCCGTAAATGGCCAGCGAGATGCCGATCCATTCGGGATCCCAGCCGAATCGGGCCTTGCCGAAGAACGCCCAGATCGAGGGATAGGACTGGAACGCGACGGAATAGACGAAGATCACCCACAGATAGGGCCTCAGCCCCGGCAGGGTGCCGATGGCGCGGAACGCGGCCAGCGGATTGGCGCGGCGCCAGGTGAAGCCGCGGCGTTTTGCCGGGGCAAGGGATTCGGGCAGCACGATGCAGCCGAAGATGAAATTCGCCCCGGCGATCGCCGCCGCCGCCCAGAACGGAGCGCGCAGGTCGATCGTCGCCAAGAGCCCGCCCAGAAGCGGGCCAAGCACGAAGCCGATGCCGAACCCCGCATGGATCAGGCCGAAATTCTTCGCCCGTTCGGACGGGGTCGAGATGTCGGCCATGTAGGCGCTGGCGGTGGCATAGGTGGCGGCGGTGATGCCCGCCACGATCCGCCCGAGGATCAGCAGCCAGATCGTCTGCGCCACCGCCATCACCAGATAATCCAGCGCCATCACCGCCAGTGCGGTCAGCATCACCGGGCGGCGGCCGTAGCAGTCCGACAGATTGCCGATGACCGGGCCGAACAGGAACTGCATCAGCGCGAAGGAGGTCGCCAGCGCCCCGCCCCAGAGCGCGGACTGACCGATCGGGCGGCCGGTGACCTCTTCGATCAGGTCGGGCAGCACCGGAAAGATGATGCCGATGCCGATCGTGTCGATCGTGACCGTCAGCAGGATGAAGATCAGGGCGAGGCGATTGTGCATCGGGGGTCCGGTAACGGCAGGGGGCAAGGCCGGTTTCGCGGCACACTAGCGGCGGGTTATCGGGTTGGGAAGGGCGCCGCGGTCGAAGAAAATGCGCGGCGCGCGTCGCCCGCATCGCGGTGCGCTCCGCGCGGGGATATTTTCAGGATGGAGAAGGCTCAGAGGGCGCGCGCGGCCTTGGCGAAGGCGCGGGCCTCGGCGGGGGCGAGGCCAAGCTGGGCTTCGGGGGTGAAGAGGCCGGGCGGCGCCGCTTCGGGCCATCGTGCCGCCGCCAGCGCGGCGAGCGGGGTGCCTGTCGCGGCGGCCTCCTGGCAGAGCGCCTTGACCGCCTGCTGCGCCTCGGGGCGCGGCATGATCCCGGCCAGCGCGAAGGATAACGCCTCGGCGTAGATCAGGCCGGGCCCGTCGTCGATGCCGGCGCGCATCCGGCCGGGGACGGGGTCGAGGCCCTTGGCGATTTCGGTCGCGGCGGCGAGCGCGCGGGCCGAGGCGATGCAGATCTGCGGCAGGCTCAGCCATTCCACCATCCAGGCCGCGCCATCGCGCTGCTGGCGGTGCAGGGCCGCGCCCTGGATCGCGGCGTTCAGCGCGTTGGTCTGGCGGGCCAGCGCGACAAGCAGCGAGGGCAGCACCGGGTTGGTTTTCTGCGGCATGGTCGAGGACGAGCCGCCGGTGCCGAGCGTGATTTCCTGAATGCCGGTCTGGGTCATCACCAGCAGGTCTTCGCCGATCTTTCCAAGCGTTCCGGTGACAAGCGTCAGCCAGCCGGAAAATTCGGCGACGCCGTCGCGGGTCGAATGCCAGCTTGCCTGCGGATCGCCGAGGTTCAGCGCCTGCGCCAGCGCCGCGCGTATGCCGGGGCCGTGATCGCCCATCATCGACAGCGTCCCGGCGGCGCCGGACAGCGACACCTGCAACAGGCGCGGCTTCAGCTCTGCCAGGCGGTCGAGATGGCGCAGCAGCGGCGCGCCCCAGCTTGCCGCGACCGCCCCGAAGGTCGTCGGCGTCGCCACCTGACCGTAGGTGCGGCCTGCCATCGGCAGCTCGGCATGGGCGCCGGCCAGTGTCCCGAGCGCCCTGGCAAGCGTCGTCAGCCGATCCTGCTGGATCGCCAGCAGGCGGGCCAGCCGCAGCACCAGCGCGGTATCCATGATATCCTGCGAGGTCGCGCCCCAATGCAGGTATTGCGCATGCTCGGGCGCGTTCATCGCCGCGCGGAACGCCGCGACGAAGGCGGGCACGACCACGGCATTCTGGCCGGTGGCCTTTGACAGGGCGGCGGGGTCGATCTGCACCTCGCGGGCGGCGCGGTCGATGGCGGCGGCGGCGGTGTCGGGGATCAGCCCGTGGGCGGCCTGCGCCTTTGCCAGCGCGCCTTCGACCAGCATCATCGCGCGGATTTCGGCGCTGTCGGTGAACAGTGTGCCGACCTCTGCATCGTGGAAGAGGTCGCGGTAGAGCGCGCTGTCGATCGGGCTGGCGGGCATCAGCCGGCGGACCTGAGCCCGAGGATGTCGCGGGCCTGCATCCAGGTGGCGACAGGGCGGTCGTATCTGGCGCAGAGGTCGGCCGCGCGCTTGACCAGCGCGGCATTCGAGGGCGCCAGGGTGTCGCGGTCCAGGCGCATGTTGTCTTCCAGCCCGGTGCGGGTATGGCCGCCCGCCGCGATCGACCATTCGTTGACCTTGATCTGCGCCGGGCCGACCCCCGCGCCGCACCACTGGGCGTCCGGCGCGATGCGGTTCACCGTCCTGACGTAGAAGTCGAACACCTCCTTGTCGGCGGGCATCGCGTTCTTCACGTTCATCACGAACTGGATGTAGAGCGGTTTGTTCAGCCGCCCGTCCTCGCTCATCTTCACCGCCTGAAAGATGTGTGACAGATCAAAGGCCTCGATCTCAGGCT
The DNA here is from genome assembly GCA_024637315.1 of Brevirhabdus sp. Taxonomy (GTDB): domain Bacteria; phylum Pseudomonadota; class Alphaproteobacteria; order Rhodobacterales; family Rhodobacteraceae; genus JAHEAO01. Next base: position 13,464 of record JAGXFH010000081.1, read on the forward strand.
TCACGTCATACTTCAACATTTCCGAGGCCAGCCAGTCGACCAGATCGGGCGGGTTCTCGTAGACGCGGGTCGGGAAATTGTTCGAGCCCACGGAAAGCGAAGCCATGTCGGGGCGCAGCGGCAGCATGCCGCCGCGTTCATGCCCGGCACCGGACCGCCCGCCGGTCGAAAGCTGCACGATCATGCCGGGGCAGTGCTTTTCGATGCCGTCCTTCAGCGCCGCGAACCGTTCGGGGTCCGAGGTCGGGGTGCCGTCCTCCTGCCGGACGTGGCAATGCGCGATGCTGGCGCCGGCCTCGAACGCCGCATGGGTCGATTCGATCTGTTCGGCGACGGTGATCGGTACGGCGGGGTTGTTTTCCTTGCGCGGAACCGATCCGGTGATGGCGACGCAGATGATGCACGGATTGGTCATGATGCCTCGGCGATCTGATGCAGGATGTCGGCCAGTCTAGCGGGCTGGGCGAAAAAGGGCGAGTGGCCGCAATCCATTTCGTAAACGCTGAATTCCGGCCACTCGCGGCAAAGCTCGGCCTGGAAGTCCGGCGGGATCGCGCCGTCCTGCAGGCAACGGATATAGCTTTTGGAAAGCGAGCGGAGGGTGTCGGTGACGGTCAGCGGTGTGGCCTGCGGCGCGATCGGCTGCGGCGAAAGATGCGCCCTGGCATAGGCGACGGCCGCGTCGGGACAGTCCTGGTAGAATTTCTCGCGCGCCTTGTCCGGGATCACCGAATAGCTGACGCCGTCCGCCGCCTTGCGCACTGCATCCAGCAGCGGCTGGCTTTTGGCATCGATGCGGCGGTCGATCATCGACTTGCCGGTTTGCGGCAGATGGGCACACAGATAGACAAGGTGCCGGATCAGGTCGGGGCGGCGCATCGCGGCGGCCGAGATCGGAAAGCCGCCCGCCGAATGGCCGACAAGCACGGTCGGGCCGGTCATCGCGGCGAGGATCGCCTCGGCGTAGAGGTCCAGCGTCACATCCGCAAGTGGCGTCGGGTCGGCGCCCGCGCTCGGCAGGTCGATGGCGCGGGCCGTGTGGCCCTGCGCCCGCAACAGCGGCAGCAGATCGCGCCAGCACCACGCGCCGTGGCACGATCCGTGGATCAGCAGGAAATCCGCCATCAGATGTCCAGGAACACGGTTTCGCCGTCACCCTGCAAGCGGATGTCGAACCGGTACTGGCCATCGCCGGTTTTCTTCGCGATCAGGGTCTCGACACGCGGGCGCTGTTCGATCCGGGCCAGCAACGGGTCGGCGGAATTGTCCTCGTCCTCGAAATAGATCCGGGTCTGCAAGCCGGTATTGATCCCCCGCGCGACGATCCAGAGCGCGATATGCGGCGCCTGCCAGGTGCCGTCCGGACCCGGCACCGCGCCGGGCTTGATCGTTTGCAGCGTGAATTCACCGCTGTCCTTGTCGGCGGCAAAGCGGCAGAAGCCGTTGACCTTGGGATCGGCGCCGTCCTGACCGGGGTAAAGCCCGACCGCATCGGCCTGCCAGCTTTCCAGCATCGCATCGCGCAGCGTCCAGCCGGTGCCGTCATGGACGCTGCCGGTGATGGTGATCGTCTCGCCCTTGGCGCCTTGCTCGACGGCCCGCAAGCCAAGGTCTTCGGGATAGACGCCCTCGACGCCCGCGAAGCTGGGGATGCAGCCGATATGGACGTAAGGCCCGGCGGTCTGCGACGGGGTTTCGGTCAGCGTGTCGAGCTTTTGCACCATCACATCCCCTCCGGGCGGTTCTCGAACATCGTCTGGCGGCGGCCGCGCAACACGATGTCGAACTTGTAGGCAAGGAAATCCATCGGCTTGGCGCGCGCCATGTCGAGGGGCGCTACCAGCCGGTCGATCTGGCTTCGATCCTTGATCGTCGCCACGATCGGGCAGCGGTCGATCAGCGGATCGCCCTCGAAATAGCACTGCGTGATCAGCCGCTGGCCGAAGCCCTGACCGAAGATCGAGTAATGCACATGCATCGGCCGCCAGTCATTGCCGCGATTGGGCCAGGGATAGGCGCCGGGACGGATGGTCAGGAACTGGTATTGGCCGTTCTCGTCGGTCAGCGTCCGGCCGCAGCCGCCGAAATTCGGATCGAGCGGGGCGAAATAGGTGTCTTTCACGTGCCGGTATCGCCCGCCGGCATTGGCCTGCCAGATCTCGACCAGAGTGTTCGGCACCGGCCGCGCGTTTTCATCCATCACCCGGCCATGCAGCAGGATACGCTCGCCAATCGCCGGCGCCGCGCCCTGGCTGAAATTGAGGATCAGGTTGTTGTCGAGCGCGCCGATCAGGCCGTGGCCGAAGACCGGCCCGGTTTCCTCGGTCAGTGTCGACGGCATCGAGAGCAGCGGCAGGTTCGGCGAACGCGCGACGGAGGTCTTGTAATCCGGATCGCGGGGCACCGGGTGAGCGCTGCGGTCGCGCGGGATCAGGCGGGCGTCAGTCATTCTCGGCATCCATTTCGGCATAGACCTCCTTGGCCACCTTGATCGCGTGATTGGCGCGCGGCACACCGGCATAGATCGCGACATGCAAGAGCGCCTCGAGAACGTCTTCGCGGCTGGCCCCGGTGCGGGCGGTGGCGCGCAGATGCAGGCGGAATTCCTCAATATTGCCCAGACCGGCCAGCAGCGCCAGCGTCATCATCGATCGCTCGCGGTCGCTGATCGTGCCGCGCGCCCAGACATGGCCCCAGGCAGCATCGGTGATCAGATCGATGAACGGCGCCTCCCAGGCGTCGGGGTCGGCGCGGGAACGGTCGACATGGGCATCGCCCAGCACCCGGCGGCGCGCGGCGGTGCCTTGGTCACGAGCATCAGACATGGCCTATCTCCTTCAGAAAGCTGGTCAGGATTGCCGCGTAATCGTCCGGCTTTTCGACGCAAGGCAGGTGGCCCGCGCCGCGGATCAGCTCGAACCGGGCGCCTTTCACCAGATCGGCGGTTTCGCGGACAAGGTCGGGGGGCGTTGCGCCATCCTCGGACCCGGCGATGAACAGGCTGGGCAGCGTCAGCCCGGCGGTGGGGGTGTAGAAATCGGTGCCGGAAATGGCGGCCGAGCAGCCGATATAGCCGTTGGCCGGGGTGCGGGTCAGCATGTTGCGCCAGCCGGTCAGTTCCGGCGTGGCGCGAAATGCCTTCGCGAACCAGCGCTCCATCACCGCATCGGCCAGGCTCTCGATCCCGCCCGCCTTCACCGCCGCGACCCGGTCGGCCCACATCTGCATCGTGCCGATCCTGGCGGCGGAATTCGACACCACCATCGCGCGCACCAGATCCAGACGCTTGACCGCCAGTCCCTGCGCGATCATGCCGCCGACAGAAAGGCCGACGAAAACGCAGTCGCGGATCTCGAGATGGTCAAGCAGCCGTTCCGCGTCGTTGATCAGCGCGCCCATCGAATAGGGCGCGGGCGGACAGGACGACAGGCCATGCCCGCGCTTGTCGTAGCGGATGATCCGCAGGCCACCGGGCAGCAGCGGCAGGATCTTGTCCCAAAGCCGCATGTCGGTGCCAAGCGAATTGGCAAACACCACCGGCGCGCCGCCGGGTGCGCCCTGATCGGCGTAGTGAAGCGTGACATCGCCAAGATCGAGCATCTGCATGGGCACCCCCTAGAACGGCAATCCGACATAGTTTTCGGCCAGCGCCGTCTGCGCCGCGGCCGAGCCTTCCAGATAGGCCAACTCGGCCTCCTGTATCCTCTGTCCAAAGCTGCCCTGATCGGCAAAGCGGTGCAACATCGTTGTCATCGACCAGCTGAACCGCTCGGCCTTCCAGACCCGCGCCAGTGCGCGGCCCGAATAGCCCTCGATCCCGGCATCGTCGCCCAGATAGTATCGCGTCAGCGCCTCGTGCAGATAATGCACGTCGCTGAAGGCAAGGTTCAACCCCTTGGCGCCGGTCGGCGGCACGATATGCGCCGCATCGCCGACCAGCAAGAGCCGCCCCCAGCGCATCGGCTCGGCGACATAAGAGCGCAGCGGCGCGATGGATTTCTCGATCGCGGGACCGGTGACCAGCGTCTCGGCGGCGTCGCCGGGAATGCGGCGGCGCAATTCATCCCAGAAGGCGTCGTCGCTCCAGGTTCCGGCGGTCTCGTCGGCGGGCACCTGCAGGTAGTAGCGCGACAGATTGGCATTGCGCATCGAGCAGAGCGCGAAGCCGCGGGCGTGATTGGCGTAGATCAGTTCATCGGCAACGGGCGGCGTTTCGGACAGTACGCCAAGCCAGCCGAACGGATAGACCCGCTCGAATTCGCGCAGGACCGAGGCCGGGATCGCCCGGCGGCTGGGGCCGTGAAAGCCGTCGCAGCCGGCGATGAAATCGCAGTCGATCCGCTTTTCAGTGCCGTCATGGGTGAAGGTCACATGCGGATCGCTGCCATCGACACCGTGCAGCGCGACACCCTCGACCCCGTGCAGCACCCTGCCACCGGCGCGGTCACGCGCATCATAAAGGTCGCGCGTCACCTCGGTCTGGCCGTATACCATCACCCGATGCCCGGTCAGGGCATTGAAATCTATTCGAAAACCGCGATTCTGCGCGGCAAGGTAAATGCCCTCATGGGCAAAGCCCTCGGCGTCCATCCGATCGCCGACGCCGGCCTTGCGCAGCAACTCGACGCTGCCCCATTCCAGCACCCCGGCGCGGATCCGCCCCAGGACATGCGCGCGGCTGCGGCGTTCCAGAACCACCGTTTCGATACCCTGCAGATCCAGCAATTGCGCCAGCAACAGTCCCGACGGACCGCCCCCGATGATGCAGACCTGAATGCGCACGACCATCCTCCCGCAACGATCCTGCCGATAGTAGTTTGCGATGTCAATTAACTCGCGCCGGTCGTCAGGGTCCCGGCGACCCGCCGGCCGGCACCCGGCCTGTCGCGGGTCGAGCGGCCTCGCCGACCATCCGGGCAGCGCCAAGATGCCGATACGGCAATGCCCCGGACCGGCCTGCCTGAAGCGGGATGGCGTGCCCCAGGCCGCCTGCATCGACGCGCATCCGCGCTTGCGATCCGCCCCGGCTCCGCTGAACGCGCTTTTTCTTCGGGGTCAGTCGGGGTTTCTTTTCAGTCCAAATATCCGCGCCGCAGGCATCGTGGCGCGGGCGCAGCCCGCAGCGCAATCCCTCATTCTTCCAGCCGCATATGGGCGATGATCTGGCCGTGATCCGAGGCCAGCTTGTTGTAGGGCGCTTCGGGATGCGAGCCGTCGGTCAGATGGTCGTTCAGGACGCTGAAATAGTCCATCTCGCCGATCCTTTCGGGGTAATCGGGGTGGAAATGCCGCGACATCAGGATCTGGTCGAGGCTCTCGAAGACGCCGCCGAACGCGGCGGTATACACCATGTCGCGCGAAGATTTGCGCACGAACATCTTTTCCGCCGAATGCAGCCGGACCCGCTCGATGCTTTCAAGGATCTGCGCGGCTTCCGCCTCGGAATAGCGCTGATGCGCCTCGACGGCGTCATGGCGGCGCATCCAGGCATAGTTGCGGAACGGCGCCTCGCCGGTGATGATCTCGGTCGAGACCGCATGTTCGCCGTCGTTGAAATCGCCCAGAACCATCACCGGACGGCCCTGGGTCAGCTCGTCAAGGACCAGCCCGCGCAGCACCCAGGCTTCGGCCATGCGCCGCAGCCCCGCGCGCAGAGATCCAAGCCCGCGCGCATGCGGGTCATAATCCAGCAGGTTCGCCTCTGGCGCATAGGGCGCGCCGGGGCGGCGCGGAAACTCTCCCAGTTTCGACTTCAGATGGCAGTTGAACACCGTCACGACATGGCCGCCCACCGGCACCCGCACTTTCAGGATCGGGCGCGACAACCGCGACAGGCGAAAGCTGCCGCCATCCTCGCCGGTCAGCTCCTGAAACGGAATCTCGACCGGCGCGGCCAGACCTGCACGATCTCGGGATCGCCGACAAAGCCCAGCCGGGACAGAACCGCCAGGCCGGGGCGGCGATGCCCCGGCGCGCCGTCATTGGCGTTCGGCGCAAGGGCGAGCGCGGCATCGGTATAGGGCGTATAGGCCAGCTTGCGGAAAATCGCCTTGCGGGCATAGCGCTTCGATCGGTCGGGCAGGGCGGCATCGTTCATCGCCGCGCCGCGCAGGTCGGTCTCGGCGATGACATGGCGCAGCGCGTCTTCCTCGAAGATCTCCTGAAAGCAGATCACATCGGCATCCATCGTCAGCAGCTGGTCGGCCAGCCAGTCTTCCTTCCAGGCCTGTTCCTCGGGGGTGTAGCGCTCGAACCGGTAATATTCCCGCTCCGCGCCGATCAGGTTCTTGACGTTGAAACTGGCGATCGTGAACTCTGCCATCCGCTACTCCGCGTACTTGTCCAGCGCGCGCCCGAACATCTCGGCATCGACATTGCCGCCAGAGGCGACACAGATGACCGCGTCGCCGGCGATCTGGTCGGGGTGATAGAGCGCCGCCGCCAGCGCCACCGCGCCGCCCGGTTCCAGCACGATCTTCAGCCGGGTGAACGCGGCCGCCATCGCCCGCAGGCAATCCTCGTCGGGCACTGCAAGACCCGGACTGCAGAGCCGCTGCAGGATCGGAAAGGTCAGCGCGCCGGGCGACGGCGTCAGGATCGCGTCGCAGATCGAGCCTGACTGGCTGTCGTTCCTCTCGATCCGGCCCGAGCGCAGCGAGCGCGCCACGTCGTCGAAGCCTTCGGGCTCAACGGTGCGCACCCGCAGGCCGGGCGCCTTTTCCGCAAGCGCCAGCGCGATGCCCGATGTCAGCCCGCCGCCGCCGCAGCAGACCAGCACATCGGCCGCATCGACGCCCGCCGCAGCGGCCTGTTCGGCGATCTCGAGGCCGGTGGTGCCCTGGCCGGCAATCACCTGCGGTTCGTCGAACGGCTTGATCAGCGTCAGCCCGCGCTCCGCCGACAGGGTCGCGCCGATCGCATCGCGGTCTTCGCGGGCGCGGTCGTAAAGCACCACCTCGGCCCCGAGCGCGCGGGTGTTGTCGATCTTCAGCCGCGGCGCGTCGGCGGGCATGATGATCACCGAGGGCACGCCGTGCAGCTTCGCCGCCAGCGCCACGCCCTGCGCATGATTTCCGCTGGAATAGGCGATCACGCCCTGTTCGCGCAGCTCTGCGTCCAGCGCCGACACCGCCGACCAGCCGCCGCGGAACTTGAACGAGCCGGTATGCTGCAGGCACTCGGCCTTCACCAGAACCCGCCGCCCGGCGATCTCGTCCAGAAACGGCGAGTCCAGCAGCGGCGTGCGCCGCGCGTGTCCCGCCAGCCGCGCCGCCGCCGCCTCGATCATCGCAAGGTTCACTGGCAGATCTCCAGCCAGGCATGGATCGCCTCCAGCGCCTCGGGTTCGTCGAGAAACGGGATATGGCCGCGACCCGGCACATCGACCGCGATCATGTCGGGCCGGCGGCGGCCCATGATCGTCACTGTTTCATGCGACAGCAGGTTCGAGTTCTTGCCCCGGATCACCGCCAGCGGCAGGTCCTTCATCGCATCGAAAAGCGGCCACAGATCGGTGGCCGGACCGTCGCCGGTGGCGACCACCGCGTCGCGCAGCTTCGGGTCGTAGGTCAGCATCAGCCCGTCGGGGGTCTCGACCGTGTGCCGCTCGACCTCTTCGCGCCAGCGCGAGGCGGGGACGTCTTCGAAGCCCGGCCGCAACTCGGGCATCGCCAGGGCCATCTCGGCCTGTGTCCTGAAGGCCGGGACGCGGCCGATGTAGTTCATGATCACGTCCAGCCCGCTCTGCCCGATCTCGGGTCCGATATCGTTCAGGCAGATGCCGCGCAGCCGGTCCTTGGCGGTGGCCGCGAGGGTCATCGCGATCAGCCCGCCGCGCGATGATCCGATGATCGCGGCGCGCGCCACCCCCAGATGATCCAGCAGCGCCAGCGTATCCCGCGCCTCGACCGGAACCGTGTAGGTCGCCGGATCGGCCCGGTCCGAGTTGCCGCGGCCACGGTAATCCAGCCGGATCAGCCGGACGTCAGGCAGATGCGGCGCCAGATAGTCGAAATCCCGCCCGTCGCGGGTCAGTCCCGACAGGCAGAGGACCGGCAGTCCGTCGCCTTCATCGGCATAGGCCAGCTGCACGCCGTCGAAGGTGGTGAATTTCGGCATCAGAACGTCCTTGCAAGGTCGGGGATGGTGGTCAGATCGCTCAGCACCTTGTGCGGCGTCCAGGGCAGGCGGTCCATCGGTTCGCCGGCGCGGTTGACCCAGACGCAGTGGAACCCGAAGCCAGCCGCCGCCGCCGCATCCCATCCGTTCGATGAGACGAACAGCACCTCGCCCCGGTCGCAGTCGAACCGGTCGAGCACCAGCTGGTAGACGGAATGGTGCGGCTTGAAGACGCCGACAGCCTCGACCGACAGCACATCGTCAAGCAGGTCGCCGACCTGCGCGGACCGAACCGCCCCGGCCAGCATGTCCGGCGATCCGTTCGACAGGATCGCCGTTTGGTAGCCCGCTGACTTGAGCGCGCCCAGCATCTGCGGCACTTCGGGATAGGCGGACAATTCCCAGTATAGCGCCAGCAGGCGTTCGCGCAGGTCCGGATCGTCGAGCTTCGAGGCGTCCAGCGCCCAGTCCAGGCCGTTCTGCGTCACCTCCCAGAAATCGGTATGGGCATCCGCCACGGCGCGCAGCCAGGTGTATTGCAGCTGCTTCAGTCGCCAATCGCTTGCGACCTTTTGCCAGACCTCGGCAAAGGCCGCCCGCCCCGGCTCTGCCGCGGCTTCGCGGGCGGCGGCGGCGACGTCGAAAAGCGTGCCGTAGGCGTCGAAGATACATGCTTTGATGGCCATGCCGGTTCCCCTTCCGGGGCAAAGATTGGCATGGCGCCGCGGGCGATGGAAGGGCGGATCAGAGATAAAGCGACATCAACAGCCAGCCGCCGCTGAAATGCGCGGCGAGCGTGAAGGCATAGGCGGCCAGCGCCACGACTCCGGTGTCGGGATGCAGTGGATGGCGTTTCGTCCGGCTGCCGCGCAACAGGCTGTGCAGGCCGATGCCGGCCACCACCAGCAAGGCCAACGACCCGGTGCGCAAGGCGGCAACGGCAAGGGCAGAGGCCATGAAGACGGTGATCGCCGGCGCGAAGGCCGGCCAGATGCTTGCCGCCGCGATCCGTGCGCAGCGGCCGCCATCGAGCGGCCAGAACGGCATCAGGCTGATGAAATTGACCGTGCCGCAGGTGATCGCGAAGATCCGGAAACTGGCCGCCACCTCCGGGTTGCTTGGCGCCAGCCAGATCGACCCCAGATGCGCAAGCACCATCGGCGCCAGGCAAAAGCCCGGACCCATCAGCGCCACGAACAGCACTTCGCCGTCGCTGTCATGCGGATCGTCGGAAATCGGAGCGGCGCTGAGTTGCGGAATCAGCCGGAACCGGGTGTTGCGGTGGCCGAGGATCTGATGGCCGATGACATGGCCGAGTTCGTGGAGAAGGAGCGTGATCAGCACCGAGATGCCAAAGACCGGACCCAGCACCGTCGCCGCGAGGACGAAGGCGACGAAACCGACCAGAACGCCGATGCCGTCGAACCCCGACAGCGTGATCGCGGGCCCGAATGTGGGCCGCGGGCACAGCGCACAGACCGTGGCAGCACAAAGGATTGACGTCGAAATAAAGAAAATCAAATCCGAAACCTGCTCCCAGCGCGTCGATCAGCGCTCCTCCACCGGACGCAAGGTTACTCCAGAACGGACGATTCCGTAACGTCCGGCGCCCGTAACACACTGTTTCCAGATCGGACATGATCGTTGGGAATTGTTGCCGGGGCGGTGTTCAGAGATTCTCGGGCTGCGCCATGCCGATCACGTGATAGCCACCATCGACATGCACGATCTCTCCGGTGGTGCAGGCGCCGTGGTCGGAGGCGAGGTAGACGGCGGTGCCGCCGACGGCCTCCAGCGTCGCGTTGCTGCGCAGCGGCGCGTTGGCCTCGGTCTCGCGGAAGGTCTTGCGCGCGCCGCCGATCGCCGCGCCGGCCAGCGTCTTCATCGGGCCGGGAGAGATCGCGTTGACCCGGATACCCTCGGGGCCCAGGTCATTGGCCAGGTAGCGCACGGTTGATTCCAGCGCCGCCTTGGCCACGCCCATGACGTTGTAGAACGGCATCACCTGGTTCGAGCCCTGGAAGGTCAGCGTCAGGATCGTGCCGCCTTGCGTCATCATCGGCACTGCCCGCCGCGCCACGTCGATCAGCGAATAGCACGAGATCGCCAGAGAATTCTGGAAGTTCGCTTTGCTGGTGTTGATGAACCGGCCGGTCAGCTCGGTCTTGTCGGAATAGGCGATGGCATGGACAAGGAAATCCAGCCGGTCCCATCGCGCGGCGATCTTCGCGAAGGCCGCATCCAGCGACGCATCATCGGTCACGTCAACATCGACGAGCAGGTCCGAGCCGAGGCTGGCGGCCAGGGGTTCCACCCGCTTGCCGAACGCCTCGCCCTGATAGCTGAACGCCAGTTCCGCGCCCTCGGCATGCAGCGCGCTGGCAATGCCCCAGGCGATCGAACGTTCGTTCGCGACGCCCATCACCAGCCCGCGTTTGCCCGTCATCAGATCAGCCATGTGGGATCACCCGCTATACTTGCTCATCACCAGCGTGGCGTTGGTGCCACCGAAGCCGAAGCTGTTCGACAGCACCGTGTCGACATCGACATTGTCCATCAGTTCGGTCACGATCTCGCCCTCGCGGATCGCCGGGTCAAGTTCGGTGATGTTGATCGAGGGGGCGATGAAGCTGCCCCGCATCATCAGCAGCGAATAGATCGCCTCGTGAACGCCGGTGGCGCCCAGGCTGTGGCCGGTCATCGACTTGGTCGAGCCGATCACCGGGTGATCGTCGCCCATCACGCGACGCACCGCCTCGACCTCGGTCACATCACCGGCAGGGGTCGAGGTACCATGCGCGTTGATGTAATCCACCTTGCGGTCGCCGATCGTCGACAGCGCCAGCCGCATCGACCGCTCGCCGCCCTCGCCCGAAGGCGCGACCATGTCATAGCCGTCGGATGTGGCGCCGTAGCCAGTGACCTCGGCATAGATCTTCGCGCCGCGCGCCTTGGCGTGCTCCAGTTCCTCCAGCACCACCATGCCGCCGCCGCCGCCGATCACGAAGCCGTCGCGGGTGGCGTCGAACGGGCGGCTCGCGGTTTCCGGCGCGTCGTTGTATTTCGACGACATCGCCCCCATCGCGTCGAACAGGCACGACAGCGTCCAGTCGACTTCCTCGCCGCCGCCGGCAAAGACGATATCCTGCTTGCCCATCTGGATCTGCTCGACACCGTTGCCGATGCAATGCGCGGATGTGGAGCAGGCCGAGGTGATCGAATAGTTCACGCCCTTGATCTTGAACGGCGTGGCAAGGCAGGCCGAGACCGTGGATGACATGCCGCGCGTCACCATGAACGGACCCATCCGCTTCGGCGCGCCCTTTTCGACGACGATGTTATGCGCTGCGAAAAGATTGCTGGTCGACGGGCCGCCCGAGCCTGCGATGATCCCGGTGCGCTCGTTCGAGACCTCGCCCTCCTCAAGCCCGCTGTCGGCGATGGCCTGTTCCATCGCAAGATAGGCATAGGCCGAGGTCGGCCCCATGAAGCGCAATTGCCGCTTGTCAATACTGGCCTCCAGATCGACCTGCGGGATGCCCGCGACCTGGCTGCGAAAGCCGTGCTCTGCATAATGCGGCTCGAAGCTGATGCCTGATTTGCCGGCGCGCAGGCTGGCGGTGACTTGCTCGGCGGTGTTGCCGATGGGCGAGATGATCCCGAGCCCGGTGATTACGACACGACGCATTGGCGCCTCCTTGAATTTCCGTGATCTAGCTTTCGGAAAGCGCGACCTTCATATCCTTGACCTGGTAGATGATCTCGCCATCCGCTTCGACCATGCCATCCGCGACCCCCATCGTCAGCCGCCGCGACTGCACCGCCTTGGTGAAGTCGACATGGTAGGTCAGCATCTTGCGATCCGGCCGCACCATCCCGGTCAGCTTGACCTCGCCGACCCCCAGCGCATAGCCGCGCCCCTGCCAGCCGCGCCAGCCCAGATTGAAGCCGGTAAGCTGCCACAGGCCATCGAGCCCGAGGCATCCGGGCATGATCGGGTTGCCGGGGAAATGGCATTCGAAGAACCACAGGTCCGGCGTGATATCGAACTCGGCGACGACGTGGCCCTTGCCATGCGCGCCGCCATCGGCGCTGATCTCGGTGATCCGGTCCATCATCAGCATCGGCGGTTCGGGCAATTGCGCGTTTCCGGGGCCGAAAAGCTCGCCCCGGGCGCATCGAAGCAAGCCTTCCTTGTCGAATGTCGTCGGAAAATCGGCCATTCCGCCTTGCCCCCCGTTTCGTTCATCATTCTGCTCAGCTTCCCTCTATCATCCGGGTCGGAGCGGTGGCAATAGCGGCGCCACCGCCCGGAATGGATGATTTATGTTTGATACTGGTGGGTTTGGGGCCTTATATAGGGATCAGGAGCCCGAATGAGAGCGATGCAGATCACCACCGGACATACCGAACGCGGCGCCGACTGGCTGGCCGAAGGCGGCCTGCGCCCGACGCGGCAGCGCGTGGCCCTCGCCACCTTGCTGGTCGGCGACGGGCAAAGCCGCCATGTGACCGCCGAAAGCCTTTACGCCGCCGCCCAGGCGGCCGGCGAGGCAGTGTCGCTGGCGACGGTCTACAACACGCTCCGCGCCTTTTGCGCGGCCGGGCTGGTGCACGAGATTACCGTGGACGGCTCGAAAAGCTATTTCGACACCCGGATCGACGATCATCCGCATTTCTACTGGGAAGACCGCGGCGAACTGACCGATGCGCCCGCAGACCAGCTGAAGATCTCGCACCTGCCGGATGTGCCCGAAGGCGCCGAGATCGCCAAGGTCGATGTGGTGATCCGGCTGCGCCGGGTCTGAGCGCTCCGGCGTTTCGCGAAACAGTCGGGACACAGAGCATCGGAATTCGCGTTCGAGCGCAGCGAAATTCCGATTCAATCCTTTCCCGAAATGCTGTAACCGATCGGCTGGAAACGGTCCCGACCGTTCTGATCCGCCGGAGGGTTTCCATGCCGATACGCACCATCGTCTGGGGCGAGAATGTCCACGAACAGAGCAACGCGACCGTGGCGGGGCTTTATCCTGACGGGATGCATGGCTGCATTGCCGCGGCGCTGAACACGGGCGCCGGGATCAGCGCCGAAACCGCAACCCTGCAAGAGCCCGATCACGGTCTGCCCGAGGTCCGGCTGGCGGCGACCGATGTGCTGATCTGGTGGGGCCATGCCGCGCACGGCGATGTCGCGGATCGGGTGGTCGAGCGGGTGGCAGGGCATGTCTGGGCCGGGATGGGCCTGATCCTGCTGCATTCGGCGCATTTCTCGAAGATCTTCAAGCGGCTGATGGGCACGCCCTGCACCCTGTCGTGGCGCGAGGCGGGCGAGCGCGAGCGGTTATGGGTGACCTCTCCGAACCACCCGATCAGCGCCGGGCTGCCGGATCATTTCGAGCTTGAAAACGAAGAGATGTATGGCGAGCCGTTCGGTGTGCCCGAACCGCTGGAAACCATATTCATCAGCTGGTTTCAGGGCGGCGAGGTGTTCCGGTCGGGCCTGACCTGGCGGCGCGGCGCGGGCAATGTGTTCTACTTCCGGCCGGGCCACGAGACCTATCCGACCTATCACGATGCGAACGTGCAGAAGGTGCTGCGCAATGCGGTGCGCTGGGCGCATAATCCGGCGGAGCGGTTGCGCGACGTGTCCCAGGCGCCGAACCGGCCGACCGGTGCCGCGCCCGAACCGATCACCGAGCGCGGGCCGAAGCTGCACAAGCCGGGCGAAGAGGGCTTTCGCTGATGCGCGTTCGGTTGCTGATCCTTGGCACCGGCGGCATGGCCCAGAGCCATGCCGAGGCCTTCGCGGCGATCGACGGCGTCGATCTGGTCGCCGGGGTCGATCCCGATCCGGCGCGCCTGGCGGCGTTCTGCGCGACGCACGGCATAGAGCGTGCCTTTGCGACCCTGGAGGGCGCGCTGGCCTGGGGCGGGTTCGATGCCGTCGCCAACGTGACCCCCGATCCGGTGCACCACCCGACGACGATGGCGCTGCTGGCGGCGGGCAAGCATGTGCTGTGCGAAAAGCCGCTGGCGACCAATCATGCCGATGCCGGCGAAATGGCCGCGGCGGCCGAACAGGCGGGCGTGGTGAACATGGTCAACCTGACCTATCGCAACGCCGCCGCGTTGACCCGCGCCGCCGCGATGGTGGCGGCGGGCGCGATCGGCGAGGTCCGGCATTTCGATGCCTGCTACCTGCAAAGCTGGCTGACCCAGCCCGTCTGGGGCGCCTGGAGCGCCGAGGACAAGTGGCTGTGGCGGCTGTCGACGGCGCATGGCTCGATGGGGGCGCTGGGCGATACCGGGATACATGTCCTCGATTTCGCCACCTTCATCGCCGGGTCGCAGGTGGTTGACATCTCTTGCCGGCTGAAGACCTTCGACAAGGCCCCCGGCGGGCGGATCGGGCAGTATGTGCTGGATGCCAATGACAGCGCGGTGCTGCATGTCGGGCTGCAAAGCGGTGCGATCGGGGCAGTTCAGGCGACCCGCTTCGCCTCGGGCCACATCAACGATCTGCGGGTACGGATCTTCGGCACGAAGGGCGGGCTGGATGCAAGCTCGGATGGCAAGATCAGCCGGTTGCGGGCCTGTCTTGAGCCGGATCTGACGACCGCGACGTGGCGCGATGTCACCTGCCCCGAGGTGCCGAGCAACCAGCAGAGCTTCATCGAGGCGATCCGGTCGGGCGGCGCGGCCCTGCCCGATTTCGCCCGCGGCGCGGCGCTGCAGAAGGTGCTGGACCGGGCCGTCGAGTCCGACCGGCAGGGCGGCAAGGTGCTGGCGGTGCGAACCTGAAGCGGTCACTTTGTCGCTTTCCGCCGCCGCGCCGCGCCCGCTATGATGGCGCCATGACCAGCGTTCTGCGTAGCCTCGCCGGAATGGCGCTTTGCCTGGCGGTCGCCCTGGCCGGTGTCGCCATGGCGCTGACCCATGGCCAGATGCGCGACGCCGCGGGCAGCATCGTGATCTGCTCGGGCGACGGCGTGGTCACGGTCGTCCTTGATGCAGAGGGCAATCCGACGGACCCCGCCCATGCCTGCCCCGACTGTGCGCTTTGCGGCGTGATCGCCGCGGGTTCCGGAACCGACGCGGCGCCGCCGTTGTCGATCGAACATCGCCTGGGCTTTGCGGTCCGCTCCGGAACCCGCCCCGGTCCAGCCTCGTCGGACAATCGTGCAAGGGGGCCGCCGGTCGCCTGACCGCGCCGATCCGCCCTGCAACGCTCAATGACAAGGAGACATCAGATGTCTTTCAGCAAATTCGTTCTGGCCGGCGCCGTCGCGCTTGGCTTCACCTTCCCCGCAGTCGCCGGCGATATCGAGCTGCGCGATGCCTATCTGCGCACCTCCGGACCGGCTGCGAAATCCGGCGCCGCCTTCATGCAGATCGTCAATACCGGTGCCGAGGATGACCGGCTGGTCGACGTGGGCTCGGACCTGTCGGCGCGAGTGGAACTTCATACCCACAAGGCCAGCGGCGACGGCGTGATGCAGATGCTGCACGTGCCCGAGGGGTTCGTGATCCCGGCGGGCGGGATCCATGCGCTGGCCCGCGGCGGCGATCACGTGATGTTCATGGGGCTGACCCGCGCGGTCGCGCAGGGCGACATGGTCAGCGTGACACTGACCTTCGAGAAGGCCGGAGAGATCACCATCGACGTGCCGGTCGACCAGCAGCGCGAGGATGCGTCGATGCCGGCCGGGGCCGACGGTCAGGGCTGACACCCCGGTCATCGCCGCTCCGGGTTCCGCATTGTCGGACCTCGTGCTAGGCTGATGCTTCATATGCGTCGCGGGTCGCCACTTGGGCGGCCCGGAAAAAGGAGCGTCGGATGAAGGCCCCCTGGCACCTCTGGCTCGTCGGCATCGTCTCGTTCCTCTGGAATGCGGTCGGGGCGATGGATTACTTCATGACCCAGACCCGCAACGAGGCTTACATGAGCAGCTTCTCGCCCGAGCAACTGGAATTCTTTTACGGCTTTCCTGCCTGGGTCGATGCAAGCTGGGCGGTCGCCGTGTGGGGCGCCGTCCTTGGATCGGTCCTGTTGCTGTTTCGCGCGGCGCTGGCGCTTTGGGCGTTCATCGTCTCGTTTCTCGGGATGATGCTGACGACGATCCACAACGTCTTTCTCGCCGACCGCTCGGTCTTGCAGACGATGGGCGGGTTCGAACTGGCGTTCACCGGCCTGATCGTCGCGGTTGGCCTGTTGCTGATCTGGTATGCACGGCGGATGAAGATCGCGGGCGTCCTTCGCTAGCTTGGCGGCACCGGGCGGCGCGGCAGTGCGGGGCCAGTACGGAACCTGCCCCGTCATCCCCCGATCCGGCCGCAGGATATGGTCCGCGCCGGCTGCCGGGAACAGCGACCAGACCTGCGGATCACGCCCCTGCACCACAAGGTCGCATCTTGCGGCAATCCGAACCGGGCTGGCGGCGGGCGTCCGGGCGATCATCCATGAGAATTTGCGGTTTCACCCTTGGTATCGCCCGAGCCGGGACCGGTCGAGGCCGGCCAGCCTGGCGATCCGGTTCAGACCGCGTTCCGGCTGCCTCCCGGCGACGGGCTAGGGGCCGCGCGCCTGTCTGGACCGGCAGCCCGAAATCCAGACCATGAACGCTTTCCCGTCGATGACACGGCTGTCCACTGGATCGACACGTTCCGCTATCCCTCCGGCCCGATCACCGCCGTCTCAACCCGGCGATCGCAGAGAGGATGCAGGCCCTATCCTGTTCGATCACCACACCGGACGGAAAATACGGTCACCGAATACCTGCCGGTGATCCGGGTCTAATAGGCGATCTGCCGGTCGGCCGAGCCGGGCGAAAGCCACGCTTCAGCGGCTGCAATAGGCCTGTGCTGTCGCCCCGAACTGCTTGTAGCGCTGCCAGAACGACTCATGCGCCTGCCGATCCGACTGCCGTATCTGCTGCGCCTTGTCGGGATCGCGGAAGAACTCCGACGCGATCCGCTGATCCGACCCCGACAGCGTGATGTTCGCGGCCTGCTGGATGCAGCCACAGACCGCGCGGCTTGCCGCCTGCCTGTTGGAGCCCAGGCAGGCCTGCTCGACGATCCCGACGGCCATGGCTTGCGTTGCTGTCCCTACGACCACCAATGTGGCCAGCAAGATTTTTCTCATCTGTCTGCCTCGATATGATCCGCCGCCTGCATTCCGCAATGTCACCCGGATCCGTTAACCCTGGGTGAAAATGACCCATGCCGCGGAATATTTCAATTCACAACTTTGACGGTGCCGTTCCGTCACGCCGTCGCGAAGGCGCCGGAACAGCCTGTTCATGGATGGCTGAAACCGCTAGACCCGGCGCGAATTCGCGGTCACAAGAAAACATGGTTCAGGTTTCCATCGTCATCCCCATGAAGAATGAGGGGCAGAATATCGGTACTCTGATCACCGATATCCTGAGCGTCTGCGCGGGCGACGAGGTCGAGGTCATCGCCGTCGATGACGCCTCGACCGACGACTCCGCGCAAGTCGTGCGCGACCTGATGACGCGGCACAGCAATGTCCGTCTGGTGCAACATGACCGCTCGGGCGGGCAGAGTGCGGCAATCCATTCCGGGGTGCGCGCAGCGACGGGCGCGATCATCGCCACGCTTGACGGCGACGGCCAGAACCCGCCCGCGGAACTGCCCAGGCTTTATGCGCCGCTGACCGACCCCAACGCGCGGGCGGATCTGGGCCTTGTCGCCGGGCAACGGGTCAAGCGGCAGGACAGCTGGTCGAAACGCTACGCCTCGAAATTCGCCAATGCCTTGCGCGGCTGGGCGCTGGCCGACGGCACCCGCGATACCGGCTGCGGGCTCAAGGCGTTCCGGCGCGAGGCATTTCTGGCGTTGCCGTTTTTCAATCACATGCACCGCTACCTGCCGGCGCTGTTCAGGCGCGACGGCTGGCAGGTCGCGCTGGTCGATGTCAGCCACCGGCCCCGCATCGCGGGGCAGTCGAACTATTCCAACTGGCAGCGCGGTCTGGTAGGGGCCGTGGACCTGATCGGGGTGATGTGGCTGCTGCGCCGCCGCAAATCCGCGGTCGCCACCGAAGCGCAGCACAGAACCGGACCGAACCGATGACCGCGATCATGAATTTCCTCAACGTCGACAGCTGGTTCGAATTCTGGTGGGTGGTTTTCGGGCTTGGCGGCCAGTTGATGTTCTCGGCCCGGTTCATCGTGCAGTGGATCGCCTCGGAACGGGCCGGTCGGTCGGTGATCCCGCTGGCATTCTGGTATTTTTCGATCGGCGGCGGGCTGATCCTGCTGGCCTATGCGATCTACCGCGCCGATCCGGTCTTCATTCTGGGCCAATCGCTTGGCGTCTTCATCTATTCGCGAAACCTGTGGCTGATCCATACGGAAAAGAAACGTGCAGGCCTACCTGACTGACCCTCTCCGCAACGGCTGGGCCGCGGCCGCTGCGCTGATCGTCCTGCTCGTCACCGCCTTGCGGCTGGCCGCTCTGGCGCTGACTCAGGCCGATATCTTCGTCGATGAGGCGCAGTACTGGCTCTGGGGCCAGAACCTCGATTTCGGCTATTATTCCAAGCCGCCGCTGATCGCCTGGGTGATCCGCGGGATGACCGACCTGGCCGGGTCCGACAGCGGCTTCTGGATCCGCTTCCCGGCCCCGCTCTTTCACGGCGCGACGGCGATGATCCTTGCGACCTGGGCGGCGCAGCTGTTCGATCCGCGCACCGCGCTCTGGACCGCGATCGGCTATGTCACGCTGCCGATCACCGCCGTCGGCAGCATCATGATCTCGACCGACACGATCATGGCGCCGTTCCTGGCCGCCGGGCTGCTGTTCTACTGGCGGCTGGTGGATGCCGGGCGGCTGCGCGACGCGCTGCTCGCCGGTGCGATGATCGGCGTGGCTTTCCTGGCGAAATATGCCGGCATCTACTTCTTCCTCGGGGCCGCGCTCGCGGCGTTCGTCCTGCCGTCCTTCCGGCCGTCGATCCGCAACACCATTGCGCTTCTGGCCGCCTTCGTCGTGGTGATATCGTCCAACATCGTCTGGAACCTCGCCAATGACCTGACCACCGCCCAGCATACGATGGACAATGTCAGCTGGATCCGGGGCGCGGGCGAGGGGCCGCTGCTGCACCCCCTCGCGCTGCTCGAATTCCTCGCCACGCAATTCCTCGTTGGCGGTCCGATCCTCGTCGCGGCCATCATCCTTTCCGTCCGCAGCCCGAACCCGAGCATTCGGGCGCTGCTGCTCTTTGCGCTGCCGGTCGTGGCGCTGGTCAGCCTGCAGGCGCTCTTGTCGCGCGCCTATGGCAACTGGGCCTTCGCCGCCTACCTGCCCGGCACGCTGGCGGCCACCGCCTGGCTCGCTCTGCGCCACCCGCGCTGGCTCTGGACCTCGCTGGCGATCAACGCCGCGCTGGCGCTGGCGGTGCCGCTTCTGACCATCTTCGGCACCGGAATTGACCTTGACGGCCGCCCGATCCTCGCGCGCTACATGGGCCGCGATGAGCTGAGCCGCCAGATCCTCGTGCTGGCCGACGAGACCCGCCCCGCCGCGATCGTCGCCAGCGACCGCGACGTGCTGGCCGACCTGTTCCTGACCGGCCAGCGCAGCCCGATCCCGTTCCGCGCCGTGCCGGCGGCGGGCAGGGCGCGGAACTATTACGAACAGACCTATCCGCTGGACCCCGGAACCCAGGGCCGGATCCTGTTCATCACCAACCGGAAGCAGGTGAAATGCGGTGACAAGGTGCTGACCGCGCTGGCGCCGTTCCACACCGAGGGCGGCGCCTATCACAGCAAGGACCTGCGCGCCTACCTGCTGCTGCCGGGCTGTTTCGAGGCGATGCGCTGAACCGGCGGCGGCGCCGGTTTCGACCGGTTCACGTTTCACCTCGCCCGGCTATGCCCCGGCCGGGTCGCCCTGATCAGCCGCGATGCCGCGCGATCATCAGTTCCAGCCGCTTGACCTCGCGCAGCACCCGGTCGGCCTGCATCTGTGGCATCAGGCTCATCTTCAGCATGGTCGCCATCAGGATCAGGACCGCGCCCGACAGGCCCCATTTCAGCGCCAGGACCGGGTCGGTCGCGCCCCAGAACCGCACCGCGCACCAGAGGCCGGCGACGAACATCGCGACCTGCGCGGTCATGATCACCCAGGTCACCCAGCCAAGCTTGCCGCGGAACTGGCTCAGCCCCAGCGCAAACCATCCCTGTTCGTCGGTCGCCTCCAAGATGTCGCGATCCTCGTCCCGCAGCGCCTCCTGGATCAGATCGTCAAGTCTGGTCATCTGCCTCTCCTTTCAGGGCGTCGCTCGACGCCTGGCTGCCCGCGCCGCCGCCAGAGCATGGTGCGAAAAAGGGGCGGCCGGTTTTTCGCACAAGACATGCGACAAGATAGATGGCTGGAGCGGGAAAGCCGAACGCAGTTCAGCGCAACCCGCTCTAGCCGGTGATCCGGAACCCGTCCGCGACTGCGCCCGGGTCGGCCGGATCGGTCCAGACATCGCTGACCCGCGCCGCCCCCGGCCCCTCGCGCATCGCCAGAACCATCGCCTCGACCGCCTCCTTCGGCCCCGCGACCAGCGCCTCGACCGAGCCGTCGTCGCGGTTCCTGACCCATCCGCGCAGCGCCAGCCGCTTTGCCTCGGCCCGCGCCCAGGCGCGGTAGGCGACGCCCTGCACATGGCCAGTGACGCGGATATGATAGGCGATCTGGGGCATGGGGTCCTTCCACGGCGGTGGATGCGTTCGAGAGAATTATAGCATGGGTTGGGAGCAGGCGGGAGGAAATGGGGGGGGCGGTGGCTTTTGCAAAGCCCAAAGCCGCCGCTTTCCAAGGTCAGAAGTCCAATACCACTTGCTTTCGTGGACTGGTTGAGATCCCCACAGGAAATCGGAGGAAATTCTCTGCCCGAGCGACTGCCCGAGAACTTCGCTACCTACTCGATTGGCTCGATCTCCAGTTGCACGTTCGAGTACCAGTCCGCGACCTCGCGAATTTCTTGGTCGGTCAGGTTCGCGGAAATCTCGGACATGATCTCGTGCTTTCTCTTTCCGAGGCGGAACGCCTTGAGCTGGGTGTCGATATAGATGTTCACCTCACCCGCCAGATTCGGTGCGTCGAGCAGAACCGAGATCCCGTCGGCCCCGTGACAGGACACGCACGCTTGGGGCGCGTCGTCCTCACTGACGCCCTCAGCGAGCGTGGCGACCGCCTTGTGGGACGCATACCAAGCCGCGACATCCGAGATTTGCTGGGCCGAAAGACCGGCCGTAACGACGGACATCATCTCATGTTCGCGCGTACCGGTCTTGAAGGCCATCAGCTGCGCTTCAAGATACTCTTTCGGTTCGCCGCCGATATGTGGCGCAGATTGGGATCTGCGCATACCCGTCGACCCCGTGACAGGTGCGGCACATGTTGGCGATCTTGCGCCCGGCCTCGGGATCGCCGGCCGCTGCCGACTGCGCGATGCTCCCGGCGAGCGCAAGCCCGCCGAGAACTACTGCAATTGCCCGCATCATTCAGCTGGCGCGGGCTTATAGGCGATCCGCCAGATCGCACCGGCGAAGTCGTCAGACACGAGCATGGAGCCATCGGGCAGGAATTCGATATCCATCGGGCGGCCACGATACTCGCCCGTGTCCTCGTTGAGCCAGCCATCGGCAAAGACCTGCGCGCCGACGGCGTTGCCCTCTTCGTCAAGCGCAGTGAACATTACCCGCGCGCCCACGGGCTCGGTACGGTTCCACGACCCGTGTTGTGCCCAGAAGATGCCGCCGTGGTACTCCTCGGGAAAGCTGTCATCGTGGTAGAATCGCATGCCGAGATCTGCCGCATGCGCCGTCAGCTCAAGCTGTGGCTCGACAAATGTCACCCCCTCTGGACGCGGTACGTCTTTATATGCGGGGATCTCGACCTGGCTGTTGGTCCACGGGAAGCCGAAATGCTGGCCGGCCTCGGTCTGACGGTTCAACTCGCCCGGCGGGATGTTGTCGCCCAATCCGTCTACCTGATTGTCGGTCCACCACAGCTCGCCCGTCGCCGGGTTGAAGTCTTGGCCCACCGAGTTTCGTACGCCCCGGGTATACACTTCCCGGCCCGTCCCGTCGGTGTTCATGCGTATGATGCCGCCGATGCCCATTTCGTCATACATCTCAAGTTTTTCCACCGGCTGCACGTTGTGCGGCTGGCCGAGCGAGACATAGAGTTTGCCATCGGGGCCGATGTCGCAGACTCGCGCAGTGTGGTTGAAACTCTCCTCCTCCGGAGGGATCAATTCGCCTTGCGCTACGACGACGCCGACCGCGGGATCCGGCCCCTCAAAGAAGAATTCCGCCGCCGGGAAGACGAGCACCCGGTTCCGCTCTGCGATGTACAGGAAGCCGTCGGGCGAGAAGCATGGCCCGTTAGGGATGTCGAAGGTAATCGAGGGCGCAAAGTCCTTCACCTCATCGGCCACCCGGTCGCGGTCCCGGTCGACGATCGACCACATCTTGTCCTTCCGCGTGCCCGCAAACAGCACGGTGCCCTGCGGCGCCATCGCCATCGACCGCGCGTCCGGCACAACGGCATATAGGCTCACCTCGAACCCCTCGGGCACGTTGATATGGTCGACGATCGCCCTGAGCGCCTCGGCTCGCTCCCCTTTCTGCTCAATGAAAGTGAAGGTCGCGTCCGTTTTCTGCATGTTTGTGAGTTTGTCCATGTTGTCCTGAGCCAGAGACGGCCCAGCCAGCATGGTTCCGAGCAGAAGCCCCGAAAGAATTCGTGAGTTATTCATCTTCGTCTCCTCCTTGCACATCAATGAAGTGACCATTCGCTTCTGCTTCAGTGCCACTCCTAGAACAATCACCATCGCTTTACGCAAGGCAACCTGTCAACTTTTTTGACCAATTATCAGGTTAATGCCGGTTGATGACTCAACTCTGCGGGGACTCGACGGAAACTTCGACTGGCACGGCGGACTTGCACGCCCGCTGCAGGGCGACCGGGGTCGGCACTCCTTCCCTTTGAACGCACCAGCCCGACCTCGCAGCCCAGCCCTGGTGTCAACCCCCACCGCCCGCCACATCCGAGTCCTTAACAAAGTCCGAACGGAATTTGCCAACCCATTGATCTGAAAGGCTATCCCCAACCGTCCACATGTGGACACCACGCGAGACCCCGTGGCCGCGTCCCGACCGCTTGACCCGCTCCGGATTCCCGATCATATGGCCTGATCATGACCGAGCTGAAAAACATCCGCAATTTCTCCATCGTCGCCCATATCGACCACGGGAAATCCACGCTTGCCGACCGGCTGATCCAGCTGACCGGCACCGTCGCCGAACGCGACATGAAGGCCCAGATGCTCGACTCGATGGATATCGAGCGCGAGCGCGGCATCACCATCAAGGCCAACTCGGTGCGGATCGAATATCCGGCCAGGGACGGCGAGACCTATATCCTCAACCTGATCGACACCCCCGGCCATGTCGATTTCGGCTACGAGGTCAGCCGAAGCATGCGCGCCGTCGAAGGATCATTGCTGGTCGTCGATGCCACGCAGGGCGTCGAGGCGCAGACGCTGGCCAACGTCTATCAGGCGATCGACGCGGATCACGAGATCGTCCCGGTCCTCAACAAGATCGACCTGCCGGCGGCCGAAGTCGATCAGGTCAAGGCGCAGATCGAGGATGTCATCGGCATCGACGCCAGCCAGGCCATCGAGATCAGCGCCAAGACCGGCATCGGCATCCCCGACGTGCTGGAGGCCATCGTTCACCGTCTGCCGGCGCCGAAGGGCGACAGTGCGGCGCCCTTGAAGGCGATGCTGGTGGACAGCTGGTATGATGCCTATCTCGGCGTCGTCGTGCTGATCCGGGTCATGGACGGGGTGATCCGCAAGGGCGACCGCATCAAGATGATGAAGACCGGTGCCGTCTACGGCGTCGACAAGCTCGCCGTGCTGAAACCGCAGATGGTCGACATCAAGGAACTGGGCCCCGGCGAGATCGGCATCTTCACCGGCTCGATCAAGCAGGTCCGCGACACCCGCGTCGGCGACACCATCACGCATGAGAAGAAACCCACCGCCAATGCGTTGCCGGGCTTCAAGCCGGCGCAGCCGGTGGTGTTCTGCGGCCTCTTCCCGGTCGATGCCGCCGAATTCGAGGACCTGCGCGACGCGATCGAGAAACTGGCGCTGAACGACGCCAGTTTCAGCTACGAGATGGAAACCAGCGCCGCGCTTGGCTTCGGCTTTCGCTGCGGTTTCCTCGGGCTGCTGCATCTCGAGGTGATCCGCGACCGGCTGGAGCGCGAATATGATATCGACCTGATCACCACCGCGCCCTCGGTGATCTACAAGATCCACATGCGCGACGGGTCCGAGATCGAGCTGCACAATCCCGCCGACATGCCGGACCTCACCCATGTCGACCATATCGAGGAGCCGCGGATCAAGGCCACGATCCTGGTGCCCGACGAGTTCCTCGGGGACGTGCTGAAACTCTGCCAGGACCGGCGCGGCATCCAGCTGGACCTGACCTATGCCGGGTCGCGCGCGATGGTGGTCTATGACCTGCCCTTGAACGAGGTCGTCTTCGACTTCTACGACCGGCTGAAATCGGTGACCAAGGGCTATGCCAGCTTCGATTACCAGCTGATCGGCTACCGCGAGGACGTGCTGGTCAAGATGTCGATCCTGGTCAACGAGGAGCCGGTCGACGCGCTGTCGATGATGGTCCACCGCGACCGGGCCGAGGCGCGGGGGCGGATGATGTGCGAGAAGCTGAAGGACCTCATTCCCCGCCACATGTTCAAGATCCCGATCCAGGCGGCGATCGGGGGCCGGGTGATCGCGCGGGAGACGATCGCGGCGATGCGGAAGGATGTGACCGCGAAATGCTATGGCGGGGACGTGACGCGGAAGAAGAAGCTTCTGGAAAAGCAGAAGAAGGGCAAGAAGAAGATGCGGGAATTCGGCAAGGTGGCGATCCCGCAGGAAGCCTTCATCAATGCGCTGAAGATGGACAGCTGAGGCCGGGTGTCCACATGTGGACGGAAGGGGATATCCCTTCAGATCAATGGGTTACGAAATTTCGTTCAGTCTTTGTTAAGGGTTGCGATGTGGCGGACGGTCGGGGTTGACACAAGGGCTAGGCCCGGCTGGTGCGGGCGAAAGCGGTTGGCGAAGCCAATTGCGTGACCATTCGGGTGGTGTGGGCGTGGCATGAATGCAAAAAAGTCATGATTAGATAGTTGCGTCTTTCGTAAATTCATTCGAGTAAGCCAAGACAAGGCGCTTAGAGTCTTTGCCGTCAATTAAGCAAAACAGAATCTCGCGGTTTTCGTACACCGACTTAAGTTGTGCATGAGTTTCCAAGAGTTTAAGCACTTGAGGCACAATTTCTCTGCAGTGTTGTATCACAAAGACGTCCGCTGGTTTCTGAAAAAGTCGCGGACACTGATCACCATTCTTTCCCATCTTAGCAATTGTGAGGCTTGACTTAAGTCCGGGACCTTTGAACGCAAAAGCTGCCCGAAGTCGCTTTTTTCCGACTTTAAGCCGGGTACTCATTAAGTCGCTAGTTTCACCTCCCCAGTCCTTAAACTCACCGGGCTCCCCTAGAATTGTCTGAATACCATTCTTGAATTCGTTCTCAGAAAGATCGTCTCCCAAGAGGCTTGCTCGTACTACATTGCGCACCTCTGCAAAGTTATCGATTTCATCAATTGTGATGTGACGTGCTTTAGCTAGGGGCTGTTGACGTTCACCTTGTGTGAATGACTGTTGCCGCGATTGAGATGAAGGCTTTGAAGCTTTGGTCCGTTTTGCAGGAGCGCATGGCTATCCCCCTGTTTTCTTTCAACTTGCCGACGTAGTTTTCGATCAGGTGCCGCCATTTGTAGGTTTCCTTGTCGAACTCCGCCGGAAACTTCCGGTTGGATTTCGGCGGTATGACCGGGGTGATGTCGCGATCCATCAGATTGTTGCGCAGCCAATCTGCATCGAAAGCCCTGTCGGCAAGCAGATGCCCGGCGGACAGACCTCTGATCAACCTGTCGGTCTTGCGCAGATCGTGGGCTTGCCCGGGCATCAGGCAGAAATCGACGAGGTTGCCGAGCGCGTCCGTCAAGGCCAGTATCTTCGTCGTTATGCCTCCGCGTGAGCGCCCAATAGCCTGGCACAGAGTCCCCCTTTTGCGCCCTGGCCCGAGCGGTGGACCTTGACAATTGTGCCGTCGATCATGGCATATTCGAGGTCGGCGTCTGAGGCTAGTGCTTTGAACATATGGTAAAAAGTGTCCGCATTGACCCACCTGCGGAACCGCTTGAACACGCTATTCCATTTGCCAAATTCAACCGGCAACTCACGCCACTGCGCCCCGGTGCGGACGATCCATAGGACCGCTTCCATAAACAGGCGGGGATCGCGCCCAGTTTGCCCAGGATCGGTGATCTTCCCGAGGCAATACGGTTCGATGATCGCCCATTGCACATCGCTCAAAACTCTCCGGGTCAAGGCTGCTCTCCTCTGTTTGCAGCCTTGAATCAGAAGTCAGGTGATTTGGGAATCCCGAACGTCAACAGCCCCTAATCGCTTTGGAACAAATACTTTTTCTGATCCGACATTCGCTTCAATTTTTGGGCGTCGTTTGGTGGCGATCTTGTTTAGTTTTTTGGGGCTTATCGCGTACTTTAGTATTTCTTTCCTGTTTGCGGC
>JAGXFH010000082.1 GCA_024637315.1 Brevirhabdus sp.
AGATCAACCGTGAGACGGAATAGGCGCATCAGAATCGGTTCTTTTGGCGAAAAGAGCGCGGCCAGGATCAATGCAAGCCTGAGTTGGTGAGCTTCCTATCGACCGCGCTGGCAGCAGAAAGTCTGAGGATAGACACGCTTTTACGATGCATGCATAGTTCAAGTGTGCCCGTCTTTGAACGAACTGCAAAAGCAGCACAGTGCGTTACCGATAGTGGAAGTCTCCTCCCGCGAGGACCCATCATGCGGCGCCCAAAGTGTCGAACGCGAAGACGATTCTGCACCAGGCAATGTTCCGAAGGCGCGCACCCATCCCTGATCGGGTTGCCGTCGATATCCGTGCGCGTGCCGTTTGGTGACTCGTAGACGATCTGTAAAGCGCTCTTCTATGGCTCGGCCGCCGCGCTCAGGACCGAGACTCGGCTGCAGGAGGCCGGCTGATCCCGAGTTCGGACATGAACCGGGCCATCAGTTCCAGCTGCTTGTTGGTAACCGGGAGCCAGGGGGACTGCTGCACATAGCCCGAGGGGGTCTTCAGAATAGTCGGGGTCTCCTTCACCCGCTCTTCGGCCTCGACGCAGCGCCCGTAGGCCTGGCGGTAGGCCGCAAGCACCGCGCGACCGAAGGTGGTCATGTCTCGAACTGAGTCGGCCCGAAGACCAGATCGACAGTGGATCGTCTCTCTGTTTTGAGGGTGCGGCGGCCTGGCTTCCACTGGGTGGCTTCCACCAACTGGATTCCGCAAAAGAATCCAGCGCGCTGCGGTCGTGGTTCAGCAAGCCGTTGATAACGAGTCCATTTTTTCCAAGATCATGCGGTAGGTGGATTCCCCGGTGAAAGTGCCTGTCACTAGCGAAGTGTCGCGCTCATCATTCGGCCCCGATCTCGAGACGACCGTCACCTTTTCCGACCGGGGCGTTACGTCGTCTTCGGTCAGGGGGACATGAGGACAAGATGCTCGTGCCGCGCTATCCCGTTTCCATCGAATAGGTCGGAACCGGGAAGATCAGCGCGGAGTCTACGCGGGCTGCTGGCGCTCCGATCGCCAGATACCGGGAGACAGACCCGTGGCGCGCCGAAAGGCCCGGCTGAAGGACGCCTCAGACTCATATCCCACGGCCTCCGCGACATTGTAGACGGGCGTGTCGGTATCGGCGAGCAGGCCGGCCGCGATCTGCATGCGCCAGCTTGTGAGATAGCTCATCGGCGGTACGCCGAGCGTCGCCTTGAATGTCGACGCAAGCACGGTGCGCGACACGCCGCTGGCCCGGGCCAGCGACGACAGTGTCCAGGCGCGCGCCGGGTCGTCATGGAGCAGCGCGATGGCACGGGCGACATGCGGGATGCGCAGCGCGGCGAGCCAGCCGCGGGCGTCCTGCGGCAGGCGCTCGGCATGGATGCGCACGGCCTCGATGAAGATCAGCTCGCTCAGACGAGACAGCACGTTGCGGCCGCCCTCCCGATGGTCCCGGCCCTCGGCCGCGGCGGCGCGGATCAGGCTGGCGAGCCAGCCGTCGCGCTCGGAATATCCGTCGGTGATGACCAGCATGCTCGGCAGCGCATCCAGCAGGGGATTGAACGGCAGTACGTCGCAGCCGAGAAAACCGCAGATCAGGCGCACCGTCTGCGGACCGTCCCCGTTGCGGCTGAGCATCAGCGGTTCGAGGCCCTCGGGCTGCGGCGCGTCGAAGATCGTCGGGTCGAACGGCGCCCTGAGGCCGGGCTCGCTCGAGAGAACGTGCGGCTGGCCCTGCGGAAAGACGATGACGCTGCCGGCAGTCAACCGCACCGGCTCATCCGCGCTGTCGAGCAGTCGCGCCCAGCAGACGCCGTTCGCGACCACGTGGTAGTTTATCACATGCTGCGCGTGCGGCATGATCAGCGCCTTGAACTCGCGCGAGGGCGGCGCCTCGGCGACCCAGGGAGCGCATCCTTCGACGTCGAAGAAGAGGGCGCCCGACAAGTGCACCTCCTTCAGAACGTCCGAGAGGATGTCCGCGGCCATTCAAGTTCCCTCGAGATTACGTCCCTCAGACTAACCGATATCGTCTGCGAACGCGAACCCCACCCTCGGTGCGCCGCGAACTGGCGGGTTCGGACGATCGGCCATGACCGCAGAACTGCCGGCCGTGGGGCAAGAGCGGATACCGGCGTAGGACCGGGGCGACCTCGGGGCTGATGACCGCGTCGAGGCGCACCCGAAACGCGCCGTGACGGCGCCCTGCAAAAGGAGAGCCCCATGTTGACCGACTGGAGAGGCTTGCCGGTGACGGCGAGCGGAGACGCCACCGTCCAGGCCATCGACACCTTCGTCGAAGGACTGCTCGGCTACGAGAACAAGGCGGCAGGCATCGTTGCCGCCGCAGACGCCGACGATCAAAGTACGCTTGCCAACGCCTATGCGGCGATGTTCTGCATGTTCCTGGAAAGCCGTGAGGCGCCAGGGATGGCCGCAGGCTACATCGCCCGGGCCGAGGCCGCGGCGAAACATGCGACCGAACGCGAGCGCCTGGTGCTCGATGCGGTGCGGGCATGGTCCACCGGTGACATGCCCCGCGCAATCGCCGTCGGCGAGCAACTGGCCGTCAGCCACCCGCGCGAGATCGCCACCGCCAAGACGACGCAGTACCACTACTTCAATCTGGGTGACGCGGCGGGAATGTTGCGCATCTCCGACAAGATCGGCGCGGCGAACGACGACCTCTCCTATGCG
This sequence comes from Brevirhabdus sp., assembly GCA_024637315.1. Taxonomy (GTDB): domain Bacteria; phylum Pseudomonadota; class Alphaproteobacteria; order Rhodobacterales; family Rhodobacteraceae; genus JAHEAO01. The sequence goes on from JAGXFH010000082.1 coordinate 2,713, forward strand.
CATGGCATGGCGGCTTTCGCCTACGAGCAGGCGCACCTGCTGGAAGACGCCGAAGCCTCCGCCCGCCGCGCGATCGCGCTGAAGCGGAAGGAACCATGGGCGCACCACGCGCTGTCGCACGTTTTCCTGGCCCAGGGGCGCACGACCGAAGCACGCGGGTTCCTCGAGGACGTCAAGGAGACCTGGACCGATCTGAACTCGTTCATGTTCAGCCACAACTGGTGGCACATGGCGCTGGTGATGATCGACCAGGGCGACAGCGAGGCGATCCTGGGGTTCTATGACAAGAACATCTGGGGGCTCTGGAAGGAGTACTCGCAGGACCAAGTCGGTGCCGTCTCGCTGCTGGCGCGACTCGAACTCGTCGGCGTCGATGTCGGCGACCGCTGGGCCGATCTCGGGCAATACCTGAAAGCGCGCGTCGATGATCACGTAGAACCGTTCCTGAGCGCGCAATACCTTTACGGTCTGGCCCGCGCCGGACTGCCCGAGGCAGACCGGATGATGGCCAGCATCCGCGCCCACGCCGCCTCGGCGCCGGATTTCATCCGGCCCGTCTGGACCGAGGTCGCCCTGCCGCTGTGCGAGGCGCTCCTGGTCCATGCCCGCGGCGATGGCGAAACGACGGTGCGCAAGCTTGGCCCGGTGCTGCCGCGTCTGACCGAGATCGGCGGCAGCCACGCGCAGCGGGATCTTTTCGATCAGATCTGGCTCGATGCGCTGATCCGGACCGGCCGGCTGGGAGCCGCGCAGCGCATTCTCGAACAGCGCCGCGAGGCGAGTCCGGAGGCCAAGCCTGCCTACGGAAAGCTCGCGCTGATCTATGACCGGCTCGATCTGCCGAGCGAGGCCGGCCGGATGATGGCCCGCGCCCGCGCTGCCGCGCTCGTCCACTGATCCAGCACCGAGGCCCGGGCGGAGTTCCGCCCGGCGCCCGGGTTTCGCCGCCGGGTGAGCCGGCGGCAGGCTCGCCTCCACCCACCCACCACGAGACCGCGCATTTCCCGCCCGGCGGGCCGAAATCGCGCGTCCGTTCCGAGCAAGGAGACCATAGATGACCACGACCTTCACCCGGCCGAGACGCCGACCGCTTTCCTTCCGTCCGCCATGGCCGACGCCCAGCCCTCGAGAGGTGAAGGCGCTGCTCGCGCTGGCCGGTCCAATGATCGGCGCTTCCCTCGTCACCATGGGCATGTCGATCACTGACACTTTGATGATGGGCTGGATCGGACCCACGGCGCTGGCCGCTGGCGCAGTCATAAGCGACCTCTATTCGCTGGTCTTCTATCTCGCAGCAGGGATCCTCTCGATGGTGGCGGTCCTGGCCGCCCGCGCGGTCGGAGCCGGCGAGCGGGACGGGGTCCGCCGAGCGGTCCAGGGTGGGGTCGCAGCCGCGCTGCTCATGACCCTGCCAGCCGCCGGGGCCGTCTGGTACGCGGCGGATTTCGTCCGGCTGCTCGGCGTCGATCGCTCCGTGCCTGATCTTGGGCGCGGCTACGCCCATGCGATGGCGATCACGATGGTGCCGATGCTGCTTGTCGCCGTCTGGCGCAATCTTTTCGGGGCCTTGGGGCGCCCGCGCATCTTTCTGGTGGCGTCGTTCTGCGCTCTGCCACTGAACGCCGTCGCGAACCTGATCCTGATGTTCGGTTGGGGGCCGGCGCCGGCACTCGGCGTCACCGGCGCGGGACTCGCTTCCGCCCTCGTCGCCCTCTCCTTGCTTGCGGGGTTCGCGATCTTCACGGCCCTCGATCCTGAACTGCGCGGGCTGCGGCTCTTCCGGTTGCCGTCCCGGCCGATCTTCGGTGACGTTCGCGAGATCTTCCGGTTCGGCCTGCCGGTCGGAATTTTCACGCTCGGCGAGGTGGGCCTGTTCCTGATCGCTACCGTGGTGGTCTCCCTGTTCGGAGCCGAGGCCCTCGCGGCGCACGCGGTCGCACTGCGCATGGCTGGCGTCGTCTACGCCATCCCGGCCGGTCTCTCGCAGGCCGCGACGGTGCGCGTCGGAACCGCGATCGGACGCGGCGAGGAGGGCAACGTGAAACGTGCCGTGGGCTCCGCCAGGACGGTCGGCATAGCGTCGGGTCTCGGCATATGCACCGGGCTCGTTGCGGGTAGCGGCGTCATCCCCGCCCTATTCGTCACATCCGGCGGTGCTGTCGCCGCGACGGCCTCCACCCTGCTGCTACTGCTTGGCCTGCTGCACCTGGCCCAGGGACTCGCCGGTCCGGCAACTGCCATTCTCAGGGCCTTCAAGGACACCAAACGACCGATGCAGTTGTCGCTTGCCGGTTACTGGATGGTCGGCATGCCGGTCGGCGCATTGCTCGGTTTCGGATTGAACCTCGGGGTGCTCGGAATATGGTGCGGCCTCGGTGTCGGCGTCCTCGCCTCTGCCGTGCTGCTGAATTTCCGCCTGTCCCGGGCGATATTGCGCCCGCGCAGAACCTTCTTTTTCGAAGAAACAGAGGAGGTTTCCGCCGCCGCGTGAGGGCCCCGCCGGCAGGCCCATGCCTCTGGCTCCACTTGTACTGCTGTCAGCGGCTTCGCAACGACCAGCGCATCGCGTGCTATGGCTGAACAATTGGAGAATACGGAGACTGAACGATCGCAGAGGCCTCTCTTCGGTGGTCTGGACGAAATGTCGAACTGATCAGTGCGATCAGCGACGATGTGATTGCGCCCTGCCACCGAGGGAGGTTTACAAGTTCAAAGGGAGACGACAATGGAAGAGAAATCTGATCGAAATCGGGCAACGCCCTTGCGCATTTCAGCGCCCGGCGCCGAAACCAGGTGGCACAGATCGATCCGTAACACGAAGCCCGATGTGCCCCTGATGATCCTTCGCATGGAGGGCGCAGGGGCCTTGGCTGCAGCGATACTTGTCTACTCACAGACGAACAATGGCTGGCTCATGTTCGCGCTTCTCTTTCTGGTTCCGGACATTTTCATGGCGGGCTACTTGCTCAATCCACGCGTTGGGTCGATCGTTTACAATTTCGCCCATTCCACGCTTCTTCCGCTACTCATGGTAAGCGCCGGCTTTATGGCATCAATCCCGCTCCTCTCAGGCGTGGGGCTCATCTGGTTTGCCCATGTCGGTTTTGATCGGGCGATGGGCTTTGGCCTGAAATATGCTGACCGCTTCAGTCACAGTCACTTGGGAAGCAGGTCGTCAAAGACGACCGCTGCCTGAAATCAAAACTGATCTGGTGTTGAGCCGTGGACATGTGAGTGCCCTCGCCCCCGCTGCTGCCTTTGGAGACGCAGATTATGAGACAAGAACCGACGCGGCATATCGGCATTGGTGCGGCGCTGATCTACGGCTTGCAACACCCGGACCGCACCGCCGCGCCGGAAGTGCGGGTCAGTACGGATCGCCGCCAGCCCGCCGATGGCTTGCGCGACGTGCCCGGCAGTTACGACGCCATTGTCCGGCTCGGTCCGCCCGTGCCGGGCGATCTCGGCGGTGGCATCCTCGTCGCGCAGCAACGCGGACAGCCCGACCGGCGGCCTGCTCCTGATCCCGCAGGGGACGCGCCTCATCGGCGAATACGACGATGCCGTCACTGTCGGCCAGCGCCGGGTGCTCCTTGTCTGGACACGGCTGATCTTCCCCGATGGCCGCTCGCTCGTGCTCGAACGCCAGTCCGGCGCCGATTCCGCGGGCCATACCGATCTCGAGGATCGCGGCTTCGGCAAGGCGCGGCGGGGCCGCGTGCGACGTGGCCCGGAGGCCGCCAAGCAAGGCCTGCTATAAATACGGATCCAGTTATCAAAGAAAGGGCCGCCTTGATCTAATAGTGAGATTCAACGAGTCCGAGCAATGACTGACGCCGCCCCCAATCCCCGCCTGGGACGACACATCGAAACACCTTCCGCAGGCGAGACGATACGCGCCATCGTGCCGCCGGCCTTGCCGCCCGGCCCGCCGATTGATGTTCTGGCCCTGCTTGACCGCCTCAGCCTCGCGGAACGGGCACTTGGCAGTCTTGACGGGATCACCATGCTCCTGCCCCGCCAGGAGTTGTTCCTTTACATGTATGTGCGGAAGGAGCCGGTGCTCTCCTCTCGGATCGAAGGCACGCAATCGACGCTGTCGGATCTCCTGCGGTTCCAGACCGAGGGGCAGGCGGGAGTGCCGCTCGAAGATATCCGCGAGGTGTCGAACTACGTCGATGCACGGACGGCTTCTGCAAAGCGGACGCGGTGAGACCAAGACCCCCGGCGAATTCCGCCGCACCCAGAACTGGATCGGTGGCAGCCGTCCCGGTACTGCGCTCTTCGTGCCGCCTCCGGTGAGTGAGCTGGAGCCCTGCCTCGACGCGCTGGAACGCTTCTTCCACGACGACACGTCGCGGCTGCCCGCGCTCATCCGGGCCGGTCTGATCCATGTCCAGTTCGAGATGATCCACCCTTTTCTCGACGGCAACGGCCGGATCGGGCGGCTGATCGTGACACTCTACCTATGCGTCCACGGCGTCCTGAGAAGCCCGCTTCTCTACCTCAAGACCCATCGCGCCGAGTATTACCGGCTTCTGCAATCCGTGCGCGAGCGGGGCGATTGGGAGGCATGGCTAAAGTTCTTCCTGACCGGCGTGGCCGAGACCGCGAACCAGGTCTTTGACGCGGCTACACGCGTCGTGGACCTTTTCAAGGAAGACCGCGAGCGTATCACGGAAGAAAGCGCCAGGGCCGGGTCGGCCCTGCGCCTCCACGATTGGTTCCAGCAGGCACCGTTCCTGATGTCGGGACACCTCGTGGAACGCACCGGGCTGACCGCCCCGACGGTGAACGCCGCCCTCGCCGGTCTGGAGCGTCTTGGGACCATCGACGAGATCACGGGCCGAAAGCGGGGCCGGGTCTACCGGTACGCGCGGTACTTCGACATCCTCAGCGAGGGGACGGAGCCGTTAGACTAGGTTAGGTGAATCGGGCGCGATCGCCGACGCGGGCCAGAACGACGACAGCAGGTCGCCATTTCAGAATAAAGCCGGGCGAGAATTCCTGATACCGGATTGGCGCCCTGGTCTGTCTGCGCCAAGGCTGCTGACGTCCACGCGCAAACGTCAATCGAATCGGTGCTGTAACTGAAGTTAATCGGTTTCGATCGTTTGCATGCGTCCTCTCTCACGACCTATCATGAAGACATGACAATTGCCGCCTTAGTCCTCGTCCTCGTCTCTTTGTGCGTTGTCGCACTTGCAATCCTGCGCCTCATGGACCGGAGGGAAGATCGCGCGAAATGGGACCGGCTGGCGGCGCTTCAACCGCAGGCTCCGGAACTTTTCGATCCGGAGATGGTGGCCGAGCTACCCGAGCCCGCGAGGCGATACTTCGCTTATGCGATCGATCCGGGCACGCCGCTACTGCCAGTTGCCGTGATCGAGATGAGGGGCGAGTTCAGTCTCGGAACCAAGGAAGACCCACGCTACCAGCCGATGGAGGCGCGTCAGATACTCGCCGCGCCCGAAGGGTTCGTCTGGGCGATGCGCACACGCGGCGGGATGCCGATTTCGGGATCGGACACGGGAAAATGGACCCGGTTCCGGGTATTCGGATTGGTCCCTGTCGCGCGGCAGGGCGGGGATCCTGACCACACCCGCTCTGCCTATGGGCGCTATGTCGGGGAGGCTGTGATCTGGGCACCTGCCGCGTTGTTGCCCGGGCCGGGTGTCTCCTGGGAGGCTGTGGACGACGATACCGCCCGCGTGATCGTTGACCACGACACCCTCAGCCAGGCGGTGGACGTGACCGTCGATACTGAGGGCAGACCCGTCAACGCCGTGTTCCAGCGCTGGACCAATGCGAACCCCGACAAGGAACACCGGTGGCAGCCCTTCGGTGCTGTCATGTCCGACTTTCGCGAGGTCGGCGGCTACCACCTGCCGTTCCGGGTGGAGGCGGGCAACATGTTCGGGACCGAGGACTATATCCCGTTCTTCCTCGCCGACGTCACGGCGATCAGGTTTCCTGGCGCAGAGCCATGACGGTTATGATCCTCGCCCTTCAGGTCGTGCTGCCGCTGGGACTGATCGCCTGGTTGGCCTTTCTGCCCGCAGGTGACCTTGCCGGTTTCGCTCTGCAGGCGGCGGGTATCGGTGCGTTCACGTTCGCCCTGGCTCGCGTGGCGCAATGGGCAGTCAAGCTGCTGAGGGGTCCGGAGGTCCGGCGGTGATGCCAGCTCAGCGCTCGGTCAGCGGGTCCTGACGAAAGCTGCGGACCGTCTCCACGAACCGCTCGGTCTCGGTCAGGAACGGGGCATGGCCGGAGCCGTCAAAAGCGACCATCCGCTTGCCCTGCGGGGCCTCCACCGCGTCAAACCACTCTTCCACCAGCGCGACCGGCGTGTTCATGTCCCGAGCGCCCGAAATCAGCAGCATCGGCACGGGCATCGCGGGGACCTCCGCAAAGAGATCGCGCGCCAGATACTCGGACCACATGCGCCCGCTGCCCCGGTTGGCGCCATAGAGCCAGCGCAGGTAGTCCGGCAAGCGGTATTCCGGTGCGGCCAGCGCGAGGCAACATGGAGCCGAGCGAGACGTTCATGCCGCCGCCCTGCGCCTCGACGGTCTGCATCAAACGCACATAGAGGTCGTGGTCACGGAACGCCGCGGGTGCCATGCCGGCGATGGCCTTGTCGGGTGCCGCGTCCCGAAGCCAGTCAAGCGTCACCGCCACGCCACGCAGGGTGTTCACCTGCTGGCCGACACCGATGTAGCCCGCATAATCCTCGGGCCAGCGCGCCACGAGACGCGCGCCCAGCATCGTGCCCCAAGAATGGCCGAGCAAGATGATCGGCTGGTTGCCTATTCGCTCGCGCAACAGCGTCGTGACCGCGCGCGCGTCCGACAGGAACTGCTCGAGCGTCATCGTTGCAGGATCGAAGTCGGGCGGGTTCGACTTTCCCGCGCCGCGCTGGTCCCAGTGCACGACGACGAAATCGCGCTCCAGCCCCGCCGTCAGCGCGTGGATCGGCATTTGCGCCGAGCCTGGCCCGCCGTGCAGCCAGAGCAGGATCGGGTTGTTCCGGTCCTCTCCTCTGATCAGCAGCCACTGGGTCATACCGCCGATTTCTGCCGGGATTAGGTCTGCTATCGAATCCGGACCCGAAATGGCGGACGTTCGGGCAGGCAGGCTCTTCCAGATCAGTCCAGTGGCAATCAGCCCGAGCAGGACAAGTGCGGTAAGTCGCAGCGCCGTCATCGGCCACGTTCCGGCATCAGCGCGAGAGACGCCAGCCCAAGCCCCGCGACGCCCGAGGCCGCGCCAAGCCACGGCCAGAGGCCCGGCAGGATCGAGAACAGGAACAGGTAGTTCTGCGCTGCCGCCCAGAGCGGCCAGCCTATCAGGACGGTCGCGACGATGCCTGCCGCGATCCGAAGGGTGTGGGGACGCCGCCGTGCATATGCGACCCGGGCGGCAAAAAAGGCCACGACTAGGGCAAGCGCGATGGCGATGCGAGCCGCCGTCTCGGCCCAGAGCACGCGCGCCATGCCGACCGGCGCCACGCCAAGGCTCTCCGACCACTCCCGCACAAGCGCGGCAAGGAGCGGCCAGGCGCGCTGGCTGTTCGACAGGATCACGATGCCGTCGCCGCTCTCCGGCACGAGGTGCATGTGGCTCATCCAGCCATGGCGCTGTCCGCCGTGCCAGACCGCATGCCGTCCGTCGGACAGGGTTTCGGTGAAGTGTCCGAGTCCATAGGCCTCCGCCGCGAACCCGAACAACCCACCTACCGCCACGGCGGGGCGGTGCAGGGTTGCGATTCCGGATTCTGACAACACTGTCTGATCCGCGCCCGCCATGCTGGCGGCGGCAAGGCGGGTGATATCGCCGGCCGTCGCGAACATGCCGCCCGAGCCGCGTCCGGGGTAGATGTAGGGGCCCACGGGCCGCGCCCGCAGATCGTGACCGACCGGCATGGCGGGGCCAGTCATAGGTGGCCGTGTCCATACCGAGAGGTGCGAAGATCTCTCGCGCGATGAAGGCGGCGAAGTCTTCGCCCGCGCAATCCTCGATCATCAATTCGAGCAGATTGTAGCCGGTATCCGAATAGGCGAACCGCGTGCCGGGCGCGGCGATCATCCGGAAATCCCGGTCAAGATGGTCGGGCAGGCCGGGTCGATCGTCATCCGGCGCATACCGCTCGGTGAAATCGCCCAGACCGATGCCCGCGGTATGAGACAGCAGTTGCCGGGCGGTGACGGGCGGGGTGCCTTCAGGCGGTTGCCAGCGCCGCAAGCAATCCGTCGCGGGCGCGTCGAGGTCCAGCCGTCCGCTCTCTGCCAGCCGCATCGCGCCCCAGGTCGTGACCGGCTTGGACAGGGATTCGACACGGAACATGGCGTTTTCGGCCATGGGGCGCTGCGTGGTTGCGTCGACATACCCGAAGGCGCGCGTCCAGACCGGGGTGCCGTTCCGCAGCAGGACGACAACGGCCCCGGCCACGCCGTCCTCCGCGATCCGGGCCATCGCCGTATCCGACAGGCGCATGGTCAAGGCAGACAGGCCGTCCTGCGCCTGGACGGCGGATGCCTGCAAGGCGAGCGCGGCGGCTGCGACCAGAACGGTCCGTCTCATGGCGTCCCGTTTCCGGTTTGACGTTTCAAGGTCGGGTCTTCCGCCCCTCGGACCAGCGCGCGCAGGAACCATGCGGCACCGCCGGACACCAGCATGAACCCGATGAACGGCGCGGCAGCCTCGGGGCCGAAGGCCACCCCGGCGCGGAGCTGCATGACCGTCTGCAACACTATCGTCGGCAACAGGACCGCGGCGATCGACAGAAGTGACAGCGCGTGGGCCAGACCCCACCTGGCGCCATGCCAGAGCGCGACGCCCGCCGTAACGCGGCCCGGCGCGATGACGCCAAGGTCGATCGCGCAGGTCGTTCGCACGGTGTGGTAGGTCGCAGGCGGATAGGCTCCGTTTGCCATTTCCAGCCAGAGCAGAAGCGTCCACGCACGGCCGGTCACGGCCCCGCAGCCGATCAGCAAGGCAGGCAGGAACCGGGCCGTTCCCATTGAGCGCCAGGGCGAGGCCCGCGGTCGAGACCGGGATCATCGCCACGTAGAGCGTAAAAACCTCGTTGATGGCCGCCGCGCCGAAGGCAAGGCTTGCCCCGAGATAGAGCCACCAGGCATGGGCTGCGATCAGAATCATTCGAGCCAGGGCCGAGCGTCGCCGCGCCAGGGCCCAGAGCGCCAGAGAAGCGACGATGAACAGGCCGAGCAGGTCCGACCCCTGCGCGCTGCCCGCAGTGAAGGGTGTGTCGCGCCGATAGAGCCCTTGCCCGTGGAGGTCCGGGTCCGGCGGCATATCGCCCGGCGGCGACCAGAACAGCCCGGCCGCCGCGGCGAGGGCGCCGAGCGCGACGGCCAGCAGGGTCGTCACACAGAGCCAGGCTGTCCGGGTCATCCGTCCGGTCCCCGTCCTGTCATGCGCCCCCTGGCAACGGCCAGTCCGGTCACGACGTACCATTGCAGATACGACCAGGTCAGCAGGCGCTTGAACAGGCCGACCCGATCGGTCTCGGCCATCGCGATCGTCACGGCCGCCAGTCCAGCGCCGGCAATGGCGGTCGCCCGGGAATAGCCGGCTAAGCCATGCCAGGATGGCGACGCCCGCATGGCTCCGCCGATCAGCCAGATTGCGATCAGGATCGAGATGCCCATCGGGATCGCGATGAAGATGTGAAGCGTGCCGCGCAACGACACGAAAGGTACGCAGCCGGGATCGCACGGGAAGAACAGGGTGAGGATCACGCCCGCGAGGCCCGCGAGACCCAGCAAGACGGGACCCACGGGCAAGATCGCTCCGGGATGGATCGCGCGTCGAAGGCCGATGGAAAACGGGATGACCAGGGCGTGATAGAGCAGCAGGAGAGGATCCACGACGCGCTTGCCCGCGGCACCGCGTTCGACCAGTTCGCTGATCGCGTCCGACCAGGCCGAATAGCCGGGCGTCAGCGCAATCCCCAAACCGTCGCCCAGCGCGAAGGCGGCTGCGGCAAACACACCGCACGAGCCCAGAAGACGCACCGATCCTTGTCGCTTGGCTTCGGTCATGGCATCCCCGCAAGCACGTTGTTCAACAAGATCGCTGTTGCCCGTTCAGGCTCCTCGAACAGCGGGCTGTGGGCAGAATTCTCGAACATGTAGAAACCCTTGACCGGCGCTTCGATCGTGTCGAAATAGGCGCGGGAAAGCTCCGGGTTGACTGTTTGGTCATGGCGCCCGACAAGGAAGTAGACCGGCAGGTCGAAATTGGTCAGCCGGGAGCCTAGGTCGTCGCGAAGCATTTGCTCCCAGAAGCACGGCCGCGACCAGAGCTTGCCGCGCCATATGTTGATTTTCTCCGCGACCGTGTAGGCGCGCACCCGCCACATGGGCAGGAAGATGCCCGTGATGACCGAGCGCATGTCGTGGGTATGCCCGACACCGATCCTGTGCATGGCGCCATCGCGCAGCCGCATCCATTCGGGCGACGTGCCCGCCTCCATGCTGACCTCCGCGACCTCGAGCCGGCGGACCATCGCCGTGTCGCCGCGGGCGCGATAGGCGGCAAGTAGGTAGTCATGCGCCATGACCTCGGAGCGCAACTGGTGAACGATCTGGGCCATCCCGACATAGGCAAGGAAGCGGTCGGGCGCGGCGGCCGCGGCCTGAATGCCCAGGTAGCTGCCCCAGGAATGGCCAAGGAGCACGATCCGGCCCTGCCCGAAGCGCGCGCGCAGGTAGTCGGCAACCTCGATCGTGTCCGCGATCATTTGCGCCATCGTCATGGTCTCGGGCGGGATGTCGGCGCGAAACGACATGCCTGCCCTCCGCTGTTCCCACCAGACCATGGTGAAATGCCGCTCGAGTCCCGTGGGATACTCCTGTTCCATGAAGAACTCGACCATGCCGGGGCCGCCATGCAGGAACAGCAGCACCGGGTTCGCAGGATCGACGCTCTGAACGAGCATGCCCAGGGGAATGCCGCCGATCTCGACCATCACGCGTTCCGAGATGCTGCCGGGGATGACATTGCCTGCCGCGTCACGAAGCGGGTCCGGACGGCCGGGGCTGACGATGAGGAGCCAGATGGCGCCTCCGGCGAGAGCCACCACGAGGAGAAGTAGAGCCACGACCATGAGACTCACGTCACTCCCCCGCGGCGCGCAGATTGGCTTCGAGAGCGTCGAGCGCATCTCTGTCGTATACACGACCGCCGGCGATGACTGCCTGCGGGTGGCGCAGCGGTGCAAGGCCCTCCAGCGGATTTGCATCGAGCGGCACCAGATCGGCACGCCTCCCGGGCGCGATGGTGCCGTCCTGATCCACCAGCCCGAAGAAGCGCGGCGGCGCGACGGTTGCGGTGTGGAGCGCCTCGCGCGGGGTCAGGCCGATCTCGACATAGAGGTCCAGTTCATCGAGCAGGGAAAAGCCGTGGAAGAGATAGGGATTGGCGAAGGAGGCATCGCTGGAGGCGAGGATCGGCACACCGGCCAAATGGGCCATCAGGAACGTCCGCCTATCGAGTGCGATGCTGTCCCGGGCCTGTCGGCGAGGAACATGCCAGGCCACGATCCGGGCGATGCGTCGACCCACGCCCCCGACAGCACGAGCCGTGGGCCGAGAACCTCCCCCGCCACGATCCGGGCCTGCAGCGCCTGTTGCTCGGCGATGGGCCAGAGCGCGCCCATGTCGCGGATGCCGGTGACGCCGTTGATCATGTAGAGCGGCAGCGCCGTATCGGGTTCGGTCGCGGAGGAGAAGATGTGCACATGGCTGTCCCAGAGGCCGGGGATCAGGAATGCGCCCTCGGCGTCGAGTTTCGGCACCCGTTCGGCAGCAGTAGCTGTTGCGCCGATCTCGGCAATCCGGTCGCCTTCGATCAGCACGGACTGACCCTCGGAAAGCGTTCCGGTATCAACATCCACCAGCGTGACATTGGTCAGGACTGTGTCGGATGCAGCCAGATCGGGAGTGGCAAGGCAGCCGCAAACCATGACAATCGAGCAAAGGTGTTTCATCTTGTGACTCCTGGTCAGAAACGGTTTGGGCGCATCCATGCAGAGCGCGCGCAGGGGCGCCCGGTCGCGCCGTCTTTCCGGGAATGACATGCGAAGTGTCCTTGCTCGTTGTTTTCCGGCTCGCGCCGACCGGACGGCACCGCCCATGGCAGGGTTCGCGGCGTAGGGGCGCTGACCCTCGTTCCCCGTATGGTCCGTCCGCGATGAAGCGGGCCGCTGGTCACTGTCGGGCGGTTCGGACGGATGAGGGTCGTCACTCTGCTGCATGGCGCGACCACGCCCCCCTCATCCTTGGCTTGGGGCCGAGGTCCACCCGGCCTGACCACGCGTAGGTCGTGGGCCATGTCCGTAAACGCGGAACGACCCGTACGAGGCCGAGCATCGCGAGCGGCAGACGCCCAGGGCGCCAGGGGACTGTCGGACGCAATTGCACCTCCACCGATGCGCCCTCGCGCAGGGCCGAATAGTCGCCGCCGATGATCTCGCTGCCGCAGATCGAGAGGCTCCAACGCCCCTCGACCTTCTGCCCCGATTGCAATGTCTCGAGGTTCGGGAAGGCTGGGGCAAAATCCCATCGCGGCCCCGTGTCCGGGCACGCCCGCCACGAGCCGGACGATATCGCCCGCGCGGTCCAGCACGATGCGGTCCTTGGAGCCTGGACCCGTCGCCTGCGCGGCGGTCTCGACCACCGGGACCATGGCCGGAGGGTTCAGCGTGGCGATGACAAGCCGGTCCGAGTATCGCGTGAACCACACCCATGCGCCGCAGAGCGGCAGTGGCAGCCCGGCGGGCTTGAGCGTCCTCGCCCCGATCTGGCCGGTGAAGACTGTCCCCTGCCGGCGCAGAAGCGCGATCGACCGCATCAGGACGAGAAACAGCATCCGGGGCTTGCCGATATCCGCACCGACGGGCGCCAGCATGGGAAACCCGCGGCTCGGACCACCCTCGACAATGCAAAGCGCATTGGGGCGGCCGTCTGCATCGCTGAATGCGATGTCGAGGCGCAGCCCGTCGGGACCGATCTCGAACCGCGCCGGGGAGATGGCCGTTTCGCAAAGGTCCGCGATCCCCTCGCCGAAGGTGTAGTGGTCGCGGTTCAAACGGACGCCGGGCTCATGGTAGACGTCGACACGCCCGTCGCGGCGATACCGCAGGATCCGCATGCCGCGACCGTTCTGCGTGTCATCAAAGACCTGCGGCTCGATCGCTGTGAATTCCGGGTCACCCTTGAGGCCGACGACGAGAAGGCGTTCCATGTGGTCGAGACCCAGGCGGAACGGACAGACGAGGCGCGCGGGTGTCTGCGGCAGCGGCTGGGCATCCCAGCGCCACGACCCCAGAGACTCCGATTGTGCCACCGGGATCGTGGCGGGCGCGGGGAGGCCGAACTGGCTCATCGCTCCGCCACCCTGAGAACCAGCTTTCCTTTCACATCCCCGGCCTCGATGCGTTCATGGGCTTCGCGCACTTTCGTCAGCGGCAGCACCTCGGCGACGACGGGGTCGATGCGGCCTGCCGCGAGCATCGCGAAGAGCCTGGTCAGATCGTCTCGGAACCAGTCGGGATGTTTCCGCCGCATCGCGCCGATGGAATAGAACGCGGTCGCATGCCCGTTGGGCAGCCAGTCCCAGAGCGTCAGTTTCACGAAGTCCATCGGGATCGAGCCGCCCCGTCCCAGCACCTCATTCTGGAAGCCGAAGGCCACCAGCATGCCGCCGGGCTTGAGCGCATGGAGCGAACGCGACAGGCTGTCGCCGCCCAGCGGGTCGAAGACGACATCGACGCCGCCGCCCGTTGCCTTCTGAAGGGTCGCCTCGGGGGCATCCGCGTCTATGGGCGTCGCGCCGAGACTGCGGATCAGGTCGTGCTTGGCGGCAACATCGGTGCCGAAGGCCGCGATCCCGGCATCGCGCGCCAGTTGCAACATGGCCGTTCCGACCGCGCCGCCCGCGCCGTGGATCAGCAGGCTTTGGCCCGCTGTCATCTTCGCCACGCGGGTCAACATCTGCCAGGGAGTCACGGCTGACAGGATCATGCCAAGGGCATCGACGTCCGACACGCCCTCGGGCACGCGCGTCAGCCGGTCCTCTGGCAGGCATAGATACTCCGAATAGCCGCCGATGGTCGTTAGGTCCGCCACGCGGTCGCCCGGACGGAAGCGGGTCGCGCCGGGGCCGTTGGCATCGACGACGCCCACCAGGTCGTAACCCAGCGTGAAGGGCGGCTTGTCCTTCACGTCCGGATACTTCCCCTTTCGGATCATCACGTCGGTGAAGGCGGCACTGGTCACCAGAACGCGCACCCGCACCTCGCCTTCGCCGGGCTGCGGCAGGTCGGGGACGGTTTCAAGTTCCAGTTCCCCGGGGCCGCCGAAGGCGTTCAGTCTGACACGGGTCCAGGGCATTTGGTGTCTCCTCGTGGGGTTAGGGATTCTCTGCCCGAGCTATGAAGTCTGCGATCTCGCGGGTCAGGGCGTCATCATGGCCCAGCCAGATGTGACCGCCGTCGGGATAGATGGTCAGCCGCGCGTCGGGGATGCGGTCGGCGAGCAGCCGCGCGGTTTCGGCGGTGCCGAACAGGTCATCCTCGCAGGACAGGATCAGGGTCGGCACGCTGATCCGTTCGTGGGCGGTGGTCGAGGGGGTGCTGGCCCAGAAACCGTCGGTCCGCAGCCCATCGACCTTGCGGCTTATCGGAAAAATCTGATCGAGGATTGCGTGGGCCCGCTGACGCTCGGCGTCCGATACCCGGTCAAGAATGGCCGGGTCGGTGGCCAGCAGCGTGCGGATCATCTGACCCGGCGCCAGACGCGACAGCGACCAGAACCAGAAATCCGATCCCAGCACCGCACCCACCGCAAGACGTTGCAGCGCCGTGAACTCCACAGGATCGCGGTTCGTCAGGTTCGCCGCCGGGACGATAAGCACGAGATGCGAGCAGCGATTGGGGTGCCGAAGCGTGAATTCGGCCGCCGTCAGCGCCCCCGCCGAGCCGCCCGCCACGGCGACCCGATCGAGACCAAGATGGTCGAGCAATTCTACCAGCACATCGGCCTGATGCGCGGGCGAGACGTCGTCGGGAAAGGCGCTGCCGAGATAGCCGAAGCGCGACGGCGCGATGATCTGGAATCCGCTCCGGCGCAGCCCCGACGCGAAAAGGAGCCCTTGATCGAACCCGCCGCCGGTGCCGTGGATCATCATGAGGGGCGAGCCTTCGCCCGCAACCGCATATTCCAGCGGCCCTGTGCTCGTGTCGATCAGGGTGGCTTGCCCGAAGAGCCTGCTGTCGGCCTGCCTGCGCGCCTCGCGGAAAGCACCTGCGCTATAGCCGCCACCGGCCAGCGCCAACCCGCCCAGACCCAGAAGGAGGGTGCGCCGGGTCGTCATGTCGGCGCCGAAGCCAGCCGCGGCGCAAGGCTGTCGACCCAACCGGCAATCCGGTCCCAGTCCCGCCTGTCACCTACCGGCGATTTCACAAGGCGGACAGCGAGTCGGTCGAGGAATGACAGGCGCGCGGGGTCGATCATGCCTTCGAAAAAGGCCTCGTCAGTCGGGGTTACAAGGTCGCGTGCCTTCGCGGTGTATTTCGCGCGTTCGGCCACGGCGGCCGGATCGTCGCCAAGCGCCAGCATGTGCATCGTGAAGAAGGCGACCGGCATGGCGGACAGGGCATCGCGGTGTGTTGACATGAAGACCGTCATTTCCGGCAACCACGCGCTGTAGCGCACAGCACTTCCGAGGATTGCAGCGGAATAGCCGTCAAGGCTGGTGACCTCGGCCACCGGTCGCGCCTGGGCTGACATCCCCGCGGCGCAAAGCCGCCGTGCAATCCTGTCCGCCGCCTCGGCGGTGGACCCGGTGCGGGTGGCGTAGGCGACGATGATTTTGTTGGCCATCGGGTCGTCTCCCTGGCAAGCAGCGGTGATGAGTTGGGGCGCGGGGCGCCAGGTCGCGGCCCTGATGCCCATCGCGATCGCGGCGACACCGGCCAGCGCAACAAGCAATCGGCGGCGTCCGATCAGCGGCATAGTCGGTCCCTCATTGATCCATCTGCCCGCTTGCGTCGATCGCAAGGTCCGCCAGCGCCGCCTCGAGCGCGGGCACAAGATCGGTGCTGTCATCGGCGATGCCGACATCGGTGTTGATCTGGAACGCGACAGTGACGCCGTGATCGGCATAGTGGCGCAGACTCGACACGTATCCGGGTATCCAGCCGCCGTGACCGTAGACCGGACCGCGCGGCGTGTCGGCATGGATTGCGACACCCGCGCCGTAGAGGATGCCCGGCGCATCGGGTGCGACCGGCACCGCGTCGAGCAGCCGGTCGAGGTAAGGCCCCGGCATGGCCGTGCCGCCGAGCAGGGCATCACCCCAATGGGCCAGATCGCTTGAGGTCGACACCAGACCGCCGCCAGTCCATTCCATCGCCGGGTCCCAGAGCATTGTACCATCCGTGTCCATCGTGCGCGACGGCAGGCCAAAGGGGTTGTCGTCGGCCACATACCCGACAGCAAGGCCTGGTAGCCTCGGCCTGTTCGACGGTGTGGTGGCGGTCAGGCCAAGTCGGTCAAGAAAACGCTCAGCCACCAAGTCATAATATGCTCTGCCGCTGGTCTCCTCGATCACCATGCCAAGCAGCAGGTACCCCGTGTCGGTGTAGGCCCAGCCCGATCCCGCCGGAAACAGCGGCTCGGCGTCGAAAGTGAAGGCGATGGCTTCCTCGGGCGCAAGCGCGGCTGACCCTTGCGCCATGCGCCGTGCCATGTCGGCCTGGAAGGTCTCAAGGTGCACGTGATCCGGCAAGCCCGCAGAGTGGCGCAGAAGATCGCCGACGGTCATGGTGGCGTGGTTCGGCAGGCGGGCGAACCACTCCCGGTCGCCCAGATGGGCGGACACGAGGTCCGAGCGTTCAAGAAGGCCGTCGGTTTCCAAGGCAAGCGCCGTCGCTGCGACGAAGCTCTTGCCGATGCTCGCGGCCAGCATCCGGCTATCGGGGGTCATCGGCGTCCCGGCTTCGACATCGGCAAGGCCGGTTGCTGCATCGAGAATGTCGCCGTCCGGCAGGGCGATGGCGACCGTCGCGCCGGGGAAGCCATATTCGGCGCGGAACCCGTCCAGCAGGGTCTCCAGGCGCGCCGAAATGTCGTCGGCTCCGGCGGCAGAGCCCATGAGAAGAACCGCGCCGGCGAGGGCCGAGACAATGGCGCGAAAACGCACGGCGCGGGTCATGACCGACCCCGGTCCGTATCGGGAACGACCTTGGCCACCGCGCCCTCGCGGCTGAACATTGTCTTGCGGTTCAGCCAGACCACCACGACGGCCACCGCGACGAGGATCCAAGTGTCATATGGCTGCGCGTCCGGCCAGAACGGGTTGATGAGTTGCCAGTGGAACAGCATCGGCAACAGCAGGCTCCCGCGCGCGCTGTTGAAGATCGGCGTTACAAGGATGGCCAGCGTGACGTTGCCGATGAAGAAGGGCAGGAAGGACCAGTTCTCGTAAACGACACCTGCGAGATAGAAGGCCGGAAGATGCCAGACGCCCCAGGCCGCGCCGATGATGGCCCCGGCCCAGAAGGGCGCCACATGACGTTGCAGAAGCGGCTGCGCGACCCCGCGCCAGCCGAATTCCTCCATCGGCCCGAGAAACAGCATCATGAACATCAGCGCGACCATGGCGCCCACGCCCTCCGGCGGCACCGGCGCAACGAGCGGCCCGCCCTTGATCAGAGATCCGGCCATGAAGACAAGCGGGATGCCGATCAGGATGAAGGCCCACCAGACCGGCGCGCAACGCCAGTACAGAAGGCGGGAGAAGAAGGCGCGAAGGCCTCGCAATCCCCCGAAGGCCAGTACAAGCAGAACGCCTGCAATCCCGGGCGCCCAGGTAGCCAGGAAGTAGAGAGGATGGCTGCCACTGATTTCGCCGAAGGTTCCGGCGGCTTGCTCTGGAAAGTAGATATATCCACCGATCACGCCCCAGGTGATGCCGAAAGTCAGCAGCGCGAAGAACTGGAGCGCATGGGACGGCAGAGTTTGCTTCGGAATGTCCGCATTGGAAGTCATGGGAAGAATCCTCCAAAAAAAGAATCGGACCGGGAATTGGATCGAGCATCCGCCAGGTGGCCCGCGGTTTCGATGATCGAGATCAATCGAGATGCAATCGGCGGAACACGGAGGGGTGAGAGAGTGGTCCGTAAGCCTGCGCCGGTCCTGCCGCGGAGGTTCTTGCTCTTCCGGCCCCCGCGCGCCGCCATCACCTGCTGCGCCCTCCCGTAGCCAACAAGAACGTACCGCCGCCCTCCGCGGCGGCGTTCTTGTTTGTACCAAGCGCCAATATCCCTGCCGATGTGCCGACCAGCGTCACTTCGGTCTCACCTCGCTTGGTGCCTGCGCGCATCTCGATACGGGCCACCAGGCCGCGGATGGCCGTCATGGCACCTATTCTATCGATGAAAAGGCGGTCACCACCAAAGATTACGCGTCTGCGGGGGCGGGTCCTGCGCGGGGCGCGTCTGGAAGCCGATGCACCCTGTGGGCATTCGCCCGCCCAGACATTCCGTGCGGGCTTGCGGGTTGATGGATGGGCGGCACTCTAGGTTTTGGATGGCCCGATGAACCGGGCGGCGTTTGAAACCTGTATCGAGATGCAGATCGCGCCAATTCTTCAGCCCGGCAACATCGCGATTGCCGACAACCTCGCCGCTCACGAATCGGCCCATGCGCAGGCGTGTAGAAGATGCAGGGCCATTGGATGCTTTTCCTGCCGCCCTGCAACCCCGACCTTAACCCGATAGAGATGGCATTTGCTAAGCTCGAGCCGCTGATCGCTCTCGTATCTGTCCACCACGATCTCGTCGTCGATGCGGACCATCTTCGGCGGGCTGTCCTGTCGCTTCCCGTGCAGGCTTACCTCGATACCGCGCAACTTGAAATCCAGCATCGGGGCCACCCGCTCGGCGCCCTTCAGCATTCAGGCGGCGAGGCTTGCCAACAGCATCTCGGCCGGGTTGATGGCATCGTCGCGCCCGGCCATGTCGGCATCCAGAGTGATTGTCGCCGCCTTGGCGCGGGCTTCAAAGCCGTGGCTGTCGATCCGGTGCGCCGTGACGCGGTATTCCAGCATCATTCCCATTCCATCTGTTCATATGTGGCCTGCGCATTGCGCCCCGCGAGGCTGTCGAACTGCTCCAGATGGGCCCATGCGGACTGATCGATTGCGGGCGCGTCCATGATGTCGCGGCCTTCTTCGATCAGCGCACCGATCTGGCTGCGCAGGTTCACCAGGTAGTCGTAGGTATCGCGACGCGCCGTTGCCAGATCAGTGGCATGACCGTGGCCGGGCACGATATGGGTCGGGTTGAACGCTGCCATCGCCTGGAACACAAGGATCCAGCTTTTGACATTCCGGGCGGGACCGGTTCCCAGAAGGCGGTCGACATAGACGATATCGCCGGTAAACATCACGTCGCGCTGTTCCAGCCAGACAAAGCTGTCGCCGGGGGTATGCGCCGGGCCGCGATGCATGATCTTGAAGCTGAGGCCGCCGAGGTCAAGCATGTAATCTGTCTCGAACGTCACGTCGGCATGGGATGGGTCAGTCCCGTCCAGCCCGTCGCCCAGAAACTGCGCCAGCGCGCTTAGCTGTTGCGAGACGCGCGCGTGGTGGTCGGCATCTGCGGCCTCTGACGCGATCACCGTCGCGCCCTGCGCATGCCAATAGCCGTTGCCGAGCCAGCGGTGATCCTGCCCGCCGGTATTGACGACGTATATCACGGGCTGATCCGTGACGGTACGGATCGCATCGTGCAGCGCCCCGGCGCCCTTGTGCGACCCGCCCGGATCCATCAGCACCGCGCCATCGTCGGTCACGACCAGTCCGAAGGTCGCGTTGTTTGCCAGGTTCGCCTCGCTGCGCTGCTCGGTCTCGCCGACGATGGCCCAGACGCCTTCGGTGACGGGGTGGACCGCAAGCGCCTGCGCCGAGGCCATGGCAGGTGCGACGAAGACGGCTGCAACGATCAGCGAGCGGATCATGCGGTGAGCCACCCGTCCAGTTTCGTCGCGTCCGGCAGGCCGCCGGCATGGACCAGCTTGCCATCGACCGACAGGCCCGGTGTCGACATGACGCCCGCCATGGCGATGGATTTCGCATCGGTGACCTTTTCGACATCGACCTCGACGCCGAGCCGGGTTGCGGCGTTCCTGACCATGGTTTCGGTAGCTTCGCAGCGTTTGCAGCCGGAACCGTAGACTTTGACGGTTTTCATGGGAGAGTCCTTTCAGAGGATGGCGTTGAAGAGATAGCCAGTGGCGAGGATGCCGGCCGCAACGACGGCGAGGAAGATCGCGATCAGCCGCAATTGCAGCACCTGCTTGAGGATGATCATCTCGGGCAGGCTGAGCGCGATCACCGACATCATGAACGCGAGCGTCGTGCCAAGTGCTGCGCCCTTGCCCAGCAGCGCTTCGACGATGGGGATGACGCCCGCCGCGTTGGTGTACATCGGCACGCCCACGACCACGGCGGCCGGGACCGACCACCAGGCCTCACCGCCCATGATCCGCAGCATCACGGCCTCGGGGACATAGCCGTGGATCGCCGCGCCGATGCCGATGCCCACCAGCACCCAGATCCAGACCTTGCCGACGATCTCGCGCACCTGTTCGGCACCGGTCTTCAGTCGGTCGACCAGCGTCAGACGCACTTCCGGCAGGTCGCCGACGGGCCCCGCGTTCAGCTCGCGCACCCAATCCTGCAGGTACCGCTCTAGCCCCATCCGCCCCAGCACGAACCCCGCGACGGTGGCGATGGTGAAGCCGAAGACGAGGTAGATCGTGGCGATCTGCCAGCCGACGAGGCCGTAAAGCAGGCCAAGCCCCACCGGACCCACCATCGGACCGGCGATCAGGAAGGAAAAGGTGACACCCAGCGGAATCTCCGCCGAGACGAAACCGATGAACAGCGGCACTGAAGAGCAGGAGCAGAACGGCGTCAGCACGCCCAGCAGGGCGGCCAGCGGATAGCCCGCGATCTCGCGCTTTCCGGCCAGGATCGCGCGGGTCTTTTCCGGGCTGAACCAGCTGCGCAACACGCCGGTGACGAAGACGATGCCGGTCAAAAGCAGCAGCACCTTCGGCACGTCGTAAACGAAAAAGGCGATGGCCTCGCCGGTATGGCTGTCGCGCGCCACCGGGAACAACGACGTCACCCATTCCGAGATCGGGATCAGCTGGCCATAGACCAGATAGAGCAGGAGGGCCGCGACAGGGACGCCCAGGTACCACAGCCAGTCTGCAAGCCCGTGGTGCGGCGGGGCAACTTGTGTTTCGGCGGTCATGCGACCTCCTGTTCAAGACTGCGTTCCGCGGCCAAGACCGCGTCGATCACCGCGGCCCGTTCCGGCGCAAGGTCGGGGTTGCGGCGGTAGCGCACCCATTGCGCGTCGCGCCGGTCAAGCACGAGCCCTGCCCCACGCAGCACCTTCATGTGCCGCGACATCCGGCTTTGGCTCGCGTCAAGCCGCGCCATCAATTCGCAGACGCAATGCTCGCCCCCGCCCCAAAGCAGCGCCAGCGCAGCACGACGGGTCGGATCGGAAAGGGCTGTCAGAAGGTCTTGCATGGGGATCTGGTATGCGCCGATCCGCATATGCGCCTTGATCCAAGTCAAGCTTCTTGGCTTCTGAGCGTTTCCGGTACGACTTCATTTGCGACAACGCTGATGACCATCACCAGATCGTTCGCCAATACCCGCAGGAGGGCGCAGTTTTCGTCGGCGCGCGTCAGATGCGATCAGATCCGCGAACAAGTCCAAAAGGAACAATCCGCGGGGTGCAGCCATCTTGACGGGCCAGATCAGCAGTTCACCGGAAGCGCGTTCGAGAGGATTTCGGGCTGCCTGACCACATCCTTCAGGCTGCCGGGGTCACCTGCGGACATTCCGGGTTCAGACGACCCGCAGCAAGGGCCGAGATCGCGACCATAGCCGCTGCCGTGCCGAGCATCAGCACTAGACCACCAACCTGATACGTCAGGCCCGACAGCACCGTGCCGAGCAGCCTCCCGCCCGCGTTTGCCATGTAGTAAAAGCCCACATCCATCGTAACGCGTTCGGCCCGCGTGAAGGCAAGGATCAGGTAGGAGTGGAGCGCGGAGTTCACCGCGAAGATTGCCCCGAATGCGAGGAGCCCCGCAATCAGCGTGACGGTCAGCCACGGCTGCGGTTCGGGCGACAAGAGCGCAGCGACGGCCAGCGCCGCGGGCACGGCCGCCAGCGCCCACGCCCAGCCCCGCACCGTGCCGATCAGCTCTGCCTCGGGGCGGGAGGCCGCGCGCAAGAGCCGCGGCGCGTATGCCTGCACGGCGCCATAAAGGATGATCCAGCCTGCCATGAAGGTCCCGATCATAAAGAAGGCCGCACGGTTGCCTTCGGCGGTGCCGTCAGACAACACCGCGTAAAAATAGATCGGGATGCCGACGACGAACCAGACATCGCGCGCACCGAAAAGGAACACGCGGGCGACGCTGAGCCAATTCACATTGGCCGATTTCGAGAACACTTCGGAGAATTTCGCGCCCTTGCGCCCTTTCGGAAGCCCCGGCGGCATCGCGATCAGGACGACGACGAAGATGACCGCGAGAACTGCCGCCATGGCCAGAACCGCGAAGGTGAAGCCAAACGTGGCCAGCAGCGCGGCGCCCAGCAGGAAGCCGACGCCCTTCACCGCGTTCTTCGATCCGGTCAGGATCGCAACCCAGCGGAAAAGCCCTCCATCCTCCTTCGGCGCCAGCAGCTTCACCGTGGATTTCGAGGACATCTTGGCGAGATCCTTGGCCACGCCGGAGGCGCTCTGAACGACCGTCACATAGGCCACCGAAAGTCCGATCGTCCAGCCGGGGTCAAGCTGCGCCAATGCCACCAGCGCCACAACCTGCAAACCCAGCCCGGCATAGAGCGTCGAGGTCAGCCCGAACCGCGCGGCGATCCAGCCTGCCGACAGGTTCGTGATCATCCCGGCGATTTCGTAGAGCACGAACAGATAGGCCAGTTGCACAGGCGTGAAGCCGAGCGTGTGAAAATGCAGCAAGACCAGCATGCGCAGCGCGCCGTCGGTGAGCATGAAGGCCCAGTAGGCTGCCGTAACGGCGATATAGGCAGAAAGGCCCTCGGGGGGCGCAGTCAAAGCGATCCCCCCACCATCAGTGCGACGTCTGCCAGACGGTGCGCATAGCCCATCTCGTTGTCATACCAAGCATATATCTTCACCTGCGTTCCGTTGACCACCATGGTCGAGGGCGCGTCGACGATGCTCGAGCGGGTGTCGTTGGTATAGTCCGCCGAGACGAGCGGCCTCTCCTCGTAGCCGAGGATGTCCTTCAGCGGACCTTCCGCCGCGGCCTTGAAGAGGGCATTCACTTCTTCCACCGACGTCTCCCGTTCCACTTCGAAGACGCAATCGGTGATCGAGGCGTTCAGAAGCGGCACTCGCACAGCGTGGCCGTTCAGCCGACCCTGAAGCTCGGGGTAGATCAGCGTGATCGCTGTGGCGCTCCCCGTGGTGGTCGGGATCAGCGAATTCAGCGCCGAGCGCGCGCGGCGCAGATCCTTTGCAGGGCGGTCCACGATGGTCTGGGTGTTCGTGACGTCGTGGATCGTGGTGATCGAGCCGTGGCGGACGCCGATGGCCTCGTGGATGACCTTCACCACCGGCGCGAGGCAGTTCGTCGTGCAGCTGGCCGCCGTGACGATCCGGTGTTTGGCCGGATCGTAAGTCTCGTGGTTGACACCGTAGACGATGTTCGCTGTCGGGCCGTCCTTGACCGGAGCCGACACGACGACCGTCTTCACCCCCGCCGCGAAATAGGGCGCGAGCTTGGACTCGGACTTGAAGGCGCCGGTGCAGTCGATGACGACATCGACGCCGTCGAGGGGCAACCCGGAAAGCTCTTTCGTTCCGACGCAGGCAAGCCGTGTGCCGCCGATGGTGACGCTCTTTGCGTCATGGGCGAACGTCGCGTCCCAGCGCCCGTGAACACTGTCGAATTCCAGCAGATGCGCGTGCATCTCCGGGTCGCCGACCGCGTCATTGATCCAGGCGATCGTCGCTCCACGATCGAGCAGCGGCTTCAGGACGAGCTTTCCGATGCGGCCGAACCCGTTCAGGGCATAGACCGTCATGCGGGTGATCCGGCGTCGGAGCGGCTGATATCGTCAACAGCCTTCTGCAACGAGATGCGGTCGAGCGAGGCGATGGGCAGCGCCGAGAACGCCTTGATGCGATTTTGAAGGGCTCCGTAGGCCTGATGGAAGGCCAGGTTCTTCTCGGCACTGGTCCCGACCATCTTGACCGGATCGGGCATGCCCCAATGCGCGCTGACGGGCTGGCCGGCCCATGCCGGGCAATCCTCGTTCGCCGCCTGATTGCAGACCGTGAAGACGAAATCGAACTTCGGCGCCTCCGGCCCCTGGAATTCGGTGACATTCTTCGATCGCAGGACAGAGACGTCGTGCCCCTTCTGCTTGAGCACATCGAGCGCGAACGGATTCAACTCGGAGTTGGGTCTTGTACCTGCGGAATGGGCCTCGAACCGGTCACCGGCAACCTTGCGAAGAATGGACTCGGCAAAGATCGAGCGGGCGGAGTTACCAGAGCAGATGAAAAGCACATCGTACCTGGGCTGGGGCTTGGGCTGGGGTCCTGAGGTGGAGGGCAGTGAAACGGGCGCGCAGAGATCCGGCCGGCCGCGGCAGCAATCGAGCAGAAGATAATCGAAGGTGCGTCGCACCTCCGTCATCGCGATGGAATAGCGAAGCGATGTGCCGACCCGCTCTTGGGTCACCAGCCCGGCCTGCATCAAGGCGGACAAGTACGCCGAGAGCGTGGAGGCTTTGAGTCCGAGAGCATCGGCCATCTCCCCCGCCGGCACCCTGTCGGGATAGCGCCGCATGAGCAGCCGAAAGATGGCCAGGCGCTGCGGGTGACCGAGGGTGAAGAGCCGGGAGGGAATTTCATTTTCCATATTTCATGAATAACAGAAATATATATCGGCGCAATCGACTTCATGCGCCGATACAAGATCTCTGCCCGGCTCAAGAGGTTTGCTTTGAAAGAGTCCGCGCATGAATATTCGGCCCAAGAACAAGTCGTGAGCAAAGGCCGGCCCGTTCACGCCTGCGGGCGCAGCCGCATCAGAAGGCAGATGGTCAAGCGGGCAAAGCTGTCGCGGTTGCGGGCCTGCTGGTTCAGGCGCTGATCCAGGTGCGCTCGTTTGCTGGCGCTGATCAGGCTTTTTGTCGCGTGGTGTATCGCATCGGCTATGGCGACCTGCGCCGTGATCATGGCGCCGGCCACGGCGCAGGCATTCTCCAGAGCGATCCGAACCACCTTCACCGGGTCGACGATGCCGCGCCCGATGAGGTTCCCGTAGTCGCCCCGTGCTGCATCGAACCCGAAGGCGGGCGTCCGGCTTTCAAGCACCTTTCCGATTACGAAGGTTTCGTCGAACCCGGCATTTTCATCCGGATTGTCGCCGGTGAGATCATCGAGGGTCCGACCGACTCGGACAAGGGCAACACCTCCCCCGACCGTGATCCCGTCTTCCACGGCGGCGCACGTCGCATTCAGGGCATCCTCGATTTCCTTCCGCAACAGGGTGACACGCGCCTCGATCGCGGCTGCATCGCCGCAGCCATCGACCAGCGCCGTGCTATCGCACGGGATCGCAATGCGGCGAGCGCGGCCGGGCCTCGCCCTCGACATCGTCGGCAATGATCAGAAGTGCCCGGCCGGACTGGTTCACGGCCTCGAGGATCGGCACCAGGGGTTGGAGCGACGACAATTTCGCATCGCCCAGAAGAACAAATGAATCCTCGAACACCATGGCCGACCTTTCGGGATCGGTCACGAAATGCAGGCTGAGATATCCGTTGTCGAACCGCATGCCTCGGACGATCTCTGTTTCCGTCGCGAGGCCCGGGTTTTCCTTGACCGTGATGACGCCGTCCTGTCCGTCCTGCTCCATCGCTTCGGCGATCTGCGTGCCAATATCGGATTCGCCGTTCGCGGAAACCGTCCCCATCCGGACGATATCGCTTTGGCCATCGACCACCCGCGCCGCGGCACGAAGCGCCGTGACCGCTGCAATGGCGGCACGGTCGATGCCGCGCTTTACGTCCGTCGGGTTGGCACCCCCAGCGGCCAGCGTCCGGCCATGCCCAGCGATCAGTTCGCCATCGTTCGCCGCCATGCATCTTGGCTTTGCGGGCATAGGGGTGCTGCGGTCGCTCGCGGGCCAAAGGTTGGAAAGCGGACCGACTCAGTTGCGGCATCACACGGTCCGCTCTGTCTGGCGCGACAGGCTCGCCACGAGGCAGACCTTGGCATGCGAAGCGATACACGACTGCATATCGATCCAAAACCTAGGCCAGGACCAGCCCCAGGATCATGTCTCCGACATGTCGCCGCAGGATGCTCTGTCCTTTCTCATCGAACAACTGTTCGCCGAAGATGTGGGAAAAGGTCGCGCGGTTCGACACGTTGAAGTAACTGAGCGCGGAAATGTGCCAATGGAGTTCCACCGCGCTGAGCCCGGCGCGGAAAACGCCGGCTTCCAGTCCGCGCGCATAGATATCTTCAAGCATGCGGATCGCCGAGGAATTTTCTCCCGACATCTCGGCGGAATCCGGCATGTGCCGCCCTTCATGCACGTTCTCGATCATCACCAGCCGGATGAAAACCTGCGACCGGCGGTGGTTGTCGAACGTGAATTCGGCAACCTTGCGCAGCGCCTCTTCAGGCGCGAGCCCCTCAAGTTCCAGCGCATCCTCGGCTTCCCGGGTGCGACGGTATGCGTCGGCCAGAACCTCGCGGTACAGCCCCTCCTTGTCGCCGAAATAATAGTAGATCATCCGTTTCGATGTCGATGTCCGCGCAGCGATCTCGTCGATCCGGGTGCCCGACAGACCCCTTAGCGCAAAAGCTTCACGGGCGACCTGCAGGATATTCGTCCGCACGCCGTCGGGGTCCTGTTTCCAGCTGCGCCGCGGCCGGTCCGCGTCTTCCGATGCCTGAGACCTCTGCGCCTTTTCCATCACTCTCCCCCGGTAGTCTGCGGCCATACATAGGAAACATCTGCCCGGATGTCCCATCATTCCTGATCATCCGCGCAGGATTTAACCGTAACGAACATTCTATTGACTATATTAACCACAGCGAACAATATGCCTGCGAGCACGGTTGGAGGACCGGACAGGAGGAGGAGCCCGATTTTGGCCATGCAATGGATGCCAGAGGTGAACGGGTCCGACGCTGATGGCGGCGGTCGTGTCCTTGTCGGGCTGCTGGGGCATGGCATATCGGCCTCGCGCACACCGTGCATGCACATCGCCGAAGGGCAGGCGCAGGGTCTGAATTACGACTATCGCCTCGTCGACCTTGCCGACAGCGACCCGGCACCGACGATGGAAGAGATCATCTTCGAACTGGAAGCTGCGGGGTTCAGCGGGCTGAACGTGACGTTCCCCTACAAGCAGGTGGTCATCCCGCATCTGACCGCCCTGTCAGACAACGCGCAGGCGCTGGGCGCGGTCAACACCGTGGTGTTCCGCGACGGCGCGCGCCGCGGCCATAACACCGATTACTGGGGGTTCGGCGAAAGCTTCCGGCGGGGCCTGCCGGATGCAAAACGCGACGCCGTTCTGCTCCTCGGGGCAGGTGGCGCCGGCGGCGCGGTTTCAGCGGCGCTGCTGGGCGCAGGGGCTGAACGGCTGACGATCCACGATACCAGCACAGTCTCTGCCGACAGGCTCGCGGCGGCGCTCCGCGCCCGCTTCGGAGCGGGTCGGGCCGAGGTTGCGAGTGACCTGGACGCGGCGGCAGCGGAGGCCGACGGGATCGTCAACGCGACGCCGGTCGGGATGGAAAAGCTGCCGGGTCTGCCGCTGCCTGCCGCGCTGATCGAGGCGCGCCACTGGGTCGCCGACATCGTCTATTTCCCGCTGGAAACCGAACTGCTTGCCACCGCCCGCGCCAAGGGCTGCAAGGTGTTGCCGGGTTCCGGCATGACGCTTTACCAAGCGGTGCGCGCGTTCGAGTTGTTCACCGGGCTGCCGGCCGATCCGACCCGGATGCAGGCGGCCT
The DNA here is from genome assembly GCA_024637315.1 of Brevirhabdus sp. Lineage (GTDB taxonomy): Bacteria > Pseudomonadota > Alphaproteobacteria > Rhodobacterales > Rhodobacteraceae > JAHEAO01. The sequence goes on from JAGXFH010000082.1 coordinate 30,869, forward strand.
TCGACAGCTTCAATTCGGAGGCTGTCGGATGAAGACCTCCATTGCCACCGTCTGCCTTGCCGGCGATCTGCGCGAGAAGCTGGCCGCCATCGCCGCGGCCGGGTTCGACGGGATCGAGATCTTCGAGCAGGATTTCATCGCCTTTGATGGTGGCCCGCGCGAGGTGGGCGCGATGGTGCGCGATCATGGGCTGGGCATCACGATCTTCCAGCCCTTTCGTGATTTCGAAGGCCTGCCCGAGCCGTTGCGCGCCCGCGCCTTCGACCGGGTCGAACGCAAGTTCGATCTGATGCAGGAGCTGGGGACCGACCTGATGCTGGTCTGCTCTTCGGTCCACCCGGACTCGATCGGCGGCATCGACCGGATGGCGGCGGATTTCGCCGAACTGGGCCTGCGCGCCGCCAGGCGCGACCTGCGCGTCGGGTTCGAGGCGCTGGCCTGGGGCAAACACGTCTGCGACCACCGCGACGCCTGGGAGGTGGTGCGCCGCGCCGACCATCCGAACGTCGGGCTGATCCTCGACAGCTTTCATACCCTGGCCCGCAAGATCGCTCCCGACACGATCCGCGTGATCCCCGGCGACCGGATTTTCTTCGTCCAGCTTGCGGACGCGCCGCTGGTCGAGATGGACCTGCTCTACTGGTCCCGCCACTTCCGCAACATGCCGGGCGAAGGCGACCTGGACGTGCAGGGCTTCATGCGGGCGGTGGCGGCAACGGGGTATGACGGACCACTCAGCCTCGAAGTGTTCAACGACCAGTTCCGGGGCGGCAGCCCGCGCACCATCGCGGTGGACGGCCACCGCTCGCTTGTCTTCCTGATGGACCAGGTGGCACGCCGCGAGCCGGGGCGCAACGCCGCTTTCCAGCTTTCCACCCTGTTGGGCGCCGGCAGGGCCGGGAAGAATGCGGATGCAGCCATTGGCCGGAGGGCTCTGCACAGCAAGACTTTCTAGAAGTTGCTTTTGGCACTGGTCAGAAGCAGATCCGTGTCCGGCCTGTTTGCGCGGCGCACACGACCGCTGACCCTGATGGTTTGCGCAAACCAAGTCCCGTTCATCCGATAGCCATCGTTGCACGTTCGTGCCTGCTCCCGCACGACAGCGTCGTCGGACAGCATCTGTGTCAGGACCGCGCCTGCTGGCAAGCCGCCAATTTCACTCGCCAAGCGGGCCAGAGCCGGTGGATTGCACTTGTTTTCTCCGTTGTTGAAAGGCGCTCTGCCAGGAACTCTTGCGCCACCTCGATACCGGCGGCGGCGGGGCCAACCCATGCGCGCGACGCAGGTGCGGTCGCGACCCGCCCGGCAAGTCGGTGCCAGCGCCGCGGATCCTGGCGCAGTTTTCTTGGTGCGGCCGCAGGGAAGTGCGTCCTGCGTCTTGTTCCTTTGCGCCTCGCGCTCTACATCAGGCGGATGAAACTCTGGATTCCATTCATCAAATCCGCCCCCGTCGTATCGGTCGTGCGCCTTGAAGGCACCATTTCCTCTGCGACACGCGGCGTCACGCTGAACGATATCGCCCTTGCCCCGATGATCGAACGCGCGTTCCGGCGTTGGAAGCCGGCTGCGGTGGCGCTGGTGATCAATTCGCCTGGCGGGTCGCCTGCGCAGTCATCCCTGATCGCCGCAAGAATTCGCAGGCTGGCCGATGAAAAGAAGATCCCGGTCATTGCCTTTGTCGAGGATGTCGCGGCATCGGGCGGTTACTGGCTGGCCTCTGCCGCCGATGAGATCTGGCTGGATCAAAGCTCGATCGTCGGCTCGATTGGCGTGATCTCTTCCAATTTCGGGTTTCACGAACTGATCGAACGCCACGGCGTCGAGCGCCGCGTCCACACCGCGGGCAAATCGAAAAGCACGCTTGATCCGTTCCAGCCGGAAAAGCCGGCAGATGTAAAGCGGCTGAAAGCGATACTGGAGCAGATGCACACGACCTTCATCGCCCAGATCAAGGACCGGCGCGGCGGCAAGCTGGCCGAAGGCGCGGATCTGTTCACCGGCGAATTCTGGATCGGCCAGACCGGAGTCGATCTGGGCCTTGCCGATGGCATCGGGCATCTGGTGCCGAAAATGAAAGAGCGCTTCGGCGACAAGGTCAAGCTGATCCCTTACGTGCGCAAACGCCCGCTTCTGGCGCGGTTCGGCGCGCAGATCCTCGAAGAGGCGCTGGGCGTCGTGGAAGAGCGCGCCCTGTATGCGCGCTACGGGCTGTAAGCCGTGGTCAAGGCGGTCTCCCTTTTCCTGATCGGCATCTTGATCCTTGCGATGTTCGGCAAGCTGCGCTTTCCGGGTCAGAAACGGCTGCAGGCGGCGAAGTGCAAATCCTGCGGCCGGTACCGGATCGGCAAGGCCGGCTGCAATTGTACCCGCAAATCGTAGGCGCGTGATGGATTTCCTGCTGGTTGGCCTTGGGTTGGTGATCCTTGTCTTCGCGGGCGATGCTCTGGTGCGCGGCGCGGTGAACCTCAGTCTTCGGCTGGGCATTCCGGCGCTGATCGTCGGGCTGACGATCGTCGCCTTCGGCACCTCGGCACCGGAATTGCTGGTCTCGGTCAATGCGGTGATCAAGGGATTGCCGGACATCGCTGTCGGAAATGTCGTTGGGTCCAACATCGCCAATGTGCTGCTGGTCCTCGGCATTCCGGCCCTGTTGTTCGGGATGAAGACCTCGCATTGCGACACCCGGCAAAGCTATGTGCAGATGATCGCGGTGACAGTCCTATTGACGGCTCTGATCTTTCTCGGACCGCTGAGCTGGATCTTCGGGCTGCCGCTCTTGGGGATCTATGTGCTGATCATGGCGAACGAGGTGCGCAATGCCCGCGCGCACCGGCGGGAAAACCACATGCCCGAACTGGAGGGCGCCGATCCGCACATGCGCTGGTGGAAGATCGCGGCCTTCCTGGCTGTGGGGATCATCGGGCTGCCGATCGGGGCGGACATGCTTGTCGGCGGCGCCACGGCGATCGCCCGCTCGTTCGAGATCAGCGAAGCCGTCATCGGCCTGACGCTGGTCGCCGTCGGCACCTCGCTGCCCGAACTGGCGACGACGGTGGTGGCGGTCTATCACCGCAAGGCCGATGTGGCGCTGGGCAACGTGGTGGGATCGAACATCGCGAACATCCTGGTCGTCCTTGGCAGCGCGTCGCTGTTCGGCACAATCCCGGTATCGTCCCAGATCCTGTCTTTCGACATCTGGGTCATGCTGGCGGTGGCACTTCTGCTGTATCCGGTCGTGTTCCACCGGGTCGACATTTCGCGGATCTGGGGGGCCTGCTTGACGGCGGCCTATGCCGCCTATGTAGTAGTGCTGCTGGCATGACGGAACAGGTTCAGATGCAGGACAAACGGGCATTGGTGACGGGCGCCGGAAAGCGGCTGGGCCGCGCTATGGCGCTTTGCCTGGCCGAGCAGGGACACGACGTCGCCGTACATTACGCAACGTCCGGCGACGAAGCCGAGGCGGTGGCCGACGAGATCCGGGCCTTTGGCCGACAGGCGGTGACGCTTCAGGCCGACCTGCTTGACGAGGATCAGACCCAGGCGCTGATCGGCCGTGCCGCCGGGGCGTTGGGCGGACCCGTCACCGTACTGATCAACAATGCCTCGATATTCGATTATGATAACCTCGCCACCGCCACCCGCGACAACTGGGACCGGCATATCGGATCGAATCTGCGCGCGCCGTTCGTGCTGACGCAGGCCATGGCAGCCGGTATCCCGGATCCGCTGCGTGACGACCGGGATGAAGCTTTGGCCCGGGGCCTGGTGGTCAACATGGTCGATCAGCGGGTTCAAAAACTGACCCCGGAATTCATGACCTACACGATTGCAAAGATGGGGCTTTGGGCGTTCACCCAGACCGCCGCGCAGGCTCTGGCCCCAAGAATAAGGGTCAACGCGATTGCGCCGGGTCCGACGATGATCGGTGCGCGGCAGTCACCAGAGCATTTTGCCAAGCAGCGCGCCGCGACGATCCTGCAACGCGGTTCCAACCCCGAGGATATCACCCGCGCGCTTCGATACCTGCTGGATGCGCCCGCCGTCACCGGCCAGTTGCTGTGCGTCGATGGCGGTCAGCACATGGCCTGGCAAACCCCCGATGTGATCGGTCGCGCGTAAGCCACTGCGGCAATCTATCTGGTATCGGGGCTTGACTTGTGCACCTTCGCAATTGCGGTCACGAAACTGTTACGATTCTGCCAATGTTATCAATTGTTTGCCGATTGATTAAAAAAATGATGATTGATATCAATGGCTTGTGGCACTGCCTATTATTTAGGCAAACCTGAGAAGCCAGCAGAATATAAGGAAAATTTCCTCATGCCCAAATCTTACACCCAGACTTATCCACAACTTTGGTGGACAGGTTTCCTCTTGATCCTGCCCATATAAGGTTGCAGCCACACAAGGAATCATTCGGCCCCGATATGCCCGACGACCCGATCACAGACAAACCGCGAAAATCCGCCACCGGGCACGCTTGCGTGCAGGAATACCTCAACTCGCTCGACAACTCACCGGGCGTGTACCGGATGCTCGATGAAAAGGGCGCGGTTCTTTATGTGGGCAAGGCGCGGAACCTGAAGAAGCGGGTCGCGAACTATGCCAAACCGGGCGGGCATTCGGGCCGCATCGCCCGGATGATCCGCGAAACCGCATCGATGATGTTCCTGACGACGCGCACGGAAACCGAGGCGCTGCTGCTCGAGCAGAACCTGATCAAGCAACTCAAGCCGCGCTACAACGTGCTGCTGCGCGACGACAAGAGCTTTCCGAACATCCTTGTCGCCAAGGACCACGCCTTCCCGCAGATCAAGAAGCATCGCGGCGCGAAGAAGGAAAAGGGCAGCTACTATGGTCCGTTCGCCAGTGCGGGGGCGGTCAACCGGACGCTGAACCAGTTGCAGAAAGTGTTCTTGCTGCGCAACTGCTCGGACGCGATGTTCGAAAGCCGCACCCGCCCGTGCCTGCTCTATCAGATCAAGCGCTGTTCGGGGCCCTGCGTCGGCTATGTGTCAGAGCGGGACTATGCCGGGCTGGTCGCGGATGCCGAACGCTTCTTGCAGGGCAAGTCCACCAACGTGCAGTCGAAGCTGGCGGCCGAGATGGAGGCGGCCAGCGCCGCGATGGAGTTCGAGCGCGCCGCCGCCTTGCGCGACCGCATCCGCGCGCTGACCCAGGTGCAGCAGGCCCAGGGCATCAATCCGCGCGGCGTTGCCGAGGCGGATGTCATCGCGCTTCATATGGAGGGGGGGCAGGCTTGTGTGCAGGTCTTCTTCATCCGCGCCCATCAGAACTGGGGCAACCGCGACTATTATCCCCGCACCGGGTCGGGCGCGGAGGCGGCCGAGGTGCTGCAGGCCTTCATCGGCCAGTTCTATGACACCAAGGAACCGCCGCGCCTGATCCTGCTGTCGCATCCCATCGAGGATCCGGATCTGATGGCAGAGGCGCTGACCGGGAAGGCCGGTCGCAAGGTCGACCTTGCCGTGCCGCAGCGGGGCGAAAAGGCCGAACTGGTATTGAACGCCGCCCGCAACGCCCGCGAAAGTCTGGCGCGAAAGATGTCGGAAACCGCCACCCAGTCGAAACTGCTTGCCGGCCTGGCCGACTCGTTCGATCTGGACGGTCCGCCACAACGGATCGAAGTCTACGACAACTCTCACATCCAGGGCACCAATGCGGTCGGTGCGATGATCGTCGCCGGACCAGAGGGTTTCATCAAAAGCCAGTACCGCAAGTACAACATCAAGGGCGAGGACCTGACCCCCGGCGATGATCTCGGGATGATGAAAGAGGTCCTGACCCGCCGCTTTCAACGCCTTCTGAAGGAAGATCCCGACCGGCAGGGCGAAACCTGGCCCGACCTTCTGCTGATCGACGGCGGCGCGGGGCAGGTCAGCGCGGTGGCGACGATCCTGCGCGAACAGGGGGTCGAGAATATCCCGATGGTCGGCGTCGCCAAGGGCGTCGACCGCGATGCCGGCAAGGAGGAGTTTCACCGCCCCGGCCAGCGCCCGTTCGCGCTGCGCCACAATGACCCGGTGCTGTACTTCGTGCAGCGCCTGCGCGACGAGGCGCACCGCTTCGCCATCGGCACGCACCGCGCCAAGCGGGCCAAGGCGGTGGGCGCGACGCCTCTGGACGACGTGCCGGGCGTCGGCGCCACCCGCAAGCGCGCGCTGCTTGGCCATTTCGGCAGCGCCAAGGCGGTAAGCCGTGCCGGGCTCGCCGACCTCAAGGCGGTCGAGGGAATATCCGATACCATCGCCGAGACGATCTATGACTTCTTCCATGACCGGGGCTGACACGGTAAGGCTGGTATCATGAAATGGACGATCCCGAATATCCTGACGATTCTGCGGTTGCTGGCGGCGCCCGGCGTGGCGGTCATGTTCCTCTATTATAACCGCCCCTGGGCGGACTGGCTGGCGCTGGTGCTGTTTGTCAGCGCGGCCCTGACCGACTGGTTCGACGGATATCTGGCGCGGCTGTGGCGGCAGGAAAGCAAGTTCGGCGCCATGCTCGACCCGATCGCCGACAAGGCGATGGTGGTAATCGCACTTCTGGTGATCACCGGGTTTTCGGGCATGAACCCTTGGATCCTGCTGCCTTCGACGCTGATCATGTTCCGCGAGGTCTTCGTCAGCGGCCTGCGTGAATTCCTCGGTGCGACAGCCGGGACGCTGCGGGTCACCAGGCTGGCAAAATGGAAAACGACGGCGCAGATGATCGCCATCGCGGTGCTGTTTGGCACCGGGATCTTCGGCCACATGATGCTGGATCGCACCTTTGGCATGGATGACGCGACGATCGCGGGTATTCTGGAGGGCGAGATCGAGGATACGGTCGGCTTGCGGTCGCTGGACCTTTATGCCTGGCTCAGCTGGTGGTTGGGGGTCTGTTTGTTGTGGATTGCAGCGGCCCTGACAGTCCTGACCGGCTGGGATTACTTCCGAAAGGCGCTGCCCTATTTCGAGGAGGAGGAGGTTTCGAAATGATCGACGTCGTCTATTTCGCCTGGGTCCGCGAACGCATCGGCCTGCCGAAAGAGCGGATAAAGACCGATGCCGGAACCGTCGCCGATCTGGTCGATGAACTGCGGAACCGCGAGCCGCGCTATGCGGCCGCCTTTGCCGACCTGACCGCCCTGCGCGTGGCCGTCGATCAGGAATTGACCGATTTCGACGCGCCGTTGGCCGGCGCACGGGAAGTGGCGTTCTTTCCTCCGATGACCGGGGGCTAGGCCCGATGACGGTCCGGGTTCAAGAGGCGCCATTCGATATCGGGGCAGAGGTCGCGGCCTTCGCGCGGGGCCGCAGCGATATCGGCGCCATCGTGACCTTCACCGGAATTGTCCGGGATGTCGGCGACGGCTTGCAGCACATGCTGATCGAGCACTACCCGGCGATGACCCAGCCCGCGATCGAGAAGATCGAGGCAGAGGCTGCAAGCCGCTGGTCGCTGGGCGACAGCCTGATCATTCACCGTTTCGGGCCGCTGACCCCCGGCGAACAGATCATGATGGTCGCCACCGCCGCGCCGCACCGCGCCGCTGCCTTTCAGGCGGCCGAATTCCTTATGGATTACCTCAAATCCCGCGCACCGTTCTGGAAGAAAGAGGTCACCGGGGACGGCGAGGCATGGGTCGCGGCCAAGCCCGACGACGAGGACGCGCTGTCCCGCTGGTAGGCGTCAGGCGTTGTTGTTGACCCGCTCTATATAGGAGCGCAGTTCCTCGGCCTCTCGCCGCGCCTCGCGCAGCCCGTCCATTGCCGCCCGCAATTCGGCCTCGGTCTGGGTCAGCTGGTTGCTCATCTCGGCCTCGCGCTGCTGATAGAACGTCACCGCCTGATCGCGCTGTTCCTCTGCCTCGTGCAGCTGATGCGCCATGTGGTCGATCTCGTTCATGTCGGCCTGCGCCACGCGCATGAAGCGGTGCACCAGCCAATGCGCGAACCATCCCAGCATGAACGCCACGAAGAGGATGATGGCGGTGGCGATAACGAATTCAGTTCTGTTCATCCGGGCTCTCTGTCTGGTCCGTTTCGGCCTGTTCTGCTTCGGTTTCCGCAGCGTCCGCGTCGGCCGGGTCGGTGCCGATATCCGCGGCGGCCTCTTCTTCCGGCAAGAGCAGCCTGAATTCAATACGCCGATTGGCCTCGCGGCCTTCTTCGGTGGCGTTGTCGGCGATCGGATCGACCTCGCCATAGCCTCTGGCGGTAAGGTTGGAGGTCAGCACCCGCCGCGCCATAAGCGCGTTCAGCACCGCGTCGGCGCGGGCCTGGCTCAGGGCCTCGTTCATCACTTCGCGTCCCTGGCTGTCGGTGTAGCCGCCGATTTCCATCGGGAATTCGGTGCAGTCCTTCATCAGTTCCGCGATCTTGCCGATGGAGTCGCGCGACTCGCCGTCGATATCGGCAGAGCCCGGATCAAAGGTGATCTTGCGGACCGCAAGCACCTGATTGATCTGCTTGGCGCATTCCTCGGCGGTGGGAAGATTCAGCACCGGGTCGAGCTGCCGTTCGTAACTTACCGCGATCCGGAAATCCTCGGCCTGGCCCAGCTTCTCCGACAATATGCGCGAAATCTCCGCGCTGGCCTCTGGATCGCCCGTGGTGCCGCGGATTTCCACGATATCGGGCTGCATGACGACGCTTCCATTGCTGAGGAATCCCAGCACCTGAAGCGAGGCCAGAACCCGCGTTGACCAGCCCGCCGGCAGCCCGTCATCCAGCCGCATCGACCCGTTGACCTGGCCGCTGCCGAAACTGGCGCGGGCGAAGCTTTCCGTCGCAATGCGGGTTCGCTCGTCCGGTATCCGGCCGCGCAACTGCACTTCGCCCTCGGGGCTGAGTGTGGCAATGAATTCGGGCGGGCCGCTGCCCTCGCCGGTGCCGTCGATCTGCGCCGGTTCCGGCAGAACGGCATACAACGAGAAGACGTCGGGCAAGGCTGCTGTCAGCTCGCCGACGATGTCGTCGAACGTCGCCCGCGGCGTGTTTTCCGGGGCGACCAGCGTCACGTCGGCATCGCTGTAGGTGATCGATCCACCGCCCAGTTCTGCCAGCTTGCCGATGCCGGTCACGACCGCTTCATCCCAGTCCGGGCTGGGAATGCCCAAGCCGATGGTGCAGCTTGCCTTGCCCTCCATCCCGGCTTCCGACGCAGCGTGCAGGATCTTCTGGCGGCCGTCTTCGGTGTCGGTCGAGCAGGCGTCGAACCGGGCCCCGCGCTCGTCGATGAGAAACCGCAATGTGAACGGGGTGATCACCGGGCGCGGCGCAGTGATGTCGACCGTCACCGCCAGAGTGTCCGGGGCGTTGCGGGCGAACTCTGCTTCAAGCCGCCGTTTTTCCGTTGTGCTGTCGCTGATAGCTTTCAGATGGATGCGGTCGGCGGCAATCGAGATCTTTGATCGCGGCAGCTTCACCAGCGCCTCGAGGCCGAATTCCAGCGCCGTTTCCCATTCGGCGGGGGGCGGGTAGTCGGCGACCTCCATCAGATCGGTGACCTCGGTGTCACCTGCAAGATCGGTGATCCGCTTGACCGCTGCCTCGCGGTCCATCGTCGCCGGGATCAGACCGATAAGCGAGATGCCATCGTCGTTGCGCAGGATCTCGATCGAAAAGCGCGGCGGCACGATCGGATCGGGATCCGCGACATCCATCATGTCGATCACCCGCGCGGCGTCGACCACCGTTCCCGCCACTCTGAGCGCGCGGAACCGTGTCGCTTCGTCCGGTGCCGCCCCGGTCATCTGAACCTGCAAGCCGTCGACCTCGACCGTGACCCAGTCGTGACCGTTCAACTCCAGCACCCGGCGCACATCCTGTTGCGACCGGGCCTCGATCGCCGAAACCGCGATGATCGACGTGACCGTCGCAAGCGTGACTGCCAGACCGATGGCAATAAGGGCAGGCGTGAATTTTCTAACGCTCATTGAACTGGGGCTTCCGGGCAACTGGGTCTTAAGTAGGGCTTGCCCTGTCCTGCCGCAATCACAGGATGCTGGCAATGGCGACAAACAGCGCAGGGACAAGCCCGGCATTGCGATTCGACCGGAACAGACGCAGGCAGACCGCCGGGTCGTCGATATCGAGCGACCGCAGTTGCCATGCCAGATGCCATCCGAATGCCCAGGGTCCACCCAGGGCAACAGCCAGCACCAAGGGATTGGCGACCGGCAGAAGCGCCAGCAGGATCGCCAGTGCCATCAACAGGACCGTTGCGACCAGAAACCAGCGCAGCCAGCGGTAAGTGGCTGTTCCAAATAGCCGGGCCGTTGATTTCACGCCGATCAGCGCGTCGTCTTCCTTGTCCTGATGGGCATAGATCGTGTCATAGAACAGCGTCCAGGCGATGCCCGAGAGATAGAGCAGCACCGGCGGCCAGCCGAGGCTGCCGGTCACCGCCGCCCAGGCCAGTAACGCGCCCCAGTTGAAGGCCAGCCCCAAAAACACTTGCGGCCACCATGTGAACCGCTTGGCAAAGGGGTAGATCACCACAAGAACCAGCGAGCCTATGCCCAGCAAGATCGCGGTATTGTGAAAGCTGAGCAGGATCAGGAACGCGATCAGCGCCTGCAGGGCCAGCCAGATGCCGGCCTGCCGCACCGAGACCTGGCCCGAGGGAATCGGCCGCGACCGGGTGCGCGCCACCGCGGCGTCGAATTTGCGGTCGGTGATATCGTTCCAGGTGCAGCCGGCTCCGCGCATCAGCCAGGCGCCGATGCCGCATCCGACCAGCACCCACGCTTCGCGCCAGCCGAACGCCCCCTGCGCCGCCGCCGCCAGCAACGCGCCCCACCAGCACGGCAGCAGCAGCAGCCAGGTGCCGATCGGCCGATCCGCCCGCGACAGCCGCAGATACGGCCGCGTCCAGGCCGGGGCCAGACGATCGACCCAATTTCCGGTGACGGCATCCGAAACCTGTCCCTCGGTCTCTGGCGTCTTGCCCGCAGCGGTCATACATTGCCTCTCATGTCGGCTGCAAAAATCAGGCTCTGTGTAGAGCACCCGCTTGGGCCGGGGCAATCGGTTCCTCTGTCGCGGGATCAGGCGCATTACCTTTTCGGGGTGATGCGGCTCGCTGAAGGCGCGCAGGTTCTGCTGTTCAACGGTCGCGACGGCGAATATCGCGCCGAGGTGGCCGAGGCCGGAAAGCGCGGTGGTGCGCTGGCCTGCCTTGATCAGACCCGGCCGCTGCGGATGCCGCCCGATCTCTGGCTTCTGTTCGCGCCGATCAAGAAGGCGCGCACCGATTTCATCGTCGAGAAGGCGGTCGAGATGGGGGTGGCGCGGATTCTGCCGGTGCAGACCGAGTTCACCAATTCCGAACGCATCCGGCAGGATCGGCTGCAGGCGCATGCGACCGAGGCGGCCGAGCAATGCGGCGCGACCTTCGTGCCGCCCGTCGAACCTTTGCAAAGGCTCGACCGTCTGCTGTCGGACTGGCCGCAGGACCGGCAGCTGTTGTTCTGCGACGAAGCGCGGGCTGGCGAGAAAAACACGCTTGCCGGGGAAACCGGCGGTCCGTGGGCGATTTTGATTGGTCCAGAGGGCGGTTTCAGCGAAAAAGAGCGTGAGCAGACAGGAAAGATGTCAACAATGACACAGATTGGCCTGGGCCCCCGCATCCTGCGGGCAGACACGGCAGCAGTCGCGGCTTTGGCCCTGTGGCAAAGCGCATTGGGTGACTGGTGATGCGGTTTATCCGGCCCGAAGTAAAAGACGCGGTGATGCGCGCGCGCGAGGCGATCGTCGGCGTCTTCGTGTCGATCCTTGGTATGTACTGGGCGCTGGGCGGCACTGACATGATGCGGATTGTCGGCACATCGCTGGCGCTCGCCGGGGCGCTTCTGTTCTTCGCCGGCATCCAGCGCGCCCGGTTCCGCACCGGCAGCGGCGGTGCCGGTGTCGTTCATGTGATGGAGGGGCAGGTGGCCTATTATGGCCCCCACGAGGGCGGCGCGATGGCGATCGCCGACCTGACCAAGGTCGAGCTGGACCCCACGACCAAGCCCGCCTCGCACTGGATCCTGCATGATCCGCATTCGCCGCCCTTGCGCATTCCAACCAATGCAGAAGGCGCGGACGCGCTTTTCGATGTGTTCGCCAACCTCGAGGGTATTCAGACCGAGCGGATGTTGTCAGAGCTGACGGGATCGCCCGAAAAACAGGTCGTGATCTGGCAGGCCCCCAAGCGCGCGCTGCATTGACTTCCCCGATCTTTCGCAGCAAGCAGGCCGGACCCTGAAGCCTACGAAGTCCGGAGCGCGAACATGTCCATCCCCCAATCCGGCGGCGGGCCGATCGAGCGGCACGAGCAACTGGCGGAGTATCTGGCGGCGGGATGCAAGCCCAAGGGCGACTGGCGCATCGGCACCGAGCACGAGAAATTCGGCTACTGCAAGGACACGTTGAAGCCCTTGCCCTATGACGGGCCGCGCTCGATCAAGGCGATGCTGGAGGGCCTGCGCGACGGCTTCGGCTGGGCTCCGGTGCTGGAAGGCGATCAGATCATCGGCCTGGTCAAGGACGGGGCCAATGTCAGCCTGGAACCGGGCGGGCAGCTGGAACTGTCCGGTGCGCCGCTGCAGACGATCCATCAGACCTGCGACGAGGTGAACGACCATCTGCGCGACGTCAAGACCGTGGCCGACAAGATCGGCGCCGGATTCATCGGGCTTGGCGCGGCACCGATCTGGACGCATGACCAGATGCCGCTGATGCCGAAGGGCCGCTACAAGCTGATGGACAGCTACATGCAGAAGGTCGGCAGCCACGGTACGCAAATGATGCGACGGACCTGCACGGTTCAAGTCAATCTCGACTTCGGATCAGAAGCGGACATGGTGCAGAAGATGCGCGTGGCGCTGGCGATGCAGCCGGTGGCGACTGCTCTTTTCGCCAACTCGCCGTTTTTCGAGAACAGGCTGAACGGCCATAAAAGCTGGCGGAGCCGGATCTGGCGGGATCTTGATCCCACCCGCACGGGAATGCTGCCTTTCGTGTTCGACGACGGCTTCGGGTTCGAGCAATATGCCGACTGGGTGCTGGATGTGCCGATGTATTTTGTCTACCGGGACGGCAAGTATATCAACGCTCTCGGCCAGTCGTTCCGGGATTTCATGAACGGCAAGCTGCCCGCATTGCCGGGCGAAAAGCCGACCTTGTCGGATTGGGCCGATCACCTGACCACCGTCTTCCCCGAGGCACGGCTCAAGCGGTTCATCGAAATGCGTGGGGCCGATGGCGGGCCGTGGCGCAGGCTCTGCGCCTTGCCGGCCTTCTGGGTCGGGCTGATGTATGACCAGTCGGCATTGGATGCCGTCTGGGATCTGGTCAAGCATTGGGACGCAGAGACACGCGAAGAGCTGCGCGTCGCCGCATCGGTCGACGGGCTGCAGGCGGTGGTCGGCAATGTCAGCATGCACGAGATCGCCCGCGAAGCCGTCGCGATTTCGGAATCAGGGCTGAAGGCCCGCGCCATGCCCGGTCTTGGCGGGATGGTGCCCGACGAACGGCATTTCCTGAACGCGCTGAAGGACAGCGTAGAGTCCGGAAAGGTCCCTGCGGATGAGTTGCTGGACCATTACCACGGCAAATGGAACGGCGACATCAGCCGGGTCTACGCAGAGTATAGCTACTGAAACGCCGCTTTCGCGGCATCTCAGTCTCGCCGCTGCACCGGCGGGACCGAGGACCGTGCCACGAATGCGTCGTCATCGCCGTCCCATCCGCCGCCAAGCGGATCTGGCCCGAACCGGTTGGGGCCATCGGTGCCTTTGGTCGCATACCAGATGATCAGGATGATCCAGCCGATCAGCGGGATCAGGATGATCCACCACCACCAGCCCGACCGGTCGGTGTCATGCAGGCGGCGCACCGCGACTGAAAGGCTTGGCAGGAACATCACCAGACTGAAAATCGCGTTCAGGACTTGCGGGTCGTCGCTTGCCCAGCCGAAAAGCAGCGCGTCAATCAAGCCCAGAGCAAAGCTGCCGATCAGGTTGAACAGAACGAAGTACCAGAACTCCGATCGCTGGGCGCGTCCCGAAAAGGTGACGAATTTCTGAAAGCAGGTTCGGACGGCGGTTGCAAAATCCATGTCGAAGCTCCCGGTTACTTGCGCTTATCTCCGATCCTGGACTCGGTCCGGTCCAACAACCGTTTGATATTCGCACCATGCCGGTAAAAGATCAAAGCGGCCAGAAAAAGCACCAGAATCGCGCCGTGCCGGTGGTAGAACACAAAGGTGTAGATCGGCGCGAGGGCCGCCGCGACCAAGGCCGCCAGCGACGAATAGCGGCTGATCGCGGCAACCACCAGCCAGGTCGCGCAGGCGGCAAGTCCGACCGGAAAGGACAGCGCCAGAAGCGTGCCGAGGAACGTCGCCACCCCCTTGCCGCCGTTGAACTTCAGGAAGATCGAATACAGATGCCCCAGCATCGCGAAGAGGCCGGCAAGCCCGGCGGCATCCTCGCCGACAGCAGCGCGTGCCAGAAGAACCGCGACGGCCCCCTTTCCGGCATCCAGGATCAGCGTCAGAAGGGCGGCCGGCTTGTTGCCGGTGCGCAGCACGTTGGTCGCGCCGATATTGCCCGACCCGATCGTGCGGATATCGCCCAGCCCGAAAACCCGCGCCATCACCAGCCCGAACGGGATCGAGCCCAACAGGTAGGCCAGCGCCGCGACAACGACATAGATCATCCGAACACCCTTCTTCCCGCCACCCAGGTTCCCAGCACCTTGCCCTGCAATCGCTGGCCGTCAAAGGGTGTATTCTTGGACTTCGAGTGCAGCGTGAAGCGGTCCAGCACGAAGGGCGCATCCGCGTCGAACAGCACCAGGTCGGCCGGCGCGCCCACTGCCAGCCGGCCGGCGGACAGGCCCAGCCGCCTTGCCGGGTTCAGCGACAGGGCGCGGAACAGTTGCGGCAGCGTCAGCGCCTCGGCGTGGTAAAGCCGCAAGGCCGCGGGCAGCAGGGTTTCCAGCGCCACGGCGCCGCTGGCGGCTTCTTCGAATGGCAGGCGCTTGCTTTCCTCGTCTTGCGGCGTGTGCATCGAAGAGATGATGTCGATCAGCCCCGACGCGACGGCCTCGACCATCGCCATGCGGTCATCCTCGGATCTGAGCGGCGGCTTGACCTTGAAGAAGGTCCGGTAATCGCCGACATCCAGTTCGTTCAGCGTAAGGTGGTGGATGCTGACGCCCGCCGTGACATCCAGCCCGTTGGCCTTGGCGCGTTCCAGCCGCGGCAGCGACCGGGCGCTGGTGATCTGGTCGGCGTGGTAGCGCACGCCGGTCATCTCGACGAGGGCGAGGTCCCGGTCCAGCCCCATCCGTTCGGCCATCGGCGAGACCTGCGGCAGCCCGCGCAGCGAGGCGAACTTGCCGCTGGTCGCCGCCGCACCGCGCGACAGGCCGGGATCCTGCGGATGCGCGATCACCAGCGCCCCGAGCGAGCGGGCATAGGTCAGGCAGCGGCTGGCGACCTTGGTATCCTCGATGACGTGATCGCAATCGGTGAAGGCGACGGCGCCGGCGTCGAGCATGAAGCCGATCTCGACCATCTCGCGCCCCGCCCGGTTCCGGGTCAGCGCCGACATGTGCAGCACGTTGACCGCGGCTGCCGCCGCCGCCCGGCGGGTGACGAATTCCAGCAGTTCGGGATTGTCGATGGCGGGGCTCGTGTCGGGCCGGGTGACCATCGTCGTGACCCCGCCAGCCGCCGCCGCAAGGCCCGCCGACCGGAAAGATTCCTTGTGCCTTTCGCCGGGCTCCGAGACCTTCACGCCGATATCGACGATGCCGGGGGCCAAGTATCTTCCGCCGCAATCGAGGATTTCCAGTGCCGAATCAGAGCCTTCCTTGTCCCTGTTTCGCGTGCGAAACATATCAATATTTTCAATTGGTTGGATTAAGATTTCGGTAATCTTTCCTGCCCGAATCCTAACCGCCCCGAGCGTTTCGGTCCCGGACTCGGGATCGATCAGGCGGGCGTTGTTGAGAACAGTCACACCCAGACCTCCCGTGGCGCGGCGACGCGATTGCGCGCCAGCAGCTCCATCGCCGCCATGCGCACCGCGACGCCCATCTCGACCTGTTCCTGAATATGGCTGCGGTTGATGTCGTCGGCCAAAGTACCGTCGATCTCGACCCCGCGATTCATCGGGCCGGGATGCATGACGATGGCGTCGGGCTTGGCATGTGCCAACTTCTCGACATCAAGGCCGAAGCGGTGGAAATATTCCCGCTCGGAGGGGATGAAGGCGCCGTCCATCCGTTCCTTCTGCAACCGCAGCATCATCACCACATCGGCATCCTTCAGCCCTTCAGCCATGTCGCCGTAAACCTCGACGCCCCAGTCGGCGGCTCCGGCGGGGATCAGCGTCGGCGGGCCGATCAGCCGGATCCGGTTTTCCATCTTGCCCAGGAGGATGATGTTCGACCGCGCCACCCGGCTGTGCGCGATATCGCCGCAGATCGCCACCGTCAGCCGATGCAGCCGGCCTTTGGCGCGGCGAATCGTCAGCGCATCCAGAAGCGCCTGCGTCGGATGCTCATGGCGCCCGTCGCCGGCATTCAGCACGGCGCAGTTCACCTTCTCGGCCAGCAGGTTGACCGCGCCCGAATGGGGATGGCGAACCACCAGCAGATCCGGGTGCATAGCGTTCAGCGTCAGCGCGGTGTCGATCAGGGTTTCGCCCTTCTTGATCGACGAGGCCTGCATCGCCATGTTCATCACCGTAGCACCCAGCCGTTTGCCCGCCAGTTCGAAACTGGCCTGAGTCCGGGTGGAGCTTTCAAAGAACATGTTGACCTGAGTCAGTCCGGTCAGGACCGGTTCGACCGGGCCACCGCTGCGATTCTGATCGGCGTAACGGTCGGCAAGGTCAAGAAGACTGCGAATCTCTTCGGGGTGAAGCGGTTCGATGCCCAAAAGATGCTTCTGCCGGAAGGTCATGGCGCCCCATCGATGATTTTTCCGGCTTATAGGGGGCAAACGCGCCTCGGGCAAGGTGACCGGAAGGGCAGGAGTTTGCGGTTTCCGGCCGGTTCTGCAGCGGGTAGCTTGCGGTCATGGAATCGCATCTGGATTTTCACGCGGCGCGGGCGCTTCTGGAATGGCAGGTCGAGCTTGGCGCGACCGAGGCGATTTGCGATGCGCCCGTGAACCGGTTCGATCTGCCCGAGGCCCAGCCTCGGGCGAAGCCCGCGACCCCGGCTGCCGACCATCCGCCGGCGCAAGCGCCTGTCGAGGCGCCGGATCCCGCCCTTGTTGCGCGCGATGCCGCAGCGCTTGCCGCCGATCTTGAAGGTCTGGCGGCGGCGATGGCGGCCTATGAGCATTGCGAGTTGAAACGCGGCGCCAAGACGACAGTGTTTGCCGACGGCAATCCGGCGGCGCGGGTCATGGTGATCGGCGAGGCGCCGGGGCGCGAGGAGGACATGCAGGGCAAGCCGTTCGTCGGGCGCGCGGGCCAGATGCTGGACCGGATGTTCGCGGCGATCAATCTGGCGCGGGATGCGGCGCGGCCCGATGCCGCGCTTTACATCACCAACATCCTGCCTTGGCGACCGCCGCAGAACCGCGAACCGACGCCGGAGGAAATCGCGATGATGCTGCCCTTCGTCGAGCGGCATGTCGCGCTGGTCAATCCGGATGTTCTGGTGCTGATGGGCAACGTTTCTTGCCAGGCGCTTCTGGGCCGCAAGGGGATCACCCGGCTGCGCGGCAACTGGGCGACGGCGCTGAACCTGCCCGCCTTGCCGATGTTCCACCCGGCCTACCTGCTGCGCAACCCGCATGCCAAGCGCGAAGCCTGGAACGATCTTCTGATGTTGCAGGCGCGGCTGCGAGAGGCGCGATGAAGCTGCTGGCGTTTTCCGACATACATTGTGACCTTGCCGCCTGCGCCGCCTGCGCCGCCTGCGCCGCCATCGACGATGCGGCGACGGGTGCGCGCGTTCTGCACGGCAAAAGCATCGAGATCGCGGGCAGGATCATCCGCGGGATCGGCTGCACGGCGCCACCGCTGCCGCCCTTGCCCGGGCAGTCCTGCGATCTGACCGAAGCGGCGGCAGAGGACATGCTGAACCGCTTCGACCGCGCCGATATCCTGATCACCCATTCGCCCCCTCAGGGAGTGGCCGATGTCCTGAAGGGGCAGGGGTCGATCGGCTCTACCGCGGTTCGTGCCGCGATCCGGCGGTTGCAGCCGGCGCTTGTGTTCTGCGGCCATATCCATGATTGCTGGGGGCAATCCGGCGCGATCGGGCGGTCGATAGTCCACAACCTTGGCCCCCGCATCAACTGGTTCGATTTGTGAGGCCGTCATGATCGTCGACCCGATTACCCTGCTTGCCTTCATTCCTGCCGCCCTCGCGCTGAACCTGACGCCGGGGGCGGACATGATGTTCTGTCTGGGGCAGGGCCTGCGCGGCGGGCCACGGGCGGCACTGGCCGCCGATCTGGGTATTTCGACGGGGGCGATGATCCATGTGCTGATCGCGGGGCTTGGCCTTGGCGCGCTCGTAGCGGCTTCGCCGTGGCTGTTCGACACGATCCGCTGGATCGGCGTGGCCTACCTGATTTGGCTTGCGATCGCGGCGATCCGCCATCGCGCGGTTACCCCCGATATGCCGCTGGTCCGGCCATCGCGCGCGTTCCGCGAGGCGCTGGTCGTGAACCTGACCAACCCCAAGGTGATTCTTTTCGTGCTGGCCTTCGTGCCGCAATTCGTCGATCCGGCGCGCGGGGCGATCCTGCCGCAATTCCTGATCTTCGGCGCAATCCTTGCGACCGGCGGGCTGGTCGTGAACGGTGCGGTCGGCGTCTTTGCCGGCGGGATCGGGCGCGGCATTGCGCGGTCTGCGCGGTTCGGCGTCGTGCTGGGCTGGATCAGCGCTTCGGTTTTCACCGCGCTGGCGTTCCGGCTGGCGATCAGCGAAAGGCATTGAGGGATGGACCGGATCGACGAAACCAAGGATTTCATTCCGGTGCGGATCGCGGTTCTGACCGTATCCGACAGCCGGACCGAGGCAGATGACAAGTCAGGGCGGACGCTTGTGGACCACATCGAGGTGGCCGGCCACCGGCTGGCCGCCCGTGCCATCGTGCAGGATGAGCGCGACCGGATCGCGGCGCAGCTGCGGACATGGTGCGCCGATCCGGAAATCGACGTGGTGATCTCGACCGGCGGCACCGGGCTGACCGGGCGCGATGTGACCGTCGAGGCGCACCGTGATGTCTACGAGAAGGAGATCGAGGCGTTCGGCACGGTCTTCACGATGATTTCGATGACCAAGATCGGCACCTCGGCGGTGCAGTCGCGGGCCACTGGCGGCGTCGCCAACGGCACCTATCTTTTTGCCCTGCCCGGCAGTCCGGGGGCCTGCAAGGACGCTTGGGACGAGATCCTGTCGCCGCAACTCGATTATCGTCACCGGCCGTGCAATTTCGTCGAGATCTTTCCGCGGCTGGACGAACACAAGCGACGGAAATGACAGGCTCTTGCGTAAAGCCATTGTGTTTTGGACAATTCCACCGGCGAACCTATTATTCGTTAGCTTGACCCCGGGCCATCCAAGGACCCAATCTTGATGCAATTTTTGCGCCGCAGCCTTGTCGGATTGTTCCTGCTGTCGCTGACCATCGGCATTCTTGCCTGGGCGGGGCATGTCTTTTACGGCGCCTTGCAGGCTCGATGGGCCGCGGACAGTTTTGCTCCGCCAGCACGCGAACGGGTGTTTGCGGTCAATGTCATCACGGTCGATCCCTCGACCATCAGCCCGGTTCTGACGGCTTTTGGCGAGGTGCGCAGCCGCCGGACGCTGGAGTTGCGCAGCAGCGCTGCGGGCCGGATCGTGGAACTGGCCGACGGGTTCGAAGACGGTGGCGCCGTGCAGGCCGGCCAGCGTCTGGTCAGGATCGATCCGCAGAATGCGCAGGCTGCGCGTGACGTCGCGCGGACCGATCTGGCCGAGGCCGAAGCGGAATTGCGCGACGCAAGTCGCGGATTGGATCTGGCGCGGGACGAGTTGGGCTCTGCCGAAGAACAGGTCGAACTGCGTGACCGGGCGCTGGCCCGGCAGCAAAATCTTCTGTCGCGCGGCGTCGGCACGGATGCGGCCGTCGAAACCGCCGAACTGGCGGTTTCCGCCGCCAGGCAGGCGGTGCTGTCGCGGCGTCAGGCGATCGCAACGGCCGAGGCGCGGGTGGATCAAGCCAGGACATCTCTGGAACGCCGCCGCATCGCGTTGACCGAGGCCGAGCGCAATCTGGCCGACACCGAGATTTTCGCCGGTTTCGCCGGGACGCTGGCCGAGGTTTCAGTGGTCGAGGGCGGTCTGGTCGCCAACAATGAACGGCTTGCGCAGATTGTCGATACCGATGCGCTGGAGGTCGCGTTCCGCGTCTCGACGCCACAATACGCCCGGCTTCTGGAGGAAGATGGCGGGCTGATCACCGCGGATGTGGACGTCTCGCTGGATGTGTTCGGCGTCGATCTGACGACAACGGGCAGAATCACCCGCGAAAGTGCCGCTGTCGGTGCAGGACAGACCGGCCGGTTGCTGTTTGCGCGGCTGGATCAGGCCAAGGGGCTTCGACCCGGCGATTTCGTCACGGTCAAGGTCGGCGAGCCGCCGTTGGAGGGCGTGGCGCTGCTGCCTGCGACCGCTGTCGGATCGTTCGCCTCCGTGCTGGTGGTCGGCGCCGAGGATCGTCTGGAAGAAATCCACGTTCCGGTGCTGCGCCGGCAGGAGGACGACGTGATTGTGCCCGCCGACCGCATCGCCGGCCGGCAGATCGTGGCCGAACGCTCGCCGTTGCTGGGCGCTGGCATCAAGGTCCGCCCGATCGTGCCGGAAAACGGCCAGACTGCGGCGGCTGCCGCGCCCGAGATGCTGGAGTTGACCGAAGAACGCCGCGCCAGGCTGGTCGCATTTATCGAAGGCAACGAGGGTATGCCGGCAGAGGCCAAGGCCCGCGTGCTGGCGCAGTTGCAGCAACCGATGGTGCCGGCGCAGGTGGTCGAGCGCATCGAAGCCCGGATGGGGGGCTGACGCATGGCGGGACGGCGGGTCAAAGGCATGGCAGGCGGGGTGCTTTCGTACTTTACCCGCCACCGGACCGCCGCCAATCTGGTTCTGGTCATCATGCTTGCGGCTGGCCTTGCCGCCTTTCCGCGGATGCAGTCGCAGTATTTCCCCGATATCGTGATCGAGGATGTCAGCGTCTTCGTCGCATGGAGCGGGGCCGGTGCGGAAGATGTCGACCGTGCCATCGTGCAGGTGATGGAGCCGACCCTGCTGGCGGTCGAGGGCGTGGCCGCAAGCAGTGCGACCTCACGCGAGGGCTCGGCGCGGATCGAGCTGGAATTCGAACCCGGTTGGAACATGGCGCGGGCGGCCGATGACGTTCAGGCCGCGGTCGATACCGTGAATGACCTGCCCGAAGGTGCAGAGGATCCCACGGTTAGGCGCGGCGCGTGGCGGGACCGGGTTACGGACGTGGTCATTACCGGCCCGGTGGGCGTCGACCAGTTGGCCAGGTTTGCCGATGAGTTGGTGACGCGGCTTTTTGCGGTTGGCGTGACAAGGACCAATATCAGCGGCGTCGCGGCCCCCGAGACGATCGTCGAAGTGCCCTCTCTGGCGCTGGTCAAGAACGACATCACCATGGCCGAGATCGCCGACGCCATTGCCGCAGAGGCCGAGGCCGCTCCCGCAGGCGACGTGGGCGGCGGGTCGGCCCGGATACGCACCGGCACCGCCAAGCGCAGCGCGTCAGAGATCGCCTCGGTCGTGCTGCGGACCAACCCGGACGGCTCGTCCCTAACGATCGGCGATGTCGCGCAAGTCCGCACCGAGGGTGTTGACCGCGACCGGATGTTCTTCGTTGGCGACTATCCCGCCATCAGTATCCGTGTCGATCGGTCCGAGGGTGGCGATGCCGTGCGGATCCAGCACCAGATCGAGGCCGTCGCAGCCGAGATGGAGCGCACGCTGCCCGAGGGCGTCAAGCTGGACCTGATCCGCACCCGCGCCGAACAGATCACCGCGCGGCTGAACATCCTGCTGGACAATGGGCTTCTTGGCCTGTGTCTGGTGGTGACGCTGTTGTTCCTGTTCCTCAACGCGCGGACCGCTTTCTGGGTGGCGGCAGGCATCCCGGTGTCGATGCTGGCGGCGGTCGCGGTCATGTACCTGTTCGGGCTGACGCTGAACGCGATTTCGCTGTTCGCGCTGATCATCACGCTTGGCATCGTCGTAGATGACGCCATCGTCGTCGGGGAACATGCCGATTTCCGGGTCCGGCGGCTGAAGGAAGCCCCTGTCGAGGCCGCCGAGAACGCCGCGCGGCGGATGTTCGCACCGGTCTTTTCGGCCAGTATCACGACGATCATCGCCTTCTTCGGCCTCGTGGCCATCGGCGGCCGGTTCGGCACGATGATCGCCGATATCCCCTTTACCGTGATCGTCGTTCTGGCCGCTTCACTGGTCGAGTGCTTCCTGGTTCTGCCCAACCACATGAGCCATGCGCTGATCCATTCGAGCAAGGAACACTGGTACGACATGCCCAGCCGACTGGTGAACCGGGGCTTTTCCTGGTTTCGCGATGGGCTGTTTCGCTATCTGATGGCAGGGATCATCTGGGCGCGATATCCGGTCTTCGCGGTGGCCGTGCTGGTCCTTGCCGCGCAGGCGGCGATCTTCGTGCGCGGCGATCTTCAGTGGCGGTTCTTCAATTCGCCCGAACAGGGCAGTGTGTCGGGCAATTTCGCGATGCTGCCGGGGGCGACCCGAGAGGACACGCTGGCGATGATGCGCGAGCTGCAGCGCGCCACGGAAGAGGTCGGTGCCGCCTTTGCCCAAGAGCACGGCACGACCCCGCTGGATTACGTGATCGCAGAGATCGGCGGCAATTCCGGCCGTGGCTTGGCCGGGGCGGACACCAAGGAACCCTGGCAGCTTGGCGGCATCTCGATCGAACTGATCGAGTCCGATCTGCGCCCCTATTCGTCGTTCGAGTTCGTGGCGGCGCTGCAGGACGCGGTGCGCAACCATCCGCTTGTCGAAACCGTAAGCTGGCGTGGCTGGCGCGGCGGTCCGGGCGGCGACGCTTTGGACATCGAGCTGTTCGGCGCCGATAGCGAAACGCTGAAAGCCGCCGCCGAAGCCGTGAAAGCCGCTTTGATGCAGTATCCCGAGGTCTCTGCGCTGGAAGACAGCCTGGCCTACGACAAGGATGAACTGGTGCTGGACCTGACGCCGCAGGGCCAGGCGCTGGGCATCACCACTGACGGGCTTGGTCGCGTGCTGCGCCATCGCCTGAACGGGATCGAGGCGGCAACCTATCCCGATGGCCCCCGGTCTGCGGCCATCCGCGTGGAACTGCCGGAAAACGAGTTGACCGCCGATTTCCTCGAGCGGACGCAGATCCGCACGGCGTCGGGCAACTATGTCAGCCTGTCTGACATCGTGGCGGTCGAGCGACTGAGCGGGTTCTCGACGATCCGGCGCGAGAACGGGCTGCGTCTGGTCAACGTCTATGGCGACCTGTCCGAAGACGATCCCGCCCGCGCGACAGAGATCATGACCGAGCTCGAGAATGCGATCCTGCCGAAAGTCGAGGAGGAGCACGGTGTCGGCTGGCGGCTAGCCGGACTGGCGGAACAGGAACGCGCATTCCTGAGCGATGCGCTGTTGGGCTTCATGCTGTGCCTTCTGGGCATCTTCCTGACTCTGGCCTGGATCTTCGGCAGCTGGACCCGGCCGATCGTCGTGATGGCGATCATTCCCTTCGGTCTTGTCGGCGCGATTTACGGCCATGTCGCGTGGGAGGTTCCGCTGTCGATGTTCTCGGTGGTCGGGCTGATCGGCATGACCGGCATCATCATCAACGATTCCATCGTCCTGGTGACGACGGTTGACGATTATGCGGCAGAGCGCGGGTTGATCCCGGCGATCATCGACGGAACCGCCGACCGGTTGCGCCCGGTGTTCCTGACCACCGCGACCACCGTTCTGGGACTTGCGCCCTTGTTGTTCGAAACCTCGCAGCAGGCGCAGTTCCTGCGGCCGACGATCATCACGCTGGTCTATGGACTGGGCTTCGGGATGTTTCTGGTGCTGCTGGTCGTGCCGGCGATGATGGCCATGCAACAGGATGTCGGCAAACAGTTCCGCGCGCTTCGCCGGTCGCTTCAGGCGTCCGGGCGCGCCCGCGGTGTCAGCATTCTGACATTTGGCGTTGCGCTGGCGATCGCGGCGCTTTTCGCAGCGACGCTTGGTTCTGCCGTGGTTGCGGGCAGGTTGCCCGAGGCACTGACCGCGCTGGTGCCGGTCCTGGCGACCGCGCCGCTGATGCCGACCTCTTTCGGTCTGTTCAGCGTTGGATCGGCGGTGCTGGTCCTGCTGGCTTTCACAATCGGTGCGGTCTGGTTCGCCCTGCGACGCCGCAGCGCCTAATCAGCCGAGCAGCCGAGTATTTCGACCGCCCGGTCATCGCCCAGGACCGTGATGCGCAGGTCCGAACGGCTGAACAGGAATGGCGCGGCGTTGGCAGGCACCATGTCGGCAGTTGCGGTCAGGGTCCGGCCTTGTCGCGCCATGTCCGACGGCGATATCCAGATCGTCTTGTCCGGCAGTTCCAGAACCGCGACCTCGGTGCCGATGTCCGGCATCTCGATACGGGCCGTTACCCGCAACCCGTCGGCGATCTGGTTGACGGTGCAAGTGGCCCCGGCGACACCCATCGAGCGGGCGGTGACCGGCTGATCCGCCAGACTGGCGAGGATTTCCGGGCTTTGCGCGCCGCCCGGTTTCAGATCTGCGCTCAGTTCGACCTGCATCGGCAAGCAGATGTCCTCGCAGACGCCCAGTTCGACGGTGCCGAGCACCGCGATTGCCGCGTTCGACGCGTCGGACGGCGTGAATTCCATCGGCAGGATCAATTCGCCGCCATAGCCGATGGATTGCACGCCGTTGATCACGAAAACATCGGGCACCGGCCAGTGAAACTGCACCGCCTTCAGGTTCGACGACCCGGCCCAGTCGAAACGCGGCGGAATTCCGCCATCGCCGGGCGCGCGCCAGTAGGTCTTCCAGCCCGGCGCCAGCCGGACCCGGAGCGCGGTCATATGCGTCCCCTGGGCGGTGCGCCAGCCGGGCAGGATGTCGACCTTTGCGACGTCTTCCAGCACAAGGATATTGCCTTGCGCCGACGATGACGCGGGTGCAAGCGCCAGAAGGCAAGCCAGCGGCAATCCGGAAAGAAGCGTTCTGATCATACGCAGACCTTAGGCGCAGGGTACGGATAGGGAAATCACAAATCGGCGATGCACCGTTATCGTTGCGTCGGTCGCACTTGTGTCCAGCCCCCGCAATGACCCATCATCGGGCAATGAGAACGGATCACGATTCCACCGACCTGACCGGAAAACTGCTGGTCGCGATGCCCGGCATGGGCGATCCGCGATTCGAGAAGGCGGTGATCCTGATCTGCGCGCATTCGGCCGAAGGCTCGATGGGGCTGATCGTCAACAAGCCGGCCCCCGGCGTCGATGTGCTGGATCTTCTGGAACAACTGAAAATCCAAAGGGCCGAGACCAGCCGCGCCATCCGGGTACATTTCGGCGGCCCGGTCGAACATGGCCGCGGCTTCGTGCTGCATTCGACCGACTATACCGCCAACGACACCACCCTGCGGGTCGATGACCGTTTCGGCATGACCGCCACTCTGGACGTGCTGGAAGAGCTGGCCCACGGCCGAGGCCCCGCGACGGCGCTGCTGATGCTTGGCTATTCGGGGTGGGGGCCGGGCCAGTTGGAAGAGGAAATCCTGCGCAACGGCTGGCTGACTTGCGATGCGACGGAAGAGTTGGTTTTCGACAGCGACAGCGGCGCGAAATGGAGCAATGCGCTGCAGTCGCTGGGGATCGACCCGACGGGGCTTTCGGGAATGGCCGGGCGCGCCTAGCTGCGCGGCGCTGCCGCGCGGCTGAGCCGATCGTTGATCGCACGGCCCAGCCCGTGGCCCGGAATTGGCGAAACTGCAATGGCGCCTGCGGTGCGGCCATCCAGATCATGCAGATGACGAAACAGGTTCGCCGCGGCCTCTGTCAGATCGCCCGAGGGGGACAGGTTCAGATCGCATGCGACCGCACCAAATCCCAGCAACAGCTCGCCCGCGCGCCGCTCTGTCGCGTTCAGCCGCAAC
The DNA here is from genome assembly GCA_024637315.1 of Brevirhabdus sp. Classification (GTDB taxonomy): domain Bacteria; phylum Pseudomonadota; class Alphaproteobacteria; order Rhodobacterales; family Rhodobacteraceae; genus JAHEAO01. The sequence goes on from JAGXFH010000082.1 coordinate 57,104, forward strand.
GCGGCTTCCGGGGCGTAATGCGATGCAAGCTGACCCGGCGCGTTCGGTCTGTCGGTTGTGGCGGCCACCGCCAGCCTGTGACCCAGGCAGGTCTCGATCGCCTCGACCGGCAGACCGCCTGCGCGCAACAGGACCGGGTCCGGCAGCAGCCCGACGATCGTGCTTTCCACGCCGACCCCGCAGGCGCCGCCATCCAGCACGGCGTCGATGCGCCCCGCCAACCCGTCCATCACGTGTTGCGCGAGCGTCGGGCTGATCCGGCCGGAAGGATTGGCGGAAGGCGCTGCGACCGGGCCGCCGAACGCCGCCAGCAACCGTTGTGCCAGCGCATGGTTCGGCACCCGGATCGCGATGCTTGGCAATCCGGCGCTGATCAGCGCCGATAGTCCGGCATCCGGTCGGACAGGCAGGACCAGGGTCATCGGTCCGGGCCAGAACGCCGAGGCCAACCGCTCTGCGACCGCGCCGAACGCGGCAATTCGCGCCGCGGCCTCTGCCGAAGACACATGCACGATCAGCGGGTTGAACTGAGGTCGGCCCTTGGCCGCGAAGATCCCGGCGACTGCAAGGTCGTTGCGGGCATCCGCGCCCAACCCGTAAACCGTTTCGGTCGGGAATGCGACAAGCCCGCCCTGCCGCAGCAGATCGGCTGCCGCAGCCACGCCACTATCGTCTGGATGCAACAGTCTGGTGTGTTTCCGCCGGTCGGCTTGTGACGCAGCGTTCTGGTTGATGGACATTTGCAGCAGGGTACCTTTGATGGATTGAAGGTATTTCATACGTGCCGGCGGGCTTGAAGCCAAGCCGGGTTTCAGGAGGCCATTATGGCTTATCGCGCGCCATTGAACGATTTTCAGTTCATCTTTGAACATGTTGCGGGGCTGGATCAGGTCACGGCGACCGATCTGTTCGCCGAGGCCACCGACGATGTGACCGCCGCGATTCTGGCCGAGGCCGCGAAGCTTTGCGAGGATGTGCTGGCCCCTCTGCAGCGCGCGGGCGACATGCACCCGGCGGTTCTGGAAAACGGCGTGGTCCGGACCTCTCCTGGGTTTGCGGATGGCTATGCCAGGATTGCCGAAGGCGGATGGGTCGGCATCGCTGCCAGCCCCGAGCATGGCGGCATGGGCCTGCCGCAAACGGTGACGACCGCGGTCAATGACATGATGGCCTCGGCCTGCCTGTCGCTGCAGTTGAACCCGCTGATGACGCAGGGCCAGATCGAGGCGCTGGATCACCATGCCAGCGACGAGATCAAGGCGACCTACCTGCCCAGGCTGATCTCGGGCGAATGGTCCGGAACGATGAATTTGACCGAACCGCAAGCCGGATCCGATGTGGGCGCGCTACGCACCAAGGCAGAGCCGAACGAGGACGGCAGCTACGCCATTTCCGGCCAGAAGATCTATATCAGCTGGGGCGACAACGATTTCACCGCAAATGTCTGCCATCTGGTTCTGGCACGCCTGCCCGATGGCACGCCCGGCACCAAGGGCATAAGCCTGTTCATGGTGCCGAAATACATCCCCGACGCGGACGGCACTCCGGGCAAGGCCAACAGCCTGAAGGTCGTCAGCCTTGAACACAAGATGGGTCTGCACGGCTCTCCGACAGCGGTGATGCAGTTCGACGGCGCGACGGGCTGGCTGATTGGCGGAGCGCATCAGGGCATGAAGGCGATGTTCACGATGATGAACAACGCGCGGCTTGGCGTCGGCGTTCAGGGCATCGGCGTGGCCGAGGGCGCGTATCAGCATGCGCTGGCCTATGCCATCGGGCGAAAGCAAGGCCAAAGCCCGATCAAGGATGGCACTGGCACGATCACCGACCATGCCGATGTCCGCCGGATGCTGGCGACGATGAAGGCCGACATCTACGCCGCCCGCGCGATCGCGATGTCTTGCGCTGTCGCCATCGACATGGGCCGTGCCACCGGCGGCGCAGACTGGCAGGCGCGCGCCGCTTTCCTGACGCCCATCGCCAAGGCCTTCGGCACCGATGTCGGGTGCGAGGTCTCGCATCTTGGCGTGCAAGTCCATGGTGGCATGGGGTACATCGAGGAAACCGGCGCGGCGCAGTATTCCCGCGATGTCCGCGTCACCGCGATCTACGAAGGCACCAACGGCATACAGGCGATGGATCTTGTCGCGCGCAAGCTGTCGGATGACGGCGAGGCGGCCTACCGCCTGCTCGACGAGATCCAGGAAACCGCCGAATCCGCCCGCGCGGCCTTTCCCAACATGACCAGCGCGGTCTGGAGCGCTGCCGAAACCCTGCGCGAAACGACGGAATGGCTGGTCGCCCGGACTGATCCGAACGACCGGTTCGCCGGTGCGGTGCCGTTCTTGCGCGCCTTCGCCCGCGTTCTTGGCGCGCATTACCACCTGACCTCGGCGGTCGCCGAGGGCTGCGACGGCCCGCGGACCCGTCTGGCCCGGTTCTATATCAAGCGGATGCTGCCCGAGCATGATGCGCTGTTGCGGCATGTGCGCGAAGGCGCTGCGGATCTTTACGCCGTCAGCGTCGCTGACCTGACGGGATGAGCGTCACCGCCACGCAAAAGCTGCGCTATCTCGTCGATACCCCGCCCGAGGTCGGGGCGGTGACGCAGGTTGCGGATGGCGTGTTCTGGTTGCGCCTGCCGCTGCCGATGGCGCTCGATCATGTCAACTGCTACGTGCTTGACGACGGCGACGGCTGGACCGTGGTCGATACCGGTTTCGACACCGGGAAAACCCGCGCGATGTGGCAGGCGGCGGTGGAGGGACCACTGGCCGGCAAGCCTGTACGGCGGGTCATCGTGACGCACCACCACCCGGACCATATCGGTCTGGCGGGCTGGTTCCTGTCGGACCATGGCGCGGAACTGTTCACAACTCGCACCGCATGGCTGATGGCGCGGATGCTGGTGCTGGATGAACATGCCGAGCCGAAATCGGAAACGCTGGACTTCTGGCGCTCTGCCGGGATGGATCCGGCGATCCTTGAAAAACGGCGCAAGGAACGCCCCTTCAACTTCGCCGATGTCGTCGCGCCGCTGCCGCTTGGCTTCACCCGGATCAAGGACGGCGACCGGATTGCCGCCGCCGGGCGAAACTGGCTGGTCCGGATCGGCAACGGTCATGCCCCCGAGCATGCGACGTTCTGGTCCGACGATGGCGACCTCGTGATTGGCGGCGACCAGTTGTTGCCCTCGATCTCGCCCAATCTCGGCGTCTATGCCACCGAGCCGAACGCCGACCCGGTGGCGGAATGGCTGGAGAGCTGCAATCACCTCTGCGCGCACGCGACCGACCGGCAACTGGTCTTGCCGGGCCACAAGCTGCCGTTTACCGGCCTGCCATTGCGGCTGCGGCAACTGATCGACAATCACCACGGCGCTCTGGGCCGTCTTCTGGACTACTTGGGCACCCCCAGAACCGCCGCCGAGTGTTTCTTGCCGCTCTTCAAGCGCGAGATCGGCGAGGCCGTCTATGGACTTGCGCTGGTCGAGGCTATGGCCCACGCCAATCACCTGTATCATGCCGGACTGGTTACTCGCATCCGGCGCGAGGATGGTGCATTCTTGTGGCAGAGAAAGGGGGCCTGATGGACGACGAGATCGCAACGACCGCAGAAGCGCATGAAAGATCTGCCATGCCCTGCGCGCGGGTCATTCACTCGAATCCGAACGCGCCGGCATCGGCCGAGCAGAAACCGCTGCCGGAAGCGGTCGCCCGAAAGCCGGTCGACCAGAAAAGCCCTGCCGAATGGGCCTATGAACGGTTGATCCTCTATATCCAGAATTTCGAAGAGCAACTCGACAACCAGCACGAAGTCGCCGTTGGCTTCACCGGCGGCACGGCGGGGGTGCTGCGGATCGAGGGAATCGGCTATTTCGACCCCGACATCGTGACCTTTTATGGCACAGACCCTTCAGGCGCCAAGACCCAGCTGATCCAGCATGTCAGCCAGCTGGGTGTCACCCTGCGCGCCCTGCCGAAAGAGGAACAGGAAGATCCGCCGCGGCGGATCGGTTTCCGGCTGGAGGAGGATCTGAAAAAAGACCGGGACTGACGGTTTTGTGCGGTTTTCAAGCCGTGACAGCCGGGTTGAAATCGTCTAAGCCCGGGTTCAGGGATCAATTGACAGGGTGCGAACATGGCGAAGCACGAGAACGGCAAAATGGACATCACAACGCAGGAAAAGACCTTTGGCGGTTTCGTCAAGGTGGTCAGCTGGGGCGCAATCATTTCGCTTCTGTTTCTTGTCTTTCTCGCCATAGTCAACGGCTAGGCCGATTGCCTGAGATGATTGCATTCGTTCGCCTTTGCTCGGCGCTGGCTGCCGGCGCGCTTCTTGCCGCCTGCGCCACGACGGCGGAACCGACATGGGCCCCCGACGTCGAGGTCACCCGCGCGGCCTATCCTCATGCCGGCCCGTCCTCGGTGACGCTGTTGACCGTGATCGACAACTTTCGCGGCGTCGGCGCCCATGCGGGGTTGTTGATCAACGGGTCGCAGCGGGTGATATTTGATCCTGCCGGCAGCTGGTATCATCCAAACCTGCCGGAACGGAACGATTTGCATTTCGGCATGACGGACCGGGCCGTCGAGTTCTACATCGACTACCATGCCCGCACGCAGTACCGGGTGGTGGTGCAGGAACTTGCCGTATCGCCCGAGGTAGCGGAAATGGTCATGCGGCGGGCGCAGGCCTATGGCGCAGTTCCCAGGGCGCAGTGCACGAGGGCTATTACGTCGATCCTGCGCGGCGTTCCCGGTTTCGAGGCGGTGCCGCAAACCTGGTTTCCAAAGAGAGCGTCGGAAGCTTTCGGAACCATACCGGGTGTCAAGGAACGGGTGATCTACGATGATGATCCGGTCGACAATTCCGGTTTCATCGTCGCCTATGGCATCTGAGCCGCGCGCCGGTCAGAACAGATAAAGGCCAAGATACAGCATCGCCGCGCCGCCGAAGATCGCGGCAATAACGTTCTTTGTCCACATGCCCAATGCGGTGACCACCAGGGCCGCCAGGATCCGCGCCGCATCAAGCTGACCGCCGGTCGCCGCTGGCCACAGAACCAACGGCGCCACCAGTCCGGGGATCACGGCCACCGGCGTGTAGCGCAAAAGCCGCAAGGCGAGGGGCGACAGCCGTGCGCGCCCCAGCGGCCCGAGGAACGAAAACCGGATCAGAAATGTGCCGGCGCCCATGACGATGATGATGACCCAGATCTCGAGGCTTGTGTAATTCATCGAAACCGGTCCCCCATCCGTCGTTCGACTTCCGATCCCACCAGCATCGCCAGCGCCGCCGCGATCAAGAGCCCGCTTGAATAGGGCAGGAATGCCAGCGCCAGCGCCACGATGATCGAGGTCAGCGCCGCCGCGATATGGGCCATCGTGCGCAGCATCGGAGCGACGATGGCCAGAAATGCGATCGGCACGGCGAAATCCAGCGCGAATTCGGGCGGGATCGTCTGGCCCAGCAGCGCCCCCGTCAGTGTCGCTGCATACCAGACCAAGCCGACCGGGATGGCGCAACCGATATAGAATGCCATCTTTGCCGCCGTGGTCTGATCCGGCCGCTTGTCGTACTCTGCGGCGCTGACCGCATAGGCGTTGTCCACCAGGATGTAGGCCGCCGCCGCCCGCTGCCAGAACGGGGCGGCCCCCAGGTGCGGTGCCAGCGCGGCCGAATACATCGCCATCCGCATGTTCACCGCCAACGCGGCGAGCAGCACCATGATCACGGGGGCATTGTCTTGCATCTGCGACAGGGCGGCGAACTGCGAAGCTCCGGCGATCACCAGCACCGACATGCTCATCACCTCGACAAGGTTCAGCCCTGCTTCGGTTCCGAGCACGCCGAACAACAGCCCGAATGGCGCCGCGCCCAGAATGAACGGGGCACCGTCCCGAAAGCCCCGCCAGAAGGCGGATTTGGTTGTGGTGACGGGCATGCTGTGATCCTAATGTCGCCAAGTTCGGTGTCGATACCGTGCAAGCTGACGGGGTTCAAATGACAATTGCTGATGGTGTCCCAGAATATATCGTGGCCCCCGATCCGGCCCGCCCCGGCCTGACCCGCTCGGTCAGGGGGTTCGACCAGACCGGCGCCGAAACCGAGATTTCCGTGGTCGAGGAGCGTCCTCTGACGATCTATCTCAACAGCCGGGAAATCGTGACGGCGATGACGATCGGCGATTACCCCGAATATCTGGCGCTGGGTTTTCTGCGCAATCAGGGGATGCTGCGCTCGGCCGAGGATGTCATTGCCGTTCAGTATGATGACGAGATCCAGACCGTTGTCGTGCGCACTGCCAGCCAGACCACCTATGAAGAGAAACTGCAGAAGAAGACCCGAACCTCGGGCTGTGCTGTCGGCACCGTTTTCGGCGATATGATGGAGGGACTCGCGGGTCTGACCCTGCCGCCCGCCGAGGTCCGCACATCGTGGCTTTACGCGCTTGCCAACAGGATCAATCGCACGCCAAGCCTGTATCTGGAAGCGGGCGCGATCCACGGCACGGTGCTGTGCCAGCGTGACCGCCCGCTGGTCTATATGGAGGATGTCGGCCGCCACAACGCCGTCGACAAGATCGCCGGCTGGATGCTGTCCGAGGGCGTGGATGCCGGTGACAAGATCCTCTACACAACCGGGCGGCTGACATCCGAGATGGTCATCAAGACCGCGATGATGGGCATCCCGGTGCTTGCGTCACGTTCAGGTTTCACCGCTTGGGGCGTCGAGATCGCCCGTGAGGTTGGCCTGACCCTGATCGGGCGCATGCGCGGCCAGCGTTTCGTCTGCCTGTCCGGCGAAGACCGCCTGATCCGTGATGCAGCTCTTGGCGCCGTGCCCGAAGAAGACCAGCGCCATCGCCGCAAGGGGGCGGGGTCTTGACCCGCCCGCTCGGCATTATCCTTGCCGGCGGTCTCGCCACCCGGATGGGCGGCGGCGACAAATGCCTGCTGCCGCTCGGCGACGCCCGCGTGATCGACCACGTCATTGCCCGGATCGCGCCGCAGGTTGCGGGCCTTGCGCTGAATGCCAATGGCGATCCGGCGCGGTTTTCCGATCTGAACCTGCCGGTTCTGGCTGACAGCATCGAAGGCTTTGCCGGGCCGCTCGCCGGGGTTCTGGCCGGACTCGACTGGGCGGCCGGGCAGGGCGCAAGCCACATCGTCTCTGTCGCCGCCGACACACCGTTCTTCCCGCGCGATCTGGTGGCGAGTTTGCAACAGGAAACCGACCCGGCGCACCCCATCGCGCTTGCCGCTACACCCGATCCGGATCGGGGCAAGACCCGACACCCCACCTTCGGCCTCTGGCCCGTCGCCTTGCGCGATGACCTGCGCGCCGCCCTGCAGGATGGGCTGCGCAAGGTCGTGCAATGGACCGACCTTCACGGCACCGCCACCGTGGTGTTCGATGCAGGCGCAAACGACCCGTTCTTCAATATCAACACCCCCGCCGACCTGGCCCGCGCGCGCGGCATGCTGGCAGAGGGCGTCTGATGCGGATCTATGGCGTCGTTGGCTGGAAAAACGCCGGCAAGACCGGCCTGATGGAGCGGCTTGTGACCGAGATCACCTTGCGCGGCTTCAGCGTCTCGACCCTGAAACACGCCCATCACAGCTTTGACGTGGACCACCCTGGCAAAGACAGCCACCGCCACCGCCTTGCCGGTGCGACCGAGGTGTTGCTGTCCTCGCGCAATCGCTGGGCGCTGATGCATGAGAACCGGGGGCAAGCGGAGGCGACACTGCCCGAGTTGCTGGCGCGCCTCGCGCCGGTCGATCTGGTGCTGGTCGAGGGCTACAAGCGCGATACCCATCCGAAGGTCGAGGCGCACCGCGCCGAGACCGGCAATCCGCTGATCGCGCCCCAGGACCCGACCGTTCGTGCGATCGCCAGCGACACCGCGCTCGACGATGATCCGCAGGTCCCGGTCTTCGACCTGAACGACACCAGGGCCATCGCCGATTTCATCCTGAAAGAGGTCGGATTGTGACCCGGTTCGACACCATCCTGATTGTCGATTGGTCCGCCCGCTCGGCGCCGTCGCCGGCGCGGCCTGCGGCGGATGCGATCTGGCTGGGGCAAGCAGGAGCCGCCGGACCCCGCGAAACCTATCACCGGACCCGAAGCGCCGCGATCGCGGATATCGAGGCGCGGATCGCCATCGAACTCGACGCCGGACGGCGGGTGCTGATCGGGTTCGATTTCCCGTTCGGATACCCGGCCGGCTTTGCACAAGCGGTCACCGGACGGGCGGATGCCCTGGCGGTCTGGGAATGGCTGGCTGGAACCATCAAGGACGCTGATGACAACCGCAACAACCGCTTCGAAATCGCTGCCCGCCTGAACGCCCTCTTCCCCGGCACCGGGCCGTTTTGGGGCTGCCCGGCTGATCAGGCTGTCGATGGGTTGCCACAAAGGGGAACCGAACGCCTGGATCACGGTCTGCCCGAACGCCGCGCGGTAGAGGACCACGTGCGGCGCGCACAACCGGTCTGGAAGCTTTACACCGCCGGATCGGTCGGATCGCAGATGCTGCTTGGCCAGCCCTGGCTCTGGCGATTGCGGCAGACATTCGGGCGGCGGATGTGCGTCTGGCCGTTCGAGGACACCGACGCGCCCGTCATGCTGGCCGAGGTCTATCCTTCGCTCCTGTCCAGGGTGGTTGACGATGCGGCCGCTCTGGAACCGGCTGCGGCAAAGGACCAGTTGCAGGTCCGGCTGCTTGCAAGGGCACTTGCCCGAATGTCGCAGACCGGAGCGATTTCTGCTGCTCTGGATGCCGCAAAGGGCGCCGCATTGGCCGAAGAGGGCTGGATCCTCGGTGCCGGGGCCGAAGAGGAGTTGCTGCGCGCAGCGGTCGGGCCTGCGCAACTCCCGCGGCTGAAAGATGACTGCTTCGCCCTGCCAGCCGGCGTCGATTGGGTGCCGGTCGAGCAGGCGCTGGCGACGCTGAGGAACAACATCCGGCCGGTCGCCGGAACCGAAACACTGCCGCTTGACGGGCTTTGCGGCCGTATCCTCGCGGCCGAGGTCACCGCCGCCCGCGCCAACCCGCCGGCCGCGAATTCCGCCGTCGATGGCTATGGTTTCGCCCATGCCAGTCTTGGGTCCGGGCCGCAGAAACTGCCGTTGGTCCAGGGCCGCGCCGCCGCCGGTGCGCCCCATCGGGGCAGCGTTCCGTCCGGCCATGCCATCCGGATCCTGACCGGCGCGCTGCTGCCGCGAGGCGTCGATACGGTGATCCTGCAAGAGGACGTGACCGCCACCGCCACCGAGATCGCCTTTCAGCCCGGTCTGCGACCTAATGCCAATACCCGCAAGGCCGGAGAGGACGTGGCGGCCGGCGCCGCCATGCTGCCAAAGGCCCGCCGCTTGCTTCCGCAGGATTGCGCGCTGTTGGCCGCGACCGGATGCACCGGGGCGACAGTGTTCACGCGGCTGCGCGTCGGGGTTCTGTCGACCGGCGACGAGGTTGTCGAGACCGGCAGCACGACTGCGCCCGACAAGACCTATGACGCCAACCGTCCGATGCTGCTCGGTCTCGTCGCTGCCTGGAACCATGCGGCCATCGACCTTGGCCATGTCGCGGATGACCGGTCGAAGCTGCGCCAAGCCTTCGACAGGGCGGCATCCGCGGCCGATGTCATCCTGACCTCTGGCGGCGCCTCTGCTGGTGACGAAGATCATGTCTCGGCTCTGCTCGGCGAAGCCGGAACGATGTCGACCTGGCGCATCGCGATGAAGCCGGGCCGGCCGCTGGCGTTGGGGTTCTGGAACGATGTGCCGGTCTTCGGCCTGCCCGGCAACCCCGTGGCCGCGCTGGTCTGCACGCTGATCTTCGCCCGCCCGGCGCTGTCCGTCCTGGCCGGCGGCACCTGGACCGAGCCGCAGGCGTTCACCGTTCCCGCCGCCTTCGAGAAGCGCAAGAAGCCGGGCCGGCGCGAGTATCTGCGGGCGCGGCTTACGCCGGAAGGCACGGCAGAGGCGTTCGGATCCGAAGGCTCTGGCCGCATCTCTGGCCTGAGTTGGGCGACCGGGCTGGTCGAACTGGAAGACGGCGCCCGCAACGTCCGGCCAGGCGATCCGGTGCGTTTCATTCCCTATTCCAGCTTCGGTATTGCTTGACAGACAGCTGCCGCTCGGGGTTGGTCGTCGTGACTGGCTGACAAGGGGAAACCGAAACTGCAACTGATTTTGAATCCCTGCCGCGGCGCAGGGCAGACCATTTCCGGTGTGTCGGACGCACCATTTCCAAGCACCGATGTCGACGCGGTCGCGCGCCTTCTGGACCGCTGTCCGATCGCCAGGCCGACACCTCTGGTCGCCGCCCCGACACTGGCGAGCATGGCAGGGGTCGCGGAGTGCTGGGTAAAGGATGAGCGCGGCCGGATGGGGCTTGGCAGCTTCAAGGCGCTTGGTGCCGCTTATGTCATCGCCACCGATGCCGCCGCGCGGGACGGTGACCCGGTCGGCGCACTTGGGGATTCCACCTACGTCACCGCCAGTGCCGGAAATCACGGGCTGTCGGTCGCCGCCGGGGCGCGGGTCTTCGGCGCACGCGCGGTAATCTACATCGCCGAAACGGTGCCCGAAAGCTTTGCCCGCCGTTTGCGCGACAAGGGCGCCGAAGTGGTCCGCGCCGGCGAAACCTACGAGGCCGGCATGGCCGCCGCGGCTTTGGCCGCGGCCCGCGAAGGCTGGCAATTGCTGTCGGACAGTTCCTGGCCGGGCTATGTCCGGATGCCACACCGTCTGATGGAAGGTTATCTGATCCTGCTCAAAGAGGTGTTTGCAGAGATCGGCGAAGGGCCGACCCATATCTTCCTGCAGGCCGGTGTCGGCGGCCTGGCCGGGGCCATTGCCGCGCTGGCGCGGTCGCATTGGGGCGACGGGCCGGTGATCGTCGTGGTAGAACCCGACGCGGCCCCGGCGCTTTGCGACTCGATCCGCGCGGGCCGTCCGCTCGCGGTTTCGGGACCGGTGTCCAGCATGGGCCGGCTCGACTGCAAGGAGCCGTCGCTGATCGCGCTGAAAGGGCTCGCCCGCGATGCCGATGTCTTCGCGACCATTTCCGAAGAAGAAGCCGCCACCGCCATGCCGATCCTCTCGGAAATCGGGCTTCGGACAACACCGTCGGGCGGTGCCGGTCTTGCGGCGCTGATGGCCTCGGCCCCGCATCGCGCCGACCTTGGGCTGACGCCCGCGTCCCGCGTTCTTGCGATCCTCAGTGAAGGGCCAGAGGAATGACCGTCGCGGAACGCGGCTTTCCGACCGCCGAGTTTCGTGCCCGTTTGAAGGCCGCGCAGAGCCGGATGGAAAAGGCCGGGCTGGCAGCGCTGTTGCTGACCACCGAACCCGAGCTGCGCTACTTTTCGGGCTACCTGACCCGGTTCTGGGAAAGTCCGACACGGCCCTGGTTCCTGATCGTGCCCGCCGTCGGCGATCCGGTCGCGGTGATCCCCGCGATTGGTGCGGCCCTGATGGGTCGGACCTGGATCACCGATATCCGCACCTGGCGCGCGCCCGATCTGAAGGATGACGGCGTCACATTGCTGACCGACACTTTGCACCAGCTGGTCGGCCCGTCTGGCCGGATCGGCCTGCCGATGGGCCATGAAAGCCACCTGCGCATGCCATTGGCCGATTACGCCCGGCTGGCCAGGGGACTTGCCCCGATCCAGCTTGTCGACGATGCGGGGATCATGCGCGCCCTGCGGATGGTCAAATCTGCGGCCGAGATCGAAAAGATCCGCAAAGCCTGCGGCATCGCCGATCGCGCCTTCGCCCGGGTTCCGGAGATCGCGACCGAGGGCGTCCCGCTTGATCAGGTTTTCCGCCGTTTCCAGATGCTCTGTCTGGAGGAAGGCGCCGACTGGGTGCCCTATCTTGCCGGCGCGTCGGAGACCGGCGGATATGGTGACGTGATCTCTCCGGCGACGCCGGACCCCTTGGCCCGGGGCGATGTGCTGATGCTGGATACCGGACTGATCTGGGATGGCTATTTCTGCGATTTCGACCGGAACTTCGCGGTCGGCGAAAGCTCTCCCGCAATTGATGCCGCGCATGCCCGGTTGATCGAGGCCGTCGCGACCGCGATGCAGATCGCCAAACCCGGCATCCCCGCGGCAGACCTTTTTCACGCGATGGACCGGATCGTCACCGGCGGCGCGGGCGGCTCTGACGCCGGGCGGCTTGGTCATGGGTTGGGTATGCAACTGACCGAATGGCCGTCGCTGATCCCGACCGACGACACGATCTTGCAGGACGGTATGGTTCTGACGTTGGAGCCTTGTATCGAAACATCGTCCGGGCGCATACTGGTTCATGAAGAGAACATCGTCATCTGGGCAGGCGGCGCAGAGTTCCTGTCCACACCTTCGGCCCCGGATATTCCCATACTGAAGGACCCCGCATGACCGATTTTCCCTATACCCTCGACTCGTCAGACCGACCCACCTTCGGCCTGATCGTGCTTCAGACCGACGAGACGATCGAGCCTGATTTCCGCCGCCTGTTGCCCGCAACGGTCAACCTCTATGTCTCGCGGGTTCCCAGCGGGCTTGAAGTCAGCCGCGAAACCCTGGGCGCGATGGAGCGTCACCTTCCCGCCGCCGCAGCCCTGTTGCCCGGTGCGGCACGCTTTGACGCGATCGGCTATGGCTGCACTTCGGGCACTTCGGTGATCGGTGCTGCCCGCGTGGCCGAGCTGATCCGCGAAGGTGCCGGCACAGAGGCTGTCACGGAACCTGTCTCGGCGCTGATCGCCGCCACGCGGCATCTGGGGGTGAAACGCCTGGGCTTTCTGTCGCCCTATGTCGAAGCGGTTTCATCGGTCCTCTGCGATCTCCTGCGAACGAGCGGACTGGAGATTCCGACCTTCGGGTCATTCAACGCCGCCGAGGAAGCCAAGGTCGTCCGCATCGCGCCCCAATCCGTCATCGACGCGGCCACCAGCCTTGCCGATCAGGCGGATATCGACGCGATCTTCCTGTCCTGCACCAACCTGCGCAGTCTCGATGTGATCGAACCGATCGAAGAGCGGATCGGCAAACCGGTCCTGTCCAGCAATCAGGTTCTGGCCTGGCACATGTGCAGACTGGCGGGAATAGCGGACATGCCGACAGGGTTCGGCAAGCTCTTCGATGGTGACCACCAGACCCTCGGCAAACTCGACGGTCGGTGCTAGTCAAACGTCCCCGTCACCCGCCCGAGCAGCATGAAGGCCCGCGCGGTGCGGGTATCCATCAGTTCGGCGATCTCCTGGTCGCTTGCATTCGCCTCGAACCCGGCGAAGGTATGGTCGAACTTGCGCAGGAAGTGATGAACCGAGTCGCGAAAGACCGGGTCCTGCCGCATCCGGCCCGCGGCCAGGGCCAGGCTTGACCGGTCGCGCACGCCACCAAGGGCTGCCACCGCCTTGCCCCGTTCACCCTGCGCGAACTTCCGCCAGATCTCGGGTCGGGAGCGATCTGGGCGCAGATCGTCCATGTAGATGCCGTCCTGGCTGAGCAGCGTGAGAACGTCCTGAGCGGCCTGAACCAGCTGCGACACATGCCGGTCCTGCAAGGCCCGGCGCAAGGCGCGGAAGCCTTCCTTGTCGTTCGCGTTTTCGGGAAAATGCAGCGCCCGGATGAAATCCTCGATCGACAGCGGTGGCGAAAGAGCCTCTGCCGGTGTACCCAATGCAAGTGACGACTGTTCCTGTCCGGTCGCCGGAGCGGCATTCGCCAGCGCCGCCTTTTGCTGCGCCGCAATCGTTTCGGCGGCGGTCGGGCGGATCGAAGTGAACGTCGCGATCGCCGCGTCGGTCTTGCGCTGCGCCTCGGCGATCTCTTCCAGCTTGCGTTCCAGTGCCGGTTTCGCGCCGGTGGCATTCGATTGCTGCTGTTGCAGGTAACTGTGCCGCATCGCATTGATCGCGGCTTGCAGGCGCGCCGATTCCTCTTTCATGATGCGACTGCTGCGCGCGGCGGAGGCCGCGACCCAGATCAGCGCAATCGGCATGAAGACCGCGATCAGCGCGACAACAAAGCGCAACGTGTCTACCTGCGGTGCCGGTCCACCACCGTTTCCGCCCGCAAAAACGAAGAACAGGGCCACGCCGAGCAGCCACAGGATCGACAGGATCATCGCGATGACTTCGGTCGAGGTCATGCCCGTGCGTTCGATCGCCCTGGAATAGATCCCAAAGTCGATGGTCTTCTGCTGTTCCGGTTCCGCCATGGCCCAGGCCCCCACCTACAGGCGTCCAATCAGATGAAATCGACGCTCAGAACCTCATAACTCTTTACCCCACCGGGGGTGCTGACGTCGATACTGTCACCGGCATCCTTGCCGATCAGCGCCCGTGCCAGAGGCGATTTCAGGTTCAGCTTGCCTGCCTCGATATCGGCTTCGGGCTCTCCGACGATCTGGTAGATCTTTTCCTCGTCGGTGTCCTCGTCGACCAGCTTGACGGTTGCGCCGAATTTGATCGTCCCCGACAGCGACTTCGGATCGATGACCTCGGCCAGCGACAGGATGCCTTCCAGTTCCTTGATGCGCCCCTCGATGAAGCTCTGTTTTTCGCGCGCCGAGTGGTATTCGGCATTCTCCGACAGATCGCCATGCTCTCGCGCTTCTGCAATCGCCTTGATGATTGCGGGGCGTTCGACCGACTTGAGGGTCTTCAATTCATCATTGAGCGCAGTGTGACCTGCGCGGGTCATTGGTATCTTTTCCATGGAATGGGACGCTGTTCATTGAATTTAAAGTTGCAGATGACCCAACCAAATTCGCGAAGCCTTGGCAAGCGGACAAAGCCGTCGGGCGCGGCTTATCGCCAAAAACCGCAAGGATGCGGGTCTTCAGCGCCGCGCCTGCCGGTTTCCGTTGCAAATCCGGCGGTTCGGACGCCGTGTCAGGATTGACCCATTCCACCATGGTAAGGTACCCACGCCTTCAAGGTCCGTTTACACGAGGCGGGCGCCCCTGGGCGTCTCTCTTCCGTTTCAAAGAGGCAAGCAATGACCGAAACGACACGTGAGTCGATGGAATATGACGTGGTTATCGTCGGCGCGGGGCCTGCGGGCCTTTCTGCCGCGATCCGTCTTAAGCAGTTGGACGCCGACTTGAATGTCGTCGTGCTGGAAAAGGGGTCGGAGGTCGGCGCGCATATCCTTTCGGGCGCCGTGCTGGACCCGAGCGGTCTGAACGCCCTGATCCCGGACTGGAAGGAAAAGGGCGCGCCAGTCACCGTGCCGGTCCGCACGGACAAGTTCTACATGCTCGGCGAGAGCGGCAAGCTGCGGATCCCGAATTTCCTGATGCCGCCGCTGATGAATAACCATGGCACCTACATCGTGTCGATGGGCAATGTCTGCCGCTGGATGGCCGAACAGGCCGAGGCCCTGGGGGTAGAGATTTTCCCCGGCATGGCCTGCTCGGAACTTGTCTATGGCGAGAGTGGCGAATTGAAGGGGGTCGTTGCCGGTGAATTCGGCATGAACCCGGATGGCAGCAAATCGGATGCCTATGAACCCGGCATGGAGTTGCATGGCAAATACGTATTCCTGTCCGAAGGCGTCCGCGGTTCGCTGTCGAAAGAGGCTATCGCAAAGTACGACCTGGCCAAGGGCCATGACGTACCGAAATTCGGCCTCGGAATGAAGGAAATCTGGGAAGTCGACCCTGAAAAGCACAAGGAAGGCACCGTCACGCACACGATGGGCTGGCCGCTGGGCGGCAATGCCGGCGGCGGGTCGTTCATCTACCACCTTGATAACAATCAGGTCTATGTCGGTTTCGTGGTGCACCTGAACTACCGCAACCCGCATCTCTACCCTTACATGGAATTTCAGCGATTCAAGCATCACCCGGTTGTCGCGGAACTTTTGAAAGGCGGCAAACGCGTCGCTTACGGCGCGCGCGCCATTACCGAGGGTGGCTGGCAGTCGATCCCAAAGGTGGTGTTTCCGGGCGGCGCGTTGCTCGGCTGTTCTGCGGGGCTGGTGAACGTGCCTCGGATCAAGGGTAATCATAATGCCATGCTTTCGGGCATCGCGGCCGCAGAAGCCGCGCATGCGGCGATCGGCGCAGGTCGGGCCGGTGATGAACTAGTAGCCTACGAGGACGAACTGCGCACCGGGCCGATTGCCAAAGACCTCAAGCGCGTGCGGAACGTGAAACCTTTGTGGTCGCGCTACGGGCTGTTGGCCTCGCTTGGTCTCGGCGGCTTCGACATGTGGACCAACACCCTGTTCGGCTTCTCGCTTTTCGGCACGCTGAAGCACGGCAAGAACGATGCGCTGGCCACTGAAGCCGCCGACAAGCACCAGCCGATCGACTATCCGAAACCCGATGGCGTGCTGTCCTTTGACCGGCTGACGAATGTTGCGTTCTCTTTCACCAACCACGAAGAAAGCCAGCCGGCGCATCTGAAGCTGAAGGATCCGTCGGTCCCGATCGACGTGAACTTGCCGAAATTCGCCGAACCGGCGCAACGCTATTGCCCTGCCGGGGTCTACGAGGTGGTCCGCGAAGAGGGCAAGGATCCGCGGTTCGTGATCAATTTCCAGAACTGCGTGCATTGCAAGACCTGCGACATCAAGGATCCCAGCGAGAATATCGTCTGGAAGGTGCCGCAGGGCGGCGACGGGCCGAACTACCCGAACATGTAAAACCTGCGTCATCGGGGCGGCCAAGCGGCTGCCCCGCATTGTATCCGGGCAGCCGACCGATTAGGTTTGCCGATGACAACGACCGCAAAGGTGCCGCGCTGGTGTTCAGAAAAACCCTATCCGCAATGCTGCTCTCGACCGCTCTGGCCGCGATCCCTGTTCAGCCGGTTCTGGCAGAGGGTCTGGCGGGCGCCTATCTGGCCGGACGCAGCGCCAGCATTGACAGCGATTTCGTCTTGGCCGCCAGCTACTACACCCGCGCGCTGGCGCAGGACCCCTCGAACCCCGCGTTGTTGGAGGCGGCCATTGTGTCGCAGGTCGGCGCCGGTGCCGTTGACCGTGCGCTGCCCATCGCCCGCCGACTGCATGACCTTGATGCCATCGGACAGATCGCGAATGTCGTGGTGCTTGTGGATCTGGTCGCTCGGGAGGATTACGCGGCTGCCTTGACCATGCTGGAGAGCGGCGAAACCGTTGGCCCGCTGGTCGATGGCCTGGTTCTGGCCTGGATGGAGTTCGGCGAGGGCCGGATGTCGGAGGCGCTCGAGGCCTTCGACGACGTCTCGCAGGCGCCGGGCCTGCGGAATTTCGGCCTGTTCCACAAGGCGCTGGCATTGGCGGTCGCGGGCGATCTCGAAGGTGCCGATGAAATCCTGTCCGGTCGTTCGGGCACCACCTTGCCGGCGACGCGACGCGGCGTGCTGGCGCATGTTGAGATCCTCAGCCAGCTTGAACGCAATGACGATGCCATCGAGATGCTGGAAGCTGTCTTCGGCACCAATCTCGACCCTGGGCTGGAGGAGATCCGAAGCCGCCTTGTCGCCGGTGAGACCTTGCCCTTCCGCGCCGTCACCTCGGCCCGCGAAGGCGCCGCCGAGGTGTTCTATTCGATCTCCGGCGCGCTGATGGGCGAAACCGAGGATGCCTATACGCTGCTCTACACGCGGATGGCGGAGTATCTGAACCCCGGCCATGTCGATGCCATCCTGTTGTCCGCACAACTGCTTGAACGGCTGGACCAATATCAGCTTGCCAACGATGCCTATAACCGCATCCCCGCCGACGATCCCGCTTTTCACGCGGCCGAACTTGGCCGAGCCGACGCCTTGCGCCGGTCTGGCGATACCGAAGCGGCGATCGAGGCCTTGCGTCGCCTGGCGACGCTTTATCCGGACCAGGCCGGAGTCCATATCGGGCTTGGTGATCTCTTGCGCGGAGAAGAGCGCTATGAGGAAGCGAACCAGGCCTATTCCGCCGCAATCGAGTTGATCGAAGACCCAGAGCCCGGCCAGTGGCCGGTCTATTTCGCCCGCGGCATCACCTTTGAGCGCACCGATCAGTGGCAAGAGGCCGAGGCCGATTTCCGCATGGCGCTGGAGCTTTCCCCGGACCAGCCACAGGTGTTGAACTATCTGGGTTATTCCCTTGTCGAGATGAAACAAAATCTTGACGAGGCGCTCGACATGATCGAACGCGCGGTCGCTGGCCGGCCGAATGACGGCTACATCACCGACAGCCTTGGCTGGGTTTTCTACCGGCTCGGCCGTTACAGCGAGGCCGTCGAGGTGATGGAGCGGGCCGCAGAGCTGACGCCCGTGGATCCAATCGTCAACGATCATCTTGGCGATGTATACTGGGCCGTTGGTCGCCACCGCGAAGCAGAATTTCAATGGCAGCGCGCCCTGTCATTCGAACCGGAAAAAGAAGATGCAGAACGCATTAGGCGCAAGCTTGAGGTGGGTCTCGATGTCGTATTGGAAGAAGAAGGCGGCGATCCTATCCCGAGGACAAACGACGGTTAGCGTCTTCGCGCCCGCCAAGATCAATCTGACCCTGCATGTAACCGGCCAGCGGCGTGACGGATATCACACGCTGGACAGTCTTGTGGCCTTCGCGCCATTCGGCGACACCCTGACGATCGGGAAGGCCAAGACCCTGACCCTGACCGTCGATGGGCCAGAGCGTCTGGATGTTCCTCAGGATATGGAGAACCTTGTCCTGAAGGTCGCGCAAATGCTCTCGCCCGACCACGCCGCGGCGATCACCCTGACCAAGAACCTGCCTGCAGCTTCGGGCATGGGCGGCGGGTCCGCCGATGCCGCCGCCGCCTTGCGTGGCCTTTTGAAATTCTGGCATTTGGGCGATATGGCCAGGATGGCCGACGACGAGCTGCGCCCCTATGCGGTCGAGTTGTTGAAGCTGGGCGCCGATATTCCGATGTGCATGACCTCGACGCCGGCCCGCATCGGCGGAATCGGCGAGAAGATCGAACCGCTGCCGGACCTGCCCCCCCTCCCGGCGCTGCTGGTCAATCCCCGCCTGCCGGTGTCGACCGCCGATGTGTTCCGCGAACTTCGCCCCAAGATCAGCCCGGCCATGCCGGAAGTGTTGCCGCATTTCGAGGGTCTCGATGATTTCGTCGCATGGCTGGGCCAGCAGCGCAACGACCTGCAAGCTACCGCGCTCAGGCTGCAGCCGGGCATTGGGCAGGTGCTCGACCGGCTGGAAAAAACCGACCGGGTGATGTTGACCCGGATGTCGGGATCGGGGGCGACCTGCTTTGGCGTTTTCCCCGACAAGGCCAGCGCGATTGTCGCAGGCGAACTGATCCGCCGCGACCATCCGGACTGGTGGGTCGCGGGCGGCATCCTTGGCGATCAGATGGCGAAATCCATGCCGGTGGTCAGTTGATCCGCGCCACCACGTAATCCGCCAGATCCAGCAACATGTCGCGTAGCGGCCCGTCCGGAAGCTTGGTCAGCGATGTCTTTGCCCCGGCGGCCCAGTCCAGCGCCTCTCGCCGCGCCGCTTCCAGCGCGCCATGGCGTGTCAGCAGTGCCATTGCCTGTTCCAGATCGCCCTCGCGCTGATCGCCTTTTTCGATGACCCTGACCCAGAAGGCCCGTTCCTCGGCATCGGCTTTCGCCACCGCCTTGATCACTGGCAGGGTCAGCTTGCGTTCGCGGAAATCGTCGCCGATGTTCTTGCCGATCGCACCGGCGGACCAGCCGTAATCCAGCAGATCGTCGACAATCTGAAAACTGATCCCCAGCGCGTCACCAAAGGTGTGCAGCGCGTCGACCTGCTCCTCCGGTGCGCCGGCGATCACGCCGCCGACTTCGGCTGCGGCGGAAAACAGGGCAGCCGTCTTGCCGCGCACGATTTTCAGGTAGACCGCCTCGTCGGTCGCCAGATCCTGCGCCGCCGTCAACTGCAGGACCTCGCCCTCGGCAATCGTCGCGGCGGCATTGGCCAGGATGTCCAGCACTCGCAACGACCCGGTTTCCACCATCAACTGGAACGATCGCGCGAACAGGTAATCGCCGACCAGAACACTGGATTTGTTGTCCCAAAGCAGGTTGGCCGTGGGGCGCCCACGCCGTTTGCGGCTTTCATCGACCACGTCGTCATGCAGCAGGGTCGCTGTGTGAATGAACTCGACCGTTGCGGCCAGATGCACGTGATAGGGGCCTGCATAGCCACACATCCGCGCCGCTGCCAGCGTCAGCATCGGTCGAAGTCGCTTGCCGCCTGCCTCGACCAGATGGGCGGTCACTTCGGGAATGCGCGGCGCGTTTTCCGACGCCATCCTGGACCGAATCAGGGCGTCGACCGCGATCAGATCTTCTGCCAGATACCCGGCCAGCCGCTCATGCGGTTTAACAGCTACGTCGTCCAGCCCCATCACGCTCTCGTCACTTCTCTCGACAAAGTCGGGCATCTGCCCTTAAGTCCCGGATGATGAAAGAGCTACTTCGCACCAACGATCCGACGATCATCGCATACGCCACCGCTCTGCTTCAGGGCGAGGGTATAGACTGCTTTCCGATCGACGTCCACATGAGTGCGCTGGAAGGATCCATCGGTATCTTGCCGCGCCGCCTGATGGTGCGGACACAGGATCATTTCCGCGCGAACGCGATCCTGCGCGACAATCAGATTGATACCGGGTTCTAGGTGGCGGGCTTTTCCGACAGTGATCTGACGTGCGACAGGTTCCTTGGCGGTCAACTGACCATCGCCCAGCCGCGACACGGCTACCGTGCGGGGGTCGATCCGGTCCTGTTGGCCGCCACCGTACCGGCGCTGCCGGGGCAGTCAGTGCTGGACCTTGGTTGCGGCGCGGGGGCGGCCTCGCTCTGCCTTGGGCGGCGGCTGCCGGGGCTGCATCTGACTGGGGTGGAACTGCAACAGGACTATGCCGATCTCGCACGTCGAAATGCCGAGACAAACGCTATCGAGCTGACGGTTGTCACCGCGGACCTGCGCCGCCTGCCGGCAGAGCTGAGGGCGCGGATCTTCGACCATGTCATTGCCAATCCGCCATATTTTCAGCGCTCACGCGGCACTGCCTCGGGCGATCCCGGTCGCGACGCGGCCCTGGCAGGGGAAACACCGCTGGTCGACTGGGTGGCGACAGCGACGTTGCGCCTTGCACCGACGGGTTATCTGACGCTGATCCAGAAAGCCGACCGTCTGTGCGATATCCTTTCAGCATTCGATCACCGGCTCGGCAGCGTCGTGATTCTGCCACTCTCTCCGCGACCAGGACGTGCCGCCGAACTGGTAATCGTCCAGGCCCGCAAGGGCGGTCGCGCCGCGCTGAGGCTTCTTGCCCCGCTGGTCCTTCACGAAGGCGATCGGCACGAAAGGGATGGCGAAAGCTATACCGACCGGGTGCGTGCCATCTTGCGAGATGGCGCGGCCCTGATGCTGAAGAATTAATCAGTTCTTCACGATTGTTTCATCAAACTTGCGCAATTCCCTGCATCGCCCGAGAGGGCGTGACACGACTCGGAATTTGTGGTCGGATTGGCCTACGGCAGTAACATCTTCAGGAGGAACAACATGAGCATGAGTTCGCATTTGCAAGAACTGCGGAAAAAGCACCAAACCCTCTCGGAGAAAGTCGAACAGGCGCAAAGAAGTCCTGCGACAGACGATCTCCAGATTCGCGAACTCAAGAAACAGAAGCTTCATATAAAAGAGGAAATCGAGAGATTGTCTCACGCCTGAGGCTTCTTGGCGGTGCCGCTGGCGCGCCCCGCCAGCAAGGCGCCGCCTGCGATCAACGCCGCTGCGACAAGCAGTGACCAGCGTGGTTGGGCTGCTCCGGCCACGATCAGGGCAAGTGTTGACAATAGCGGCGCTGCATAGGACGCGACTCCCAAAAGCTGGATATCGCCCTGTTTGACGCCGATATCCCAGACGTAAAATGCAAGTCCCACAGGGCCGATACCCAGCGCCAGCATCGCGCCCCAGCCCAGAATGCCTGCCGGCCAGACCGTTTGTTCCAGCAACAGATGCGCCAGCAGTGACAACAGAGCCGTCAGAATGCAGAATACCGCCACGCTTTCCGTCGGGATCTTGCCCAACCGGCGCGACAGCACCGAATACCCTGCCCAAGTCAGCGCACAGCCCCCCGCCAGCAGGTAGCCCGGCAGATGCGCCGGATCGAAACCGGACGCCCCGCCCATGACGACCAGCGCCGCGCCGGCAAAGCTGATCGCCGCCCCGGCCACGTGGCCCGGCCGCAGCCTTTCGCCCGGCAACAGGCCAGAGAACAGCACGATCAGCAGTGGCCAGAGATAGGCGATCAACCCTGCCTCGGCCGCCGGGGCCGCGCGCAGAGCCGAGAAATAAAGGAAATGATAGCCGAAAAGTCCGGTCGTGCCGAAGACATAGATATACCACCGCACCCCGCGAAGCCGCTTCAGGTTGCCCGTCGCACCGATCCAGATCACGCCGATCACCCCGCCGATGGCGAAACAGACGGCGTTCAGTTGCAACGGCGGCATCGGTACGGTGTAGACGGTAAAGAGCGCCAGCAGCGCCCAGAGCAGAACCGCGAGAAAGCCGATCGAAGTCGCGCGCGATCTGGTCATGCCGTCTTTTCCGTCCGTGAAACGTGATCCCGAAAGAAAGGGCCGGCCCCGAAGGACCGGCCCGTCATCTGCGCGGCCAGAGCCTCAGCTGAAGTACTGCGCACCGTTGGCGGAGATGGTCGAGCCGTTGATGAATCCGGCATCGTCCGAGGCCAGGAACACCGCGCAGCGCGCGATTTCATGCACCTCGCCCAATCGGCCGGCCGGGATCTGCGCGATGATCCCCTCTCGCACTTTCTCGGGCACCGCCATGACCATGTCGGTCGCGATGTATCCCGGACAGATCGCATTTGCAGTGATTCCGAAACGTGCGCCTTCCTGCGCCAGAGACCGGGTCACGCCCAGGTCGCCGGCTTTCGATGCGGCATAGTTCACCTGGGCGAACTGCCCCTTTTGACCATTGATCGAGCTGATCGTGATGACCCGTCCGAACTTGCGCTCTCGCATTCCCGGCCAGATCGGGTGGGTCATGTTGAAAACGCCCGTCAGGTTGGTGTCGATCACCTCGCGCCACTGCTCGGGCGTCATCTTGTGAAACGGCGCGTCACGGGTGATACCGGCATTGTTGACCAGGATCTCAACGGGTCCAAGCTCGGCCTCCACCTTCTTGATGCCCTCGACGCACGCGTCGTAATCGGCGACCGACCATTTGAAGGTCGGAATGCCGGTTTCCTTGGTGAAAGCGGCGGCGGCTTCATCATTGCCGGCATAGTTGGCGGCCACGCTGTAGCCGGACTCTTTCAGGGCCTTGCTGATGCCGGCCCCGATCCCGCGCGATCCCCCGGTGACTAATGCGACTCTGGACATGATCCCTCCTTCTTTGACATTGGCTTTGAAATGGTGTTACCGAAAGTGTCACTGGCGCGCAACATTATTGCGCGCCAGTAAAGACAAATCAGTCGCGCTCAAGACACATCGCAACGCCCATGCCGCCGCCGATGCACAGCGTGGCCAAGCCCCGCTTGGCATCGCGGCGCTGCATTTCAAACAGCAGCGTGTTCAGGATCCGTGCGCCAGAAGCGCCGATCGGGTGTCCGATGGCAATCGCGCCGCCATTGACGTTCACGATGGCAGGATCCCAGCCCATATCCTTGTTGACGGCGCAGGCCTGCGCCGCAAATGCCTCATTCGCTTCGACCAGATCCAGATCCTCGGGCTTCCAGCCGGCCTTTTCCAGCGCTTTGCGAGAGGCGTGGATCGGCCCGACGCCCATGATCGAAGGATCAAGGCCAGCCGTCGCGTAGCTGGCGATCCGCGCCAGCGGCTTGATGCCGCGCTTTTGTGCTTCCTCGACGCTCATCAACAACGCACCCGCGGCGCCGTCATTGAGACCCGAGGCATTCGCCGCAGTCACCGATCCGTCCTTGGCGAAGGCCGGCCGCAATTTCTGCATCGCCTCCATCGTCGCGCCGTGGCGGATGTACTCGTCCTTGTCGACTATGATGTCGCCTTTGCGGGTCTTGACGGTGAAGGCGATCACCTCGTCGTCGAACTTGCCGGCCTTCTGGGCGGCTTCGGCCTTGTTCTGGCTGCCGACGGCGAATTCATCCTGCTGCTCGCGGCTGATCTGCCATTTCTGTGCGACGTTTTCCGCAGTCTGGCCCATGTGATAGCCGTTGAAAGCATCCCAAAGCCCGTCCTTGATCATCGTGTCGATGAACGACAGGTCGCCCATCTTGTGACCTTGCCGCAGGTTCTGGCAATGCGGCGCCATCGACATGTTTTCCTGACCGCCCGCAGCGACGATATCGGCATCGCCCAACTGGATGTGCTGGGCGGCCAGCGCAACGGCGCGCAGGCCCGAGCCGCAGACTTGGTTGATCGACCAGGCGGCGCTTTCCTGCGGCAATCCGGCGTTGATATGCGCCTGCCGCGCCGGGTTCTGGCCCTGACCGGCGGTCAGCACCTGGCCAAGGATCGTTTCGGAAACCTCGCCCTTGTCGATTCCGGCGCGCTCGACCAGCGCCTCCAGAACCGCTTTGCCAAGGTCATGAGCGGGGGTGTTGGCGAAGGCTCCACCGAAGCTGCCCACTGCGGTGCGAGCGGCGGATGCGATGACGACATTGGTCATGAGGACGTTCTCCCAGAAAATAAAATTGGCCGAGAGTATGAGCGGTGTTTCAAATGCGAAACAGCCCCAATCCCCGCCGGATAGGGATGGATAGGCCGCGGCTACGGCATTTGCAACCGCAAGGGGCGGGCCCGACAGAGCCGTGTCGAGCGCGAGCGGCCCGGCCGGCCGATCTAACCCGCCTTGCGTCGCTGTTCCGGTCTTGTCATCCAGTCCGGCCGCAGTTTCGGCACGCCAAAATGTAAGCCTTGCAGGCAGTCGAATCCGGCCTCGGTCAGGAACGCTGCGTCCTCTGCGGTTTCGACCATCTCGGCGACGGTGAACATGTCGAAATGCTGTGCGATGGATACCATCGCCGCGCACAGTACCTGATTGTCGGGATTGCGATGGATATCGCGAATGAACTCGCCGTCGATCTTCAGGATGTCGAAATAGAAATCCTTGAGGTAGCGAAAGGACGTTTGGCCGGAGCCGAAATCGTCCAGCGCGAAACAGACCCCCTTGGATTGCAGGCTCGCCATGAAGACCCGGGTGATGTCGGGCATCACCATCGCCGAGCTTTCGGTGATTTCGAGAATCAGCCGCTCGCCGATCGTCGGATCGCGGCGCAGCCCGCGATGGAGCACTTGGTTCCAGCGCGGATAGCCGATCGACCGGGCCGACATGTTGACCGCCAGCCGCAGACCGGGATGGTCGCGCAGCGCCTCTAGCCCCAGTTGCAGCGCGAGACAGTCGATCTTCCTCCCGATCTCGTCGGTCTCGACCACCTCGATGAATTCGCGCGCCGGGATGATGCGTCCGGTCCTGTCCATGATCCGGATCAGCCCTTCGTAAAATGCCGGCTGTTCGGGCCGGTCGGCGCGAACCACCGGCTGATAGGCCAGCATCCCCCGCTGTTCTTCCAGCGCCTCGCGCACCATGCTCAGGACATTGCGGTCGCGCTGGCGGACCGCCGTGGTCAGCGGGTCGTCGTACATCGCCGCATCAATTTCCTGCTGATAACCCGTGGCCGACATGGCAGCGCCTCTCTATCTCTCTCTCTGACTGACCTCACCATGGTCCGGTGCAACTTAAGATCTGGTGAATGTTCCCATTTAGTTCCAATTCGACTAGAATTTCCGAATGCGCGATCTGCGCCATGAAAACGAGGCACGAAATGGACGAAAGATGCACCTGGCCCGGCGAGGATCCGCTTTACCTTGCCTATCATGACACCGAGTGGGGTGTGCCGGAACATGACAGCCGGGCGCTTTGGGAAAAGCTGATCCTGGACGGCTTTCAGGCCGGGCTGTCATGGATCACCATCCTGCGCAAACGCGAAAATTTCCGCGCTGCCTTCGAAGGCTTCGACCCGGTGCGAATCGCCCGCTGGGGCGAGCCGGAGGTGCGGCGGCTGCTAGCCGATCCGGGCATCATCCGCCATCGCGGCAAGATCGAATCCACGATCACCAGCGCCCGCGCCTGGGAAAGGATCGAGGCGCGGCAGGGGTTCGACAGGTTCCTGTGGGACTATGTCGACGGCAAGCCGGTTCAGAATCGGTTCGCCTCGATGGCGGAGGTGCCGACCGAGACCGAACTGTCCCGACGCATCTCCAAGGATCTGAAGGCCGAGGGTTTCAAGTTCTGCGGCCCGACGATCGTCTACGCCTTCATGCAGGCGACCGGGATGGTGAATGACCACATGGTGGGTTGCCCGTGCCACGCGCAGGTGGCGGCGATGGGATAGCGGCAGTCAGACTGCGGTCCGCGAATTGTCCAACTCGTTCAGGACGGCCTTTGCCTCGGCGGTGATGGCCCGGTTCAGCACGTGGGCACGGGCACGACGGTACAGCCAAAGGAGCAGCCAGGTGAGGACAAAGATGGCGATCGCCAAGGGCCAGCCGGACACCCGCTGGTAATTGCTCATGACGACCTCGACCACGACATAAGTTCCGACCGCCGCAGCGACAGCCGAAAGCGCCAGCGCCATCAGCGGTCTTGGCACCACGTTCAGATGCTCCGCGACTTGTGCCGC
Source organism: Brevirhabdus sp. (assembly GCA_024637315.1). Lineage (GTDB taxonomy): Bacteria > Pseudomonadota > Alphaproteobacteria > Rhodobacterales > Rhodobacteraceae > JAHEAO01. The sequence continues at coordinate 83,744 of JAGXFH010000082.1, forward strand.
ATCGGTATAGAGCGGCCAGCTGCGGCGCGCATTGTGATTGACCAATGAACTGTAGCGCGAAAGACCGCCTCGCGCCGCGCGAATCATCGTGACTGTCTGGCCATCCGCCAGCGGCACATCGAGCCCCCACATCTTGACCGGCTCTTCCGTGCCATCGTCGCGGCGCAGGAAGAAGTTCTGGTGCAGGACAGACTCGGATCGGACATCGACGCTGACCGGTCCGCCATGCACGCCCGATCCGGTGCCGGTGACGGTCGTCTCGGTACGGTTGCTGTTGCCGCGAACGATGCCTGTGACCCTGCTCAGACCGATACCCAGAACCTTGCGCTGCCGCCCCGGACCGGCACCGGTCGATCCGCTGTCCCTGCGCAGCAGGATGAACGCCAAAACCAGCAGCACTGCGATCAGAATGACCAGAATACCCATATCCCGAACTTTCCCGCCATAGGGCCAGTTACCGCCTTGGCGGATTAAGTCATTATTTTAATGGGCTGAGAAGACGAAATCTGCGCCGCGCCGCCGGATTAAGGCCCTGCGATCAACGCGGCGATGATCGCCCTGGCGCTGTCGCTGTCCCATTCCGCATCACCGCGCAGTCGTGCGATTTCCTGCCCCTCTCGGTTCAGGATCACCGTGATCGGCAATCCAAGCACCGCCATCTCTCGCGCAAGTTCCTGCTTCGGGTCCAGAAGGACAGGCAGCCTCTCGACGCCGACTTCATCGAAGAACCGGGTGATGCCCGGAATCGCATTTCGTCCGGTTGCAATCGTGACGACTTCGAAATCCTCGCCGCCAAACTCGGCCTGCAGGGCGTCGAGCATCGGCATTTCCTTGCGGCAGGGCGCGCACCATGTCGCCCAGAAGTTCACCAGCACGATCTTGCCCCGCCAGTCGGCCAACCTGTGCTGGCCGCCCTTGGGATCGGTGAACGCGACCTGAGACACTTCTGCAGGCTCGGCGAAGACCAGCTTCTTCATCGTCCCCTCGCGCAGCGCCTCAAGCGTCGCGACATCCGCGAAAGCGGCATTTGCACCAAGGGCAAGGGCCGTATAGAGAACGACGAAACGGAACCAGCGCATGAACCCTCCGGGGGTAAGAGATGACCGACAAGACCCAGAACGCCATGTGGGGCGGGCGTTTCGCCGCCGGACCGGACGCGATCATGGAGGCGATCAATGCCTCGATCTCGTTCGACCAGCGCCTTGCTGCCCAGGACATAGCAGGGTCCCGCGCCCATGCCGCGATGTTGGCGGCGCAGGGCATCATCACCGATAGCGATGCGGAAGCGATCCGGGAAGGCCTGCTCACGGTGTTGTCAGAAATCGAGCGCGGCGATTTCCCTTTTTCGGCGGCGCTGGAGGATATCCACATGAACGTGGAATCGCGGTTGAAGGACCTGATCGGCGATCCAGCGGGCCGTCTGCACACCGCGCGCAGCCGCAACGATCAGGTTGCGGTGGATTTCCGGATGTGGGTTCGCGAACAGACCGATGCGGCGATCATCGGCATCATCGCCTTGCAAAAGGCGCTGTTGGATCAGGCCGAGGCCGGCGCCGATTGGGTCATGCCGGGCTTTACCCATCTGCAAACCGCGCAGCCGGTGACCTGGGGCCATCACATGATGGCTTATGTCGAGATGCTTGGCCGCGATGCCGGCCGGTTCCGCGACGCTCGCACGCGGATGAACGAATCGCCCCTTGGCGCAGCCGCCCTTGCCGGCACCAGCTTTCCCATCGACCGTGACATGACCGCCGGGGCGCTGGGCTTTGACCGCCCTGCCGCCAATTCGCTGGATGCTGTGGCCGATCGCGACTTCGCGCTGGAATTTCTGTCTGCCGCGACGATCTGCGCAATGCATCTGTCGCGGTTCGCCGAGGAACTGGTGATCTGGTCCTCGGCCCAGTTCCGCTTCGTGGCCATGTCGGACCGGTTCTCGACCGGCTCCTCGATCATGCCGCAGAAGAAGAACCCGGACGCCGCCGAACTGATCCGTGCCAAGATCGGCCGGATCATGGGTGCGATGGTGGGGTTGTTCACGGTGATGAAGGCACTGCCGCTGACCTATTCGAAGGACATGCAGGAAGACAAGGAACAAGTCTTCGACGCGGCGGATTCGCTGATGCTGGCGCTGGCCGCGATGGATGGCATGGTCCGCGACATGACCGCGAACCGCGATGCGCTCAAAGCCGCCGCTGCCGGCGGTTTCTCGACCGCGACCGACCTCGCCGACTGGCTGGTGCGCGAACTGAACCTGCCGTTCCGAGAGGCGCATCACGTGACCGGAACTCTCGTGGCACTGGCCGAGAAACAGGACTGCGACCTGCCAGACCTGTCGCTGGACGACATGCAAAAGGTACACCGGGGCATCAGCCGATCGGTGTTCGACGTGCTCGGCGTGGAAAACTCGGTCGCGTCGCGCACATCCTATGGCGGCACGGCGCCCACAGAGGTCCGCAAACAGATCGCCCGCTGGAAGGAAATGTTGAAATGAGCCGCGCTGTCACGCTTTGCATTGCCTTAACGCTGGCCGCCTGCGGTGTCGATGGCGCGCCGATCAAACCAAATGGCGAAACGGCGAACACCAATGGCGTCGATCTGACCGGTAGCGCTACGGTCGGCGTCTCGGGCGGTAGCTGATGTCGCGCCTGCGGATGCTTTACCTGGCGCTGGCCGTCTGGGGCACGATCCACCCGATGGTTTGGTTCGTCACCTGGTTCAACCAGAACGGCTGGTCGCTTTCGGGCATGATCGACGCCTGGCACGCCAATCCCGCGACCACCGGCCTGACCTGGGATCTGACCATCGCCGCCATTGCCTTGACCATCTGGGCGCTGGCCGAAACCTATGTGCGCAAGAACTGGTCCGCTCTCTGGTGTATTCCGGCGACGTTCAGCATCGGGGTCAGCTGCGGTCTGCCGCTCTATCTCTTCCTGAGAACTCGGAAGATAGAGTAGCGGGCTTCATCCAATATCCTGTTCTTCGATCCTTGCGCCAATCCTATTCGATTGAACAGTTGTCCGGGACAATTCAAGCTGTTCTCTGCCTTCTCCGGCCATCCTGGTTGCGATGGCAAAACGCCAAGGCAAGCGGCTGCTCGACATTGGCGGGGTAAGACTGCTGATGATTGCAGAATATGATCTGGATGAACGCGCGGCGACACGCCCGCTTCAAATGCGAGGGGCTGCCGCCCCGTCAGCTTTTGCGGTCGGTCGATTTCTGCTGCATCCGTTCGAAGAATGCATTGTTCATGTCGATGAGTTTGCCGGTCTCGGCGGTGTATTGGTCAACAGCCTCTTGCATGAATTGCATCTGGATCTTCTGAACCTCCCCAAGGTCCTTTGCATGCAGGATCCGGTGCTGGGTCTTGACGTCCTGCTTGACGCGATCGGACACGAATTGCAGCCACTCGCTGCTCAGGTCGCTCATGGTCTCCATCCAGTCTGTCCCCATCCAGGACAGCGAGCCGAACCCCATCTTCTGCAGTTCGGCCATCGCATTCGCCACCGGGTTTTCGGTTCCCCCGGTCTCTTTCTTTTGTGCTGATTTCTCGGACATATCTTCGATTCCCCCAGAATCGCTGTTAGATTAGAAACAATCGTATCATATACCACCTGCGGATCATCTCATTGATCTGGCACAAAGCCCCAAACAGATCGGGAATCGACGTCTTGCCGAAGGGACAAGCCGCCGATTTCAAGTCTGCGGCCAGAAATTCTTCAAGGAAGGGCACTTCAGACCTATTAAGGTTTTGAAGAAAACATGTAACAACGCCCGACAGAACGTGCGGAGCGCCCATGGACCATTTCCTCTATCGCAACGGTATCCTCCATGCCGAGGATGTGCCGGTACCCGAAATCACCGCCGCGGTAGGGACCCCGTTCTACTGCTACTCGGCGGCCACCCTGACCCGTCACTACAAGCTGTTCGACGAGGCGCTGACGGGCATGGATCACCTTGTCTGCTTTGCGATGAAGTCGAATTCCAACCTTGCCGTGCTGCGGCTTCTGGGAAATCTCGGTGCCGGCATTGACGTGGTTTCCATCGGCGAATACCTCAAGGCCCGTGCCGCCGGAATTCCGGGCGACCGCATCGTCTTTTCCGGCGTCGGCAAGACACGGGCCGAGATGAAAATGGCGCTCGAGGACGGTATCCGGCAGTTCAATGTCGAAAGCGAACCCGAGATGGCGGCCCTCAACGAAGTCGCTCTTTCAGTTGGAAAAATCGCGCCCATAACGATCCGCCTGAACCCCGATGTGGATGCAAAGACACACGAGAAGATCGCGACCGGCAAGAAAGAGAACAAGTTCGGCATCCCGATCGCCCGCGCCAAAGAGGTCTATGCCGAGGCCGCGCTTTTGCGCGGTCTGAAGATCGTCGGCATCGATGTGCATATCGGCAGCCAGCTGACCGATCTGGAACCGTTCGAGCAGGCCTATGCCATGGTGGCAGACCTTGCCCGGCAACTTCGCGCCGAAGGCCACAACATCCGCCGCCTGGATCTTGGCGGGGGGTTGGGGATTCCCTATGAACGCTCCAACAAGGCGCCGCCACTGCCGCTGGAATATGGCGAGGTGATCCGCCGCGCCATCGGCGATCTGGATGTAGAGGTCGAAATCGAACCGGGGCGGTTGATCTCTGGAAATGCCGGCATCATGGTCAGCGAAGTGATCTATCTCAAATCCGGCGAAGAACGGAATTTTCTTATATTGGACAGTGCGATGAACGACCTAATCCGGCCCGCGATGTACGGATCTCACCACGATATCGTGCCGATCGTGGAACCGGCGCCGGGCACCGAAATGACCCCTGTCGACATCGTCGGCCCGGTTTGCGAATCCGGCGACACATTCGCCCGGCAACGCCCGATGCCGCCGCTGGCCCCAGGCGATCTGGTCGCCTTCCGCTCGGCGGGCGCATACGGCGCGGTCATGGCCAGCGAATACAATTCCCGCCCGCTGATCCCCGAGGTGATGGTGCAAGGCGATCAATTCGCTGTCATACGCGCCCGTCCAACCTTTGACGAAATGATAAATCGGGATAGCATTCCCTCGTGGCTCTGACCCGGGACAATCCCGGAGGGGTTCTGACCGCAGGGTAAATGGCGAGAAATACGATCATCCCTGACGTGGCGGAGCGGATGCTTCGCTGGCCTCTTGGCCTGACCCGCGCCGGCATGGTGGCGGAACGGTTGACCCGTGCCTTCTGGCCATTCGTTTCGGTCATCCTGGCAACCCTTGCGGCGCTGATGTTCGGCCTTCAGGACAGCCTGTCGCTTGAGATCGGCTGGGCCGCGTCGGTTCTGACTATCCTCGCCACCCTGACGACGCTGATCCTCGGCATCCGCCGTTTCCGATGGCCGTCGCAGGCCGAGGCGCTTGACCGGCTGGATCGCACCCTGCCGGGCCGACCGATCACCGCAATTCTTGACCAGCAGGCGATCGGCGCAGGCGACGCCGAGTCGCGTGCCGTCTGGAACGCCCATGTCGCCCGAATGGCCGAACGCGCCGCCCGCGCCCGTGCCGTCGAGCCCGATCTGAAGATCTCCAAGCGCGATCCCTACGCCTTGCGCTATGTCGCAGTGCTGGCCTTCGTCATGGCGCTGATTTTCGGCTCTGTCTGGCGTGTCGCCTCGGTTACCGACCTCGCGCCCGGCGCGTCTGGCCCCTATGCTGGCGGGCCAACCTGGGAGGGCTGGGTCGAGCCTCCGGTCTACACTGGCAAACCGTCGATCTATCTTGCCGACATCACCCAAGACAGCTTGCCCGTTTCCGCTGGCAGCCGCATCACGCTGCGTCTCTATGGCGAGGTCGGGGCACTGACCGTGGCCGAAACCGTGTCTGGCCGGACCGAAGAGATCACCAGCGCCGCCGACCCGTCGCAGGACTTTACCGTCACTCAATCCGGGACGGTGTCCGTCGACGGCCCCGGTGGCCGCAGCTGGCAGATCGAGATGGTGCCGGACGCACCCCCGACCGTGAACCCGGATGGCGAGGTCGAACGCGGCGTGAACGGTGAAATGCGCCTGCCTTTCGCCGCGCAGGACGATTATGGAGTCGTCGGCGGCACCGCCCGGATCGAACTGGATCTGGCCGCCGTTGATCGCCGCTACGGACAGGCAATCGACCCCGAACCGCAGGGTCCGATCCTTCTCGATCTGCCGCTGCCGATCAGCGGCGACCGCCGGGATTATGCCGAGGTTCTGATCGAAAACCTTGCCCAGCACCCCTGGGCCACATTTCCGGTAAAGGTCACGCTGACCGCCGAAGATGCCGCCGACCAGACCGGCAGCGCCGATCCTCTGCCGATGATCCTGCCAGGCCGCCGCTTCTTCGACCCGCTGGCAAATGCGCTGATCGAACAGCGCCGCGATCTGCTGTGGAACCGCGCCAACGCGCGCCGGGTGGCGCAGGTCTTGCGCGCGGTCAGCTACAAACCGGACGAGATTTTCGACAGTTCCACCACCTACCTGATGCTGCGCGTCGCTATTCGCAGGCTGGAAATGGGCGTCGAGTACGGGCAACTCTCGACCGAACGCCGCGACGAGATCGCGCAGGCGTTATGGGATATAGCCACGTTGATCGAGGACGGCCGGCTTTCCGACGCGCTTGAACGGCTTCGGCAGGCGCAGGACCGTCTGGCCGAGGCGATCGAGCAGGGCGCGACGGACGAAGAAATCGCCGAACTGATGGACGAGTTGCGCGAGGCGATGCAGGAATACATGCGCCAACTGGCAGAGCAAAGCCAGCAGGATGGTGACCAGCAGGCGCAGAACGAGAACATGCAGGAAATCACCGGCGACCAGTTGCAGGAAATGCTGAACCGGCTGCAAGAACTGATGGAACAGGGCCGTACTGCCGAAGCGCAACAACTTTTGGAACAACTTCGGCAGATGATGGAGAACATGCAGGTCACGCAGGGCCAGCAGGGGCAGGGCCAGCAAAGCCCGGGCCAGCAGGCGATGAACGATCTCGCCGAGACGCTGCGCCAGCAGCAGGGACTGAACGATGACACCTTCCAGGACCTTCAGGAACAGTTCGGTGAACAAGGCCAGCAGCAGCAAGGCCAGCGTGGGCAGCAACAGCAGGGACAACAGGGTCAGGAAGGTCAGAACGGCCAGCAGGGCGAGGGACAGATGGGACCCGACGGGCAGCAGCCCGGTCAAGAGGGCCAGAACGGTCAGGGCCAGCAGCAAGGACAGGGGCAGGGCCAAGGCCAGCAAGGCAGCCAGCCCGGCCAGGGTCTTGCCGATCGCCAGCTTGCGCTCCGCGATGAGTTGAATCGCCAGAGCCAGAACCTGCCAGGCGCCGGCGCACCGGGGGGTGATGCGGCCCGCGATGCCCTCGACCGTGCCGGGCGCGCCATGGAAGGTGCCGAGGAGGCGCTACGGGAAGAGGATTTCGCCGGCGCACTCGACAATCAGGCCGAAGCTATGGAGGCCTTGCGCGAGGGTATGCGCGAATTGGGTCGAGAACTGGCGCAACAGCAGCAACAGCAGGCCGGCCAGCAGGGCGAGGCTTTCGGCCAGAACGAAAGCCGCAACCAGCGCGACCCCTTGGGCCGCGACAGCGGCGCCAATGGTCGTATCGGCACGGATGAGCAATTGTTGCAGGGCGAGGATGTATACCGCCGCGCCCGTGAGTTGCTGGATGAAATCCGCCGCCGCTCCAGTGATCAAAGTCGTCCCGACGTCGAACTCGACTACCTCAAGCGTCTGCTGGACCGGTTCTAACCAGCGCCGCGACGTCTGCGCTCACCGGACGCTTTTAGCCGCCAAGCTGGCCAAGCAGCGCGGTCAGCTTTTCGACCGCCTTCTGCATCATCCCGTCCACCCATAGGCGCAACCCGTTGACCGCGTCGACATATGTCGAAAGTGTCGGTTCCGCTGCTGGATAGGCATCGACGATGCGCGGCGCATAGGCGTAGAGCAGAGCCAGAAGCGCGAAGAACACGACGGCAAGAATGAAGCCACGCCGGAATCCGCTGCGCGCGCGTCTCTCTTCTCCCTCTTCTTCGTCTTCTTCGGCGCGATCAGACGCCGCCGTGAGGGTCGAGTTGATCTCTTCGATGTCGGGTAGCAGGTCGCGCCGGTTCGAGGCGGCGACAACCGTTGCGACCGTAGCCTCATCCGCGCCATTATCCGAGTCGATCTCGTCTTCCGGCTGTTCGCGCAGCCGCGCCATGCGTTCTCGCGCCGCGTCACCGTCCTCGCCGCTTTCCAGGCCCAGATCGGGTTGGGTCTCCAGCCCGCCGCCTTCCTCGGCCCGTTCAGCGGATTCGCGCGCGGCTTCCTCGCGCAGGATGTCGGCCACGGCGGGATCGAGTTCGCGCCGGGTCAATTGGCGTTCTTCGACCCCGTCTTCGTCTACGGCATCCTCGAACTCGTCCTCCGGCAGGTGATCGGCGTCTTTTTCTTCGGCAGCTGCAATGCCCTCATCCTCGGGCAGATGATCGGGATCACCGGCACCGGTCGGGGTAACCTCTTCCGTGGGCTGGTCATCGGTTATGGCATGCGTCCCGGCGGCGGTGTCCTCGACTTCGGCCGCGTCGGCGGTTTCTTCCTCGGTCTGATGGCGATCGTGGCCAGCGGGGCGCTGAAACCATGTATGTCCGCAATTCGAACACTGGACGTCGCGACCGCCTTCGGGGATGACACTGTCATCCACCTCGTACTGCGCCCCGCAATTCGGACAAATCAACCGCATGCTGCCCTCTCGAACATTTTTATACCCCCGAACCTCCCTTATGCATTGCATAATCAGGGGCCGACTGCTTCATTTTGTTAGATTTTTAGCAAAGCCGTACGAACAATCCAAGCTTTTGCACCGCCTCTGATTGAAAGACCGTGCGGCGTGAGGCAAAACTGTCGCGGCAGGCAGAAGGCAGCGCAAACCGTGATCAGGCTGGACAATGTGACCTATGGCTATGGAGCGACAGAGCTTCTGTCGGGGATTTCGGTGCATTTGCAGCCCGGGTCCTTCCATTTCCTGACCGGTCCGTCAGGTTCGGGCAAGACCACGCTGCTGCGGCTCTGTTATTCCGACCTGACACCGACATCCGGCCAGGTCACTCTTTTCGAGCGCGACGCCAAGACGCTTTCGCGTGACGATGTCGCCCGTATGCGGCGTCGGATAGGCGTGGTGCACCAGGATTGCCAGTTCCTCGACCATCTGCCGATCGCCGAAAACGTCGCGCTGCCACTGGCGACGGCGGGACGCCGCGACGAGGCAAGCGATCTGGCAGAGTTGCTGGCCTGGGTCGGTCTGTCCGATCGCGCCCAGGCGCTGCCGCCAGAGCTTTCGGGCGGCGAACGTCAGCGCGCGGCACTGGCCCGGGCGGTCATCATGTCGCCCGACGTGCTGATCGCCGACGAACCTACCGGCAATGTCGACTGGGAGATGTCGCTGCGTCTGCTGAACTTGCTGGTGGAACTGAACAAGATGGGCAAGACGATCCTGATCGCCACGCACGACCTGAACCTGATCCGTGCGGCCAAGGCGCAGGTCTCGGCCCGCGTCCTGCGCATCCGCGACCGCCAGATCCAGCTTGCGGGGGCCGACCTGTGAGCCGCCATTCGGTTCCCGCCCTGCTGCGGGCCAATTCGCAGGCCGACCGCGTCGTGCCGCCCTCGGGATTTACCGCTCGGCTGACGGTGTTCTCCGCCGGGGCGATGGCGTTCCTTGCGGTTTTCGCGATGGCGCTGTCCTTCGCCACCGGTCGACTGGCCGACCGCTGGTCGCAAGAGCTTGCGCGCACCGCGACCGTGCGCATCTCGGCTCCGGAGGGGCAGCTTGCCGCCCAGACCGCCGCAGTCCTCGCGGTGTTGGAAACCACACCTGGTGTCGCTGCCGCCCGCGCGCTTGACGAAGCCGAGGAACGGGCCCTTCTGGAGCCGTGGTTCGGCCCCGATCTGCCGCTTGACGCGCTGCCGATCCCGCAACTGGTCGAGATCATCGAATCCGCCGAGGGCTTTGATGCCGAGGGGCTGCGCCTGCGTTTGCAAGCCGAGGCCCCCGGTGCCGTTCTCGATGACCACACCCGCTGGCGCGAGCCCCTTGTCGGTGCGGCCGAGCGCATCCGGATGCTGGGACTGCTGGCGATCACCCTGATCGCCGCAACCACCGCCGCGATGGTGTCGCTGGCGGCGAATTCGGCCTTGGCTGCCAACGGACAGGTCATCCGCGTCCTCCGCCTGGTCGGCGCGCGCGACAGCTACATCGCCCGCGCCTTCGTGCGCCGCTTCACCTTGCGCGCGCTTGCCGGCGCTACCGCGGGCACACTTCTCGGCGCGATCGCCATCGCGCTCATCCCGAAGGCGCAGACGGCCGACGGTTTTCTCACCGGTCTGGGCTTTCAGGGCGCAGAATGGCTCTGGCTTCTGATCCTTCCGCCGGCCGCCGCCACCGCCGCCTTCTTCGCCACCCGCCTTGCCGCCTTCCGTTCGCTGAGAAAGCTGAGCTGATGCAAAACCCGGACCAATGGCTGCGCTCACTGGTCTTCATCGTCCAGATGTACCTGGCGATGTTTCTCATGGCGCTTTACTTCACGCCGCTTGCGATCTGGAAACGCGACTGGGCCTTTCGCGGTGTCCACAGCTATTGCCGCTGGGTGCGATGGTCGGCCGCCTGGATGGTCGGCCTCAAATCCGAGGTGCGCGGCGAAGTGCCGACCGACGAGGTGCTGTTGGCCTCGAAACACCAGAGCTTCTTCGATATCATCATCATCGTCTCGGAGGTGCCGCGCCCGAAATTCATCATGAAAAAAGAGATCAAGTGGGCCCCGATCGTCGGCTACTATGCGCAGCGTATCGGCTGTATCGCGGTCGATCGCGGCAAACGCAGCATGGCGATCAAGCAGATGGTGGCGGATGTGAAATCCGGCGCGCAGATGCCCGGCCAGTTGATCATCTTCCCGCAAGGCACCCGCGTGGCGGCTGGCGCTTCGGCGCCTTACAAGATTGGAACCGGCGTCCTTTACCGCGAAACAGGGCAGGACTGCGTCCCTGCCGCAACAAATGTCGGCGTCTTCTGGCGGCGGCACGGGATCATGCGCCATCCCGGCCTTGCCGTGGTGGAGTTCCTGCCGCGCATAAAGTCCGGCATGAAGATCGAGCCGTTCATGAAAGAGCTTGAAACCGCCATCGAGACCGCCTCGAACCGGCTGATGGCCGAAGCCGGTCTGAACGCGGGGACGATGCAAGAAGGCGATTGAAACACTTGAGGCCCTGCAAGCGATCTACGACACACCCCGAAACCGCGATCCACATGGTTGCGAGCCGGCTGACGCCGGAATGCGCCGACCGGCCCGCCAAAGTCGTTGTCGGCCAGATCCTTGCCGCCATGACCGACGGAAAAGCCGGCGGCTAGGCCCATGATGCCGTATGCAATGACCGGGCTGCCAGAACGATGTGGCAGGCTCAGGCTCTCTCTGCGCGAAGACCCGGCAAATCAGGCCGCCAGCCCCTTGGATCCCATATCGAGGTATTTCTGACGCCGCTCCTTGACCAGAGCGTCCGGCTTCTTTTTTGACAGATCCTTCAGCATCGCCTCCAGCGCCTTGCCGACATCGGCCATCGCCACCTTGCGGTTGCGCTGTGCGCCGCCCACAGGTTCGGGAATGATCTGGTCGATAACGCCGAGCCTGAGCAGATCCTGCGCGGTCAGCCGCAACGCTTCGGCGGCTTCGCGCATCTTGTCGGCGTCTTTCCACAGAATGCTTGCGCAGCCTTCCGGGCTGATCACCGAATAGATCGAATGTTCCAGCATCGCGACAGTGTTGCCGGTGGCGAAGGCCACCGCCCCCCCTGAACCGCCTTCGCCGATGATCACCGAGATCATCGGAACCTTGACCTGAAGGCATTTCTGGGTCGATCGCGCGATGGCTTCGGACTGGCCGCGCTCCTCGGCCCCCTTGCCGGGATAAGCGCCGGGCGTGTCCACCAGCGCGATGATCGGCAGCCCGAACCGGTCGGCGATATCCATCAGCCGGATCGCCTTGCGATACCCTTCGGGCCGCGCCATGCCGAAATTGCGTTCGATCCGCGTCTTGGTGTCGTTGCCCTTTTCGTGACCGATCACCATCACCGGGGTTCCGCCCAATCGCGCCAGACCGCCCATCACCGCGTGATCGTCAGCAAAGTTCCGGTCGCCGGCCAAAGGCGTGTATTCGGTGAACAGGGCCTCGATGTAATCCTTGCAATGCGGCCGCTCTGGATGCCGTGCCACCTGGCATTTCCGCCATGGGTCGAGCGACTTGTAAAGGTCACGCAGCATGGCCTCGGCCTTCTTGTCGAGGGCCGACGCCTCCTTCTCGACATCCATATCCTTGTTCGACCGCGCCAGCGCGCGAAGTTCCTCGGCCTTGCCTTCGATTTCCGCCAGTGACTTCTCGAATTCAAGGTAGTTGGTCATTCTGCGCTCCGGTGCCTTGCTGCCGAATAATATATGGCTGGCTGCCCGATAAGATGCAACCTGCGCCGCATAGGCTATGACCTGTCACTGAAGCTATCGTCTTGACTCCCATCCGACCAGCCGCACTATGCGGGGTATCGCGCAGGCCCGGCCTCGGTCGCGACCTGCCTTGAAAACAAAAAGGGGGTTCTAAATGCTACACGTCCCACGATTTTTTTCTACCGCAGCGGTGGCACTGTTTGCCGGGCTGGCAACGCCCGCAGCACAGGCCGAAACACCGCCTGACACGCTGATCCAAGCCTGGTCGATCGACGATGTGATTACGCTCGACCCTGCCGAAGTCTTCGAGTTCACCGCATCAGAGATCCTTGGCAACACCTACCAGGGCCTGATCGGCTACAATGTGAATGATGTCTCGGATATTTTCGGCGTGATCGCTGAAAGCTGGGAGGTCGCGCCCGACGGCATGTCGATGAGCTTCACGATCCGTGACGGAATGCAGTTCGCCACGGGCAATCCGATCACCGTTGACGACGTGGTGTTTTCGCTGACCCGCGCCGTCAAACTCGACAAGTCGCCGGCTTTCATCCTGACCCAGTTCGGCCTGAACGCCGAGAATGTCGATGACATGATCGTCAAGACCGGCGACAATTCCTTCGACCTCAAGATGGACAAGGCCTACGCACCGACGCTGCTGCTTTACTGCCTGACGGCCACGGTAGGCTTTATCGTCGACAAGCAATTGGTGCTGGAGCACGAGGTTGACGGCGACCTCGGCTATAACTGGCTCAAGACCGCATATGCCGGTTCGGGTGCCTTCACGATCCGCGAATGGCGCGCCAACGAGGTCATCGTGGTGGAGCGCAACGACAACTATTCCGGCGACGCCCCGCCGATGGCACGCGCCATTTACCGGCACATCCCGGAATCCTCGACCCAGCGGCTGCTGCTGGAAAAGGGTGACATCGACATCGCCCGAGACCTTGGGCCGGAAGAGATCGACGCACTGCAGAACAATCCGGACATCCGCATCGAAAGCGGGGTCAAGGGCTCGATCTACTATCTGGGCCTGAACCAGAAGAACGAGTTCCTGTCCAAGCCCGAAGTGCGGCAGGCGATGAAATATCTGGTCGATTATGCGACAATTGCCGACACCATCGCAAAGGGCACCGTCACGGTACATCAGGCGTTCCTGCCCAAGGGCTTCCTTGGCGCGCTTGAGGAAACCCCGTTCGAACTGAACGTCGAGAAAGCCAAGGAACTTCTGGCAGCTGCCGGCGTGCCGGACGGCTTCACGGTGACGATGGATACCCGCAACACGCCCGAGATCACCGGCATGGCGCAGGCGATCCAGCAGACGATGGCAACGGCCGGTATCAATCTTGAACTGATCCCCGGAGACGGCCAGCAAACGCTGACCAAGTATCGCGCGCGCAACCACGACATCTATATCGGACGCTGGGGCCCCGACTATCAGGATCCGCATACCAATGCCGACACTTTCGCGCGCAACCCCGACAACTCTGACGACGCGGCCTCCAAGCCGCTGGCCTGGCGCAATGCCTGGGACATCCCCGAGATGACCGCCAAGGCCGATGCCGCGGTTCTGGAAAAAGACGCGGCTGCACGCGCAGAGATGTATTTGGCGCTGCAACGAGAGCATCAGGAGACCTCGCCCTTCGTGATCATGTTCCAGGAGATCGAGGTGCTGGGCTTCCGTGACAACGTGAAGGGCTTCGTCGTCGGCCCATCGTTCAACGACAACTCGTTCAAGGCCGTGACCAAGGAATGAGTTCTACGCAAAGAAAATCGGAGGGGCGCTTGCGCGCCCCTTCGGCCTTTCTCTGGCAGGTGACCAAACTGCTTGCCACGCTGGCGCTCACCTTCATCGGTCTGCTTCTTGTGACGTTCCTTATCGGCCGCATAGTTCCCGTCGATCCGGTTTTGGCCGTGGTCGGCGACCGCGCCTCGCAATCGGTCTATGACAAGGCCTATATCGAACTTGGGCTCGACAAGCCGCTTTACGAACAATTCTGGATCTACATGACGAAGATGGTGACGGGCGATCTGGGCCAGTCCTTTCTGACCAAGAAAGATATCGCCGACGACATCCTCCGCGTTTTCCCCGCCACGCTTGAACTCGCCACGGTCGGGATCCTGATCGGCACTGTTCTGGGCCTGCCTCTCGGGGTGCTGGCCGCCGTCAAGAAAGGCAAGCTGGCCGACCAGTTGGTCCGCGTGCTGGGCCTTGTCGGGTATTCCGCCCCGATCTTCTGGCTGGGCCTGTTGGGCCTCCTGGTCTTCTATGCCAAGCTCGGCTGGGTCGCGGGGCCGGGTCGGATCGACATCGGCTACGAATATTCGGTTACCCAAACCACCGGTCTTCTGCTGATCGACAGCGCCATGCAGGGCCAGTGGGATGCGTTCCGCAACGTCGTCTCGCACATCATCCTGCCTGCCTCGCTGCTGGGCTATTTCTCGATGGCCTATATCAGCCGCATGACCCGCAGCTTCATGCTGAACGAGCTGGCGCAGGAATACATCACCACCGCACGGGTCAAGGGCGTGCCGGAATGGCGGATCATCTGGATCCACGCCCTGCGCAACGCCGCCGTGCCGCTGGTGACCGTCATCGCCCTCAGCTATGCCAGCCTGCTGGAAGGCTCGGTGCTGACGGAAACCGTGTTTGCCTGGCCGGGGCTAGGTCAATATCTGACCAACTCGCTGCAAAATGCCGATATGAACGCGGTTCTGGGTGGTACGATGGTCATTGGCGTGATCTTCGTCGGGCTGAACCTTCTGTCCGACCTGCTCTACACCCTGCTCGACCCACGGGTCCGGAGGCGCGGATGAGCATGACCGAATCCTCGCGCCGCGAGTGGCTGCTGACCGATCACCCGGCTTCGCGCCGTCAGGCCCGGCTGGGGCAGATGTACCGCACCTGGCTGACTTTCCGGCAGAACCGGCTGGCGATGGTCGGTCTTGGCATCGTCGTGCTGCTGGTGCTGGTCGCGATCTTCGCCGACCTGATCGCGCCCTACGACCCGCTGATCAGCGGCGATCTGCGCACCGCCCGCCTGCTGCCGCCATCCTGGAACCACCCGATGGGCACCGACGAGCAAGCCCGCGACATCTTCAGTCGCGTCGTCTACGGCTCTCGCCTGACGTTGATGGTGGTCGCCCTGGTCGCGATTATCGCCACGCCGATCGGGCTGCTGGTGGGCACCACGGCCGGCTATTTCGGCGGCTGGGTCGATATTATCCTGATGCGGATCACCGATATCTTCCTGGCCTTCCCGCGCCTGATCCTTGCGCTGGCCTTCGTCGCGGCACTCGGCCCCGGCATCGAGAACGCGATCATCGCCATCGCGATCACCTCGTGGCCGCCCTATGCCCGCCTTGCCCGGGCCGAAACGCTGACGATCCGCGACACCGACTATATCGCCGCGATCCGGCTGCAAGGCGCGTCATCGGCGCGCATCATCTCAGGGCATGTCGTGCCGCTCTGCCTGTCCTCGGTCATCATCCGTGTCACGCTCGACATGGCCGGGATCATCCTGACCGCTGCGGGCCTCGGGTTCCTCGGCCTCGGGGCGCAGCCTCCGCAGCCGGAATGGGGCGCGATGATTGCCGCTGGCCGCCGCTTCCTGATCGACTTCTGGTGGGTCGCCACGATGCCCGGCATCGCGATCTTCGCCGTCTCGCTGGGGTTCAACCTGCTGGGCGACGGCCTGCGCGACGTGCTTGACCCCAAGGGACGCGGATGACCGATCTTCTTACCGTTCAGAACCTGCGCATCGCATTCCCCTCGCGGCATGGCCCGGTCGAGGTCGTGCGCGGGGTCTCTTTCGCGATGGGCAAGGAACGTCTTGGCATCGTGGGAGAATCCGGATCCGGCAAATCCCTGACCGGTCGCGCCATTCTGGGCCTGACCCCTCCGCCGGGCAAGGCGACCGCCGAAAAGCTGGAGTTTGATGGCATCGACCTGCGCGAAGCCACCAGATCGCAATGGCACGACATCAGGGGCGAGCGTATCAGCATGGTGATGCAGGATCCGAAATTCTCGCTGAACCCGGTGATGACCATCGGGCGGCAGTTGATGGAAACCTACCGCACGCACCGCAGGTCCACCCGGGCAGAGGCCCATGAGCGCGGGCTGGAGATGTTGAACGCCGTGCAGATCCGCGACCCAGACCGGGTGATGAATGCTTATCCGCACGAACTGTCCGGGGGCATGGGCCAGCGCGCGATGATCGCGATGATGCTGGTTACCGAACCCGAATTGCTGATCGCGGACGAACCGACCTCTGCGCTCGACGTGACCGTGCAGATAGAGGTCCTGCGGATCCTTGACCGCCTCGTCAGCGATAGGGGCATGGGGCTGATCTTCATCAGCCACGATCTGCGGCTGGTGTCGTCCTTCTGTGACCGGGTGCTGGTGATGTATGCGGGCCAGGTGGTGGAGGAGGTCAAGGCGACAGACCTTGCCAATGCCAGCCACCCCTACACCAAGGGCCTGTTCAACTGCTTACCCAGGATCGAGGGCGGCCAGCGCCCGCTGCCCATCCTCGAACGCGATGCGGACTGGGCGCTCTGATGGCACTTTTGAACTCATGCGATCTGGAGGTGACTTTCACCAAGGGCAGCGAACATGTCCAGGCCGTGCGGGGCGTCAGCTTCGAGGTCGCCGAGGGTGAAAGCTACGGCATCGTCGGCGAAAGCGGATCGGGCAAGTCCACCGTGCTGCGCGCGATCTGTGGGTTGGCTCCGGTCACCGGCGGCTCGATCCGGGTCGATGGCCAGCAACTGGTCGGTGCCCGCCGCCCGGACTTCTACCGTAAGGTCCAGATGGTGTTTCAGGACCCCTATGCCTCGCTGCACCCGCGCCACACGGTGGACAGGGTGCTGTCGGAACCTCTCGCCATCCACGGCTTCGCCGACCGCGAAACCCGCGTCGAACAGGCGCTCGAGGATGTCGGGCTGGGGCAAGGCTTCCGGTTCCGCTATCCGCACCAGCTGTCGGGCGGCCAGCGCCAGCGCGTGGCAATCGCCCGCGCCTTGATCCTCGAACCGCGCATCCTGCTGCTGGACGAACCGACCTCGGCGCTCGATGCGTCGATCCAGGCCGAGGTGCTGAACCTTCTCGACCGGATCCGCAGCGAGCGCGGCCTGACCTATGTCCTGGTCAGCCATGACCTCTCGGTCGTGGCCCATATGTGCGAGCGGCTGATGGTCATGCAGCATGGGCAAGCCGTCGAGGAAATGACCCGCGAAAGCCTGCAAGCCCGCAACGCCGCGCAGGACTATACCCGCAAACTTCTGACCGCGAGCCTCGGCTATCGCGCGGCACAAGAGGAACAAGCAAGTTGACCAACCCGATCCCCGTCCTTGATGGCCATAACGACTTTTTGTTGCGCCTGCTGCGCGAGCCCGAGAACCGCGAAAAGATCTGGCTGAACGGCGATGGCAAGGGTCATCTCGATTTGCCCCGGATGAAACGGGGCGGCTTCGCTGGTGGCTTTTTTGCGATCTACATCTCTTCGCCGACGCCTCACGACGCGCCTGATCGCGACGAAATAATGGACGCGCCGCCTTATGACCTGCCGCTTGACGACCTGATCGACCACAAGGCGGCAGGGCCGGTCGCGATGGCGATGGCAGGCCATCTGATGTGGATGGAACGCGCCGCACCTGACACATTCAAGATCGTGCGCTCGACCACCGAGATTCAAAGCTGCCTCGACACCAGCACCATCGCCGCGATCATGCATATGGAGGGCGCTGAAGCGATCGGCCCGGACCTTGACGCTCTGCATGTCTGGCACGCGGCTGGCCTGCGCAGCCTCGGCCCGGTCTGGAGCCGCCCGACTGTCTTTGGCCACGGCGTGCCGTTCCGCTATCCCGGCAGTCCGGATACCGGACCGGGACTTACGGATGCCGGCAAAGCACTGGTGCGCGAATGCAATCAGCTGAAGATCATGATCGATCTTTCGCATCTGAACGAGAAGGGGTTTGACGATGTCGCCAATATTTCCGACGCTCCGCTGGTCGCAACCCATTCCAATGCTCATGCCGTCACCCCGGGCACCCGCAACCTGACCGATCGCCAGCTTGAGGTGATCAAGAACACGGGCGGCATGGTCGGTCTCAACTTTGCGACCGTATTCCTGCGTCCTGATGGCCGCAAATCGCCTGACATGACGCTGGATCCTATGCTGCGCCACCTTGATCACCTGATCGAACGGTTGGGCGAAGATCACGTCGGCTTCGGGTCCGATTTCGACGGCGCGACGGTGCCCAAGGATATCGGCGACGTGACTGGCCTGCCGACATTGCAGCAGGCGATGATCGACACGGCTATGGCACCGATCTGATGCGCAAGATCTGCCACGAGAACTGGCTGTCGGTGCTGCGCCGCACTTGGGGAGTCTGACAGATTGTCACGCTGAGCGGGATACGATCAGCCGCGAAACGCCGAGGCTTTTTCTGAAAGGTCAGGCCGCCAGCCGGTAGAACTCGACCGCCGTGCCGCCGAAGACCCGCGCCTGCTCGTCCGGCGGCAACTCGGCAGTCAGTTCCATTGCCGCAAGGCGCCAGTCTTGATATTCGGCCCGCAAGCGCACCACCGGCCAGTCCGACCCCCACATCACCCGGTCCGCGCCGAAGACCGATAGCACATGCCCCGCATAGGGCCGCAACTGATCGATGCTCCAATCCTCTTCGGCCTCCGTCACGAGACCCGAGAACTTGCAATAGGCTCCGGTTTCGGCCAGCCGCGCCATGCCATCGGCCCAATGTTTGAAAGTGACCGAGGAATGATCCCGGATCTGCGGTTTCATGCAATGATCCACCACAACCCGCATATCGGGATAGCGCGCCAACAGCGCCTGAAAATTCACCAGATGCTGCGGGAAGCCCAGGGCATCAAAGCTCAGTCCCAAGTCGCAGACCGCCTTGAATCCCCACTGCACATCGTCGCGCAGCATCCAGTCGACATCCGGTATGTCCTGGATCATCGGTCGCACCCCTAGAAACTTCGGATGCTTCGCAAGCCGCTTCAACTCCGCCAGATCCTCGGGCCGCTCGAAATCGACCCAGCCGACGACACCGGCCACATGGTCGGTCTGATCGGCAATCGCCAGCATGTAAGCGGTTTCGGCCACCGTCGCTGCGGCTTGCACCAGCACGGTATGGGTGATGCCCGCCGCCGCCAGAGACGATGCCAGGTCGCTGGGCCCGTAGGTACGGTTCAGGACCGGATTATCCTTTGGCATCCAGTCGTAATCGCCTCGCGACGGGTCCCAGTAATGCTGATGTGCGTCGATCTGAACCATGCCGTCCCCCTAAGCCACTGGCGCGTCAGGCCGCATCAGACCCTGCGCCTTCAGATCCTGCCAAAGCTCCGCCGGTATATCCGCCTTTGCGGCCGCCAGATTACTCTCCATCTCGGCTACGCCCTGGCCGCCTGGGATGACCGACAAGACGGCAGGGTGATGCAACGGAAACTGGAATGCCGCATCCACCATCCTAACGCCATGCGCTTTGCACACAGCCTCGATCCTGCCAACCCGTTCCAGGATCTCGCGCGGGGCGGGATCGTAATCGTAGAACGCCCCCTCGCGCGGCCCGGTCGCCAGAATGCCGGAATTGTAGGGCCCGCCGATGACGATGCCGATCCCGCGCGCCTCGCAGAGCGGCAGGAAGCTGTCCAGCGGCTCCTGCTCCAGCAGCGTATAGCGCCCGGCCAGCAGGAAGAGGTCAAAATCACCGCGCTCGGCCAGCCACTGGCACGGCTCCCACTCGTTGACACCCGCACCGAACGCCTTGATCACCCCCTGATCGCGCATCTCCATCAGCGCGCGGTAGCCACCCGCCATCAGTTCCGACAGCTTGTCCTCCATCACCTCCCAGGACCCGTGGTTGGCCACATCGAGATCATGCGCGAAAAGCACGTCGACCCGCTCGACCCCCAGCCGCTCCAGCGAGAATTCCAGCGACCGCATCGTGGCGTCATAGCCGTAATCGTAAACCTCGTTTCGGGCGGGCACGTCGAACCACTTGCCGAACCCGTCGCGCTTGTCCGGTGTCGTAGCCTTCAAGAGCCGCCCGATCTTGGTAGACAGAACGTATTGATCCCGCGGCTTGCCGCGCAGAAACCGGTTCAGACGCGTCTCACTCAGGCCAAGCCCGTATAACGGAGCGGTGTCGTAGTACCGGACACCGCGATCCCAGGCCATTTCCAGAATTGCTTGAGCCTCGTCATCCGAAATCGCTCGATAGAGGTTGCCCAGGGGGGCAGTCCCGAAGCCGAGGCTTGTCAAGCTCAGACCGCCATTGCCGATCCGGTCCCAATGCGTTTTCTGCAATGTCATGACGCCCTCTTTTTTCAAGCCTCAGGTTAGTATGAATCAACTTGGGAACAAACCCTTAACGCGCTAGGCTCTGCCCGAAAACAGGGGGACGGGGCATGAACAAGTTCGAAGCGGTCTTCGGCCAGACCAAGCCGGTGATCGGCATGGTTCATCTCGGCGCGCTCCCCGGTTCGCCTCTCCACGACGCCGATGCTGGTCTCGGCGGCCTCGTAAACGCCGCCCGCGCCGACCTTGTGGCGTTGCAAAAGGCAGGATTCGACGCAGTCATGTTCGGCAATGAAAACGACCGCCCCTACGAATTCGCAGTCGACACCGCCTCGACCGCGACCATGGCTTATGTGATCGGCCAGCTTCGGTCCGAGATCACGGTTTCCTTTGGCGTCAACGTGCTCTGGGATCCGATGTCTTCCATCGCCCTTGCCGCCGCGACAGGGGCCGCGTTCGTGCGAGAGATCTTCACCGGCACCTATGCCTCTGACATGGGGCCGTGGACGCCGGATGCCGGCAAGGCGATGCGTTACCGCGACCGACTCGGACGGCAAGACCTTGCCATGCTGTACAACGTCTCGGCCGAGTTCGCCGATAGCCTCGACCGCCGCCCCTTGCCCGACCGCGCGCGCTCCGCCGTCTTCTCCTCGATCCCCGACGCGGTACTGGTTTCAGGCCAGATCACGGGCGAGGCCGCGAAGCTGGCCGACCTCGAAGCCGTCAAGAAGGTGCTGCCCGACACGCCCGTCATGGCCAATACCGGCGTCAAACACGACACCGTCGGCGATATCCTGAAGATCGCCGATGGCTGCATCGTCGGCTCGGCGCTGAAGGTCGACGGCGACACCTGGAACGCCATCGACCCGGACCGCGCGATGGATTTCATGGACAAGGCCCGCGCCGCGCGAGGGGGCAAGTGATGCTGGAACGGCTGCGCACCGACCTGACGGACCTCATGGCGATCCCCGGTCTTTCCGGCCATGAAGAGCGCGTGCGCCACGCGATCCGCGCCAAGCTCGACGCGATCGGCATCGACAGCCATACCGACCGCCTCGGCAACCTGATCGCCAGCTTCCCCGGCACCGAGCCGTCGGTGATGCTCTTCACGCATATGGACCAGCTTGGTTTCATCATCCGCAAGATCGAGCCTGACGGTTATCTCCGCCTCGAACGCCTTGGCGGAGTGCCCGAGCGGGCGCTCCCGTCGCAAGTGGTGGTGATCTCGGTGGCCGAAGGCCGCGACATCTTCGGCATCATCGCCAACAAGAGCCATCACGCGACCACGCCTGAGGAAAAATACACCGTCCTGCATACTCCCGACCTTTACGTGGATGCCGGTTTCAGCTCGGCCGAGGAAGCCCACGCCGTCGGCATCCGCATCGGCGCGCCAGTGGTCTACGCCCCCGGCTCGTTCCCGATGGGCGCGCATCGGCTAAGCGGCACGGCCATCGACGACCGCGCGGGTTGCGCGGTGCTGATCGAATGCGCCCGCGCATTGGCCGAGCGCAGCGACGGTCCCACCGTACACCTGGTGTTCAGCGTGCAAGAGGAATTCAACCTGCGCGGCGCGGTCGTGGCGGCGCAGGCGCTTCGCCCCGATATCGCGATCCAGCTAGACCTGATGCTGGCGACCGACACGCCCGATATGGGCGATCGCGGCGACATGCACCTTGGCAAGGGGCCCGGCATGTCGCTTTACAGCTTCCACGGTCGTGGCACATTGAACGGCGTCCTGCCGCACCCCGCGCTGGTTCTGCTCTTCGAGAGTACCGCATATGCCGAGAATATCACCCTGCAACGCAGCGCCCAGACTGGCGTTCTGACCGATCTCAGCTATGTGCAACTGGTCGGCGAGGGTGTCGCCTCTATCGATATCGGTTTTCCGATGCGCTATTCTCATTCCTCGCGCGAGGTTTGCGATCTGCGCGATCTCGTCGGCCTCTCCAAGCTGATCCTCGCCGCCTTGCCGCGCATCACCCCCGACTTTCCACTTCTCAGGGACTGATCCATGTACACGCTCGGCATCGACATCGGCACCTTCGAGTCCAAGGGCGTGATCGCGGACGCCACCGGCAACATCCTCTCCACCGCCGCCAAACCGCATGAGATGATCGTGCCGCATCCCGGCTGGGCGGAACACCGCGCCGAGGAGGACTGGTGGCAAGATTTCTGCGCCATCAGCCACCAATTGATCGCGGACGCCCGGATCGACCCCTCGGACATCAAATGCGTCGCCGCCAGCGCCATCGGTCCCTGTATGCTGCCCCTCGATGACCAGGGCAAACCGCTGATGAACGCGGTACTTTACGGCGTCGACACCCGTGCCGGGGCCGAGATCGAGAGCTTGACCAAAAGCATCGGGGCGGAAAACATCATGCTGACCTGCGGCAACGCTCTGACCTCGCAATCGGTCGGCCCGAAAATCCTGTGGCTGAAGAACAATCGGCCCGAGATTTATGCCAAAACCGCAAAGATCGCCAGCTCGACCACCTATCTGGTGCATCAGTTGACCGGCGAATACGTCATCGACCATTATACCGCCGCCAATTTCAGCCCGCTCTACGATGTCAACCAGCAGGACTGGACCCACACCCTCGCGCCTGGGATCATCGCGCCCGAGACGCTGCCGCGGCTGCTATGGTCAACAGAGATCGCCGGTAGCATCACGTCCGACTCGGCCAGGGAAACCGGCCTTGCGATTGGCACGCCCGTCATCTGCGGCACCATCGACGCGGCAGCCGAGGCGGTCAGCGTCGGCGTGCAGAAACCCGGCGAAATGATGATGATGTACGGCTCGACGATATTCATCATCGCGCTGACGGACGGCCGAGTGAACGATCCGCGTCTGTGGTATGCGCCATGGCTTTTCCCCGGCCAGCACGCCTCGATGGCGGGGCTGTCGACCAGCGGCACGCTGACTCACTGGTTCCGCGACCAGTTCGCCCGCGACCTGCCCCGTGAAACCGCCTTCGATGCGTTGACGTCAGAAGCGACCGCATCACCGAAAGGGGCAAACGGCCTGCTGGTCCTGCCGTATTTCATGGGCGAAAGGACCCCGATTCACGATCCTCACGCCAAGGGCACGTTTTTCGGGCTGAATCTGACCCATAACCGAGGCGACATGTTCCGCGCGCTGCTGGAAGGTATTGCAAACGGTACCGCTCATGTGATCGAGGCCTTCCGCGAGACCGGGCAGGAAACCGCCGGCATCCGCGCTGTCGGCGGCGGCGTCAAGAATTCTGTCTGGCTGCAGGCTACCTCTGACATCGCGAAGGTGCCGCAGGTGATCAGCGAGCACTCCATTGGCGCCAGCTACGGCGATGCCTTCCTTGCATCCCTTGCCATCGGCGTCGCCAAACCGGGCGATATCTTGAAATGGAATCCGGCAAAGACCCGCATCCAACCGCACTCTCACCCGGTCTATGACCACCAATACGAGCTTTTCAAACGGCTCCACACCCAAACTCGCGACATTGCCCATGCGCTGGGATAGGTGTTCGACTGACGCTTGCACGCCAGCCGATCCGCGGGGGGCCAGCCCCCCGCACCCCCCGGGATACTTTCCGACGAATGATCAGGGAACGGGCTACTTTACGGCCCCTGCAGCCATCCCCTTGATGATGTAGCGTTCCAGCACGACGCCGATGACTATCAACGGCACGATCGCGGCAAAGGAAAGCGCGGCCATCGACCACCAGCTGATCCCCTGACTGCCGGTCTGGCTGGCCACCATCACCGGCAGCGTGACCGCGTTCGAACCGGTCAGCAGGGCGGCGAAGAAATACTCGTTCCAGGTCAGGACAAGGGACAGGATGAACGACGCCACCATGCCCGGCAGCGCGATCGGCAGGATGATCGTCAGGAACGCGCCCCAGATCGACAGGCCATCGACCAGCGCCGCTTCCTCCAGCTCTGTCGGGATCGAGGCGAACTGGTCGCGCATGATCCAGATGACGATGGGAAGGACGGTGAGTGCGTAGAGCAGGATCAGGCCGATCCGCGTGTCGAGGAGCGCCAGCTCCTTGTAGAGGACGAGGAAAGGCAGGGCGAGAACCACGGGCGGCAGGATCAGCTGGCTGAGGAAGAAAAACGAAATATCAGGGTTTCGCATGAAACCGAACCTGTAGCTGAACCGCGACAACCCGTAAGCCGCCAACGCCCCCAGAATGACCGCAAGGCTGGAGGCGCTGAGCGAGACCACCGTCGAATTCATGAACCGCTTGAGGAATTCCGCCCTTACGGTGCTTTCGGCGCTGATCGTGTCGGGCGACAATCCAAGCGACCGCCAGCCCAGCCATTTTGGCGTGTAGTCGATGAAGGGTACCATGTTCCCCTGCATCACATCCGGTGCCATCTTGAAGCTGGTGGTGATCGTCCAGTAAATCGGGAACAGGCAAATGACCGTCCACAAGAGCAGCACGCCGTAAATCGCCAGCCGGCTGGCGAACCACTTGGCCTTGTGCGCCCGGTCCAGATCGCTGTCGTGAAAGATTTGGGCGTCGGTCATCTAATACCTCGGATTCATCCAGCGATCGGCGAGCTTCATGAAGATCGTGATCGCGATGACGATGAACACCAG
Organism: Brevirhabdus sp.; assembly: GCA_024637315.1. Classification (GTDB taxonomy): domain Bacteria; phylum Pseudomonadota; class Alphaproteobacteria; order Rhodobacterales; family Rhodobacteraceae; genus JAHEAO01. The sequence continues at coordinate 109,090 of JAGXFH010000082.1, forward strand.
ATAGACCATCGCCAACAGCGTCCCGTAACCCACGTTCGATCGGTCGCGGTACTCGCGGAAAATGAAACTGGTTACACTATCGGTCGCACCGCCAGGCCCGCCCGAGGTGACGTTTATGATGATGTCGGCGATCTTCAGCTTGAAGATGATCCGGATCAGGATCGCGGTGATCGAGGCGGGCAGCATCAGCGGAAATGTCACTTCCCAGAAGCCGCGCCAGCTTGATGCGCCGTCGACCCGGCTGGCCTCGTGCAGCTCCTTGGGGATCGCCTGAAGGCCGGCGAGGATCATGATCATCATGAACGGGATGAAGGTCCAGGCATCCATCGCCATCACCATGAACCGCGCGATCTCGGGCGAGCCGAAGAACGACGGATTGTCCCAACCAAGCCATCGCGCCAGCCGCGCCAACGGGCCAAACCGCACCTCCAGCATCGACTTGCCAATCATCCAGCTGACCGCGACCGGCGACAGCATCAGGGGCAGTAGAAAAGCAACCCGGAAAAACTTCCGCGCCCTGATCTCTGCGTTCAAAAGCAGCGCCAGGCCAAAGGCGATCGCATACTCGACAAGGATGGCAGCCGTGTACCAGACCATGTTGGTCAGTGCGTTCCAGTAAAACGGATCGCGCCACATCTGCCGCACGTTGTCCAGGCCGTTGAACTGCCGCCCGGTCGGCGAAGACAGGTTCCAATCGGAAAATGCGATTCCCAGCCCGAAGATCAGCGGGAACACGACCATCGAGATCACGAACAGCGCCGCCGGCAACACGAACAGTACGCGCTTGCCCTGCTCGCCTCGGATCACCACCTGCGCCCAGCACAGGCAGACCGCCCAAAGCACATAAGCGAAAAGAACCGGGCGCCATGTCGCGAACCCGAGCGACAGCCAGCCGATCCGGTCGGCACTCTGGGCAAGAGCGACAAGCGCCAGAAATCCGAACGATCCCCAGATCAATACCTTGCCGAATGCCCGGCGCCGGTCGGAAATGTCATCCGCCGTCACGACATGAAGAAGATCGCCTTCGCTGCTCATTCAACGATCCTAACCAGAGCCATGCCGACCTGCCAAGACCTCCGGCTGCAGGGCACGAATGCTCCATCTTCCATCACTTGTCTCAAAGTATCCCCGCCGGAGGCCCCGAGCGTCCGCAAGGACGCGAGAGAAAAGTCCTGGCCCGGAACCGGCCTCCAATTGAAACCAACGAAAGAAGCGGGGCGCGCCCCATCGGACGCGTCCCGCGATACCGGGTCACATCCCCAATGACGCCTTGTAAAGCGCAATCTGGCTGTCGCGCCCGATCTGGTCGGTGATCTTCTCCCAGGCAGCGGCAATTGCATCGGCGGTTTCCTGCGCCGATCCGTATTGCCCGGCAAAGCCCTTGGCCAACTCGTCCTCGGCGACCGAGTAGTACTGGAAGATGCCGGGGATACGCGGTTCGATCGCGGCGTTCGGGTGGTTGTAGCTGTCAAGGTTCGAGCCCAGATAATCCTCGATATAGGCCCGATCATAACCCGCTGCTTCCCACTCGTCGTACTGGAATTGGGAATTGCGGTAAGGCTGGAAGCCCGACGGATAGGCCGACATCCAAAGTGCGATATCCTTGCCCCCAAGATGCGCCGCCGCCGACCAGGCCGCCTTGTGCTTCTTCTCGTCGCCATCGACTCTTGACATCACGTAGACGCCCCAGCCGATATAGGCCATGTTCGGCGCAAAGTTCGGCCCCGATTCCAACGTGTCCCATTCCCCGGTGGCGCTGTTGTAGACATCGTCCGACCCCGGCAGGATCGAAAAGCCCACCACATCGCCAACGACCGACCCGTCAGAGGTCCGCGCCGATGATCCGACATCGCCCCACCACGACAGCATCGAGCCGGTGCCGGCAAGGAACTGCTGGAAGGCGGTGGTGCCGGGATCGGCATTGATCTGGTCGGCGGGCTGGGTGCCCATCACATCCATCACGTCCTGAATTGCCCGCACGAAGGCAGGGTTGTTGACCCGTGGCTTCATCGTATCGGGATCAAAGAGCCAAGCTGGATCGTCCGGGTGCTTGGCATAGGCCGTGGCCCGCGACTCGAGGAAATAGAAGCCGAATCCGCCCCAACCCTTCAGCGGATCGAGATAGCCGTGCGCGTCGAGCCCGGTCAGCGGATCCTTCTGCCCGGCCAACGCCTTGGTGAATTCCTGCACTTGCTGCCAGGTCGTCGGCACTTCGGTCATGCCGGTCGCCCCGGTGATCGCTGCGTCGGTGAAGTAATCGGTCCGGTAGCTGAACGAGTGGCAATCGCCGTCGATCGAAATCCGATAGGTCTTGCCGTCCCAGGTGCCAACCGGCGCTTGAAGATAACCGACATAGTCGTCCATCTCGATCTGGTCCTTTACCCAGTCGGGCATCTCCGACAGAAGGCCCTGACCGGCGGTATCGCCCTCGAAAGGCGCGCCCATCTCGATGATGTCGAAATCGACGGTGCCGGTGGCGATCGACTGCTGCAAGCGCGCATTGTAATCAGCCTGCGCCAGGTCGATCCAATTGATCTTGGCGCCGGTATAGGCTTCCCACGGCTTCAGGAATCCGCGGAACAGGAAGTTGTGCAGGTTCTGGTTGTTCAACCCCATAAAGGTCAGCTCGACCCCGGCAAATTCCCCCTCGGCGACATTTGCCATCGTCGGCCCCAGGCACATCTCGCCGACCTTCTGCCAGTCTGCATCGGTTGGCGACCCCATGCCGACACCCGGTATTTTCAGGATTTCGGCCCGGACATTGGCATGCGAGGCGGCGAAACCGGGGCCGGAAAGCCCGCCCATTGCCGACATCGCCCCGACACTCGCCATGCCTTTCATCACGTTCCGCCGGCTGATCTTCCCGGCCCTCAGCATCTGATTGTAAATCTCGACTTTCATGAAAACTCCTCCCTACGGCAAAGGCCGGCGGATCCTGCAGCGGATCGAGACGACCCGCAAAACAGACCTCCGATCCGGAAGTATTTTTTCAGTGACTTCCGCATCTTGGCGTGCCCCGGCCTGATGTTTGCGCCAACACGAAAATCCTTTCAGCAAGGCGACGCTAAGTCAAGATTCGCGTCCTGCCCGCCTCGAACATGCAACCCTTGACCGTCATGTGGCGGTAGAACTGCAACCTTTGGGGCAACTTTCCCGGTTAGTCCTGCGTCGCCGATTGACCGCGGTAGGTTGAAGAACGCGGCATTGTCCCGATCACCTCGAATTCCCAAGTCTGCACCCCTACCACCTTGTGAGCCCAAACGGATGATCTCCTCGGTAACCCGATTGTCTTCGGTCGAGCAGTGGCGATCCAGTGGCCGCAGTGCCGACGATCCAGGGCGCTGGCAATCTGATTGCGCAGTCCGAGGTATGGCCCTTGTCTAGCGCCACGACCACCTCTGGAAGACCGACCCTGTCCGACCCGCCATCTTCCGCATGGACAGCCCCGTCTGGCCTCGCTAGCTTGCCGATGGAATGGGAAGAACGGGGACAAGATGGCCGAAGTGACCATCCGCGACTTGCGCAAATCCTACGGTGCAATCGAGGTTATACACGGCCTCGATATCGATATCGCTGATGGCGAATTCGTGGTTCTCGTCGGGCCGTCTGGCTGTGGCAAGTCCACGCTTCTGCGGATGATTGCCGGCCTCGAAGGCATCTCCTCGGGCAAGATCTCGATCGGCGACCGGGTCGTGAACAACCTGCCGCCGGCAGAACGCGACATCGCCATGGTGTTCCAGAACTACGCGCTTTACCCGCACAAGACAGTCGCCGCAAACATGGCTTTTGCGCTGCGCATGAAACGGATGGACAAGGCCGAGATCGAGACCCGGGTTGCCCGCGCCGCCGAGGTTCTGGGCCTCACCCCATATCTTGGCCGCTACCCCCGCGCACTGTCCGGCGGTCAGCGCCAGCGTGTCGCAATGGGCCGCGCCATTGTGCGCAATCCGCAGGTGTTCCTGTTCGATGAACCCCTGTCGAACCTCGACGCCAAGCTACGGGTCCAGATGCGCACCGAAATCCGCGAATTGCACCAACGGCTTTCGACGACGACCGTCTATGTCACCCATGACCAGATCGAAGCGATGACAATGGCCGACAAGATCGTTGTTCTGCGCGACGGCCATATCGAACAGATCGGCTCGCCGCTCGACGTCTATGACCACCCGGCCAATACCTTTGTCGCCAGCTTCATCGGCTCTCCGGCGATGAACATGATCGATACGATGGTGCAGCGGAACGGTGCCGAAGCCTGGGTCGAGGTCGAGGGCGCGCATATCGACCTGTCTGCCAGATCCGAGCTGGAGGACCGCCAAGAGATCACCCTCGGCATCCGCCCCGAACACCTGACGCTTTCCGATACCGGAATGTCCGGCAAGGTACTGGTGATCGAACCGACCGGATCAGAGATCCATGTCGTCGTTCGCATGGGCGGCAAGGACGCCACCGCGATCTTTCGCACCCGCCACCCGTTCAAACCCGGCGAAGCGATCAGCCTGACGCCCGACCCGGAAAACATTCACATCTTTGACCGTGAAACCGGCCAGCGCCTGACCTGAGGGGGAATAAATGCTGAAGGGAATAGACTCGCGCCTGAATGCCAACGTTCTGTACGTTCTGCGCTCGATGGGCCACGGCGACCAGATCGTCATCGCCGATACCAATTTCCCATCCGACAGTGTCGCACAGGACACCGTTCACGCAGAGCTTCTGCGGATGGAAAACCTGACTGCCGCACAAGCTGTCGAAGCCGTCCTGTCGGTCCTGCCGCTTGACACTTTTGTCGACGATTTCGCCGGCCGGATGGAAATCGTCGGAGAGCCCGACACGATCCCGCCGGTGCAGGCCGAAGTCCAGAAGGCGATCAACCAAGCCGAAGGCCGAGAGCGGCCTATGGTCAGCATCGAGCGCTTCGACTTCTACGATGCCGCCCGGAACGCCTATGCCGTGATCCAGACCGGTGAGCGCCGCTTCTATGGCTGCTTCATCTTCCGCAAAGGTGTGATCCCGCCCGAGGAGTAAGTCCATGCCCGACAGCATCGTAATCCTCGGCGTGTTCGTCGCCGACACCGCCTACCGCGCTGAACGCCCCCCCCGGATGGGCGAAACGATCATGGGATCGAGCTTCGCGCTTGGCCCCGGCGGCAAGGGCAGTAACCAAGCGGTCGCGGCGGCCAGGGCGGGCGGCAAGGTGCATTTCGTCTCGAAACTCGGAAAAGACACCTTCGCCGACATGGCGCTGAAAACCTGGAAAGACGCCGGCGTGATCGCCGCCGTTACCCAGCACGATGACAGCTATACCGGTGCCGCTTATATCTTCATCGAAGAATCCTCCGGCAACAACGCGATCATCATCTGCCCCGGCATCGCCGGCACGATCTCGCCCGAAGACATCGAGGCGCAAGCCGATCTGATCGCAGGCGCCAAGGTCTTCATCACCCAGCTTGAACAGCCGTTACCTGCCGCCCGCCGGGCCCTTGAAATCGCCCGGTCCGGCGGCGCCATTACCGTCCTCAATCCTGCCCCCGCAGCTGAAATCGCCCCTGAAATGCTGGCGCTGTGCGATTACGTCACCCCCAATGAAACCGAGGCCGAAGAACTGACCGGGATCAGGGTCTCGGGGCTGGAGGATGCCAGGAAGGCCGCGGAAGACTTGCGGCAACGTGGTGTCGGTACGGCAATCATAACGCTCGGCGAAAACGGTGTACTCTTTCACGACGGTCAGCGCACCGAACACGTGCCCGCGATTTTCGCCGGCCCGGTGGTCGAAACCACCGGCGCAGGCGATGCCTTCAACGGCGGTTTCGCCGCGGCACTCTCCCGCGGAAGCGCCCCGATCGACGCGGTGCGATTCGGCTGCGCCACGGCGGGCATCTCTGTCACCCGCGCCGGCACAGCCCCGTCGATGCCGACATTGGCCGAAATCGAGGCGCTGCTGGCAAGGAATTGAGCCTGAAGGTCGCGCTGCGACCCCTCTAACCGGCTGCGATCATCTCGGACTGCCGCACGATCACTTCGGCCTGCTTGATCGAGGCGATATCCACCAGCCGCCCCTTGTAGACCGTGGCGCCGGAGCCCTCGGCCTTGGCCTTTTCCATCGCCTCCAGGATCTCGCGCGCCTCGGCGACCTGCGCCTCGGAGGGTGTGAAGACTTCGTTGGCCAGCGCCACCTGCTTGGGATGGATCGCCCATTTCCCGACCATCCCCAATGTGGCCGACCGCCGCGCTTGCGCACGGAACCCCTCGTCGTCGGAAAAGTCGCCGAACGGCCCGTCGACCGGCAACACCCCATGCGTCCGGCAGGCCGCGACAATTGCCGCCTGCGCCCAGTGCCAAGGGTCCGACCAGTATTTCGCGCCCTCATGCGCCATGTAATAGTTTTCCTGCGTTCCGCCGATCCCGGTTGTCTGCATCCCCATTGAGGCCGCGAAATCCGCCGCCCCAAGGCTCATCGCCTGCAACCGCGGCGAGGCGGCGGCGATCTCCTCGACATGGGCGATCCCGGCGGCACTCTCTATGATCACCTCGAAGGCAATTGGTTTTTGCCGCCCCTTGGCCCGCTCGACCGCCGTTGCCAGCGCGTCGACCGCATATACATCCGCCGCGCAGCCGACCTTCGGGATCATGATCATGTCCAGCCGATCACCAGCCAGTTCCAGAAGGTCCACCACGTCGCGGTACCACCAGGGTGTATCAAGGCCGTTGATCCGCACGCTCAGGGTCTTCTTGCCCCAGTCGACCGAACCGATGGCTTCGATGATATTTGCCCGCGCCGTCGCCTTGTCATCCGGTGCCACCGAATCCTCGAGGTCGAGATTGATCACATCCGCCGCACTTGCCGCCATCTTCTCGAAGATCGCCGGCCGCGAGCCTGGGCCGAACAACTGGCAGCGATTGGGGCGGGCAGGGGGTGTGGGCTGGATACGGAATGACATGGGCGACCTTTTGATGGGCAAGTTGCGTAAGGATCGACCGAAGGCGTAGGATATCGGGCAACTGATCGCAAGCCGGTTCCGCTGCGGTGCAGAAACCAGCCTTGGCCGCAGATTCTTGCATGATAAATTGGAAATCCACCGTTTGTTCGCTCTTTCACCTGATTTCGCGCCGCAAATTCCTCGCCATTCCCGCCGGAACCGGCGCAATATCCACCGACTCGCAATACCGGAGCCGCGCCCAATGGACTTGTTGCAAGGGTCGCTCAAGGCATTCGGGACTGGCGGCCAGACCATGTCGTCGGCCAGTTGCGGATGGCAGGCTGCAAGGCCAGCACGAAGCTGCCCGACATGACTCTGGCAGAGGTGAAAGCGGCGGGCGCGAAAACGTTGGTCATCGGCGTTGCGAACCGCGGCGGCGTGGAAAAGCGGTGCTGGTCGAGGCGCTGAAAGCCGGGTTCGACCTGGCCAGCGGCTGGCCCGCATTGCCAATCCCGATTGCCGGATCATTGGCGTTGCAGTCAATGCACAATACATGAAAGTGGACTATGCTGAGGTATATATTGAAAAAACAGAGAAACGGATGGGCCTGCCCAACTGATCCAAATCGCTATGGCGCAGGTCGGCTCGTCGATGCGCTGATGGCGGTCTAGGGCATGACAATGCAGATCACAGTCGCCGCCGAAACTTTCCGCCTCGCTGAAGCGTTCACAATCTCGCGCGGCAGCAAGACCGAGGCGCAGGTGCTGACCGTCCGTATCACCGAGGGCGATTCCACGGGCCGGGGCGAATGCGTGCCCTATGCCCGATATGGCGAAACGCTGGACAGCGTCACCACCGAAATCACTGCACTGCGCCCGCCCTTCAGTCGCGCCGAATTGCAATCGTTGCTGTCTCCCGGGGCCGCCCGGAACGCCGTCGATTGCGCGCTTTGGGATCTCGAGGCGAAACGTGCCGGCAAGCGCGTCTGGGATCTGGCCGGCCTGCCCGCGCCGAGACCCCAGATCACCGCCTATACGCTGTCGCTTGATACGCCCGAGAACATGCAGGGCTCGGCGTCGAAACACTCTCGTCGTCCGCTCCTGAAAATCAAGCTCGGCACCGCCGATGACATGGCGCGGCTCGAGGCGGTGCGCCGCGGCGCGCCCGAACCCCGGATCATCGTCGATGCCAATGAGGGTTGGTCGGCAGAGGTCTATGCCGACCTCGCGCCGCATCTGATCCGACTTGGCGTGGCGCTGGTCGAACAGCCGCTGCCTGCGGACGAGGACGACATGCTCGCCGAGATTGACCGTCCGGTGCCGGTCTGCGCCGACGAATCCTGTCACGACCGCGCCGGCCTTTTCGGGCTGAAGGGAAAGTACGATGCGGTCAACATCAAGCTCGACAAGACTGGCGGCTTGACCGAGGCGCTGGCGCTCAAGGATCAGGCCATGGCCGAAGGCTACAGGATCATGGTCGGCTGTATGGTCGGCTCCTCGCTGGCGATGGCCCCCGCCGTGCTGTTGGCGCAGGGCGCAATGGTGACTGATCTTGACGGCCCGCTTCTATTGGCCGAAGACCGACCCTACGCGCTGAAATTCGACAAAGCCGGAGTGCACGCGCCATCAGCCGCGCTCTGGGGCTAGGAGGTACCATGACCCGCATCGTTTATGTCAACGGCGACTACCTGCCAGAGCAAGAGGCGAAAGTGTCGGTCTTCGATCGCGGCTTCCTGATGGCCGATGGTGTCTATGAGGTTACCAGCGTTCTTGGCGGCAAGATTATTGACTTCGCTGGCCACGCCAAGCGCCTGGAACGCTCGCTGGCCGAACTCGATATGTCAGCTCCGGTTGATCAGGATGAATTGCTGACGATCAAACGTGAACTCGTCGTCCGCAACGCCCTGATCGATGGCATGATCTATTTGCAGGTCACCCGCGGCAATCCCGGCGACCGTGACTTCGTTTTCCCTGATCCTGAGACTACACCCTCCACTCTGGTGATGTTCACCCAGTCCAAACCCGGTCTGGCCGATAATCCAGCGGCGAAACAGGGTCTCAAGGTGATCTCGATCGAAGATATCCGCTGGGGCCGCCGCGACATCAAGACGGTGCAGTTGCTCTACCCCTCAATGGGCAAGATGATGGCCAAGAAGGCCGGCGCCGACGATGCCTGGATGATCGAGAATGGCCATGTCACCGAAGGCACATCGAACAACGCCTATATCGTCACCGGCGGCAAGATCGTCACTCGGCAATTGGGTACCGACATCTTGCACGGCATCACCCGCGCCGCCGTCCTGCGCTTCGCCAAGGAAGCGCAGATGGTGGTCGAGGAACGCCCCTTCACCGTCGAAGAAGCGAAGGCTGCAGACGAAGCCTTCATCACCTCGGCTTCGGCATTTGTCATGCCTGTGGTGGAAATCGACGGAACTGCCATTGGTTCTGGCAAGCCTGGCCCCATCGCCAGCCGGCTCCGCGAAATCTATATCGACGAAAGCCGCAAGTCCGGTCTCTGATCGGTCACCAGCCCTCCGAATTGTCAGCAGCAGCCTTGAAGGCAGATGTATACTTCTGTCTCAAGGCTGCATCCTTTGCGCCGGGGCTTGCGGGCCTGGGACCACAGCAGCGACCGGAACTGCGGAGAGGTCTGCTGGTTGTCAATGCACCGCCAGCCGTTCCAGACGCCCAACCCAAACACCATTGCTACAAGGGCAACAACATGGATCAGCATGATCGCCCAATCATTCCAAACGATACTGGCAATGAATATGCCGACTAACTTGGAAAGGAGCAGGTGGATGTTCAGCGGCGTCATTCCAAAGGCGGTCCGCCTATCCAAGGAGCTTGCGCCCGGCGATCCGGCGGCAGCATGACATCAGACTGCACGGGTCAGCCCACCGTCAATCCGCAGGTTCTGCCCGGTCATATAGGCCGCCTCGTCCGAGGCCAGATAGGCGATCAGGGCGGAAACCTCTTCGGCCTTGCCATAACGCCCCATCGGGATCCGCGCCCGCCGATCCTCGGCTTCCGGGAGGCTGTCGATGAACCCCGGCAGCACGTTGTTCATCCGCACGTTGTCGGCGGCGAACCTGTCGGCAAAGAGCTTGGTGAAGCTCGCCAGCCCTGCGCGGAACACGCCCGAGGTCGGAAACAGCGGATCCGGCTCGAACGCCGCGAAGGTCGAGATGTTGATGATCGCGCCGCCGCCCTGTGCCGCCATGATCGGCGTCACCAGCCGCGTCGGGCGGATCACGTTCAGCAGATAGACCTCCATTCCCTCGTGCCAGTCGTCATCGCTGATCTCCAGCACCGGCCCCTTCGGCCCATGCCCGGCGGAATTCACCAGCACGTCGATGCGGCCCCATCTCCGCATCGCAAGATCGACGAGACTCTGCAAATCCTCGACCGACCGGTTCGACCCTGTCACCCCGACGCCACCCAGATCCTCGGCCAAAGCCTCGCCCTTGCCGGACGAGGACAGGATCGCAACCTTGCATCCCTGCGCAGTCAGCCTCCGCGCCGCATCGGCGCCCATGCCGCTGCCAGCTGCCGTGATCAGTGCCACCTTGTCTTTCGCCATGACGCATCCTTCCCGATTTTGCTTGTTGCGGCCACTATCACCCGGTCCCCGGCGATGGATCAATCATGTCGCATCGCGAAAGTCTGTCGAGATTCTACTGTCAGAAGCCACTCGGTGCGCCTTGCCAACCTTGGCACCCTGCGCATGTTCGATGCTGCCGCCCGGCATCAGAAACTCCGCTCTGCCGCCGAGGACCTGAACCTGACCCGGGGCGCGGTCGCGCAGCAGGTCCGCAGGCTAGAGGCCGACATTGGCCAGCGGCATTTCACCCGGCAGTCGCGATTCCCAAGTGCCCATACGCCTTGCCCTGGCGACCATCGAGGAGGCTGCCCGCAGCCTGGGCCTCGAAAACACGATCGCACTCAGCGTCACGCCGTTCCTTGCCGCGAAATGGCTGGTGCCGAGTCTCGGGCGTTTCGCCGCCGCGCATCCGGCAATCGACCTCCAGATCGCTGCGACCGAGTAGCTTGCAGACTTCGGGGCCGACGCAGTCGATCTGGCGCCCCTTAGCCCAGGTAGTCGGGCAAACCGCCGGGCCGGCAATATGAAAGTGTGAACGACGCGGTCAGCAATGCCGGGCGAGCATTGGTCGCTACTCTGCGCCGCCGCCGACATTCTGCCGGAACGCCTCGTCGAATTCTGCCTTCTTGGCGTCGCTGGCGTCGGTCTGGTTTTCGGCGCGCCATTTTTCGTAGGGCATCCCGTAAAACACCGCGCGGCCCTCTTCCTTGGTCATTTCGACCCCACGTTCATTCGCGGCTTCCTGGTACCATCGCGACAGGCAATTCCGGCAGAATCCAGCCAGATTCATCAGGTCTATGTTCTGCACGTCGGGCCGCTTTTCCATCAGGTGTTCGCGCAGCCTTCTGAAGGCTGCGGCTTCCAGTTCAATCCGGGTTCTTTCATCCATAAGTAAACTCCTTGCCTAGACGCCGCTTGCAACCAGCGCACCCCTGAGAACCGGCGCCAGCCGTGCGGCCCATTCCTCTTGCCCCGCGTCGTCGGCGATCAAATCCTGCCTGATCTCGATCAGAGCATTCGGCCGTCCAGGTTGCAAGCCGTGCCGATCCACCGCGTCACCCGGCAAATGGCCGGCATAGGGTTCGTTCGCGCCAACACAAAGACCGTCCTCGCGCCGCAATGCCTCTAGAATCGGATCGGCCAGCCGGCAATCCCAGTGCGCATGGAGAATCCCGATATGCCAAGGCCGGGGCGACCGGCTGTTCAGCTTGGGCGTAAAGCTGTGAACCGCGACGATTACCGTGTCTTCGCGCCGCTGCGCCAGATCTTCATAGGCATGATGATAAGGCCGATGATAGGCGTTCAGGCGGCGTTCGATCTCGGTCCCATCCGCATGGCGGTTGCCTGGAATGATCGTGCCGTCATAGACCCGCATCATCAGCGTCGGATCCTCCTCGCCGCGGTTCGGGTCGATCACCAGTCGGGAAAACCGCGACAATATCGCCGGAGCATTCAGCAGGTCGGCCAGCAGACGCGTGACCCCCGCCGCTCCGATGTCATAAGCGATATGGCGTTGCATTTCCGCTGCGGAAAGCCCCAGATCGCCGCCGCAAACCTCTGGCGGTACACGGTTGGTCGCGTGATCGCAGGTGATCAGCCACCGCGATTTCCGTTCGTTTCCAATGATTTCAAAAGGTGTGTCTGTCATAAGGGTGCCATTGAATCGGGTTATGCCTGCTTATGCAACCGGCGCCGAAAGCGCCAGTTGTCACGCGATAAGAATTCATCCATATAGACGCCGGTCCACCGAAAACCGCACTTGAAAAAGGAACGAGGCCGAATGAGACGCCTTCGCAATGTGAAGATCGTTGCCACGCTTGGGCCGGCATCCAATGACTACAAGACCATCCGCGCTCTGTTCGAAGCAGGAGCCGATGTGTTCCGCCTCAACATGAGCCATGGCGACCATGCGGACATCCGGGCCCGCCACGAAATCATTCGTCAGATTGAAAAGGACACCGGACGCCCGATCGCGATCCTCGCCGATCTTCAGGGTCCGAAACTGCGCGTCGGCACTTTCCGGAACGGCGAAGAAGACCTGCAAGATGGTCAGAAGTTCCGGCTGGATCTGGACAAGTCCGAAGGCGACGCAACCCGTGTCTGCCTGCCGCACAGAGAGATCTTCGACGCGTTGGAACCCGGCGCTTCGCTATTGGTCAATGACGGCAAGATCCGCCTGAAGGTGGACGACTGCGGCAGTGATTTCGCCGATTGCACTGTGATCGCGGGCGGCACCATTTCTGATCGCAAGGGCGTAAACGTGCCCGATGTGGTTCTGCCCTTGGCCGCGCTCTCGGAAAAGGACCGCAAGGACCTGGAATTTGTCTGTCAGCTTGGCATCGACTGGCTGGCTCTGTCCTTCGTTCAGCGTTCAGCGGATGTCGAGGAAGGTCGCGCCCTTGCTGCCGGTCGTGCCGCGATCATGTCGAAGATCGAAAAACCCGCCGCTGTGAAGGCATTCGACAGCATCCTTGCAGCGTCCGACGGGATTATGGTTGCGCGCGGCGACCTTGGCGTCGAACTGCCCGTCCAGAACGTCCCGCCAATTCAGAAACGTCTCGTCCGCGCCTGCCGCGCCGCCGCCAAGCCGGTAATCGTGGCGACGCAGATGCTGGAAAGCATGATCGAAAGCCCGATGCCCACCCGTGCCGAAGTCTCGGATGTCGCCACAGCGATCTACGAGGGTGCGGATGCCGTGATGCTCTCTGCCGAAAGTGCTGCGGGCAGCTATCCGATCGAGGCCGTGACGACGATGAACAACGTCGCGATCGAGGTCGAAAGCGACCCACTTTACCGCGAAGTCATCGAGGCGACCCGTGCGGGTCTCAAGGAAACCATTGCCGATGCGATCGTTTCGGCCGCACGCGAAATTGCGGAAACCACGGATATCAAAGCCATTTGCTGTTATTCGCAGTCCGGAACCACCGCGCTATTGACGGCGCGCGAGCGTCCGCGGGTGCCGATCATTGCCCTGACAAGCAAGGTCGGCACGGCCCGCCGTCTTGCGCTGACCTGGGGTATGCACTGCGTCATGACCGGCGAGGTCGAGCGCTTCAAGATGGCGGTTGTGAACGCCGCCCGTGCCGCTCGCACCGAAGGCTTCGCCTCCGAGGCCGACCACATCGTCGTCACCGCGGGCATCCCGTTCAACCATCCGGGCTCAACCAATATCCTCAGGGTTGCGCCCTGCGAGGAAAGGTTGATTTTCAGCACGGATCCTGAATAAACCCTGTCTGGGGGCGATATAATCGGGACTTTCGTATATGATGAATGATCTGTTTCTGGTGTTAGGTCTCGTTGTTGCCACTCTGGCAATTCCGTCTGTCATCAGTGCGTTTTCCGAGAGCCGCACCCCCCGCGCCGCTGCGATCCTGGTGATGATCGGCGGCGGTCTGATCGCGATTGCCGTGACACAGCAACCGGGCGGCTACTCGTTCGGCGAAATCCCCGATGTGTTCACCCGCGTGATTGCGCATTACCTGCGTTAACACGCGGTTTTTGCCCTTGCTTCGGCGGGGATAGCCCCCTATAGACCCCCAGTCTAACTGTGCGTCCGGCCGAAAGTGGCATGCCGAGTCGCGCATTCTACCGACCCTGAAGGAGACGGAAATGCCCAAGATGAAGACCAAATCGAGCGCCAAGAAGCGCTTCAAGATCACCGCCACCGGTAAGGTGATGGCGGGCCATGCCGGCAAGCGGCACGGGATGATCAAACGGACCACCAAATTCGTTCGTGATGCACGCGGGATGCGAGTGCTGTCCGATCAGGACGCAAAGATCATCAAATCCTACATGCCCTACGACCGATAAGGAGGTCTGACATATGTCTCGAGTAAAAAGCGGAACCGTTACCCACGCCCGCCACAAGAAAGTCCTGAAGGCCGCCAAAGGTTACTACGGCAACCGCAGCCGCACCTTCCGGACCGCCACGCAGGCCGTGGACAAGGCCAACCAGTATGCCACCCGCGACCGTAAGAACCGCAAGCGCAACTTCCGTGCGCTGTGGATCCAGCGGATCAATGCCGCGGTGCGCAGCATCGATGAGTCGCTGACCTATTCGCGCTTCATCAATGGTCTGTCGCTGGCCGGGATCGAGGTGGACCGCAAGGTTCTGGCCGATCTCGCCGTACACGAACCAGACGCGTTCGGCGCCATCGTTGACAAGGCGAAGGCTGCGCTTGCCTGATTGGCCCTGCGTTCGAAGAATCGAAGGCCCGCCCCGACCGGCGGGCCTTTTTCATGCTGATCGCGATGCGGTCATCGGTTTCTTCGCGTAGCCTCGACGCCTTTCCGGAACCGGCGGGCAAAGCCAGACCCGAAGCGCCCAACCTCGCCTGATCAAGATGATCCGGGGTTCGTGAGGCCTGCCGGGTATCTACGCCGGAACGAGGCCCGCGGAAGAGTCGACAATGTGATGTTTGGCGCGTTCGATCGTCCGCATCAGATTGCGCCGCCGCCGCTCGTGCGCGGCCCGATAGGCGGTGTTGCTGATCTGGGTCAACGGCAACAACGTCCGCTCGCCAAGACCGTCCACGATGACCAGGCGATTGTCGCGCTCTGCAGCTCGAACGATGTTGCCCGCATGCAGGTCTCCAACGATGATCCGGGCGCGAGAAAGATCCGCCAGCAGATCCTCGACCTCGGCCCGAAGAAGATCGCGCTGCCGGCTGCCTTTCGGTGTGGCCCGCACTTGCTCTCGCAGGGTCGGCGCAAGGCGGCCATCCGGCCCGGTCAACTTTTCGACGACCAGCCCCGGCCCGCTCGTGGTTGGAACGAAACCGTAAAATCGCGACAATCGCTCGATCTCGGCGTTGCCCCGGTTCAGGACCGAAAGGTACTCGCTCGCTTCCCGGTGCCAGGGCCTGTACGAGCCATAGCGATACTCGGAATAGCGCGGGAAGAGACGCCTGCGTTCAGGACCATCCGTCAGGATCTTGACCAGAAGTCCGGCGATTTCAGGATGGTCATAGACCGATTGCTTGCGACCCGCCGCCAGCGGTTTCTGTCCGGAAAGGTCAAGGAGAGTGGATCTATGGTGTCTGTCTGACATTTGTCGGCCAACGCTGAATGTTGCGTAAGTATGACAGTCCATCCCCCAGTCAAGCAAGGCCTGTCGCACCGGTTGCGTTTGCATTCACCGGACTGTGTGCTATCCCGCGCTCGACATGAAACCATGGGGGTCCGGATGGACGATCTGAGGCAGAAATATCTGGACGCAGTTGCCGGTGCGACGGACGAGTCCGCGCTGGAGGATATCCGCGTTCAGGCCATGGGAAAGCAGGGCGAAGTGGCGCTGAAGATGCGCGAGTTGGGCAAGATGACGCCCGACGAACGGCAGACAGCCGGCCCCGCGCTGAACAAGCTGAAGGATGAGATCACATCCGCCATCGCGGCCAAGAAATCGGCTCTTGCGGATGCCGCTCTGGATGAACGTCTGCGGCATGAATGGCTGGATGTCACGCTGCCCGGCCGGCCGCGTCCGCAGGGCACGATCCACCCGGTCAGCCAGGTCACGGATGAAGTCGGCGCGATCTTCGCAGATATGGGGTTTGCCGTGGCCGAGGGGCCGCAGATCGAAAGCGACTGGTTCAATTTCGACGCACTGAACATCCCGCCGGAACATCCGACCCGGACCGAGATGGACACGTTCTACATGCACCGCGATCCCGGCGACGACCGGCCGCCGCATGTCTTGCGCACCCATACCTCGCCGGTGCAGATCCGGGCAATGGCCAAGCATGGCGCGCCGTTGCGGGTGATCGCGCCGGGGCGCGTCTACCGCGCCGATTACGACCAGACCCACACCCCGATGTTCCACCAGATCGAGGGGCTGGCGCTGGACCGGGATCTGTCGATGGCGAACCTGAAATGGGTGCTTGAGGAATTCTTCTCGGCGTTCTTCGGCACCGGCGTCCGGACCCGGTTAAGGGCCTCGCATTTCCCGTTCACCGAGCCGTCGGCCGAGGTCGATATCCAGTGTTCCTGGGAGGGCGGCATGGTGAAGGTCGGCGAGGGCGATGACTGGCTGGAAGTGCTTGGCTCGGGCATGGTGCATCCCAAGGTCCTGTCGGCGGCGGGGGTCGATCCGGACCAGTGGCAGGGCTTTGCCTTCGGGATGGGAATCGACCGGCTGGCGATGCTGAAATACGGGATTCCGGATCTGCGCGCGTTCTTCGATTCCGACCTGCGCTGGCTCCGGCATTACGGGTTCCCGGCGCTGGATGTGCCGACCCTGCATGGCGGGGTGAATCGGTAGTGTCCACATGTGGACACATGGTCAAGGTATTGGAATTGTTGATGATAGCGGTAATACGTTCACACAATATTAACCAAATGACCGCGAAAAGGCGGACCAGTGCATGATTGAAGAGCTGAGGGGAAGATACCCCGACGCCGTCACCTTTCGGTTCGGCGACAGCGACGCGATGAACCGCGAGTTGATCGCGCTGGTGCGGGCCGGCAAGAAGCGGGCGACAATGGGGCGGCTGGCGGATTTCGCGCAAGGCGGCGAACCCAAGCCGGTCGTGGGGCGCTGCGATATCATCACCGAGTGGGATGGCACGCCGGCGGTGGTGGTGCGGACGGTCTCGGTCGAGGAGATGCCGCTCAATGAGATCAGCGAGGAATTCGCGCTGGCCGAGGGTGAGAACGAGACCTATCAGGGGTGGTATGACGACCACCGCGCCTATTTCGAACGCAATGGCGGCTGGGCGCCGGATATGATGATGATCTGCGAGCGGTTCGAACTGGTCGAAGACCTCGCGCCGGAGCGACAGACGGAATGACGCTTGTCATGCAGCATGATGCCCAAGCCTTGCTTGGGCGGCGCCCGAACCGCCCCCACGGGGCGGGCGCGGCGTGTTTGAGATTGCCGGAATACAAGGACGAACGGATATGAAATTCACCCTTTCCTGGTTGAAAGACCACCTCGACACCACCGCCTCGGTGGAAGAGATCGCCGAGGCGCTGACCGATCTGGGGCTGGAGGTCGAGAGCGTCGAGAATCCGCTTGATGCGCTGAAGGATTTTACCCTGGGCAAGGTCAGATCGGCCGAGAAGCATCCCGATGCCGACAAGCTGCGGGTCTGCCTGGTCGAGACCGACGAGGGCGACAAGCAGATCATCTGCGGCGCGCCGAATGCGCGGGCCGGGATCACCGTCGTCGTGGCCAAGCCCGGCATGTATATCCCCGGCATCGACACCACGATCCAGGTTGGCAAGATCCGCGGCGTCGAGAGCCACGGCATGATGTGTTCGGAGCGCGAGATGCAGCTTTCGGACGAGCATGAGGGGATCATCGAGCTGCCTTCGGGCGAGGTCGGCGAACGGTTCATCGACTGGCTGGCCGAGCATGATCCGGCCCGCGTCGATCCGGTGATCGAGATCGCCATCACCCCGAACCGTCCCGATGCGCTGGGCGTGCGCGGCATCGCCCGTGATCTGGCGGCGCGCGGGCTGGGACGGCTGAAGCAGCAGGAGATCGAACCAGTGGCGGGGGAGTTCGCCAGCCCGATCGGGGTGACGATCGACGCCAGCCTGAAGCAGAAGGGCTGCCCACTGTTCGCCGGGCGGCTGATCCGCGGCGTCAGGAACGGACCCTCGCCCGACTGGCTGCAGAAGCGGCTGCGGGCGATCGGGCTGCGGCCGATCTCGGCGCTGGTCGATATCACCAATTTCTTCACCTATGACCAGAACCGGCCGCTGCATGTCTTCGATGCCGACAAGGTCGAGGGGAGCCTGCGCATCCATCCGGCGAAGGGCGGCGAGGAGTTCCTGGCGCTCGATGAAAAGACCTACCGGCTGGAGCCGGGAATGATGGCGATTTCCGACGCCAAGGGCATCGAGAGCCTGGCCGGGATCATGGGCGGCGAGCAATCCGGCGTGACCGGCGAGACCGTGAACGTGTTCGTGGAATCGGCCTATTGGGACCCGGTGACGATTGCCGCGACCGGGCGCAGGCTGAAGATCAATTCGGACGCGCGCTACCGGTTCGAGCGCGGCGTCGATCCGGCCTTCACCCTGCCGGGGCTGGAGGCGGCGACGCGGATGATCCTTGATCTTTGCGGCGGCGCGGCGTCGGAGGTGGTGCTGGACGGTGCGGTGCCCGACACCGACCGCGCCTACCGGCTGGATACCGACCGGGTGCAGCGCCTTGTCGGCATGGAGATCGCGGCCGACGAGCAGCGCCGGACGCTGGAGGCGCTGGGCTTTCGCATCGAGGACGGGATGGCGCAGGTGCCAAGCTGGCGGCCGGATGTGCAGGGCGCCTCGGATCTGGTCGAGGAGGTGGCGCGGGTCGCCTCGCTGACCCGGCTGCAGGGCAAGCCGATGGCGCGGGCGCGGGTTGGCGTGCCGGCCCCGATCCTGACGCCGATGCAGATCCGCGAGCGCGATGCGCGGCGGACCTGTGCCGCGCTCGGGTACAACGAATGCGTGACCTATTCCTTCATCGACGCGGCCAGCGCGGCGCTCTTTGGCGGTGGCGGCGCGGCGACGCGGCTGGACAACCCGATTTCCTCGGAGATGAGCCATATGCGGCCCGATCTGCTGCCGGGGCTGTTGCAGGCCGCGGCGCGCAACCAGGCACGCGGCTTTGCGGATCTGGCGCTGTTCGAGGTCGGTCCGGCGTTTCACGGCGGCGAGCCGGAAGAGCAGCATCTGCAGGTGACCGGGCTTCTGGTCGGTCATACCGGGCCGAAGGATGTGCACGGGTCGCGCCGCCCGGTCGACGTTTTCGACGCCAAGGCCGATGCCGAGGCGGTTCTGGCGGCGATCGGCGCGCCCGCCAAGGTGCAGATCCTGCGCGGTGCGCGCGCGTGGTGGCATCCGGGGCGGTCGGGGATGATCTGCCTCGGCCCCAAGAAGGTGCTGGGGGTGTTCGGCGAGGTGCATCCGAAGGTGTTGCGTGAAATGGATGTGAAGGGGCCGGCGATGGCCTTCACGATCTGGCCCGAAGAGGTGCCGGTGCCGCGCAGGGCGACGACGACGCGGCCGGCGCTGAACGCCAGCGACCTGCAGCCGGTCGACCGTGATTTCGCCTTTGTCGTCGATGCCGGGGTCGAGGCGCTGGCGCTGCTGAACGCCGCGCAGGGGGCGGACAAGGAGCTGATCGACAGCGTCCGGGTGTTCGACGAATTCTCGGGCGAGAAGGCCGAGGCGCAGATGGGCGCGGGCAAGAAATCGC
Source organism: Brevirhabdus sp. (assembly GCA_024637315.1). Classification (GTDB taxonomy): domain Bacteria; phylum Pseudomonadota; class Alphaproteobacteria; order Rhodobacterales; family Rhodobacteraceae; genus JAHEAO01. The sequence goes on from JAGXFH010000082.1 coordinate 128,791, forward strand.
TGGCGATCTCGGTGCGGTTGCAGCCGACCGGCAAGACGCTGACCGAGAAGGAGATCGAGGCGGTGGCGGCGAAGATCGTGCAGAAGGTGAACGCGGCCACCGGCGGGGTGCTGCGCAGCTAGGGGCGGATGCCTCTGGCGGCGGATAACTGGAAAGATCATGAAAGGAAGCGGGATGGGACTGAAAGTCTATCTGTCAGGAGAGATCCACACCGACTGGCGCGAGCAGATCACCGAGGGCGCTTCGGGCCTCGACGTGGAGTTTTCGGGGCCGGTGACGGATCACGCGGCTTCCGACGATTGCGGCGTGGCGATCCTTGGGCCGGAGCCGGACAAGTTCTGGCATGACCGCAAGGGCGCGCAGCTGAACGCGATCCGCACCCGGAAGGGGATCGAGGAGGCCGATGTCGTCGTGGTCCGGTTCGGCGAGCAGTACAAGCAGTGGAATGCGGCCTTTGATGCGGGCTATGCGGCCGCACTGGGCAAGGCGCTGATCGTGCTGCACGGGCCGGAACATCAGCACCCGCTGAAAGAGGTTGATGCCGCCGCCCTGGCGGTGGCCGCGGAGCCGCGGCAGGTGGTCGAGATCCTGCGCTACGTGCTGACCGGGACGCTGCCCGGCTAGTCCCGCGGCGGGATGTTCTTGCCGCGCTGGACGGCGGCGCGGTCGTAGAACCGCCTGACATAGGCGGCTACGTTGCCGAGTTCGTCCCAGCCAACGGCCTCTTTCGCGCCATAGAAGTCGAGCGCGTTCAGCCACGGGGCCAGGGCGATATCGGCGATCGAGTAGGTGCCGGTGATCCAGTCCTTGCCCTGCAACTGGCCCTCGACGACATTGAGCAGGCGTTTCGCCTCGGCGATGTAGCGGTCGCGGGCGGCCGGGTCATCCAGCTTCGCGCCGTCGAATTTGTAGAAGTACCCCAGTTGCCCAAACATCGGCCCGACGCCGCCCATCTGGAACATCAGCCACTGGATGGTCTCGTATCGTCCCCTGGCATCCTTCGGCAGCAGCTTGCCGGATTTCTCGGCCAGATAGATCAGGATCGCGCCGCTTTCAAACAGACCGAGGGGCGCTCCATCCGGCCCGTTCGGGTCGATGATCGCCGGGATCTTGTTGTTCGGATTGAGCGACAGGAAGGCGGGGCTTTTCACATCGGCGTCGGACAACGTGACTTTGTGGGGCTCGTAGGCAAGGCCCATCTCTTCCAGCGCGATCGCCACCTTGACCCCATTCGGGGTAGGAAACGAATAGAGCTGGATACGGTCGGGATGCCGGGCGGGCCACTTTTTGGTAATCGGGAAATCGCTTAACGAGGTCATCATGCTTCCTTATTGCCAGTGGGTGACAGATAGCCGCTTTTTCCCCGTAAAGGAGAGGTGCAAATCGTCTGGATTGTGCTAAAGCCTTTTGCTTTTAATCTGAGGCATATCCGGCAGCTTTGATGAAGTTCCAGCATTCCTGTGGATCGAAGAGGTCGCAGATGTCGCCAAGAGCTTCAAACAGATCGTCGAAAGTTCTGGCCCCGATCCGTCGCAAGTGGGCTTTGAGCTTTGAGAAGGCCATCTCGATGGGGTTGAGATCGGGACTGTATGGCGGCAGGAACAGGAACCAGCATCCCTGTGTTTGCAGGGCTTCGGCGGCGCGCGGGCTCCTGTGGGTGGACAGGTTGTCAAGGATGACGACGGTGCCCGGATCGAGCACCGGTGCGAGCTGCGTTTCGATATAAGTGTCAAATGCCGGGCCGTTCATGGCCCCGGTGATGACCCAAGGCGCGATCAGCGCATTTTGCGTCAGTCCGGCAATGAACGTCTGTGTCCCCCATTTTCCGAAAGGTGCGGCACCGTAAAGCCGCTCACCAACCGGCGCACGTCCCCGCAGGCGGGTCAGGTTCGTTTTGACGGCGGTTTCGTCGATGAAGACCAGCCTGTGCGGTTCCCGGCGCATTCTCGGCTGACGGCGCGTGATCCACTCCCGACGTGCCTGACGGAGCGCGGGCTGATCACGTTCGGCGGCGATCAGTCCTTTTTTTATATGACAACCCGGCGCGCTCCAAGGCTCGGTGCAGCGATGACAGTTGCACCTGAACCCCTTCGGTATCGGACAGCGCAGCGGCCAACTCCTTGAGCGTGATGTCCGGCTCCGCACGCACGATGTCGAGAAGAAAGTCGAGATGCG
>JAGXFH010000083.1 GCA_024637315.1 Brevirhabdus sp.
AGCAATCACGGGGCGATAATGCGCAGTCATGCTGGAACTGGTTCAGTCGCGGGGACCAAAACCGGGGTCGGGGTGAGCCTGCGATCCTTGCTGAAATGACCCTCAAGGTGATGGCCGAGTATGGTGTGTCCAGGGACCGGACGTTCGTCGCCGGGCTTTCTGCCGGCGCGGCGATGGCCGTGATCCTGGGTGAAACCTATCCGGATATCTTTTCCGCGGTGGGTGCTCATTCAGGTCTGCCATTTGGCGCGGCAAGGGACGTCCCATCTGCCTTTGCTGCCATGGCTGGCAATGTCCAAGACGTTGCCGACAGGAGGCGACACACGCCGGCCATACGTACAATCGTCTTTCACGGGACGGCGGACGCTACAGTTCATCCGTCGAACGGAGAAAGGATTGCGCGGCGCGCGATGGATCGCGGATCACGCCAAACCATCGATACCGAGGAGCAAGGCAACGTATCGGGCCGCCCCTTCAAGCGCAAGATCACGGGGACGGCAGGTGGACCCGCTGAACTGGAACACTGGATGGTCGAAGGATTGGGTCACGCGTGGTCAGGCGGCCAGCCGGAAGGTTCATATGCCGATGCAAAAGGTCCCGATGCCAGCGCCGAAATGATCCGCTTCTTTTTCGATGAAGTAGAAGGGGATGCTTGAGATGCCACATATGTCACTGACATTTGACGCCGTGAGCGAAGGAGCCCCCGGCCCAAAATGGGCGACGCGCTGGCGACGGTCTTGGCCTGCCTACGAGGCATGGTTCATCTCCCGCAACGGCGATCGGGGGCCGTCGAGATCGGAAAGCCGGTCAGCTCTTCATCGATACATGCCCGAGCTGGTCACGGTCTATGACAGACTGGTTGCGATCGCTGGAGGGTCGGACCGTGCTGCCAGGTTTCTGTCGACTTGGTGCCCGCCAACATACCTGGGCGGGTGTTCATTGGCCGCGGTGGCCGACAACAAAGATGTACGCCTTGTTCGCAACTATGATCTGTCACCCGACCTGAACGAGGGGCTGCTTCTGCGCACCGAATGGACGGGGCGCGCGGTCATGGGGATGGTCGAATTCCTGTGGGGTCTGTCGGATGGCATCAACGATGCCGGCCTCAGTGTGGCGCTGGCCTATGGCGGCAGGTCGGAAACCGGTTTGGGCTTTGGGATCACCACGATACTGCGCTATGTGCTGGAAACCTGCGATACAGTTGATGATGCGTTGAGGGTGCTGCGCAGGGTGCCTTCGCATATGGCCTATAATCTCGTGCTGGCAGATGCGTTGGGCAGAACCGCGAGCGTAGAACTATCTCCCGGGGGTGGATGCAAACTCATGCCGCAGGCGATTGCCACGAACCACCAAAGCGGCCGTGCTCCGACCGATCGGACAACCTTTACTCGTAGCTTCGAGCGCCATGCCCATTTGAAACAGATGCGGGCGAACCCCCGGTCCTTGAACCGGCAGTTCCTGACGCGTCCCTTGCATCAGGATCGCTACGGTGAAGGGTTCGGAACGCTTTTTACTGCCGAATATGATCCAGTTGCCAAAACAATGGCTCTGAGTTGGCGCGACGCTCGGTGGGATCAGGCCATCAACGCCTTTGAGGAAGGCCAAAAGATAATTGATTATTCGCCGCCGACAGCAAACGGCGCTGTGAAAGAGAACCACGGAAACGGCTGGATCAGTTCGGACTGGACGCTGGCTGCCCGGATCAATTGGAATACTGTCGCTGAAGATTACGCAACTGGTCGGGGCCGCGCGATTCATACATATCTTCCCACCGCAAGAAACCCTGGCACGGCACCGCACCACGGCCAATAACCTGCGGAACGTGCTTAACAGCAGCGAGGTCGCCACGCTGTTCCTCGACCTTTTTCTGAACTTCCGGTTCATCATCCCCGCGGCACGCGAGATCTTTCACGTGATCGCGACCGATGTCGGCCGCCCCCTGGCGGATCTGGCAGCGGTGTCCAGGGATGACGATCTGACCGCCGACGTCCGCGCCATGCTTGCGTCATCCGACTCCATCGAAGGTGAAATTGCCGGGGCCGGTGTGCAATGGTTCCTGCGTCGAATCCGGCATCGTCCGACCGGATATGCGGCCAGTGGCCATCGCCCCGCTGATGCAGCGCCTTGTGGACGAATTCGGCCCGCAATGCAGCCTCAAGCGTCTGAAACTGCCGTTGGTTCCGTGCAAGACCTGGGTGAAGACCGATCCGCAACGTCTCGAGCAGATTCTGCGCAACCTGCTGTCGAATGCCCTGAAGTACACGCCGGAGAGGTAAATCCTGCTCGGGTGTCGGCAGCATGGCACGCATCTGACGATACATCTCTGCGACACCGGCATTCGGCGTACCGGAATCGGAAACGAGGGCGATCTTCGAGGCCTATCATCAGGTCGACAAGGACGCCACAGTGGTCGGATATGGGCGGAGAGATTCAACTGTCCGACGCGATCGCTTGCGATGCGTACACTATCGCGCTTATCGCCTTTCGTTTCAGTGGCACCCGCTATGACTGGGGCACCCATGATGGGTTGCTTGATGCAGCCCGGGCACGTCAGAGGGACGTGAAAAGCCCTCTTAGCGTCATCGACCTTGCTGTGTGCGGCGCGGCAGGGCGTATGGCTGTCTCCCCGGTCTGAAAGCGGCGGAAAACGGCCGACGGGTTGAATTTGACGGAACCGATTCGAAAGGTCGGGGCTTTTTTAAGTGTGCGCTACGCAGCGCCTGGCGCGGCGCCGTTTCCAGAAAGGATAGTCTCATGAACTGGGACCAGATCGAGAATAAATGGGTCGCGATGACCCACCGCATCCGCGCAGATTGGAAAGAAAAGCCACAGGTCGCTCTGGGGGCGAATGAACATCGACGCACGAAAAAGGTGGACGAGGCGGTATCGCCGGTCAAGCTGCCAGCGGCCCCAAGTATTCCTGATGGCAACGACGGCAACCCGCTGTCCCATCCGTGAAGTCTGACAAGCGAAGGCAACCAATCGCAAACGCCCTTTTCGCTCGGCTTCGAATGTCGGCGGCGGGCAGACGATGGACCGTTCCCGCGGCACCCTGGCAGGACAGAGCAGTCATCCGGGCCGACCTGTTTGGCGCGGAGCGGCTGGAACATCACGCCATTTCGCTGGCGCGGGCCCAGCCGGTTGCGCGCACCCGCGCGCGCGTGGCCCCGCTCAACGCCCGGGTCCGCGAGAATTCGGCCGTACTTCTTGCGGCCTATCGGTCCTGCGCGCAGGCCTCGCAGGCCGGACAGACGATCACTCCGGCGGCGGAATGGTTGCTCGACAACTATCACTTCGTGGAGCAGCAGTTGCTTCAGATTTCGATCGATCTGCCGCCGGGTTTCTATCGGCAGTTGCCGAAGCTGGCCGAAGGACCGTTCACGGGCTATCCGCGCGTTCTGGGCATTGCTTGGGCATATGTCGCGCATACCGACAGCCTGCTGAACAGTGCGGTCCTGGCCCGGTTCGTGCGCGCCTACCAGACGGTCGAACCGCTGACGATCGGCGAGCTTTGGGCTTTGGCCATCACGCTGCGCATCGTGCTGATCGAGAACATGCGCCGCCTTGCCGAGCAGATCACCGCGGCACATGCCATGCGGGAGGTCGCGGATGACCTGTTTGAGCGGACGATCGGCATCAGGCAGGACGCCAAAGGTGTGTCGCTGTCGTCCGAGCCGGAACCCCGAGATCTGGCCGCGACGCTGGTGGCACTTGAGGGAAGCCCGCTGCCCGAGATTCTGGCCGCTCGGATTGCCCAGCGACTGCGTGGATACGAGTCTTCCGAAACGCTTCTGCATGCTTGGCTGCGCGACCGCTTGCGCCGTCAGGACGTGACGGTCGATGAAGTGGTGCAGCATGCCCAACAGCGACAGGGCGCGTCGAACGTCACCATGCGCAACATCGTCACCAGCATGCGCATGATCTCCGAGATCGATTGGCCCGACTTCTTCGAGGAGATCAGCCTGGTCGATGCGAAACTGCGTGAGGAATCGGGATTCGCGGCGCTGGATTTTGCGACACGCAACCTCTACCGCACGGCGATCGAAACCCTGGCCCGCGGGTCCGGCCGGACTGAAGTGGCGGTGACCGCGGCGGCGTTGGCGCAGGCTGAATCGGGCGGCACCGCCGCAGCGCGCGACCCGGGGTATGGGCTGATCGGGGCTGGGCGGTCGGCGCTGGAAGGCGCCCTCGGCTATGATCCTGGGCTGCGATTGCGGCTGCGGCGAATGCTCGGGCGGTTGGGTCTGCCGGGCTATCTGGCTGCCATCGGACTGATCGGTGCGGCGATCCTCGCGTCGGTGCTGTGGCTTTGCGGGGCGCAGGGATGGGCCGTGCTGGCCCTGGCCTTCGCGGGCGCCGGCCCGGCAATCGAAGCGGCGGTCGCGCTGGTCAATCTGGCGATAACGCGATCGGTGCCGCCGCGGAGCCTTCCGGCGCTGGACCTGGCGGGCGGCGTTCCGCCCGACCTGCGCTGCCTGGTCGCCGTGCCCGTCCTGCTGAACTCTGGTGCCGAACTGGCCGCCTGCCTAGACCGGCTGGAAGTGCATCATCTGTCTAGCACTGACGGCGCGGTGCATTATGCGCTGCTGGCCGACGGGCCGGATGCCGCGACTGAAACCCTGCCGCAGGACGCCGAACTGATCGACCTCGCGACACGCGCGGTGGCGCGGTTGAATGCGACCTATCCGTCACCCGAGGGCGATCGCTTTCTGTTCCTGCACCGTCGCCGCCAGTGGAACCCGTCGATGGGCGTCTGGATGGGGTGGGAGCGCAAGCGTGGCAAGCTGACCGAACTCAATCGGCTTCTGCGGGGAGCTTCTGATACAAGCTTTGTGTCGTTCCGCAGGGTGCCCCAGGATATCCGGTTCGTGATCACGCTCGACGCCGATACGCGGCTTTTGCGCGATACCGTCCGACGTCTGATCGGAAAGATGGCCCACCCACTGAATCTCCCGCAGTTCGATGCCGCACGGGGCCAGGTGACAAAGGGCTACGGCATCCTGCAGCCGCGCGTCACCCCGGCTTTGCCGGTCGGGGCCGAAGGATCGATCTATCAGCGGATCAACGCGAGCCACGGCGGCATCGACGTCTACGCTTCGGCTATTTCCGACGTGTATCAGGACCTGTTCGGCGAAGGCTCGTTCACCGGCAAGGGCATCTATGACGTCGATGCCTTTGTGGCGGCGCTGGCCGGTCGGGTGCCCGACAACACGATGCTGAGCCACGATTTGTTTGAGGGGACGCTCGCGCGGGCGGGTCTGGTGTCCGATGTCGAAGTCGTCGAGGATTTTCCTGCACGTCACGACGTGGCCACCCGGCGGCAGAATCGTTGGGTGCGGGGCGATTGGCAGTTGCTGCCTTGGGTGATCGGGCGCGCGGGCGACGGGCACAGCCGCCTCCCGCCGCTTGGCCGCTGGAAGATCATCGACAACCTGCGACGGTCGCTCACGGCGCCATTGGCGCTGGCCGCTCTTGCGGTGGGTTGGCTCCTGCCGCTGCACACGGCCTTTTTCTGGACGGTCGCGGTTTTGACGCTGCTGGCGCTGCCGCATCTTTTGCCGCTGCCCTTTACCGTTCTGCCGGGTCGCGCCGGGATCACAGCGCGAAGTCACCTCGCGGCGCTTGCGACAGACACGCGCACTGCCCTGTGGCGAATTGCGCTGGACATCGCGTTCCTGCCCGACACGGCCCAGCGGATGTGCGACGCCATCCTGCGCACGTTATGGCGGCTGGGCGTGTCGCGCAGGAATCTTCTGGAATGGGTGACGGCAGCCCAGGTGGCACGGAGCGGCCGTCCCGGCATCACGGGCCAGTATCGCAGTATGGCGGCGGGCGTGATCCTTGGCCTCGGTGTGACAGGCGGGGTGATGGCCCTCAACCCGGCGGTGTGGCCGGTGATCCTGCCCTTTGCTCTGGCGTGGCTGGCCGGTCCCCTTGTCTCTCACCGCATCAGCCGGCCCCGGCGGCTGCCAGAAGCCAAACGCCTGACCGATGTCGAGGTCCAGAGCCTGCGACTGATCGGGCGCAATACGTGGCGGTTCTTCGAAACCTTCGTGACCGCGGCGGATAACGATCTGCCGCCGGACAATTATCAGGAAACGCCGCAGCCGGCGCTGGCGCGGCGCACCTCGCCCACCAACATAGGACTTTACCTGCTGGCCACCACGGCGGCGCATGATCTGGGATGGATCGGGCGCAGAGACGCCGTTGCGCGGCTGGAACGGACGCTGGCAACGATGCGGCGCATGCCGCAGTTCCGCGGTCATCTGTACAACTGGCACGCCACCGGCGATCTGCGCGTGCTGGAACCGGAATATGTGTCTTCGGTCGACAGCGGAAACCTGGCCGGACATCTGATCGCCGTGGCGCAGGCCTGCGCCGAGTGGCAGCGCAGGCCGGCCGCCGAGGCTGACTGGCGCGCCGGTCTGGCGGACACGTTGGTGCTGGCCGCGCGCGCGCTGAGCACCCCGCCGATATCGGCAGATGCCGCACTGGCCGATCTGATGGAAGATCTGACGAAGGCCGCGTCCGCTCAGGCGCCGCTCGACCGGCTCTTGCCGCTCGGCCTCGCCACTGCGACCCGCGTCCGGTCGACGGGGCTGTCTGAAACCGAGGCGGGTTTTTGGGTCGAGGCTGTGCTGGCCTGTCTTACCGGTCACGCCGCCGACCACGACCAGACACTTGCCGCCCGTCTTGAAGCCATCGAACAGCAGGCCCGCGAATTCGCGACCGGCATGGACTTCGGCTTCCTGTTCGATCGGGACAAGAAGCTGCTGTCCATCGGATTTTCGGTCGCGACCAACCGGCTCGATCCCAGCTGCTACGATCTTCTGGCCTCCGAGGCGCGGCTTGCAAGCCTGTTTGCCATTGCCAAGGGGGATGTCGAAACCCGCCATTGGTTCCGGCTAGGCCGCGCGGCGACGCCCCTGGGCGCGGGATCGGTCCTTATTTCTTGGTCGGGCAGCATGTTCGAGTATCTGATGCCGTCCCTGGTGATGCGTGCGCCGGAAGGCTCGGTCTTGGCCGAGACCAATCGCCGGATCGTCGACCGGCAGCGGGCCTACGGAGCGGCGCTGGAAATTCCCTGGGGCATTTCCGAGTCGGCTTACAATGCCCGCGATCTGGAGTTGACCTATCAGTATTCCAATTTCGGTGTGCCGGGCCTCGGCCTGAAACGAGGTCTGAGCGAGAACCGTGTCGTTGCCCCCTATGCCACCGGGCTGGCGGCAATGGTCGCCCCGCTCGAGGCGCTGCGCAATTTCACCCGGCTTGGCGGGCTTGGGGCCGAGGGCCGCTTTGGCTTTTACGAGGCTGTGGATTTCACGGCGTCGCGCCTGCCCGCGGGGTCGGACATGGCCATCGTGCGCAGCTTCATGGCGCATCATCAGGGCATGACCATCACGGCCATCGCCAACTGCGTGCAGGACGGCCGCCTGCGCGCCCGGTTCCACGCGGAACCGATGATCCGGGCGGTGGAACTGCTGTTGCAGGAGCGCGTGCCGCGCGATGCGACGATGGCACATCCGCGCGCCGAAGAGGTGCTGGTCGCCGCGCCCGAACCGGACCGCGCCCCCGTGGTGCGGCGGTTCGTGTCACCCGCCTTGGCGGCGCCGACCGCGCATCTCTTGTCGAACGGATCGTTTGGCGTGGTGCTGACGCCGACGGGCGCCGGCTACAGCCGTTGGCGCGGACTTGCGGTGACCCGCTGGCGCGACGACCCGACGACTGAGGAGCACGGGTCGTTCATCCTGGCGCGTGATCGGGCGTCGGGAGACCTCTGGTCGGCGGCGCTGCGACCGACTGGGGCCGATCCGACACGCCATGAGGCGGTGTTCAGCGAACATCAGGCGGCCTTCACACATCAGGGCGCGGATCTTACCACCCTCACCGAAATCGTCGTTTCGGCCGAGGACGACGCCGAGGCGCGGCGCGTGACGCTGACCAATACCGGCCGCCGCCCCCGGTCCATCGACCTGACCTCCTACGCCGAACTGGTCCTCGCTCCGCTTGCCGCGGACGTGGCGCACCCGGCGTTTTCCAAGCTCTTTGTCGTAACCGATTTCCAGCCAGAGCTTGGCGCCGTCGTCGCCACGCGCCGCCGCCGCGCGCCGACCGATCCAGAAGTCTGGGCCGCCCATATCGCCGTGGTCGAGGGGGAGGAGGCCGCGCCGATGCAGATCGAGACCGACCGGTCGCGGTTCATCGGTCCGGGCGGCACTGTCGGTCGCGGCGCGATGGCCGAGGCCGACCTTTCGCAGACGACCGGCACGGTTCTCGATCCGATCTTTGCCATCCGACGCTCCATCATCGTTCCTGCCGGGGGCATGGCGCGGGTCACCTTCTGGACGATGGTGGCGGACGATCCCGGTACCCTGCTTGATCTGGTGGACCGGCACAGGGATCCTTCGGCCTTTGGCCGGGCCGCCACGCTGTCCTGGACGCAGGCGCAGGTGCAGTTACGTCACTTGGGCATCACCCGGGCAGCAGCCGCCGATTTTCAGCGCCTGGGCGGCATGGTGATCCGGGCGGACACACGGCTGCGCGCATCCTCTGCGGCGATTGCTGCCGGCGCGGGCCCGCAATCAGGGCTGTGGCCGAACGGTATTTCCGGCGACCTGCCCATCGTCCTGTTCCGCATCGAGGATGCCGAGGATGCGCCGAATTTGCAGGAGGTGTTGGCGGCACATGAATATCTGCGAATGCATCAGTTGGCCGTCGATGTGGTGATCCTGAACGATCGCGCCGCGTCTTATGTGCAGGACTTGCAGACGATGATCGAGACGGCTGTCAGGTCGGCCGGGACGCGACTGCGCGCCGATGCGCCCGAAGGCTCGCCGGAGGGCAGGGTGCATGTCCTTCGCAGCGATCTGATCGCGTCCGAGGCGCGGGCGCTGCTGCTGGCCGTGGCGAGCGTGGTGCTGATCGCTGGCAGGGGCACCATCGGCCAGCAGATCGATGCACTGCCCCCCCCGGTCGTCACTGCACGTACGCCGCCTGTGTTGGCGCAACACGCATCCCTGGCGACACCAGAGAGCGTCGACACGTCAGGGCTGGAGTTCTTCAACGGGACCGGAGGCTTTGCAAAGGACGGGCGCGAATACGTCATCGTCCTGCGCGACGGGCAGAGCACGCCGGCGCCCTGGGTAAACGTGATCGCCAACCCCGGTTTCGGGTTTCAGGTCTCGGCGCTCGGCAGCGGTTACGTCTGGTCCGAAAACAGCCGCGAGAACCAGTTGACGCCTTGGTCTAACGATCCGGTCACCGATCCCGCGGGCGAGGCGATCTATCTGCAGGATCTCGAGACCGGCGACACATGGACACCGACCGCGCTGCCGATCCGCGACGGTGGGGTCTATGTCGCGCGCCACGGGTTTGGCTACAGCCGTTTCGACCATTCCGCTCACGGGATCGAGGCGGCGATGGTGCAGTTCGTGCCGCTCGATGATCCCGTCCGCGTAACCGTCCTGACGCTGCGCAACACCTCGCGTCGGGTGCGGCACCTGTCGGTGACGACCTATGCCGAATGGGTTCTTGGGCCGTCGCGCGGGTCTGCCGCGCGGAATGTCGTCACCGGGATCGACGCCGAGACCGGCGCGATCCTGGCGCGCAACCCGTTCTCGACCGCCTTTCCCGGGCGGGTGGCCTTTGCCGACCTCGGCGTAGGGACCGGCAGCCACAGCGCCGACCGAGCCGAGATCCTGGGCATCGGCGGCAGCATGGTGGCACCGGCGGGCATCGGTGCTGCGCCGCTATCGGGCCGGACCGGTCCTGCGCTCGACCCTTGCGCGGCGTTGCAGCGCCGCGTTTCGCTGGCGCCGGGCGAGACGGTCGAGGCCGTGGTTCTGCTTGGGCAGGCGGCGTCACCAGAGGCAGCCCGCGCCCTTATCCTGCGCCACCGCGCGGCTGACCCCGCAGAAACGCTTGCGGGCGTGAAACGGCATTGGGCCGATCTGCTGGGCGCCGTTCAGGTGCACTCGCCCGATCGGGCGATGGACATCATGCTCAATGGCTGGCTCCTCTATCAGACCCTGGCATGTCGGATCTGGGCGCGTGCCGGGTTCTATCAGGCTAGCGGCGCCTATGGGTTCCGCGACCAGTTGCAGGATGGGATGGCGCTTGCCGCACTGCGGCCCAAGACAACGCGCGCGCACCTGCTGCGCGCGGCAGCGCGGCAGTTCCCGGAAGGCGATGTGCAGCACTGGTGGCTGCCGCATTCCGGGCAGGGTGTGCGGACGCGGATTTCGGACGACCGGGTCTGGCTGGGTCACGCTGTCGCCCACTACGTCGCGGTGTCGGGCGATGCTGGCGTATTGGACGAACCCGTGCCGTTTCTGGAGGGACCGGAACTGCGGCCTGGCGCGCATGACGCCTTTTTCCTGCCGACGGTTTCGCCGGTCACGTCGAATCTGTTTGACCATTGCGCCCGCGGCCTCGATCAGGCCATCGCGCTGACCGGGTCCAATGGCATGCCGTTAATCGGCACTGGCGACTGGAACGATGGCATGAACCGGGTGGGCGAAGCGGGACGGGGCACCTCGGTCTGGCTGGGCTGGCTACTCATTGCGACGATCGATGCGATGGCGCCCCATGCCGACGCCCGTGATCCCGAGCGCGCCCGCCGCTGGCGCGCCCATGCATTGGCTGTGACACAGGCCGTAGAGCGCGATGGCTGGGATGGCGCGTGGTACCGGCGCGGCACATATGACGACGGCACGCTGCTGGGTTCGGCCACTTCGGCCGAATGTCGCATCGACAGCATTGCACAGTCCTGGGCGGTCCTGTCCGGTGCAGCCGATCCCGACCGCGCGACCACGGCCATGGCCTCGATGACCCGGCAACTGGTCCGCCCAGACCCCGGCCTGGCCCTGCTGTTCACCCCGCCCTTCGATGCCGCGCCGCAGGATCCAGGGTATATCAAGGGCTATCCTCCCGGCCTGCGCGAGAACGGCGGGCAGTACAGCCACGCGGCGATGTGGTCGATCCTGGCCCATGCGAGGCTGGGCGACGGTGATGCCGCGGGCAGGCTTTTCGCAATGCTGAACCCGATCAATCACGCCCTGACCCCAGCCGACACGACCCGCTACAAGGTTGAGCCCTATGTGGTTGCGGCCGACGTCTATTCCACCGCGCCGCATGCGGGGCGGGGCGGCTGGACCTGGTATACGGGATCGGCCGCCTGGATGTACCGCGCCGGCGTCGAGGGCCTGCTGGGTCTGACCCGCGCTGGGCCGGAGATTGTCCTGAACCCGTGTTTTCCGAAAGACTGGCCAGAGGTCAGGGCGACGGTCAGGATCGGGGAGACCGCTTTGGCGATCACCATCGACAACCGGGGACGGACCGGGCACGGTATCCTGACTGCTGCCCTGGACGGCGTGGCGCTGACCCCAATGGACGGACGGATCCGGCTGCGCCTTGGCGGCGGGGCGCAGGAACTGGTCGTGAAGATGCGCTGACCGACGCTGACGAAAGTCGCTGCCGAACTGGACAGAACAATCGCTCTGCCACCGGTACAGAGCGCTTCGCGGTTCACCATCGGCGTCCCACGTCTTTTGTCGGGCGACGGAGTCATGGTCATGCGTCCGACAGACCGTTCGGATGCCCGAAAAGTGCCTGTTGTTAAGAACTTGTGGCGCGCATCATCGGATGTTCTCACTTGCAACCGGGCACCGTTCCGTACGCGGGGCTGCGCGACGGCGGTCAAGTTGCCGCCGCATGCCATTTGCCCGAAAGAGGGCGGCTTCATGCTTGCACTTCTCGAATGCAGCAGGGTGCTGCAATCTGGACACGAGGTACCGTCGCGAAGGGTTTACGATCGAGGACATGCATCGATGATCAGCGCCAAGGCATAGCGCCTCCGTCCGGTCGCCGGTGCGGCGGTCCTGATTGACTTATGCCGCGCAGGGTCACTCAGCGTGGCGCGATGGAACAACAACCGGTCAGCATTTGCATCTCTCCGCGGTCCTCGAGGATCACGGTGACATCAAGCCCATAGGCGCGATCCGACATCCCGTCCGAACACGCCATGGGCACCAGCACTGCGGTCATGCGGCCGAAATCGCCCTTTGCTGAAATCGATCGACGGGGATCCCGGAAGATGCCTATGCTCAGGACGGCCTCGATCCTCATCATGACGTCGGGCGCTTCCGGCGTCGAGAACGCCAACTGATCGCCGGCTGGTCGGAACGACCAGAATGGCTCGTTCCCAAGGCATTGAAGGGTCGGCGGCAGGGCTCCGGGGTTCCAGACATCCACCCGATAGGCAAGGAAGCGCAGCGCGGCCCAACCGCTCTGCTCGCCCGTGTTGATCCGCGCCCATTGACCGGTTGCATCATAGCCGACGACCTCGATATCGCGGGCTTGGGGCGAGAGGGTCCCGATGATCGCCGCACGGGCGTTGGGAGCTTCTCGGACGTTCAGCACGTCATTGCCCGCAACATCGGTCACATCAAACAGCGTGGGCAGGATGTATTCCTGCGTTGCGACCGCAGGCCAGGCTGCAAAAAGAAAAACCCCAAACAACAGCCCCTTCGCCGCAGCGAGTCCCGGCAAGAACCTGACTGTCAGCGAAGACCAGAGCGCGACAGATCCCTGCAAAGCTGCATGCCGGCCAACTGACCGATAATCGTCCATGGTTCACCTCATTTTCAGCGCCTGGCCTCAGACAGTCATTTGTCTCATGAAGGCGGCACTTCTACACTGAAAACCAGCATATGGCGAAACCGGATCCCTTGGCCATGCATCTGGTTGGCATCCCCGAACCATGTGTTCGCTCCGGCAGTGCCCCAGAACATTGTAGAAATTTTTCACCGTACTGGCAGTGTAACCGGAGGAGACATCGGAGACCTGAATTATCTTGAAGTTCGCCGACGCCAACGATGGACCGATCAGAAATCCAACAACCGGAACCAACACGTCCTTGATCGAACGACTGCAATAGCGCGATGAGTTGATTTTCTGCACGCTGTTCCAATCCCGGGGCACCCCATCAGGCATTGCGCGACGCCTTGTCTTTGTCAAAGCAATGGCCGTGGGAGGAGCGCGCCCTCAAATGCTCCAGTGCCGATGTCCCTGTCTGAATTTTGTCAGAAGCAACTTACTTGATCGGGGCAGGGGGCCTATCTTGTTGGCAAAACGCTTCCATTTCCGCTACGTTAAATCGTCGCCCGAGATCATCCGCCTGGCGGTTATGATGTATGTCCGGTCTCCGCTTTCGCTTCGAAACGTGGAGGTTATGTTGCATGAGTAAGATTTGAACTTGCGAACTACTGGTCATGAGTCCAGCCAAAATTGGCGGCCCCACGGTTCCGATGGCCCTCAAATCTCTCCGATACGTGCTGACGTCACATACTGGACAGTTTTACGGGCAGCAGCCACTTTTTGAAACCAACCCCTGCTGCGCCGTGCCGCTGATCAGCAGCACCACTGACTTTGATCTATTCCGACAGAAAAAGAAATGGGTCCATTGGGCTTGATGAGTGCCGTTCGATCTGCCGTTGAACCTTGGTCATGAACAACTCCTTCTTCCCAGATCCGGCAGGTCAAAGAAAGTTTCTCGCGATTAACGGTATTTCGACACAGGAACACCTATGGGGGTCAATCAGTTCCTCGAATACGCGCATGCGTTAGCCGCTCAGGCTGCCCGGCCAGGGCCCATGTAGAGTTTTTGCATATCGACGAAGGGGCCGTCGGTCAGCTTGGCACGCGCTGGCGCCCAGCTTTCCTCGTCGCGCGCGATGGCATCATAAAGAGCACGGGGGACCAGCAATTCCTCTATCACGCCTTCGCTGGCGGTGTCGATCCAGACCATTACCAGCATATCATCGGTGACCGCCGTGAGCCGAAGCTCGGTGCCCGGCTTCAATGGCGCCGACGGCACGCGGCGCAAGACGTCGAGTTTCGTCAGTTCGATCATCACATCGTCCAGATCATGCTGGCGGATCAGCAGCTTTTCACGCACGGCGGGCCAGCCGAACGTGACCCGTACATCAAGGGTCTTGCCGACGTCCTGCGCCGCCTTCGGAGCACGTTCACCGTAGCTGGTCGCGAAGAGCGCCGTCGCATCGTCTTCGGCAGCAAGATATTGCGGCATCCGGGCGGCGGGAAGCGAGGCGATCCACTGACCTCGCGCTGCGTCAAGGTAGTTGAATTCGGGTTGCAGGCGAAAAGTTTCGTTGCAATTCGGGCAAGTCGTATCCTGGAAATCACTGGCAAGGATGGCGTCGCGGTAGTCCGGCCGTCGGTCGGCGTTGACCGAGCCGACTGCTTCCATTGTGATCGCGGATTTGCAGTTGGGACAAACCAGATTTCGGGGTCGAAATAGGGACATCTTCAGGGCCTTTCAGGTGCGTTTACGCGCTTTGGCGCGGAACCGTCGGGGGGCGGCCAGAAGGATATCGACCGCCAATTTCGGAATACCAAACCTAAAGCGTGGACAACCACCCCGCCGAAGGATGGGTGTCTTTCAACTTGCCCGAATGATAAGCGGCATAGAGCTCAGAAAACCACTCGCCGGGCGCGCGGAACTGGTATCCGGTGATGCCCTTTGAGCGCGCCGCCAGTTCGTAGCTGGTCCAGCTGTCGATGTAGCTTTCCTGATAGACGCGTCCGCCAATCGCAAGTCTGGTGGCCGAAGACATGCTGGCCCAAGGGTCATTTCCCACAGCGGCCATGCTGATCCAGGCCTCGACTTCGATGCGCCGCGATTCCCATTCTTCAGGCGACACGCCGCTCGGCGCATCGGGAATGGCGGGGCTAGCGTTCTTCGCCAATCGCTGACCGACATAGGCCGGGTCGTACTTGAAGTGTCTGGCCACGGCATCTGCCACCGGCTGCGGATTGCGGCCATGAACTTGCCACCCCCCATAGGCCGATCCACTCTGATGGCTGTTCATGAAACCGTGCTGGTCGTCCACCGCATGGCCAACCTCGTGCAGTGTATTCCAGCTGAAATAGGTGACGGGTTCCTCGTTCGCGGGCTCGCATTCCTCGTCCACCTCACCCACGGCGTCTTCCCGCCCGAAGAGATAGGCTGCCGACAGTTCGCGCGGGCCTTCATCCATGATCACCGCTTTGTCGGTGCCCGAATAGCGCGACCCGCTGCCGCCGGACTCCTCGTTGCGGAACACGCGGAAACTGTCGTTGTCCATCGTCGCGCCACCGGGAAGATCCGACATGATCTGGTAGAACCGCTGGATGTCCGGGCCGGTTTGCGCGCCGTCGCCCGCGACCGCGCCGCCCTGCCAGTTTTCCAGCGCACAGCCAAAGCGCGCCTCGAACGCCACGCGGATGACAGCGCGCTGCGCGTCGGGTTCGAGCTGGTCGATCATCGCATCCAGTTCATCCAGACCGCCGGGGCCGTTGATAATGGCCTTGATGTTCTCCGGGGTTGGCGGGGTATTGCCGTGCATGTCGGCCATCACCAATGCACTTGTACCCAACGCGATCGCTTCGTTCAGGGCGGCAATCGCGGATTCATGGTCGCGCTCGGCGGCCTTCTCGTCGGCCGTGACTATCTTGGCGCGCATTGCGTCGATGTTGGTTCGGATTGAGTAGGCATGGTCATGCCGTTCAAGGATATCCAGCCGTGCGTCCAGTTCGGGCTTGGCCCGAAGCGCAAGGAATTCGACCTGTCCATCGGCATCGGCCAGCACTTCGGCATAGCGGTCCATCACACCGTTCAGATCCGTCGTCGCCTTGGCAAAATCGGTGCCGGAGGACCCCAGAAGGACGACGGCGTCCAGATCGGCTTTCATCTTGGTGACGTCCTCGGCTACATAGGCGGCCTGCGCGTGGCTCGACAGCGTGTCGATCCGGCCGCGTGCCGTTTCAACGGCGCGCAGCAGTTCGCGGTGCTGGACCAGAACCTCCTCGGCCTTCTTGGTCGCGTCCATCGCCTCTTTCAGGGCATTGGTCCTGTCGGCCGGCGGGTTCGAGCTGTCTTCGGCAAAGGCGATCTTGTTTTCTGCAATGGTCAGGTCCGCGCTGGCGACGGCGGCATCATCGCGCGACTGGAGATAGCCCAGCACCGCCTTGGCGGCGGTGATCTGGCCAAAGGCGGGGCCCTCATCGTCACCCAGCCCGCCGACGGCGTCCGCCACCCCGTCGAAAATCGCGGCGTGATCGGCCGCGGTCTTGGCATCTTCCGCAGCGGGCTTGATCTCGCCCATCATCGCCGCGGCATTGGCGAAGTCATCCGTCGCCGCCATCGCCACGGCCGACTCGTACTTGGCCGCCAACCGGTCGATCATGGTCCGGATAGCGTCGGCCTGGGCATGGCCCTCGATTTCGGTGCGGGCAGCTTCCGCCTCGATGCGGGCTGTGTCATATGCCTTGGCCGATGCGGCCAGCGCCATCAGCGCATCGCATTCCGCCGGCAGCGCCTTCATGTCGCGTTCGGCGCCAAAGTAATTGCCGTCGGCAGCCTTCTGTACGGCCGCGTCGAACTTGGCCTGAATTGCGGCCACCCGCTCGGCGATCGGCGGGCAGTCGAGCGCCTTGAGAGCGTCAAGCTTCAGCTTGGCGGCGTCATGCGCAGGCGTGTAGGCCGCGGCTTCGGTCTGGGCCTTGATCGCGGCATCCATCGCCCAAGAGCCCTCAGACAGGACATTGTACCCCCCGGAGTAGTTGCCGGCGGCCATGGCCGCATCGGCATCGGTCATCAACTGCTTGGCCTTGTCCACATGAGGCTTGGCGGCATCGCTGGTCGCCGCCGGATAGCGGCTGACGACCCAGGCGTTCTTTGACACCGGGTAGTTGGTGCAGGTCGAGACATCGGCCGTGACGGCGGCCTGCATGGCCGCCCCGGTCCGGCCTTTCGCGGCGGCGGTCTTGAAATCACCCGCCTTGAGCGCGTCGTCGATATCCTTGAGCAGTTTGTCGAGGTCGGCCACGGTCTTGGCCATCAGTGTCGCGACCGCTGCCGGTGTGATCAGAGCCTTGATGGTCACGATCGCCGCGCGGTCGGTCTTGATGCCGGGATACATGGCTCCGTTGGCCTGGGCCTTGCGGGCGACGGCCATGGCTTCGACCAGCTTGGCCTCACCGCCGGCGAAATCATAGCCTTCGGGCTTGGCCAGGGCCTCGGCTTCGTCGGCAAGTCTGGTTACGTCTGCGATCGCGTCCTTGATGCAATCATCCACGTTCAAAGGCGTCAGCGTGGTGGTCGCCATCGTGCGTGCATCGGCCAGATGAGTATTGAACGGGCCAGAGGCCAGGATCTTCGGCAGCGCGTCCTCCAGCAGAGCAATCGCCGCGTCCAGTGCAGTGCGCGCCACCGCGTAGTCAGGTGTCGGTTTGCCGGCCTCGTCCTTGGCTTTCTGCGCCTCGGGGTCGGCTTTGGCGATCAGGGCGGCAAAGGCGTTGCCGCTGTCGGCGGCGACCACATTCGCGCGCATATCCGTAAACACCTTGTAGGCGGCGTCGAAATCCGCGGCCATGCCATCCAGCGCGCCCTCATCCTTCAAGGCGCCAAGGGCGTCCTGCGCATCGGCTGCGGTCTTGGCCGCGTCAGCACGGGCTTCAGCCTCGGCAACAGTGGCAAGCGCCATGGCAAACTGCTTGTTGACCGCTTCGACGGCCGCGGCCGAGACAAGGGCATCGGCCTGCGCCACGCCATCTGCTGCTTCTGGCCGGGCGCGCAGACCGTCGATCTTGGCCTTCACGGCATCCCGTTTGTCGCCATAAGCTTCACACGCATCGGCATTTGCCTTCTGGGCGATCCACTGCGGTTGGCTGCGGTCCAGCAGGGATTCCGCCGTGGAAAACTTGCCGCCCGCGGCTTCGGATTTGGCAGACGTGTGATCGCGCTGCATGGATTGAAAGAATTCCTCGATTCCGGCGCGACCCTTGTGGGTGTCAAAAGCGGCGAGCTGGGTTTCGAAGGGCGTCAGCTTGGCAAGATAACTGGCATGAGCGGTGCAGTCGGCATCAATGGCCTGTGCGCGTCGGCGCATTTCCACCATCAGGTTTCGGGACAGGGAATAATCCGCGGTCTTTGCGAATTTCGAGTCCTCGAAATCCTTCTTGAGTTCGGTTATCGCGTCTTTCATCGGATCGCGCACATTGGCCGGATGGGCGTCGATATTGGCGATCGCCGTGGTCGCGCCACCCATGAAGAACTGATAATCGGCCTCGTGCTGAACAGCACCAGCGCGCTTGTCGGCAAGCGGCGGGATCTTGTCGAGTTTCTTGACCCCGTCGCCGAACTTGCCTGCCGCGGCATCGGCTTTCGCCCCGGCCAGCAGAGTGGTCATCTCGGTGGTCAGCGCGTCGATGGTCGCCACGCCGGTCACCGTGCCTGTCAGCGGGTTCACGACACCTTCGCGTTGCGCCAGTATCGTGGCGTAGTGGGCGAATTCATCGGCCTGTTTGGCCACGCTGTCGCAGCGTTTCCCCAGATCAGGCAGCGCCTTGATCGCCTTGTCGAATTTGCGCGCGGCAGCGTCGGCTTCGGCCTTTGCCAGATCGGTCTTGATCGCATCGACCTTGGGTTTGATCTCGGGCGTGGCGCCGGCTTGAGCATGGTGATCGAGTGGAACGAGGCGCAACTGGAAGAGTTCCAACGCGGCCTTCCAGTCAGCCTTCTTGGCAGTCATCGCACGGATGTCGGTTTCCAGTTTGACGATGTCCTTCAGGGCGGTGTCCACCTTCGCCACGTCTGCGGCGGCTCCGGCGGCCTTTTGCGTGTCCAACTCGGTGCTGATGCGGGTCTTTTCGGCGGTCCAGTCCGCCGGAGTGCCTTCGGCCGATCCCGGGATGATCGCGTCATAGGCCGTCATCAACTGCGTCATTTCGGTCAGTCGAGTTTCGCCTCGCGTGATTTTCTCTAAGATTGTGCCGGTCAGGTCGGCAGGTGCGGTCGGTTCGGGCGCGCTGGCCGCCGGTACAGGGGCCGGTTCGGCGCCTGCGGCTTCGGCAGCGCCAGCCGCGCCGGCCGGCTCAGGGGTGCGCTCTGGCGCTCCGTCGCCCGCCGCCGCTGCGGCGGCTGGTTCTGCCGGAGAGTCCGAGGCATCGCCGCCCGCAGCGACTTCCGGCGCGGCGGGTTGCGGACCGCCCGCGACTTCGGCCCGCTGCGTCGGACCTGCCTCGGCCGATGCCCCCGACGTGGCCGCATCCGCGGCTGCCGGCTGCGCTGCGCGGGCCTCTTCAACAAGCTTGACCAGCATCGTGATCGTCTTGATCGCGGCCGGATAATCGGGGGTTTCCGCCTCGGCCTTGGTCTTGGCAAAGTTCCACAGGGCTTCGATCTTGCGAACATCACCCGCGCCGATCTCCAGGGCCCGGTCGATGATCGGCTGCATCTTCGCTTGCGCATTTTCCCAGCGATCGCGATCCGCTTCGGTCGCCTTGGTCGCGCCCGCAGCGTTTTCCATCGCCGCTTTGATTGCTTCAACCACGCCTTTGGTGCCGCCCAAGGCGGCGTCATATGCGCCGTTGGCGGCATGGGCGAGCAAGGCCTCATACCGTTCACGGGCGGGTGCGGTCATAGTGCCTGCCTTTTCCGTCGCCTTTTCAAGCGCGGCTTCCAGCTTTCTGGCAGTCGCTGCCCATTCGACTGCACGGGGATCAGGACCGTCGTCGGCAGTTGCACCTGCTTGTTCGTCGGCAACCGCACCGGCCACTTCCTCGGACGGGTCCGCTGCAGCGACAGTTTCCTCCTCAAGCTCCTCGTCGGTCACGGCCAGGCCGGCCTCGTTCTCCTCTTCGTCATCGTCGCCATCGGACTCAATCGTTGCGCCTGACTTGTCAAGCAACACGACCTTCATCGGGAAACCCGCGGATTTGAGATATTCCTTGGTCTTGCGCGCCATCCCGGCGGGCACATCGCCTTCGCAGGTGAGCATCAGGTTCTTGCCCTTCACGCTCATCATGCCAAAGGTGAATTTGCTGGTCTCACCAGCCTTGCGAGCCTGTTGTCCGACAACGGACGGAGATTTCGTCTTGTGGGTCATCAAAAGGGTCGTGTCGGCCTTCTTGCCAAGGCACAAACCAAACGCCAGCGGCTTCTTTCGCGCCTGTCCGATTGTGGTCTTGAGATCTTCCCCTGACTCTTGGCCTGCGGGCATTTCTCGTCCTCCCGAAGATGTCCTGCGTGCATTCGACCAGCAGAGATTGGCATCCAAGCCGGGACCTGGCAAGAACAGCTTGCCCCTGCGTCATTGACGCCACGGCGCATTCCGCAGATGCTGGGGTGCGGCTTGGTCCGGCTGACAGAAAGGTGCCCGGGCATGAAGTGTTTGTATTGCGTTGCAGTTTTGGGACTCTGGCTGGGCGCCGGCGGGCAGAGTTGGGCCGCCGGCGGAGTGGCGACTCCAGCCCCGGTATCCGTCCCAAGTACGTATCTCCCCTCCGCAAATGCCGGGACTGGCACCGAACTTCCCCTGCATCTTGCCTTTGAACAGGCCAGAAACGCCATAAAACAGGAGCCGACAATGGCCAGTGATTCTGTTGATACTCTGCAAGGCGAACCGTGGAACATCACTTCGTCGGCGTTTTCCGAGATGTTGCCGGACAGCCCCGCCAGGGTTACCTTCAACGAGGATACGATCCGGCTGGAAGCGCCCTGCAATATCTACACGACGAAGATCCAGCTTGGGGCAGGAACCATCGTGGTCTTTCCGTTCGAAAGCATGCCAAAGACTTGCGGTCCCGAGGCGATGGAGGTGGAGGGAGCGCTGCTGCGCGCGTTTGTGCGGGCTTCGGGGTTCTCAACCACAGCGGATGGAGAGTTGCTGCTGAACGCGCCCGATGGGGCCGAGATGGTCCGCGCGCGAAGGTAAGCCGCAGGAGCTCCTGGTCGGTATATGCCAAAGTCGCCCGGCTTGAGGCGGCCAATGCGCTGGTTAGCCCTCCCATGACAAAAACCTCGCCCTTGCATTCCTTCAAGATGTCGCCCGAGATCATCCTTCTGGTGGCAGCGCAAGATGTTCGGTTTCTGGCAGCAACGACCGGATCAGCAGCCCCACCGCACACGGCACGCCACAATTGAGTGACCATGCCGACAACGGCACATGCAAGCCCCGCGACAGGCCGAGCAAGAAAGGTTGCTCGTGCTAGGACTTCATCGATCCATCTTGAGCGCATGCTGAACTCCTTCGACATCGACGAGGCGCAGGCCCGCCTTCTGGCAGAGGCCAGAGCCGGCTTACCGCTTCTGAGGGGCTACCCCAATGCGGCGGCCATTCAACTCTGCAGTTTCCTTGATCGGATCGGGCAGGACCAAGGGAACGAATTTGCCCTGCAAATTTCGGATTTCGTCAAAGCCGATCACCAGAAGCCCGGCATGTCGATGGATGAGCGGCGGGAGAAGCT